>JAZQSX010000065.1:0-25585 GCA_045630285.1 Acutalibacteraceae bacterium | reverse complement strand
AGAACACCCCAAAAACCCGCCTTGAAGCGATCGCTTCAAGTCGGTTTTATTATTATCGCAGCGATTCAAGATACACGCTTAAAAGTTTTAATGCCGTTTCTTTTTCGCTACTGGAACAACCCTTAACAGCTTCCACGATATCCCGCTCCGTCGGCGGCACATCACCGGTTAGTAGGATGTCATTAGGCGTAATACGCAACGCCGCGCAAATTTTTAATAAGGAGTCAATGCGCATCGTAACGCTACCACGCTCAATATCCGCATACGTCCGATCGGATAGTTCCGCTTTTTCCGCAACATCAGCCTGCGTCAACCCTTTGTCCTTTCTCATTCTATAAAGATTATTCCCAATTGTCCGCAAATCTGAAATAAGCATTTTTCTTCCTCCAATCGCTCTTATATGGGAATTATACTTCCTGTTTCTCTTGACAAATAGGAACTTCTACTTTTATAATTATAGGCGCTTTAGTTCCTCTTTTATGTTTTCAAGAATATGGGGTGTTGTATTGTATGGGAATTGTAATACTTGTTATGATGATTCTGGTTTATTTGATAATTGCGTGTACTTGCGGCGGGCGAAATATCCCCTGCTTCGTATCCGCTATAGTACTGCACCTATGCGCTACTACCTGTATTCTTGAAAATACCGTAACCGAATCTTTTTTCCCAATGTGGTTGTGTATCTGTTTGCTTGTTGTTAGTGCTATCTTGTGTATTATTGGAGCCTTTTACCGCGGCAAAAATGAGAAGCAGGTATCTCGAGCAAAGTTCTTCAATGTGTTGTCGGTTATTATTCTTGTGATCACACTATTTTTCTTTTTTAGAGGGTGTAGTAACAGCGACTCAACCTTTTGGAACCCGAAAAAAGAATCCGGTGTCGGCATTCACGATCTCCTCAACAAAAATCCCGACAGCTGGTCCGACGAAGAAAAAGATCATTTTGATAGTTTTCATGATTGGCAAAACAACTACTACAAAAAATAAACAATGAAAACAAAAAGCAGGGCAGCTGCCCTGCTTTTTGTTGACTTATCAATATTTTTGCGATATAGTAAAGACAACTTGCGCAAAAGGATGATTTTTATGCTGTACATCAACCAACGCTTGTATCCGCAGCTGCGGTATGATCACGACACGAAAAACGGGCCCCGCCCGCTGGAACGGGCAAGCATCGCTTCGTCCGGCTGCGGCATTTGCAGCACGTGTATGGTAGTGGAACACATCACCACGGAAACGTTCTCGCTGGAAGAGTGTATTCAGATGTCGTACGACAGCGGCGCCAACCAAAACGTCGGCACCGACATCCACATCCTCGGTCCGGCCGTGGCCGAACGGTTTGGGCTGACGTTTGAAAAGACCCGTGATCCCGAAAAGCTGATCGCCTGCTTGCAGCGTGGCGGCGAGGCCGTCGTCAACGTCGGCGGTGATACGAACGGCGAGATCGGTCTGTTCACACGCAGCGGTCACTATATTGTGGCGGTATCCTATGCCGACGGCGAGTTCTGCCTCATGGATCCCGGCGGAGACGAAAGCAAGTTCGACATGGAGGGCCGTGCCGGTAAGGTCCGTGTCAACGGTCACTTTATCTATTGCCCGCTCGACACGCTCCTGAAAGAATCTATCGACAAGCGTGAACATCCGTTTTACTTGTTTAATCGTAAATAAACGATTAGCGCCCGAAGCAAGGCTTCGGGCGCCTTCTTTACGTCAGGATCGATTGTTTGAACTCGGTGGGCGTCATATTGGTGAAGGATTTGAAGCACTTGGAGAAATACTGCGGGCTGTCAAACTGCAGCAGCTCGGCGATCTGGGTCATATTATACCGTCCCTCACGGATCAGGCGGCGGGCTTCCTTCACCTTCAACGAATTGTAATAGTGGATAATACCGCTGTCACGGTAACGGGCGAACTGCTGCTTGATCGAGCTTTCACTCTTACCCAGCGCATCCGCAACGTCACGCACCGTCACACGTCCGTAAATATGTGCTTTGAGATAATCCAAGATCTCCTTGACGGTGTGGGGCGTATCCACACCGTCGATTACGTCCACCTGACGCATCGTCTTGGTGAGCGTGTTGGTGCTGCGCTGCAGTTTTATCAGGAATACTTCCAACAGGTTTTTGGTCATCTGGCTGCTCCCAAAGGGGGCGCCCTCCCGTTTGTTCAACTGCTGCAACAACGGATTCGTTTCATCCGCCAGCTGGAAGCAAGAAAGTCCCTCCTCAAACAGCATCGACAGCAGGTTTTTCTCCTCAGCATTGAGTCGGAAGATCTTCCCCTCAAAATGCGACATCGCCGGGCTGTTGCATTCAAAGGTCATAATACTGACATTGGGAGACACGTTGTTGTTGCCGGACAAATTGTGGAACTCGTTCGGCTTGTGGAAGGTCATCTCACCGCTTTTGAGAATAAACCGCTTGGTATCGGCAGTGCAGATCATCTCGCCCTTGTCGATGTATACCATTTCCCAAAAATCGTGCTTTTCACCGTCGTAGTGAAAGTTTTTTGAGAACTCCATATAGAAAATGGTAATGATGTTTTCAATGTGAAACAAGGTATCAAAGCTCAACTTGACATAATTATCTTGCATATTTGCTCCTCCTTGTCTTATTTTATCAATATCATATCCGATTTTGTACTCCATTGCAAGAAAAATCTGTTATAATGGAAGTGGAAATTTATAGGAGGTATCAAAACTATGTATACAGTATTAGTTATTTCCTGCCATCCGGACGATATGGAAATTGCCTGCGCCGGCACCCTGTTAAAGTGCAAGGAGCGTGGTGACCGTGTGGTCGTTTGCCACCTGTGCAACGGCAATATGGGCCATGAGATCATCATGCCTGACGAGCTCGCTGCCATGCGTGCCGCCGAGGCGAAAAGAAGCTGCGATCTTGCCGGCTTCGAGTGGATGTGCGGCAATTTCGGCGATCTGGCGATCTATGATAACAACAAAGAGGCTCGTGACAGAGTGGTAGACATCATCCGCACGGTCGATCCCGACTTTATCATCACCCACGACCCCAACGACTATATGCCGGATCACACGGCTGTATCCCGTCTGGTGTTTGATGCGTGCTTTACCGCTACCTGCCCCCATTACACCACCTCCGTTACCGGTCACGCTCGTCTGGTTCCGGTGTACTACATGGACACCCTTGCCGGCGTGAACTTCAACCCCACCGAGTTTGTGGACGTATCGGATCACATCGATAAGAAGCTGGAAATGCTCAACTGCCACGAATCGCAGATCGTTTGGATGCGTGATCACGACAATATTGATTTCCCCGACATGGTGCGCACCTGCTGCCGTTACCGAGGCTTCCAGTGCGGCGCCGACTATGCCGAGGGCTTCCGTCAGTGCCAGGTCTATCTAAAGGGTACAACCAAGCGGCTGCTGCCGTAAAATACAAACAACATAAAGGAGAGGTACACTATGGATTTCAATTCAACCGTTAAAGGCTCTGCCCTGGAGGGCTTCTACCCCGCCGGCTGGGATTTTGAAAAGATCGACGCCTGCATCGGCACTCCCGAAAGCATCACCGAGCATCAGGCACATTGGAACAAGGACTTCACCCCCATTCAGTGTGACAGCCTGTCCGATTTTGAAACCTTTATGGGTCACGAGATCGCTCTGCAGATCAAGCAGGCAAAGGACCGTGGCGAAAAGATTGCCTTCATCCTGCCCGTCGGCCCGATGGGTATGTACAAATGGGTCGTGTACTTCATCCGTGCGTGGGGCGTTTCCTGCGAGCATGTGTACACCTTCAATATGGATGAGTGGGCAGACAGTGAGGGTAACACCCTGGCATCCGATAACCCGGGCGCTTTCCAGTATGCTATGGAGCAGGCGCTGTTCAACCCGTTGGGCGAGCTCACCGTTCCTGCGGCACAGCGCAACTTTGCCACCAAGGACAACCTGCCCACCTACCCTGCTAAGATCGACGCCCTGAAGGCGGAGGGCGCTAAGTTGGTGCTGGTATACGGCATCGGCAGAATGTGCCATATTGCTTTCTGGGAGCCCACCTTTGCCGCTGAGTTCACGGCGGAGGAGTGGGAACAGCAGCCGTATCGCATTGCGGCTAAGATCCACCCTCTGACGGTCGAGCAGAATGCACTGACCAGCTTCAAATCCCGTACGCCTCTCGTCCCCTGCCGTGCCAACACCATCGGCCCCGGCGTGTTCCTGAAAGCGGACTACGCCATCGGCGGTGCAGACGGCACGCTGGGCAGAGGTATGCAGTGGCAGGGCTTGTCGCTGTGGATGACGCTGCGTCACGAAAAGACCCCGTGGATCACTTCGACGTACATCCCCACATTGGCCGGCAAGCTGTTCTTCCTGAAAGAACTAGCTGGTCCGCTGGAGGCTGAGTGTAACTAATGAGTTGGGTAAGACGTAACGGCATTTCCGTAGCCGGTACAGCATTGGTCGATACCATTTGCGACATCGCCTCTTACCCGAATTGCGGCGAATTGACACAAATCCGTGGTATCGAGCGGGCTGTCGGCGGTTGCGTTCCGAATGTCACGATGGATCTCAAAACCATTCGTCCCGAGCTTCCCGTCCGTGCAATCAGCAAGGTGGGATGCGACAGCAACGGTGATTTTCTCATCAAAACTCTGAAGCAAGCGGGCATCAACTGCTCCGGCATCGCCAAAGCGCCGGAGGAGCGTACCAGCTTCACCGACGTAATGAGTGTTGTCGGCGGTCAGCGCACCTTCTTCACCTATGCCGGTGCCTGTGCCTCGTTTGGTCACGAAAACATACCGTTTGACGACATCAACTCCAAGATCCTTTTGCTCGGCTATTTTCTGCTTTTGCAAAAGGTGGACAACGGCGACGGCGTACAGATTCTCCGTGAAGCGCAGCAGCGTGGTATGAAAACGGCGATCGATCTGGTCAGCGAAAACTCCACACGGTATTCACTGGTGTTGCCCTGCCTGCGTTTTACGAACTACCTCATCGTCAATGAGATCGAAGCGGGCCATTTGGCGGATATGACCCCCACCGACGATAATCTACCCAAGATCGCCGAACGACTGCGCAAGCTCGGTGTTCAGGATAAGGTGATTATTCACAAGTCCGACCGTGCGATCTGTCTGTCCGAAGCCGGACTATCGGTGGTTGGCTCCTGCATCGTGCCGGAAGGCTACATCAAGGGCACGACCGGTGCGGGCGATGCGTTCTGTGCTGCGGCACTGATCGGTCTGCACAGCGATTGGCCGGACGAGAAGATCCTGGAGTTCGCTTCGGCGGCGGCAGCGGTATCGCTTAGCAGTGCCGACGCAACCAGCGGTCTGAAAAGCGAAGAAGAAATCCTCAAAATCTCTAGAGAATGGAAGCGGGTGTCTGTATGCTTGTAACATTAAACGACGTGCTGAAGGATGCACAAAAAGGACATTACGGCGTCGGTCTGTTCAACACGACCGACAGTGATATGCTGGAGGCGGTCATCGGTGCCGCAGAAGAGCTCCGCTCGCCTGTAGTCATCGGTACTGCCGAGATTCTGCTGCCGTTTGGCGAGCTATCGCTCATCGGCCCCTCGATGATCGCTGCGGCGAAGCGTGCCAGTGTACCGGTCGTGGTGCACTATGACCACGGCCTGACCTTCGATCGTTGCATCGAAGCGATCAAGCTCGGCTTTTCTTCGGTGATGTTCGACGGTTCTGCCGGCGATCCCACGAAAAACATCGCTGACACACGGGAGATCGTAAAGATCGCTCACAGCTTCGGCCTGAGCGTGGAGGGCGAGATCGGCCACGTCGGCAACGCCGACACGCCGGACGATCTTTCCACCGATCTGTACACCACCCCTGAAGAAGCCAAGGCGTATGTCGAAGCAACCGGCGTTGATGCGCTGGCTGTAGCGATCGGTACCGCCCACGGTGTCTATAAGACCAAGCCGTCGCTGAACTTGGATCGCTTGGCGGAGATCCGCCGCACGATCGACACGCCGCTCGTTCTGCACGGCGGCAGCGGCTTGTCGGATGACGATTTCCGCAACACCATTCGTGAAGGCATCGCCAAGGTCAACATCTTCACTGACCTGTGTCTCGCCGGCAACCGTGCGATGAAGGACGGCCTGGATCAAGGCCTGGACTATTTGTCGGCCCGTAACCTGAAGGTGGAATACATCAAACAGGCGGTCATGAACAAAATGCAATTGTTCGGTTCCGTCGGAAAAGCGTAAGTCAAAACGGCAAACGAGGGAGAAAGCCACGGCTTTCTCCCTCGTTTTATTATACCGTATATTCTTCCGCCAAAAAATCCTCCAGCAAATACGAGAGTTGCGTGGCGTCCACCTGCTCACCGCACAGCCTGGCAAGAAACCGTTCCGCAGCCTCTGCCGTATCCGTCGCATCCTCCACACGCAGTACCGTGCCATCCAAAAAATATACGCATATCCCAAACGGCTTTCCCACCGCACCGTGTGGATAGTATTCCCCTCGCTCCACTGTTTTCAAAACTGCGGCACCCCTCTACTCCAACCATACTCCCCACTCCGTTTCCTATACTATATCAAAAGTGTTCGTGAGTGTCAATCACATTTTCGATTTTCTTTGCCATTTCGGAAGAATTTTGAAAATTTTTTAAAAAAAACGCAAAACCGGTAAAACCGTTTGCGTCGCCACGTCCCCCTTTATAACAGACGCCGAACAATACGGCAAAAAAACGAAAAGAGGAACTCATTATGTCAACCAACACCGCAACACTCCACGCACCTACTATCAACCCGACGCCGGTGGCTAAAAAGTACAGCGTAGTTACGCTGATCCGCCACTTGCTCCCCGCTGTGGCGACTCTCGGCTGGATCATCGGGTTCACGCTCGGTCACATCCCGTTCTTCGAGACGCTTGGTCTGGTCCTGTGCGCTATCGGCATCGTGGCGATGCTGACCGTCTGCCCTCTCAAATTGTTCCAGGTGCCTCTGTTTTGCGCCGCCTCCGGCTTCAAAATCTGTCGCTCGCTCATCCCCGTCTACGGCGTCGCCGATCTGTGCGCTGCCATCTTCGGCTTCACAGGCGGTGCGATGCTGGGCCTGATCGCCGTATGCGGCATTCCCGTATTCTTCACGCTGCGCAAGCTGCGGGAATCCCAAGACTGAGTATTTTCACTCGTTCTTCGGCACACGGCGGCCGTGTGCCGAAGACGCCCCTTCTCTCTTATTTTCAAAGATAAAAATAAAAAATTATAAAACTTTTTACCTATAAAATTACAAAAAAAGCAAAAAAAGAACGACAACCGTTTTGGTTGCCGTTCTTTTTTTGTGCACTATCAGATGCCCATTACCGAATCCACCGGCAGGGACACTACCACACCCTGCGCCTTACTGTTGACGCCGCAGGTTTCGGTGATGCTGCGCATGATCTCTACCTTGGCTTCCGCTTTGGCAAGGATCAAGACAATATCCTTTTCCTCCTGCACGCTCAAGCCCCACGCACCGGCTTCTTCGCTGCCGATGCTGCGGCTATGCAGCACCGTACCGCCGCGCGCACCGGCCGTGCGCGCCGCATTCATCACGTCTTCACTAAAACCACGGTTGACTACGGCTACCACCACCGTATGCTTTGCTTCTGTCATCGTGCTTTCGTCCTTTCCATTACTGTCAAAGGCTGTGCCTTCAATGGATTGTGCCAGCCGCAATACCAGGTTGCTGGCGCCGGTAAGCGGGATCGTAAACGCAATACCGCTGTTCACCGTATTTAGCTTCAGCTCCTCGTGAAGCATATCCAGGATCTTCTCGCCAAAATGCTGCGGAATGGTGCTTAACAAAATACATTTGTCCACGCTGCCAAGTCCCAGCATATCCATAATATCACTGGAGGCGGTACCCTCGGCATTTAAGCGGTACTGGATCGGCAGCGCTCCTTTTTGGAACAGCGTTGCCGCCTTGTCAGCCAGCTTCGGTGTGGTGATCAGCACCAGCATCTGGAATGACCGTTTGTCGTTATTCGCCATCGCTCATTCCCTCCTCCAGATCTATAATATCGTCGACATCGCCCATAAATGCGACCTGAGGCTGTGCGATCTTCTGCAGCTTACCGGTCTTGATGCGGTACACCAAGCCCATGATTTGGATCGCAATCAGCGGTGTCAACGCCACCAACGCCACTACACCGAACGCATCCGTCATCGTATTGCCGCCCACCGCATCGCAAGCACCGATGCACAGCGGCAGCAGGAAGGTCGACGTCATCGGGCCGCTGGCAACGCCGCCCGAGTCGAACGCAATACCCACGAAGATCTTCGGCACGAAGCGAGACATAACCAACGCAACGATATATCCCGGAATGATAATATACCAAATCGGAATACGGGTGATCACACGCAGCAGTGCCAAGCCCACACTGATAGCCACACCGATGGACATACACCGATTCATACCCTTCACGGAAATTGCACCGTCGGTGACGTTTTCCACCTGATGATTCAGCACCTGTATCGCCGGCTCCGCCTTCACGATGTAGTAACCGATCAGCATACCGATCGGCACAAGCACCCAGTTGTAGGACAGTGACCCCAGCTCCTTACCGAGAAACGCACCAACCGGTGCAAAGCCGATATTCACGCCGCACAAAAACAGCACCAGACCCAAATAGGTATACACGATACCGATGACGATACGTTTGATCTGGCGTTTCGGGAAACGGTGGGTCACAATCTGGAAAAGCACGAACACCGCCGCAATCGGCAGGAGCGAAACCAACACCTCTTCGGCGTAGTGCGGCAGTCCTTCAGCAAAAACTTTGACTACATCTCGGGTCGTCGACACCGACGCTACGTCGATCGGCGCTGGCTCCGCCGTGTCCGGTTTAAAGAAGCACCCCAGCAGCATCACCGCCAAAATCGGACCAACACTGGAGAGGGCCACCAAACCGAAGCTGTCGCTTGCCGAGTTCTTATCGCTGCGGAGTGAGGCAATACCGACACCCAGCGCCATAATAAACGGCACGGTCATCGGGCCGGTCGTCACACCACCCGAGTCGAACGCCACCGCAATAAACTCCGGCGGAACAAGAAACGCACCAACAATGAGAACGGCGTACAAAACGATCAACAATTTTGACAGATCGATCTGGAATTTGATACGAATGATCGCCACCGCCAAAAATACGCCAACACCGACGGCAACCGTCAGAATCAATGTCATATTCGGCACTGACGGAACTTGCTCCGCCAAGACTTGCAGATCGGGCTCGGAAATGGTGATAATGGCGCCCATAATAAACCCGATCAGCAGCACCAAGGCTGATTTTTTGGTTTTCGACATCTGCACGCCGATACCTTCACCGATCGGTGTCATCGCCATTTCAGCACCCAACTGAAAAAAGCCCATACCAAGAATCAGCATAATGGCACCAACAAAGAACATCACAGCAATGCCCAGATCCATCGGTACCAAAAAGACGGTGATAAGCATCATAATGCCGGTAATCGGGAGAACCGCAGACAAGGACTCCATGGTTTTTTCTCTAAGCTTTGGGTTCAATCCTCACACCGTCCTTTCCAATACAGTCACATACAGCAATAGTATACAGGATAGAAACAGCAAAGTCAAACGAATTACGCCGCACCGCAACAAAAAACCAGAGCGGCGACCGATTGTTCGGTCGCCGCTCCTATTCAGTGGGTCAACAGGTTACTTGGTCTCGGCCTGCTTTTTCTTTTTGTTATAGATCGATACCGTGATCAATCCGCCGCCGCTGACGAACAGCAGTGCAAACAGCAAGCCCAGATCGGTGCGCTCGCCCGTCTCGGGAATGGACGGCACATCGGGAGTATCGATCGGAGTCGCCACTTCGTTGGTCGTGTAGACGTTTTTGCCCGCCAGAACGATCGCCGTGTTGGTGATCGAGCCGCTAACATCATAGTTTACTTCTACCTTGAAGGAAACCGTCGCCGTCTCACGAGGACCGACATCCAGATTCCAAACGATCTCACCGTCCGCATACACGCCGCCGTTATCGGCAGAGCCGTCA
This sequence comes from Acutalibacteraceae bacterium, assembly GCA_045630285.1. Taxonomy (GTDB): domain Bacteria; phylum Bacillota; class Clostridia; order Oscillospirales; family Acutalibacteraceae; genus RGIG3009. The sequence goes on along the minus strand of JAZQSX010000065.1, from coordinate 15,604 downwards.
ACGTACGTGGTGTATTTCGGCACGATATCCGTGATCGTCACCGCAACCGTTTCGGAAGAGGTGTTCTTGTAAACGATCGTGTACACCAGGACGTCGCCGTACTTTACGGAGTGACCGTTGATGCTGACAGAAGGAGCACTCTCATTGAAAACGCTCTTTTCAACCTCATCTTTGACGGTGTAGTTGGTCACCCAATCCGACTCGTAGCTGTTCACGCCGTCGGTCGCCGTCGCCTGATTTTTGATCGTGGCGGCGCCGATGTCCTTGTTCACCGTGACCTTAAACGCAACCGTCACCGTCGACCAAGCGGGAATATCGCTGATATTCCCCACGAGCTTACCGTCCGCAGATGAAGCCGTCGGCGTCCCACTCTCTGTTCAGACGGTAGTAAATATCGGTGGCTCCGGCGCACTCCGGTCGAAACAGAAACTCACCCGTGACCTTCCCGTCAAGGCTTGTTACCATATGGCAAACGATGTGCGGTCTGTTCATCCTTTCAGCCTCTTTCCGTCGGAGAAGGCATTGCCCACCGTTTCTCCCAGCTTGATATAGGTGTGATGCACGGGATCGTAGGTGATCGCCTCAAGTCTTGCAGGATCGATCAGCCCATCCCCGCCGATCACCGATTCGTCGGCACTGACGTTGACAATCTCGCCGATACAGATTCCGTCCTCGTTAAACTTGAGAAGCTTACACTCGATCGTCATCGGAAATTCCTGTATCACCGGTGCGTTGACAAACGCCGATCGCACCGCCGACAGACCCGCTTTGGTCATCTTGTCGGAAACCGTATTGCCCGAAACGATACCGACATAGTCTGCCTCCGTTACGTGCTTGGCATCGGCGATACTCACCGTAAACGCTCGGCTCTCCAGAATGTTTTTCGTCGTTTTATGATCATCGGCAAGACATACCATGATCTGATTGGTGTCATACACTCCTCCCCACGCCGCATTCATGCAGCAGGGTACACCGTCCTTGTCATAGGCGGCAACGATAAAAACGGGCATTGGATACGCCCAGGTCTTTACGCCAAAATCTTTACGCACAATAACGCTCCTCCCTTATTTCACTGTGCCGTACGGCCAATCCAGGATGCCGCCGAACTCCTTGATGTTGGTGTAGCCGAGACCGACCAACTCCTCGGCGGCAATCTTGCTCCGTCTGCCGCTGCGGCAGTATACCAAAATCAGCCGATCTTTATCAGGGAGAACGACGTGCGCTTTTGCGCCGACATCTTCATAGTCCAAAAGCACCGCACCCTCAATATGCCCCTCGGAAAATTCCTCCACGGTGCGCACGTCAAGAATCACATAATCCCGTTCGGAATCCATGATCTCCTTCGCTTCCTCGGCCGTGATCTGCTCGTAACCGAGCGTCTCGCCGCCCTCTGCCGTGTCGCCGCATCCAACGACACCAAAAATCGAAAACAAAATCATAACGCTCAGTACCATTCCTCTTGCTTTTTTCATATGGTCCACCTCACCGATTGCCCGTTTCCTTATTGCCTCTCTCTTTTTTTAAGTGGCAGCAGCATTCTCGTTTGCCGCTTATAGGCGGCAAACCCCTCTTTGTGCGATTGCCGTTTGTCTGCCATGGGAATACTGACCGCAAAAAACAACACCGTATTGGCAACAGCACCGCTGACGAGCTGCCACGCACTCGGCACCGCACAAACAACAGACAACGCCACACCCCACCACATCAGGATCTCGCCAAGATAATTGGGGTGACGGGAATATTTCCAAAGGCCCGTACGAATGAACTTACCGGTTCGTTTTTTGCGAAAACGATGCATTTGGACGTCTGCGATACCTTGCAGGATCGCCGCACCAAACGATACCCCTAGAAATAGGATGCTGCCGGCAGTAGCGGGAACCGTATGTATCACGGCATACACAGCAGGTACGATGCAGCCGTACACCACCAGCGTCGGCACCATATGGATACCCACAAAATTGACGACGGGATAAAACGCTCCCGTCTTCTCCTTCAGCATGGTATACCGCCAATCCTGATGATACAGGTTGCGGAAGGTGTACACCCAATTTGCTGTCAAGCGAACTGCCCAGAAGAAAATGACAAACATCAGCAAGGCGCCAAGCGCCGTGAGCTCCCGTCCCAAGGCGAAAGCTGCTAAAATCACAGGCGGCTGCACGCTCCAATACGGATCGTAGACCGAAGCATTCGAAAACAGCACGCTGAAACCAAACGTTACGACCGTGGCGGCCACGTCGGCAACCAGCAGTGCCAGCCACCAATCCAATTCGAGCGTACGGTAAACCGCAACGCCCGCTACGGTGGCTAGTCCGTAGACGAGCGCCACAAAAATCATGCTGATTAAACGATGTCGCTTCCAGTGTTTCATACTTCCCTCATTCTTTTCGGTCCATACTTATTCTACATTCCTTAAAGTCGAGCCGTTCCGTCTTGCCAAAGTCATCAGCCCAAACAGCGCAGCAACAACAGTTTTATTATACACCGTTTTCTAAGATTTTCAATGCGCCGAAACGAATTCTGCGGTTATGGTCATTCATCATCTGTCAACTCATCGATGATATTCCAAAAGATAAACAGATACGCCACATCATAACGATGGGGCGTATCTGTTGCCGTGATGATTTTATCCAAGAGGATAACGATCCGTGGTAAACGGCGTATCCTCGCACGACATCGCTTCGCGAGACAAACTCTTATATTATCAACCGCATATTTTCCATCTTCCTACGATGTTCTGCACCAGTGGAAATGGTATAAATACGGGTGGTGTTAATATTGGTGTGACCAAGGATATCTGCAAGCTTATATAATCGTGAAGATTCCTAAAGAGTCTTATATAAAAGAAAAAGAGTCATAATGATTCTACAAGAATCGTTATAACTCGTGAAGATTGCGGAAACATTGAAATTTTAAGTAATTTATGGTATAATACTGTCAATATATAAACTTGAAATTGCCGCCACCATATCAAAATACGGGGTGGCTTGACAGTCCATTGACGGCCATCTTTTGCTGCCGTAAAATGATGGACGGAGGTGGTCAAATATGACTGATAAAAAAACATTCGGTTCATTTATAAAAATCAAACGAACCGAGAAAAACTATTCACAAAAAGACTTGGCGGAAATGCTGTTTGTTACTGAAGGTGCAGTAAGTAAATGGGAGCGAGGTGTGTCCTATCCAGACATCACTTTAATTGCCGATATTTGCCGTATCCTCGATATAAGTGAACACGAATTGATTACCGCCTCAACTGACACAGATTCAAGAAAGATTAAGCACGAAGCACGGAAGTTCCGTGTGATTCGCGGCACGTGGTTTTGGGTTCCGACAATATCATATGCAGTCGCACTTTTAACTTGTTTTATTTGCAATCTTGCCGTAGACCACACATTGTCTTGGTTCTTCATTGTATTAACCGCACTACTTTGCGCCTACTCGTTTATCCCGACATTTACATTCTTTTTTAAGTCAAAAAAACTGCTTGTTTTTACATCAACAAGCTTTGTTTCGATTTGTCTGCTTTTATACACCTGTGCGGCATATACCAGTACTTTGTTTTGGTTCCCAACAACATGCATAGGAATTTTAATGGGATATGCATTGTTGTTTCTTCCTATTCTGTTGTCTAAAACAAAAATTAGAACTCCCAGATTTATGATTTCATTCGTGCTGACATTCTTTCTTACAATTTCACTGCTACAAAGTATCTATGTATGGCAGCCGTTTATGCTCGTCCCTGCAATAAAGATGACCTGCTATGGATTTATCCCCGTTTTCCTTTGCGGTATTATATGCATGTTTCGTTTTGATTCATATATCAAGACAGGCATCTGCACATTGCTCAGTACCGTGGTATATTATTTTTCGGGACATATCGTGAACTACTTGTTTAACTTATCAGAAAATCATTATGAAATTGATTTTTATAACTGGAAACAGTATGTTGGTGGAAATGTTCTCTTTATCATTTTACTATCGCTTTTGTTTGTGAGTGTAATTCTTATAGGAACGGGGATTCTTCGTATAAGCAAAAACAGAAAAAGATAAACCCCTATTTGTCGTTACCTTTTAATATCTTTTTGATATGATATGCAAAAACACCCTATGACTTTTTACGGTCATAGGGTGTTTTCGTTTTTTCATTTGTCGTAAATCGGTTTTTATGGGCCTTTGAAAACCCTGTAATACCGCTATTTTACGGCATTTTCTTAATCGAGGGGCTTCATTGTGGGGAGACGTAAAATGAGATGGTTTTTCTGTTTTATAAGTTCTTATAACCTTTTATAACTTGCCATCACAAAATGGTGAAAACCAAGATTTTCTTATATCTTCTTATAACTTTTCATAATTTGGTTTGAAACTGTGGTAAAATTGTGGTAAATTGTATTACCAATTTTCTTCCATCCAGTTGTTTACATCATCGCCAAATTCAGGAACATATTCATGATATTTTCCATCACTACCAATAAAGCCGTCTTTTGAATCGGATGAAGAGCTAAAGAATGAAAATACAAGACTACCCAAAAACAGTAGTGCCGCCAAACAAACTACAATAAATAACAAAAACAAAACTCGATTTTGGAACTTACCTTTTTTAGTATTATCATATTGTTCTTCTACACTGGCTTCTAAGATTCGCTTTTCTTGTTCGGTTACTTGTTCATTACGTTTAACTTTTGTTGCAATTTTAATAAATTCTATATCTTCATCAGTTAACATAATTTTTTCTTTAACCTTTTGTGTGGGCTTATTTATTTTACTTAAAACACTATTCACAACAAATTTTATTTGCTTTTTTTCTTGTATGTATATGGCAATATTCCAATTATCCTTAGTTGTTATTTGCAAACCACTCCAAGAACTAAACTTTATATTTGATATAATGCCATAAGGAATTCGAGTTGCCTCTTTTGTTTTTTCCCAACTTCTGAATGCAATCACAAGGCAATCCTCACAGAATTTTACCATCATTCCCCCATAGCCATTAACAAATCGAATTTCTTTTCCTGCCATCTTTTTCTTCCTTTTCTTTAAAATTTGCTTATTTTAAAATTATCATTAGTTATGCTAAATGTCAATATAAGAATTGAATATAAAACGTACTATGGGTTTTCCATAGTACGTTTCGTTGTAAACTGTGGTAAGAAGATTTTGGGAAGTTCTTATATCTTCTTACAAGTTCTTATAACTTGTTATTAGTCAAGGGGTTTCATCGTAGGGAATGGCAAAAGCTAAAATACATTCTGTTTTATAAGTTCTTATAACCTTTTATAACTGCTCTTTTTCAATCGCCCAAAATCGTTTTTCCTTATATCTTCTTATAACTTCTTATAATTTGGTTGAAATCTGTGGTAAAATTGTGGTAAATTGATTTTATAAAAATATTGACAATCAAAAAATCAGTGATATACTGTAATGATTTAATCTTAATAGAAAGGAGACATTATAGTTATGCACGATTTTGAATATGTTTCTAACTACGAATGGGAACCAGTGAGAGATGAACTGTTCGAAATTATTCATAGGTTGCAAGACGAAGTTCGAGATAACTTCACCTTTCAATATCATTTTGTGGGCAGTAGCAAGCGAAAGATGATAACCCGTGACCGAAACTCTAATATTGGCTTTGATTTTGATGTGAATATTGAAATTAATGACCCTGACGAAAATTATTCTGCCGAAGAAATACGAAACATTCTTCATAAAGGTCTTGACAGAGTTACTAATCCCTATGGATATTCTATTTTCGGATATGATTACACAGAGGACTCAACTCGTGTTCTCACCATTAAAGTAAAGGACAGAGCGAATTCTCGTATTTTGCATAGTTGCGACTTCTGCATCATCTACGAATGCGGTGACGGAAGACAGCAATATATTCGTTATAATAAAAAGCAAAACAGTTACTCGTGGGAATATCAACCGAAAGGATATACGGAGTTACCTACCAAAATAGAATGGATAAAAAAGCGTGGTTTGTGGCAACAAGTTCGTGACTATTACCTATACAAGAAGAATCTAAACGATAATCCTAACAAACATTCACGAACTATTTTTGCAGAGACAGTTCACGAAATATGGCAAAAGAACAGATAAATAAACGGACTATGGAATTTCCATAGTCCGTTATCTTTTGGTAAAACTGTGGTAAGAAGAAATAGATAAGTTCTTATATCTTCTTATAAGTTCTTATATTGTCCCTTTAGTCCAAAGGTTTCATTGTGGGGAACAGGATGACTTCGCGGATGCTGTCGGGGCCGGTGAGCAGCATGACGCAGCGGTCGATGCCCATACCCATACCACCCGTGGGCGGCATGCCGTATTCCAGTGCGGTGAGGAAATCCTCGTCCAGCATCTCGGTCTCTTCGTCACCACGCTCACGCTGTTCCACCTGCTTGATGAAGCGCTCACGCTGATCGATCGGGTCGTTAAGCTCCGAATAAGCGTTTGCCAATTCGCTGTGGCACACGAACAACTCGAAGCGCTCGGTGAGGCGAGGATCGACGGGCGATTTCTTCGTCAGCGGCGAAACCTCAACAGGGTACATCGTAATAAAGGTAGGCTGGATCAGCTTTGCTTCCACACGCTGGTCGAAGCAAGCGTACAGCGCATTGCCCCACGTGCGCTCGGCGGCGTCAGCCAACTCCACACCCTTGGCTTCGGCGGCCGCAACCGCTTCCGCATCGTCGGTGATCGCATTGAAATCAATGCCCACATATTCCTTGACCGCATCCACCATGGTCAGTCGGCGCCAACCCGGGGCAAGATTGATCTTTTCACCCTGCCACTCCACCTCGTACGTGCCGAGGATCTCTTTGGCTGCACCGGACAAAATGCCCTCTGCAATATCCATCATATCGTGGAAATCCGCATACGCTTCGTACAGCTCCACGGTGGTGAACTCGGGATTGTGCTTCGTGTCCATACCCTCGTTGCGGAAGATACGGCCGATCTCGTACACACGCTCCATACCGCCCACGATCAGTCGCTTCAACGGCAGTTCGGTGGCGATACGCATATACATATCCAGATCCAGCGTGTTGTGGTGGGTGATGAACGGGCGGGCCGAAGCACCGCCTGCAATGGTGTTCAGCACCGGCGTTTCCACCTCGATGTACCGTCTGCTGTCCAGATAATTGCGCATAAACTTGATGAACTGCGAACGGATCACGAAATTCCGCTTGACCTCCGGGTTCACGATCAGGTCAAGATAACGCTGACGGAAACGGGTGTCGGTATCCTTAAGGCCGTGATACTTCTCGGGAAGCGGACGCAGCGATTTGCTGAGCAGCGTCAGCGAGGTTGCGTGAACCGAGATCTCACCCATGCGGGTGCGGAACACGAAGCCCTTAAGACCCATAATATCACCGATGTCCCACTTCTTGAAACCGGCGTAGACATCCTCGCCCACGTCGCCACGGCTGACATACACCTGAATATGACCGGTGCTGTCGTGCAGGTCAAGAAAGCTCGCCTTGCCCATAATACGGCGGCTCATCATACGGCCAGCGATCGACACCTCGATCGGCTGCGGCAATTCGATACCCTGGCCCTCTTCGGGTGCGCCGTGCTCGGCAAGGTAGGCAGCCTCCGCTTTTTCATATTGCTCACGAATATCACGGGTATAATCGGTGACATCGTATTTGGTGATCTGATACGGGTCCTGGCCCGCCTCGCACAATGCCGCTAACTTGTCACGGCGAACCTGCAACAGCTCTGACAGCTGCTGTTCGGTCATTTCCGGCGCCGCAGCGTCGGGGATACGGTTTTCACTCATAGCTTGTCCCTCACTCTCACAAAAATCGGGTGGACAACGCGCAGTCGCCTCACCCGAAGATCGTTTTTCTTACTTGGAGATCTCTTCGATAACCAACCGCAGCGTGCCGCCGGGAGTCTCGACCTCAAGCTCCTCACCCTTGCGGTGGCCGATCAAGGCCTTGCCAATGGGCGACTCATCCGAAATGCGCCCGCCAAGCGGATCCGCCTCGGTAGAACCGACAATGCGATAGGTGGCAGACTTTTTCTTGCCCTTTTCACGCACGGTGACGGTGGAGCCGATGTGCACGTTTTCGGTGCCGATCTCGGTCTCGTCCAGCACGCGGACGTTCTTCAGTTGATTCTCGATCTCGGCGATACGGCCTTCGATAATTGCCTGCTCGTTTTTCGCTTCATCGTATTCGCTGTTTTCCGAAAGGTCACCAAACGAAAGAGCAACCTTGATTTTTTCAGCGACTTCTTTACGTTTTATAGTTTTCAGTTCGTCCAGTTCATTTTCCAGACGTTTCAAGCCTTCGTCGGTAATGACAGTTTGCTTTGTCATAACATCAGTCCCCCGTTCTTGTTGCTCTTTGAGCAATCTAACAGACCTATTATAGCGAATGAATCGCCCGCTGTCAAGTTCGATCTTTTCACAAAATCAAAACCGCCCGATTGGGCGGTTTTGGCGTTATTCTTTCGCTTCGGCAAGCACGACCTGTACCTCAAAGCTTTCCACACGTCGGTTCGTGGCACGCAACAGCGTAAGCGTTACCGTATCGCCGACCTTGTGCTTCGCCAGTGCCAAACGCAGCGTTGCATAGTCAACAACCTTCATGTTACCGACCGCCGTGATCAGATCACCCGGCTGCACCGCTGTATTTTCCAGCGAAGAGCCTTCCTCCACGGTGTAAATGAGGAAGCCGGCATAGTCTCCGTTATCAAATCTCTGCCCGGTGATGCCAAGTGCCACACGGCCCGTAACATAACCGTTTTTCATCAACTCGTCAAAAATTTTGACCGCTTCGTTGATCGGAATCGAAAAACCAAGACCTTCATAGCCCTTGGCAGTAATTTTGGCGGAGTTGACGGCAACAACCTGTCCTGCCGCATTAAACAGCGGACCGCCGGAATTACCGGGGTTGATCGCCGCATCCACCTGAAAGCACTTGATAGCGTAACCGGTATCCTCATACACGTCACGTGCCATGCCGGACAAAATACCTTCGGTAGCGGAGAAGCCCAGTCCACCGGCGTTGCCGAGCGCTACCACTCGATCGCCCAGCTGGAGCGCATCCGAATTGCCGAGCGTTGCCGCTTTCAGCCCCGTCGCATCCACTTTGATGACCGCCAGGTCAGTCGAGGAATCGGCGCCGATCAGCTCGGCGTCCTTATATACCGTGCCGTCGTACATCGTGACATCGACACGGGCATACGGTTGATTCGTGTTTTCATCAACGACGCAATGCCAGTTGGTGGCAATATATCCGTCCGCCGACAGCACAAATCCGCTGGCGACACCCACTGCTCCCTTCTGCGAGCTGTTTTGACCAAACGAACCACCCGAGGAGGCGGTGTAAATGGTGAGCAACACCGTGCTGTCCAGGTTGTCGCTGACGATCTGTCGGGTCGACAGTCCCTCCAGCACCTCATTCACCTCCGGGATCGTGAGCGTCGGCATATCCTCCGGATTGCGCCGGCTCGTCGTCGGGGTCGTTTGATCCGCCTGAGTCGTGGTTGCCGTTTCGGGGTCGCTCGGTTCTTTCAAATTCTGGGCGCCAAACCACAATCCTGCCATTGCCACAAGAATAACTGCGCAAACCACGCCGATGATGATCCCCACCACGGCACCGCTCCCGTTTTTCTTAGGAGGCTGCGTTTGCGGCTGTTGATTCCAACCGTACGGATTCGGCTGTTGACCGCCCGTCGGATAACCATTCCACTGATCCATTCCGTATCACGCCTTTCATGATCGTGAATATTAGTATACCGTTGTTTTGTGTCAATTTGTTGAACATTTTTTACTTTTTTTGTGAAGACGGCGGTACGGCAGGGAGTCGGTACACAAACTCACAATACTCGCCCTCAATCGAACGCACCGTAATGTCGCCGCCGTGCAGATCGATCACCGTTTTGACAATATACAGACCTAGACCGGTTCCGCTCTTGTCCAAGCCCCGCGAACGGTCACTCTTGTAAAACCGCTCGAAAATATGCGGCATCTCCGACGGCGGAATGCCGGCACCGGTATTCCGAATGGTGAACACCGCATTATCGGCCACCCGTGACACCGAGATGGTGATCGTACCGCCCTCATCGGTGAACTTCACCGCATTATCCAGCAAATTGTAGGTTACCTGCTGCAGCAGATCATAGTCGGCAAACACCATTTGCGGGCCGCACTGATCCAAGCCTGCGATCATCAGCCGCTTTTTATCAATACGCTGTTCAAACGACAGTAGCACCTCGCAGGTGCTCGCCGTCAAATCAAACGACACCGGATTGATTTTCAACTGGCCGCTGTCAATTCTCGACAGATTCAGCATACTACCCACCAAACGGGACAACCGTTTCGTCTCTTCCGACACGATCCGCAAGTAATCGCTCCGCTTTTCCGCCGGTACCGTACCATCCAGAATGCCGTCGATAAACCCAGAAATGGTCGTCATGGGCGTCTTCAATTCGTGGGACACGTTGGCGATAAAGCTGCGCCGCATATCCTCGATCGACGACAGCGAGACCGCCATACCGTTCAGTGCGCTCGCCAGCTCCGCTACCTCATCAGCGCCCCGCACCTTGACACGTCCCGAAAAATCACCCTGACTGAAGCGCCGTGTGATCGCCGCCATTTGACGCAACGGGCGCACCAGCCGGTAGGTAATCACGTACAGCACGATAAATGCTACGATCAGCACCGCAATACCGGACAAGGCGTAGGTCTTCAGGTTGTCCAGCACGTACTCGCTGAGCGCTGCCGCCGAGGACGAAACCAGCACGTACCCGATTCGCTCGCCGTCGGTGCTTGTAATCAACTCGCCGGCGGTATACTGTCCTTCGCTGTACAGCCCACCCAAGCGGCTGACCTCAAAAAAGTCGCCCTTCTCAAGGCTGTGACCGATCGTTTTGTCAAGGATCCTGCCACGGTGATGACACGACTGGTGAGAGCAGAACAGCACACGAAAATCGTTGTCGACAACCAGCACGTTGCTGTTGACCGCACCCGCCAAATGGCCCAGTGCCGGCGGCAACGTTTCGGGAATGTGGTAATCGCCCGGTTGTACCTCGATAACATTTTCGGAAATGAAGGCAGACACATTCTGCGCTTGGTCCTCCAGCACCACACGCTTTTCCTCAATCCAATACCGCCGTGCAAACACCACCTGGATCACGGCAATCAACACGAACGCCAGTGAAAGCAACACGGCGGTGGCTGTAAAATATTTTGAAAAAATGCTCTTAAAGAGCGTCTTGTTTGACTTCAAATTTATACCCCACACCCCATACGGTTTTCAGCGTCCACTGCTCGGATACGCCTTCCAACTTTTCACGCAACCGCTTGATATGCACGTCCACCGTGCGGCTATCGCCGTAGTATTCAAAGCCCCACACCTCATCCAGCAGCTGATCCCGCGTGTAGACACGGTTGGGATTGCTTGCCAGATGATAGATCAGCTCCATTTCTTTCGGCGGCGTATCGACCTGCTTGCCGCCGACACGCAGCTCGTAGTTTTCCATATTGATGTACAAATTGTCGTAGGAAACCTCTTTTTCCTTGTCGCCCTGCCGAATACCGGCACGACGCAGCACCGCTTTGACACGAGCAATGACCTCTTTCGTCTCAAACGGCTTCACGATGTAGTCATCTGCCCCAAGCTCGAGGCCCAGTACCTTGTCGAACAGCTCACCCTTGGCGGTCAGCATAATAATGGGACACTGCGACTTCGTTCGGATCTTGCGGCATACTTGCCAGCCGTCCAACTTGGGCATCATCACGTCCAGCAGGATAAGATCCGGCTTTACCACGTCGAATCGCTCTACCGCCTGCTCGCCGTCGGTCACGACCACCGGCTCATAGCCTTCTTTTCCCAAATACAGACGCAACAGTTCGCCAATGTTGCTGTCGTCGTCGACGACCATAATTTTAATCGCTTCCATACGGAGCACCTCCTTGTTGTTACCCTATACAGTGTACCAGATTTTTTGCACGGTGTTTGAACAGTCTTTGAATTTTGAAAAATCTTTCCAAACTCCGCATCATATGCTATACTATCTTCAAGAACATCTCAAAGGAGCGATGCGCTGTGAATACGTTTTCTGCCGTAGACCCCAAAACACTGACCGACAATCCTTTTTCGCTCATCGGCGACGAATGGATGCTGATCACTGCCGGCGACGGCACCGCTTGCAATACGATGACCGCCAGTTGGGGCGGTGTCGGTGTATTATGGAATCTGCCGGTCGCATTTTCCTTTGTGCGCCCCCAACGATACACCTATCAATTCATGGAGCAAGCGGATACCTACTCGCTGTCCTTTCTCCCCGAAGAATACCGTCCGGCGCTCCGCTACTGCGGCTCACACTCGGGGCGTGACGGCGACAAGTTCTCCGAAAGTGGGCTGTCCGTGTTTTACGATGACGGGACACCGTGCATCGAGCAGGCACGCCTGATCCTCGTGTGCCGCAAGCTTCACGTCTCCGATTTCACACCCGAGCAGTTCACCGATCCCGCTCTCCTCTCCCATTATAAAGCAAACGATTTTCACCGTCAATACGTGGGCGAGATCCTGCGAGTACTGAAAAAATAAATATGAAAAGCTCCGTGGAACACCACGGAGCTTTTTTAACTGTTTCTGCGGCGGTATTCGCCGGGTGAAATCTTATATTGCTTCTTGAATGCACGGCAAAAATTGGCAGCGTCCGCAAACCCGAGCTGTTCAGCAATGTCTGCCAGCGGTCTCGGTTCACGAAGCAATTCACACGCCTTTTCAAACCGCCGCTCCGTGTAATACTGGCGCAGCGTCGAGCCCATGGTGTTGGAAAACAGACGGGACAGATAGCTGTAGCTGTACCCCATGACCTCACCCATTTGCTGCAAGGCGGTCATCGACGTCAGATTTTCATCAATATACCGGATCATCTCATAAATCAGCGGATTGGTGTTGCTCGGTGTCACCAGATCGGTGTGGCGCCGCCGTGCACTGCTATGGAAGCTGCGATACGCATTAACGATCACCAGCTGTAAATACGATCCAACCATTTCCTCCGACAGCGTTTGCGGCGATGTGATCTCGCTGAGCGCCGCAGACAGCAGCTCGTAGGTGTTATACAGGTCGTCCGTCATCGGCTCCTCGACGTTGTCAAAAAACTCGGCAACGGCGGCGTATTTCGGATAGTCAGCATGGCTTTTGTTAAACGTAAAGCCCACGCTGATGTACCGCAGCGGACGCACCTTGGAGGAGCGAACGTAATGCACGTCGTCCTTGCCCAACACGAACAATTTACCCGGCGTGACGGTGTATTCCTCCCCGTTGCGCTGGAAGACGCCTTCACCCTCTACCACGCAGGAGATCTCGTAACACCACTGGCGGTGCGTTGTCACTTCATAATCGTAGGAACAGGCAAGATCGCTGATCTGATAGACGTTGAGCATATTCAGCATCAGCGGCGACGGCATAAACGCCACGTCAACATGGTACCGTTTCTTCTCCATCGTGATCACCGCCTTTTGCGTTCATCATACGACATTTCTCTTCGATTGTCAATTCTTTCCCAAAAACAAGATCAAAAAAAGACAATCATTATTATAAAAAAAGAGATGTTCCTTTTGATAAAACTGTTTTATGATAAAAGTAACGTAATAGAAAGGAAGGATCGTCTTATGAAACCTGTCGTTGTTGCTGTCATTGGTTGCGGTTCTATCGCCAACATGGCACACATCCCCTCGTATGTTAAAAACGAAAACGCTGTCGTCAAGTACTTTTGCGACATCATTCCCGAGCGTGCGGAAAAAGCTGTTGCCGACTACGGCTGCGGCACCGCTATCACCGACTACCACGTCATTCTGAACGATCCCGAGGTGGAGGCGGTGTCCGTCTGCACCCCCAATAATGTTCACAAAGAGATCTCGGTTGCCTGCCTGCGTGCCGGCAAGCACGTGCTGTGTGAAAAACCCGCTGCCCGTATTTATGAGGAAGCGCTGGAAATGCAGGCTGCTCAGCACGAGACCGGCAAGGTTCTCAACATTGGTGTCGTCAACCGCTTTAACGGTGCTGTCAACCGCATCCGTGAATACATCCAAAGCGGCGAGCTGGGCGACATTCTCCAGACCTACGTTTCGTTCCGTTGCCACCGCAACATCCCCGGTCTCGGCGGTGCGTTTACCACCAAGGCCATTGCCGGCGGCGGCGTTCTCATCGACTGGGGCGTCCATTTCCTGGACATCGTGATGTATTGCTGCGGCGACCCGACGCCCAAGACGGTCAGCGCCGAAGTGTTCTCCAAGCTCGGCCGTGACATTCCCAACTACGTTTACAAGGATATGTGGGCCGGTCCTCCGATCCTCGACGGCACGTACGACGTGGAGGAAATGGTGACGGGTATGATCCGCACCTCCGGCCCGACCATCACCGTCAACGGTGCCTGGGCACAGAACATCTTTGAAAATGAGATGTACATCGACTTTATCGGCGAGAAGGCCGGTATTCGTCTGCAGTACGGCGGTGATTTCAAGCTGTACGGGGTTAAAGACGGTCAGCTTGTCTCCGAAGTACCCGAGTTTGACGGGGCCAACATGTTTGAAACGGAGATCAACCGTTTTATCGAGTGCGTCCGCAGCGGCGAGCGACTCGCAAGCCACATCGACACGGCTATCATCACCGCCCGTATGATGCAGGCGATCTACGATTCCGCAGAAACGCATCGTGAGATCGTGTTGGAGGGTTAAGTATGAAAATCGGTTTTATTGATTACTTCCTGGACGAGTGGCACAGCAACAACTATCCCGCCTGGATCAAACAATTCTCCGACGGAAAAATGGAAGTGGCGTATGCCTACGGCAAGATCGCTTCGCCGCACTCCGGTATGACCAGTGCGCAGTGGTGTGAACAGCAGGGCGTCACGCTGTGCGAAACGATCGCAGAGGTCGTTGAAAAGAGTGATGCGTTGGTAGTGTTGGCTCCCGATAACTGCGAAATGCACGAGGAGCTGTGCCAGCTGCCTCTTGCCTCCGGAAAGCCCACCTTTATCGACAAAACCTTTGCCCCCGACCTTGCCACGGCAAAGCGTCTGTTTGCGTTGGCGGAAAAGAACGGCACGCCGTGCTATTCCACCTCGTCTCTGCGCTACGCTGAGGAATATGCCGACATCAAAACGGAAGACATTGCGTCTATCTGCTGCTGGGGCAGCGGCGTCATCGACGGCTACTCCGTGCACATGTTGGAGCCGATGGTCATGCTGATGAAAGCACCCGCCAAACGGGTGCTGTACAGCGGCACCGAAGGCTGGTACCAGATCACCGTGGAGTTCGCCGACGGTCGTTTCGGCAGCTTTGCCGGTTGGTTGCCGTGGACGGCCTACCAGACCAACATCAAAAACGACGAAGGCTGTCTCTCACTTGCTGTCAACTCGGATTTCTTCCTGCCGTTCAGCAAGGTGATGGTGGAGTTCTTCCGCACGCGTGAAGTGCCGGTGGCTCACGAAGAGACCTTGCAGGTCATGGCGATCCGTGAAGCAGCTATGAAAGCTCAGGAACATCCCGGCGAGTGGATCGACGTGCCGCAGTAATTACAAAAACAGAAAAAAAGTACCGAAGCGGAAGCTTCCGGGAGGTTTTTTTTTTTCTAAAATG
>JAZQSX010000064.1:0-3579 GCA_045630285.1 Acutalibacteraceae bacterium | reverse complement strand
CCCGACACGGCTATCACCTTTACAAACGATCAGACCATTGATGATAAGGCACAGGCCGTGAATGTGGACAGCATATTTAACGTCGGTGACTTTACTTCCATACCGCCTTCCGATGAGAACGAGTATCTCACCAATAAGGATATCATTGTGGATACCCTGTATGCAGGCTTTGGTAACAAGAACACCGCTACACAAACCTTCTATTACAAGACCACCGAGCTTGTAACCGAGGAAACCCTTTCCGGTTGGTTCCACACCGCAAAGGATCAGCTCTCCCGTTATAATTCCTTTGGTATCAAACGCTATGCCGCAACGGCAAGCAAGTACACCAAGAACAGTGAGTTCTATTACACCATTACCTATACGGTGGAATATTACCTCACTGCCGATCAGGAAATTGCGCTTGATACAAAGATTGGAACGGTTCTGAACGGTTTGAACCTCTCCGGCAAGACCGACCTTGAAAAGGTAACTGCCATCTATGCTTACCTCTGCGACAATGTGGTCTATGACGAAAATGCCGAGAACTGCTTCACCGCATACGGTGCGCTCCTTGACGGCAAGGCGGTCTGTCAGGGCTATGCACTGGCGATGATGCGCCTGCTGAATGCGGCAGGTCTTGAAGAAGCCGACGTGGTGCTCGGCACTTCAAGTGACGTCAACCATATGTGGAATGTGGTGTACGTCGACGGCGAATACTTCCTGCTGGATGCCACCTGGGACAGCGAAAGTGAGGATATTTGTTACGATTACTTCCTCAAGGGCAGCGATGATTTCGCAAATCATACGCCCACCGAGAGCTACACCGTGACCCTCTCTGCCGACGATCACGAAAAAGCTTTTGCGCTTTCTCACAGTTTTGCCTCCACCTGGAGTCACGATAACACCGACCACTGGTATGATTGCGCCAACTGTGATGCGGTGAACGAGAAGGCCGCCCACACCGATTCGGATTTCGACCATGCTTGTGACGGTGGCTGCGACATCGTTCTGGGTGAGCATAAGGATGACAACAAGGATCATATCTGCGATTACGGCTGTAGTGCAACCTTGGTTGCACCGACCTATGTTGTCACCATTCCTGCCACAGTAAATGCGGGTGAAGAACTCACGATTTCTGCCGACGGTGTGGTGCTCTATGACACCGAAGTCTTGACCGTTACCGTCCACAGTGACTTCACTCTTAAAAACGCAGCGGGCACAGAGCTTGGTTACACCTTGGGTGGTCTAACCGACGGCGCGGTTGCTCTGGCAGTAACCGGAAACGGCGATCCTGCCGCACCGGTGTCCGATACCAAGTCCTACAAGGTCGAGGTGTCCGAGGAAGCCAAATACTCCGGTACTTACACCGGAACACTTACCTTTACCATTGCGGTGAACACCGCTGAAGATACTGAATAAGGAGGAAGGATTATGAAAAGACTCTTATCAATACTGATCGCCATCGCATTGATGCTGAGCCTGTCGGTCACCGCCTTTGCGGCGGAGCCCTACGAGCTTTGGGTCGGCGGCGTGCAGGTTACCGATGCCAACAAGGACGACCTTGTTACAGCCATCAATCAGGCGGCAAATGCCACCGTTGCTACCGGCACAGCTACCTATGACCCCGCCACCAACACCCTCACGCTGGATGACTTCAGCTACACGGGTGAGGGATATAAGTATGATAACTATTCGTCCGCCGCAATCTATACCAAAAACGACCTTATCGTCAATCTTGTGGGCAGCAACACTCTGAACTGCACCGATGTGGGAATTTGGGTAGCCGGTTTGACAATTCAAGGCAATGATAAAGATACGGATACCCTTACAGTCACCAGCCTCAGTAATAATATATTGGCAGGCGACATGACAATAAGTAATGCGACAATAACAGCAAAAGATATGAATGCTACCGGTAACTTATCTATTACCGGCAGCATTGTGAATACTGGTGATAATGGGTCAGGAGGTTCTATTCATGCTCGTGAAAAGTTTAATATTTCTTCCAGCACAATTAACCTCAACGCTGACTACGGCGGTATTGGTGCTGATGAAAAGCTTACGATAACAGAAAGCACAATAACAACCGCAGAGGGAAAATGCAGTTTTATTGGGTCCTCTGGCGCCCTTGAAATCGTCGACAGCGAAGTGACTGTTGCAGAAGAGGGTATCGCGGCTAACGACAGCCTGACGATTCGTAATTCCACAGTTACAGCCACAAGCACCAATTTCGCTATCGCTGTGATTGGTGGCGATATGTCTGTGAGCGGCAGCAGCACAGTTACAGCCACAGGTGCCAATTTCGGTATCGCTGCGATGGGCGATATGTCTGTGAGCGGCAGCAGCACAGTTACAGCCACAGGTGCCAATTTCGGTATCGCTGTGGTGGGCAGTATGTCTGTAAGCGGCAGCAGCACAGTTACAGCCACAGGTGGTGAATTGGCATTGTGCACGACGGATGACGAGGGAAATCCAGTCCCGTTGATGCCCAACCTCACCGGCGACTTTGACGTTTACGCAGGTGAGGCTGCCCCCGGTGAACTCGTCACCTCACCTACAACGAGTACTTACCATAGCAAGTATGTCAAAATCGCACCTGCTGAACTCGAACCCGAAACACAAACCACCACCGTTACCTACGAGGTAGCGCCCACCTACACCGTTACCATTCCTGCGACGGTTGCGCTTGGCGAAACTGCCACCATTAAGGCAGAGAACGTTGTTGTTCCCAAGGGTAAGCAGGTGGAAGTAGCACTTACCAACGCAAACGGCTTTACCGTCGCCACACCGCAGGGTGCAGAGCTCGATTACACCGTGAAAAACGGTGAGACCACGGTGAATGAGGGCGACACCGTCCTCACCGTCAACCCCGATGATGGCAAGACGGGAGAAACCACCCTCACCTTCACTACTCCCGAAACTGCACAGTTCGCAGGTGATTACACCGGCTCCGCTACCTTTACCATTGCTGTGAAGGATGTGCCGCTCATCAACTTTACTTTGGATACGATTGGGATTGCGGAATGGGTTCCCGGTCTTACCCAAAACCTGCAGGCTGAAGCTGGTATGACTTGGGGCGAATGGGTTGAATCTGCGTACAACGTAGACGGTTATATTGTATATCCGCTTCATTGGGTTGACGTCGATGTTGTCGGACCAAATGAGCATTGGGCTATTAGTAGTGATAGACAAACTTATGCATACGTTTCGTTAACTGACGAGATTATTGCTGGTTACGATTATTGTTTTAGCATCACCGGCGGCTAATTAGTAAAGGAGGGAATAAACCTGTGAAAAAAGTATTTGCTTTGCTTCTCGCCATCGCACTGATGCTGAGCCTGTCGGTCACCGCCTTTGCGGAGGAAGCAACCACGAATATTACCCTTGTACTCACCGACTATTACGGTGATGGCTGGGAAACCGCAACCATCAAGGCTTGCCTTGTAAAAAGCGACGGCTCCGAGGAACTTCTTAGAGAGGGTATGGCCGTTCCTTTTGATAGTTCCAGTGGAGAAAATATAGAAAATACCTATGAATTCACCGTGGATAAGTTTGCCGTGGTGCGTTTCTACTGGGTAGGGACCGAGGAGTATGACG
>JAZQSX010000063.1:0-82028 GCA_045630285.1 Acutalibacteraceae bacterium | reverse complement strand
AATGACAAAGTTGGTAAAATTGTGCAAAAAGTACTTTACAACTTTAGTTTGGTGAAGTATAATCCAAACATCCAAACCACCCCGGCAACCCCGGGTACAAATGAAAAGGAGAGAAAAATTATGAAAAAGTTTATTGCAATGATCCTGGCTGTCCTGATGATGGCCGCATGCCTGGCAGCTTGCCAGAGCGCCGGTAACGCTGGTACCACCGAAGAAGCTAAGAAGCCCACTGTCGTTGTAGGCTACACTATCTACGAGCCCATGAACTACTTCGACGAGAACAACAACCTCATCGGCTACGACACCGACCTGGCCAAGGCCGTGTTCGAGAAGCTGGGCTATGATGTCATCTTCCAGGAGATCGACTGGGCCAGCAAGTACACCGATCTGGACTCCAACACCATTGACTGCGTCTGGAACGGCTTCACCTCCAACACCGCCGACGATGACGGCATCATGCGTGCCGACAAGGTAGACTTCTCCTACAACTACATGGAAAACCGTCAGGTCATCGTTGCCAAGGCCGACTCCGGCATCGCCTCTGCTGCCGATCTGAACGGCAAGCTGGCTGCTGTGCAACCCGGTTCCGCCGGCGAGACCTACGCCAAGACCTTTGAAGGTGTCAATGTCAAGGGCTTCCTGAAGCAGACCGATTGCCTGATGGAAGTCAACGCCGGCACTGCTGATTTCGCAGTTCTGGATGCACAGCTGGCTAAGTCCTACGCAGGCAAGGGCGACTACGCCAATATCGTGATCATCGATGCACTGTCCAGCGAAGTTGAGTACTACGCTATCGGCTTCAAGAAGGGCAGCGAGCTGACCGCCAAGGTCAACGAGCAGCTCGAAAAGCTGGCTGCTGACGGCACCATTGAGAAGCTCGCCAAGAAGTATGGTGTGGAGACCACGGCTATCACTGATTTTTCTGATCAGAAGAAGTAATTACTATCGGAGAGTTTGACCTATGTCATTTTGGGAAGTAACACAATTCCTACTTGACGGCTTCACCATATCGTTGTTGATCTTTGCGGTGACACTGCTTTGCGGTGCACCGCTTGGTCTTCCTATCGCCTTTTGCTCCATGAGCAGGTGGAAGCCGCTTCAGGTAGTATCAAAAGTTGTGGTTTGGATCGTGCGCGGCATACCGCTGATGCTTCAGATCTTTATCATCTACTATGTGCCCGGCCTGGTGTTTGATACGCCGATCTTCAGCTCTGTGGATCGTTACATGTTTATCAACTATGGCATTGCCGACGCCGGACGTATGGTAGCGGTTATGATCGCCTTCATCATCAACTACGCCTGCTACTTTTCGGAAATCTACCGCGGCGGCATCGAAAGCATCCCCCGCGGACAGTACGAAGCCGGCTACGTGCTTGGTCTTACCAAATCGCAGGTGTTCCGTAATATTGTCCTCAAGCAGGTCGTCAAGCGGATCGTACCGCCGATGTCCAACGAGATCATTACGCTGATCAAAGACACGGCATTGGCAAACTGCATTATGGTGTGTGAGATCATCAAAAATGCTAAAGAGCTGGCCGCAACCAAGGCAATGATCTGGCCGTTGTTCTATACCGGTGTTTTCTATCTACTGTTCGTAGGCATTCTGACGATCGTCCTCGGCAGAGTAGAAAAGAAGCTGAGTTATTTCAGGAGTTAAGGTATGGCAGTATTAGAAGTAAAAGATATTAAAAAGAGCTTCGGCAAAACCGTGGTTCTCAAAGGTATCAGCTTTTCTTTGGAAAAGGGCGACGTGCTGTCGATCATCGGTTCTTCCGGCAGCGGAAAGACCACCCTGCTTCGTTGTCTGACCTTCCTGGAAACCGCCGATAACGGCACGATCAGCGTGGCAGACAAGACAATCTTTGACAGCAGTGATAAGCACGTGTTGAGCGATAAGCAGATCCGTCAAAATCGCCTCCACTTCGGCTTGGTGTTCCAAAACTTCAACCTCTTCCCCCAGTACACGGCGTTGGAGAACGTCTGTCTGGCACCTCGCTTGCAGGCGAAGGAGCGCCCCGATTACAAGGCAAACCACAAAGCGATCCTTGCAGAGATCGAGGCACGGGGTAAGGAACTGCTGGATCAGGTCGGCTTGTCCGCCAAGTACGATTCGTATCCTTGTCAGCTATCCGGCGGGCAGCAGCAGCGTGTGGCTATCGCCCGTGCGCTGGCACTGGATCCGGAGATCCTGTTCTTTGACGAGCCTACGTCTGCACTGGATCCCGAGCTGACCGGCGAGATCCTGCGAGTCATCCGTCAACTGGCGGATAAGAATATGACAATGGTCATCGTCACGCATGAAATGCAATTCGCCCGTGAGGTCTCCGACCACGTCATCTTTATGGATGACGGTCTGATCGTGGAGGAAGGTACCCCCGAAGAGGTGCTTATCAATCCTCAGCACGAACGAACCCAAGCATTTTTGGCACGTGTCGCCAACCCGTAAAAAACAACCGCCTCCGAGTACTCGGAGGCGGTTTTCTTATGCCTGCTTACACGTTTTTCTTATCACGGAAATCCATATAGTAGTTCCAGTCAACCGGTGTAATACCGTGCGGACCGGTCTTGACGTGATAGCCGATGTTGCCTTCCTGATAGGGCGTGTCGATCTTGACCTCACCCTCCTCCGGCAGAACGACGCCGGTCATACCGTAGATCTTCTCGTACACCTCGCTCGCCAAACGGCAGGCCAACCGCTCGTGCTTGGGATCAGCCCAGCTATCCAGCGAGCTGCTCGCCACGTACACCGGACGGGGGGCCATGGCAGCGATCAGCATATGCTGATCCACCGGCAGCGCTTCTTCGTTATCCTTGTACTGCGTAAAGTTTTCGCAGAACCAGTCGGTAACGAGAATATCCTTGATATGCTCGCCCTCTTTGCCACGGAGAACCGCTGCGCCCATACAACCGGAGTTGTTGGAGAATGCCATGGAAAAGCGCCGGTCCATTGCCGCCGCCCACAGCGCCGTCTTACCGGCACGGGAATGGCCGATAGTCGCCACACGGGCGCTGTCAATCATGGGATCGGTCTCGATATAGTCCATCACACGGGACATCGCCCATGACCACGCCGCAATCGACGCCCAGTCGTTGCCTTTGCGGTCGGCAGGCTTGGGACCGAGCTGACCAAAAATGCCGCAATCGTACTGACCCTGTGCCTCCAGATCGGGATAAATCTCACTGTTGTAGGTGATAAATACCGCATAGCCACGGCCGACGATATCAAGAATCGGCACATATGCCGTGTTAAGATCCTTGACGACACAGGACGCCTCCATTTGGAAATCGTGCATATTGTACACGAACGCCGGCACCGGCTTATCCGAATACGGAATAAACGCATTGATGCGGAAGGCATAGCCCGGGAACTTTACCCACAGCTGCTTATACATCAAGCGGTGGCCTTGATAATTCTGACGCTGATAGCCCAGCGAAAAATGCAATCCTTCCGGCGCCTCACAGGGGCGGCGTCCGTAAACGTGATCCTGAAACAGATCCATGATCTCTCCACGGCGCTTGCCTTCCCACACGTCTTTGGTGGTGACCTCTGCTCCGTCCAACGTTTTCAAAATTTCGGGATATTCTGCCATGATATTCTCCTTCCCGCTGAGGTACTCCTCATTTGCCGTTTTTCGGTAACGACACACCGTTTTCTTTCGTCATTATTGTAGCCTCCCAAGCACCACGGCGTCAAGTCATTTTTCGCAAAACTCTTGCTTTTTTTTAGCGGTGTGCTATACTTGTTTCCGTTACATTGCAATGGGGGTCACATTATGAAAGTCAAAAGCTCTCTTCCCTATCTGATGGCTGTCTGTAAATCCATCATATACGGTTCTTCCATTCTGTTTACCGGTGCCTTGCTGAAAAGTACGGACGTTATGGATGTTTTGGCTCTGCGTTTTCTCATATCGGCGATCGCCTTCTCGGTGCTGGCTCTCACCGGTGCCATCCACATCAATTTCCGTGGAAAATCGCTGAAGATCCTGGCTATCACGGCAATCTTTGAGCCGGTTTTTTACTTCCTGTTCGAGACGATCGGCATCGGTCAAACGACTACCTCGCTCGCCGGCATTATGTCTGCCCTCATCCCGGTAGTAATCATCTTGTGCGAAACGATTTTTCTGCACGAACGTACCACGCTAATGCAAAAAATATTGATGCTGATAAGCATCACCGGCGTTATATTGGTCACCATACTTACAGGAAATGACAGTGGCCAATCCAACAGCGTGTGGGGTATCGCCTTCCTGGCGTTGGCATACATATCCGGTGCCCTGTTTATGATCTGCTCTCGCAAATCCACAAGTCGATTCTCTGCGGTGGAGATCACCTTTTTCACCACTATGGTCGGTGCGGTGGTGTTTAACAGTATCAATGTTGTACGACATCTTTCCGCCGGCACCATCACCTCATACTTTGCGCCGCTGTTCAGTTGGGATAACCTCCTCGGCTTTTTGTTCCTTAGCATCCTGTCCTCCATCGTGGCAACGCTGATGAACAACTACGCCCTATCTCGCATTCAGGCGTCATCCGTATCCGCACTCGGCGGCTTCAGCACCATCACCTCGATTATCCTCGGCGTGCTGGTGAATGAGGATATCCTGCACTGGTATCACTACGTCGGTATGGTCATGATCCTGATCGGCGGCATCGGCGTCAACTACATCACCCAGCGGCGATTAGAAAAAGCACAAAACAAATAAAAAAAGAAGCAAGCTGAACAGCTTGCTTCTTTTTTATTGCTTCATTTACGCCGTACGCGTGTCACCCCAGAAGAACAACGCCACCGTACCGGGACCGGTATGGCTGCCAATCGTCGTGCCGATATCGTTGATCACAACCTTGCCCTTCAAATTCGGGAACGCCGCTTCAATCAGATCCGCAACCGCACGGGCATCTTCATAACAAGCAGAGTGAGACATGAAACACTTGCCGTCATACGCCTTACCATTCTCTGCGTGCTCCACCATCTTCTCGTAGATAGCGGTGATGACCTGTTTCTTTCCACGAATCTTGCTGCGAGGCACGAGCTGTCCCTTATCGTTGACGTTCAACAGCGGGCAAATGCTGAGCAAGCCGCCAAACCAACCTGCCGCCTTGGAAATACGGCCGCCCTTGACAAAGAACGTCAGGTCGGTGGAGAAGAACCAGTGATGCAGGTTGTTTTTGTTGGCCTCTGCCCAATCACGCACTTCGTCAATGGATTTCCCTTCGTCACGCATATCTGCCAGCTTATCCATCAGCAGGCCAAAGCCCGACGAAGCAGCCAGCGAATCGACCACGTAGATCTTGCGTTCCGGATAACGCTCTGCAGCGATCGCCGCCGCATTGCGTGCGGAGTTGACCGAGCCGGAAATACCGGAGGATAACGCCAGATGCAGCACGTCCTTACCCTCGGCCAGCAATGCACTGAAATACTCCAGATACTCGGAAATGTTCACCTGCGACGTGCTGGTTTCGGCACCCTCCTCCATCATGCGGTAAAAGTCCGGGAATGCGATCGTCTCGCCCAGGTCGTCCGGATATTCCTTGCCGTCCAATGAGTAATGGAAGCAGATGTAACGGATGTTTCGCTCCTCAAAATGAGACTTCTTCAAATCCGCCGTCGAACAGCAACTCAAAATGTACTCACTCATGTTATTTCCTCCTTGACCGCCTGCTCGGCGGTTCTATCACTGCCTTTTAGTATAGCACGCCTGCTCCCAATTTGCACTCTCTTTCCCTGTCTATCGTTCTCCACAAAACAAGCGCCGCAGTAGAGAAGGGGGAAAGTCCTCTCTACTGCGGCGAGAATTTTGAAAAAACGCCCGTTTTTTCTCGTTTTTTGTTGGTTTTTACACCGTTTCCAGCGTGCCGTTCACCAACCGATAGACCCGATCACTGCCGGAAACCGTCGTATCCTTGTGAGAAATCAGCAGCACCGCTTTATTGCGCAACCCACGCAGATTGTCCAGCAGATGCTCCTCGGTTTGAACGTCCAACGCCGACGTGCATTCGTCGAGAAGCAAGAGCGGCGCATCATGCAACAGGGCACGGGCAATGCCGATACGCTGTGCTTGTCCCTCCGAAACGCCAAACCCGTTTTCGCCGATCGGCGTCTCCAAGCCGTTGGGCAACGAAGCCACGAACTCCTCCAGGCAGGCCAGGCGGATCACTTCGGCAAGGTCTTCTTCGGGGACGTCACGGAAAAACGCAATATTCTGGCGCAAGGTGCCCGAGATGAGCGTGTTTCCCTGCGGCACGTACGCCATTAGTCGACGGCACGATGCATTCACCGCAAGCGAGGTCTCCCCCTCCAGCGTGATCGAGCCTTCCGTACAGGGATACATCGCCAAAATCAGCTTCATCAGCGTACTCTTACCAATACCCGATGCGCCGATCAGTGCCACGCATTCGCCACGTGCCACCGTAAGGCTGACACCGTTTAGCACCGGCGTCGCTTCGTCATAGGAAAAGCAAACATCCGACAGCACCAGGCGGGAAAAGCTCTCACCGGCACGCTCGACGGACTGCTCCGTCTCGGCCTCTGGCGTTACGTTATCCACCTGCTGCAACCGTTCAGCAGAGGCCACGACGGCATAATACTGAGACAGCAGTCCCGATGCGCTGCGCAACGGCCCCTGCAGCTGTTCAAACACCTGGATCAACGCCGCAAGCGTTCCCACCGTGACCGTGCCGACAGCCAACCCAAACACACACCATAACAGCATCGTATAGTAAGCGACCGTCATAACGGCATAGATCGCCGTACTTCCCAGCACCTGCACCAAATTACGGCGCAGCTTTAAGCGGAAATGCTCGGCTTGGTGCTCGTCCAGCTGCTGCTCCACCGATGCCTCCACGGTGAACGCCTTAACGGAAAGCAGGTGTGAAAACGCTTCCTGCATAAAGGAGCGTGTCCTGCCGTATGCCTCCTGGCATTGCTTGTGGAGACGCTTCATGCGGACACCGTAGAAGCGGCTTCCAATGAAAACCAGCACACCGATACCGATCAGGATCAAAGATAAGCTCGGGGCCAATACGATGAGCAAGACCATACCGCCTGCCAGACGGGCTATCAGCGACACCGCCGTCGGGATAAGTCCCGTTACGCCCTGCGATACCACGGTAACATCGCTGGTCAAGCGTGTGATCAGTTCGCCCGAGTGATAGTCGTGCACAGCTGTGTAATCCGCACGCAGCAACGAGGAAAACACCTGCTCACGTAAACGCATTTCCATTTTTCCGGCCGCATATACTTTAAGGCGACTGGTTACGATATGTAACACGATCTGTGCTAACACAACGCAGACTACCGTCAGTGCCGGCACATACAACGAGGGCTGACGCAAAGCGTCCCATACCGTACCGTTCGTGCCGCTTTGCAGCAGGGACTGCGCTGCCTCCAGGAGATCCTTGGACAAAAGCGCCAACCACAAATAAGCCAGCGCTGTCACGGCGCTGAGAACAGACAGCAACAACACACCCGGCAGTTGACGCCGGGTGTGCTTATAAAGCCATTTCCCCGCTGTCGTGTTACGCTTCACGTTTTTTCCTCCTCCGCAGACGGGATGCTACCCGAAACAGATAGGGTCGCACCGGACGCAGCAGCATCCAGCAAGCGCTGTACATACGATACCATACGTTGCGGCAGCTGACGGTTTTCCCTTTGCGGATAAACCCGGTCATCACTGCCAACACGCAGGATTTTGGCAAACCGATCTCCAACTCGTGCTGGGCATCACCCGCCAGTGTATACGTGTCCTTTTTGGCGTGCAGGATCCTGTGCAGAACAAACTTGCCGTCAGGCCGCCGATACAGCGGCACGTCGCCACGCTTGAGCGACAGCGGATCACACGGTGACAGGATGACACTGTCCCGCTTATGGCGAAACAGCGGCAGCATACTGTTACCGGTCACTCCCAGCGTTACCGTCAGCCCTTGGCGGAAGGAGTCCTCGATCATAGGCAGCAGATCAGCCATTGCCACCTGCGTCTCATTCGCCTTCATCCGAGCAGATCCGCCGCACGAAGCGACTCCTCAAACGCCTGAATATCCGCTCTGGCGGTATCCTCATCCACATCATATTCCGCACGAAGCGCCGCAAGCAGTTCCTCGGCGGTGCAATCGTTCTTCAGATGCTCCCACAAGAAAGCTCCCGTCTCGTTCAGCTTGATCAGACCTTTGAAATCCAACGTCTGCCGGCCAACAGCTACGACCACGTATTCGCCGCAGATATTTCGAAGTACAAATCCTTCTTTGATCTTCATGGTTGCACTCATTCCTTTCCAAGCTTCAGCGTGCTGCGGACCAATTCCACCGCATCTTCACTGATAGTGCAGGTCAACAAATATGCAGGAACTGCCTGAAGGAGGCGCATCGCTGTATCCAACAGCTGCTCCCCCAATGCGGCATCGTGATACGGCAGTGCCAGCTCCCGATTCATATACAGCAGTGCTTCGGTCATGGATAACTGCCGTATGGCATTCTCCTCCCCGCGCTGTAAAAACACGATACCACGCAACGGCGCACTGACGTTGTTATTCAGTTCCGTTTTGCCGCTCCACGGTGTGCCGTAGACCAGCGGTTCACCCGCTTCATCAAAACGGATCGCCGGCTTATCATCGTTGAGTACCACGACACGGTCGCCGTACTTCTCACGCCACAGCCCGGCGTGAGTCGACTTTCCCGTGCCGGAGGGCGCCGAAAAAATAACGCCGTCGCCGTCGAATGCCAACGAAGAACCGTGCAGCACCAAACCTCCCAAATACGTCAACCGATCGGAAAATACCAGGCCGGTGAACATATACTCAAAATCAGTCAACGTCAATCGGGGATGTGCACGATTGATCGGAACACGGATCTCCGCCTCTGCATAATCCCTCGTACAAGTGATCGTTTGCAGCAGCCGTCCACTCTTGCTGCCGTACAAACCACGGCACCGACGGCCGTCAGCAAGCTCCGTCACCTTCAACCGCTCGTTGCACACCGTGGTCGGACCTTCCGGATACGGGATCGATTCCGGCATTTCAAAGGTGATCCGCAAATCGGGAGAACCAACACTGTCGTCACGATAGGCCTGCAGGCGGTGAGTAAAAAACTCCACGTCCGCATTGGTCATCTCGATCGTCATATCCGCAATACGAACTCGCTGCACGGGTTCTCCCTCCCTTGTTGATTCGATATAAACAGAATTATCCGTTTTCACGGGTATAATCCAACAATCCGCCCGCAAGAAGCACGGCGATCTGGCGCTCGGAGAAACCGGTGCGCACCGCATAAGATTCGCCGGTCGTCTTGTTTTCCAGCACCAGTGCCTCACCGTTTTGAATGCGCTCACGCACCTGCGGCAGGACCAGCTCGTCATACAGCGAAATACGATCGTAATCGGCTTCGTTTTCGAAGGTAAGCGGCAGAATTCCCGCATTGATCAGGTTAGCAGCGTGAATACGGGCAAAGGACTTCGCCACCACCGCACGGATGCCGAGATACAACGGTGCCAACGCCGCATGCTCTCTCGAGCTGCCCTGACCGTAGTTGGAGCCACCGATGATGATACCGGCGCCCTCACGGTGACAGCGGGAGGGGAAATCGACGTCGCACCGCACGAAGCAATGCTCCGAAATGGCGGGAATATTCGAACGCAGCGGCAAAATCTTAGCGCCTGCCGGCATAATGTGATCGGTGGTGATGTTATCGCCCACCTTAAGCAACACCTTGGCTGCTACCGTCTCATCCAACGGACGGGTCTGCGGGAACGGCTTGATGTTCGGACCGCGTTCAACAGTTACACGGTCCATATCCTCTGCCGCTACCGGAGGAATGATCATATTATCGTCAATACGGAAGCTCTCGGGCATCGTTACCGAGACCGGCTCACCAAAGGTACGGGGATCGGTCAAAACGCCGGTAAGTGCCGATACGGCCGCCACCTCCGGGCTGACCAAATAGACCTGACCGTCGGCGGTGCCGGAGCGTCCTTCAAAGTTGCGGTTAAACGTGCGCAGCGACACACCGCCGGAGTTGGGCGACTGTCCCATACCGATGCACGGACCGCAAGCACACTCCAAAATACGGGCACCGGCTGCAATCAGATCCGCCAACGCGCCGTTTTCCGCCAGCATGGTATACACCTGCTTGGAGCCGGGAGCGATCGACAGGCTAACGTGCGGATGCACTGTTTTTCCTTTCAGGATCGCCGCTACCTTCAGCAGATCCATTAACGACGAGTTGGTGCAGGAGCCAATGCAGCACTGATCCACCGTAATACCGGCGATCTCCGAGACAGGACGCACAGCATCGGGAGAGTGCGGGCACGCCGCAAGCGGCTCCAACGCCGACAGATCAATATCGATCACTTCGTCATACACCGCATCGGCATCGGGGGCCAGCGGCACCCAATCCGCCTCACGACCCTGGGCCTTCATAAACGCGCGGGTGACGTCGTCCGAGGGGAAGATCGACGTGGACGCACCAAGCTCGGCGCCCATATTGGTAATGGTCGCACGCTCGGGAACGGACAGCGTTGCGACGCCGTCGCCGCCGTATTCCACGATCTTACCGACACCGCCCTTGACGCTCATACGGCGCAGGACTTCCAGAATCACGTCCTTCGCTGCAACCCACGGCTGCAGTCGGCCGTGCAAATTGACACGCACCATTTTCGGCATGGTGATGTAATACGCACCTCCGCCCATTGCCACAGCAACGTCCAATCCGCCGGCACCAAAGGCAAGCATACCGATACCGCCGCCGGTGGGTGTATGACTGTCGGAGCCGATGAGCGTTTTCCCGGGGATGCCGAATCGTTCCAAATGCACCTGGTGGCAGATGCCGTTACCGGGACGTGAAAAATAGATGCCGTGCTTGTTGCATACCGTTTGAATATAGCGGTGATCATCCGCATTTTCAAAACCGGTCTGCAGCGTGTTATGGTCAATATACGCAACCGAGCGTTCCGTGCGTACTCGAGGAACACCGATCGCTTCAAACTCCAAGTATGCCATCGTACCGGTAGCATCCTGTGTTAACGTCTGGTCTATCTTCAAGCCGATTTCCTCGCCGACGTTCATCTCGCCGGAAACCAAATGAGAACGAATCAGCTTTTGTGCCAATGTGTCACCCATGATAATCACTCCTTTTAATATAAACTTTATTATAAGTCAACCACCCTATTTTTGTCAATCATTTATCATTTTTACCAAACCTTGTCATTTCCTCTTGATTATTTTTTGAAAATGCGTTATAATAACGCTGTATGTGTGGTGGAATGCCCACCGCTATCATAAGATTAATGTTGTGTTTCGTGCACAGAAAGGTGTGTTGACCTTATGATCCGTATCGAAAATCACCTGGGAACGATCCGCATTTCGCAGGACTATTTTGCCTACTTGATCGGTAATTCTGTTTCGGCATGCTACGGTGTCGCCGGTATGATGAAAAGCGGTACGCGCCAGGGCATCCGTTCGATTTTTTACAGCCGTGATTTTGCCGATCAGGGCATTCGTGTGCGCAGTGAAAACGGCAGATTGGTCGTCGATCTCCACATCTGTGTCATTTACGGCATGAATATCGCTGAAATTTCCAAGAGCATCGTGAATAAAGTACGTTACACGGTTGAACAAGCCACCGGCTTGTCCGTTAAACGGGTCAACGTGTATATCGACGGTATGAAGACCGAGTAAAGTCTGTAACGACCGGGTGATATACCCGCGTCCCGAAAAGGAGTGCTACGTTTGATTCAAGGTAAACAATTGCGTGACGCCATGATTTCGGCGTCCAATGCCCTGTCTCTGCGAAAGCAGGAGGTCGATGAGCTTAACATCTTCCCCGTTCCCGATGGCGATACGGGTACCAATATGTCGATGACTATTTCGGCGGCGGCACGGGAATTGTCCCGTTTGGGCAACCCCACCGTCACCGAAACGGCTGATGCCGCCTCCGCTGCACTGCTGCGTGGTGCGCGCGGTAACTCC
This sequence comes from Acutalibacteraceae bacterium, assembly GCA_045630285.1. Lineage (GTDB taxonomy): Bacteria > Bacillota > Clostridia > Oscillospirales > Acutalibacteraceae > RGIG3009. The sequence continues at coordinate 70,074 of JAZQSX010000063.1, read as the reverse complement.
GGTGTCATCCTTTCTCTGCTGTTCCGTGGTTTTTCCAAGGGCTTGAAAGGAAAGACGGAAGCAACCGGTGCAGATCTCGCTTCCGCTTTGAAGCTGGGCGTGGACGCCGCCTACAAAGCGGTTATGAAGCCGACCGAGGGCACCATTCTTACCGTTGCTCGTGAAGCGGCGGAAAAAGGCATTGCCGCCGGCAAAAAGGATGCTTCGGTAGAATACGTTTGGGAAGCGATCTGTGCCGAGGCCGACGCTTCGCTGCAGCGCACCCCCGAACTGCTCCCTGTGTTGAAAAAGGCCGGTGTGGTCGACGCCGGTGGCCAGGGGCTGTATATCATTCTGCGTGCGATGCAGGCTGTGTTCCGCGGCGAACCGATCGTCGAGGGCGAGGCGGCTGTCGCTCCCGCTTCTGCAACGGAACGCAAGGTAAGCGCCGCCGGTTCTTTCGAGACCGATATTACCTTTACCTACTGCACCGAGTTCATCGTTGCACGGGATAAAAAGTGCACCAAGGATCCCCTGAAGCTGCGTGCTTATCTGGAAAGCATCGGCGATTGCGTCGTCGTGGTCGACGATGAGGAGATCATCAAAGTACACGTCCATACAAACGATCCCGGTAAAGCGCTGTCCAAGGGCGTGGAATACGGTCAGTTCGAAACCGTGAAGATTGAAAATATGCGTATTCAGCATCAAAACGCCGGTTGGGTCGGCGAACCCGAAGGTGAACCCGTTCCCACGTTGGAACGTGTTGAGCCCGAAGAAGAGTTCGGTTTTGTTGCTGTCGCTGCCGGCAACGGCCTGAAATCGCTGTTTACCGATCTCGGATGCCACCAGGTGGTATCCGGTGGTCAGACGATGAACCCCTCTACCGACGATATTTTGAATGCCATTCAGGCGACTCCCGCTAAGGTCGTTTACGTTCTGCCGAACAACAAAAACATCATCCTCGCCGCCGAGCAAGCCATTCCGCTTGCCGATCGTGAGGTGCACGTTTTGCCTACCCGCACCATTCCGCAGGGCATCTCCGCCATGTTGGCCTTCGATCCCGATGCCAAGGTGAAGGATAACCTGACAGCGATGATGAAGGCGGCGGACAACGTCACCACGGGTTCTATCACTTTCGCTGCCCGTAACAGCGATTTTGAGGGACGCAACATTCACGAAGGCGATATTTTGGCGTTGGATAACGGCAAGCTCTCCTTTACTGACAAGGAAATGCAGCACGCCGCTATGAAGCTGACCAAGAACATCGTCAACTCCCGCCGTTTGAGTGGTAAAGGTGCTTCGTTCATCACCATTCTTCACGGTGAGGGCGTCAGTGCGAAGAAGGCTAACGCACTGAAGGCGGCACTGGAATCCCGCTACGGCAACGACATTGAGGTCACCGTCATCAACGGCGGCCAGCCTGTCTATTACTATTTCATTTCTGTTGAATAACCGGCTCTGCACAACAGCCGATAACGCCACTTCGGTCGTTATCGGCTGTTTTTAAAAAGGAGAAAGGAGGACGTGCCTGTGCTGACTTCAGAAACCTCGGTACAGTACTTAAAAGGCGTTGGCGAGAAACGGGCGGCGTTGCTTGCCCGCTTAGGCATTCATACCGTTGGCGATTTACTGTCGCATTACCCGCGGCAATATGAGGATTGGTCGTCGGTAGTCTCGATCGCCGAGGCTCCCCGAGGTGAAACCTGCTGTATTCGGGGAACGGCACTCTCCGCTCCGGTGGAGCGTCGCATTCGGAAAGGGTTGTCCTTGTATACCTTTTCACTGGCAGACGCCAGCGGTATCGTGCGTGTAACGCTGTTTAACAACCCATACACCGCCCAAAAGGTCAAAGCGGGACAACAGTATCTGCTGTTTGGAACGCTCACCGGTGGACGCACGCCCGAAATGTCCTCACCTCTTATTGAATCTGCTGAGACCGGCGCTCGCATCCGTCCTATCTATCCCCTCACCGCCGGGCTCACCTCACGGTATATCGAAAAAATCGCTGCTTCTGCCCTCTTGGAGCTGGATGCGGCGTTGGATCAGGATATTCTCCCCAACGAACTGCGTCAAGAACAAAAGCTGTGCGCCCGTCGCTACGCTATCAGCAACATCCACTTCCCCACCGACCGTGAGGCGCTGGAAACGGCGCGTCGTCGGCTGGTGTTTGAAGAACTGCTGCTGTTGCAGCTTGGCTTGCTTGGTATTAAAGGACGCAACCTGACCGAAACCGCCGTTCGTATACACAACGACTATACGAGTGATTTCTGTGCTTCACTCCCCTACACGCTGACGGGCGCCCAACAGCGTGCCGTGGCTGAGTGTGTAGCGGATATGCGGCGCTCCGTACCCATGAACCGCTTGCTGCAAGGCGATGTGGGCAGCGGAAAAACGGCTGTCGCCGCCTGTGTCGCCTATACGGCGATCCGCAACGGCTGGCAGTGTGTTATGATGGCACCGACCGAAATTCTCGCACGTCAGCATCAAGCCTCACTGCAACGGCTGTTTGCTGACAAACCGAACGTTCGCATTGGTTTGCTCACCGGTTCTCTCACGAAAGCACAGAAGACTAAGGTTCTGGAGCAGGTGGAGAGCGGCGAATGTCAGTTTCTCGTCGGTACCCACGCCGTTTTGTCCGAAGCTGTACAATTTGCCGCTTTAGGTCTTGTAATCACCGATGAGCAGCACCGTTTTGGTGTACGTCAGCGTGCGGCTCTCGCTGCCAAGGGCGCTCATCCGCATTTGCTCGTTATGTCCGCCACCCCCATTCCCCGCACGTTGGCGTTGATGGTATACGGCGATTTGGACGTATCGGTGTTAAATGAGTTGCCGCCCGGCCGTACTCCCATTGAAACGTATGCGATCGACACGGCAAAACGGGAACGAGCCTACGGCTACGTACGCAAATTCCTGGACGAAGGGCGGCAGGCGTACGTCGTCTGCCCGTTGGTGGAAGAGGGCGAGACCGATCTGGTCGCCGCCGAAGCTTACGCTCGGGAATTGGCTGACGGCCCATTCCATGGATACTCCGTGGGACTGCTTCACGGAAAAATGAAAACCAAGGATAAAGATCAGGTCATGCGTGATTTTTCTGAGGGCCGGTTATCGTTACTCGTCTCCACAACTGTCGTGGAGGTCGGTGTCGACGTCCCCAACGCCGTACTGATGGTGATCGAAAACGCCGAACGCTTTGGCTTGGCGCAGTTGCACCAGCTGCGTGGCCGTGTGGGACGTGGCAAGCACGCTTCGACCTGTATTCTCATCTCTGATGCGCAAAACGCCGAAGCCGTGCGCCGGCTTAAGGTCATGTGCGAAACGACCGACGGCTTTAAAATCGCCGATGCCGATCTCCAGCTCCGTGGTCCGGGTGATTTCTTCGGCAACCGTCAGCACGGCTTACCCGAGCTTCGCATTGCGGATCTTCTCAGCGATATGGAGCTTCTGCACGATGCTCAGTCCGCTGCACGTGCCCTGCACGAATCCGATCCCGCCTTGGAAAAGCCGGAGCATCAACTGCTTCGTGAGGCGGTTGCCGCGCTGTTCACCCGCACAGGCGAGCAAGGTATGAATTAAAGCACCGTTTTCACGGTGCTTTTTTCATATAATCATTGACTTTACCGAATAGTAGACAAAAAAGGCGGACACCGCAGTGTCCGCCTTTTTGTCATCTTATAAGATTACAGCTGCACGAAGCCCAGCTTCTTCATCGCCTTGCCGAGCGTGCGGCCGGCAACGTGCGACGCATTTTCTGCGCCTTGCTTCATCAGTGCATCCAACTGCGCCTTATCCTTCATCAGCTCGGCAAACCGTGCCTGAATCGGGGCAAGCTCTGCGGCAACCGCCTCGCCGACCGCCGTCTTGAAATCACCGTAGCCACGGCCGTCAAACTCCTGCTCAATGGCCTCCATATCCTTGCCCGTCACGGCGGAATAGATCTCCATCAGATTGTTGATGCCGTCCTTGCCCGGTGCATACCGCACCTTGGCCTCGCTGTCAGTCACCGCTCGGCGGAACTTGCGAAGAATGGTGTCGGTATCGTCCTTCAGCGAGATAAACGCATTTTGATTCTCGTCCGACTTCGACATTTTCTTCAGCGGCTCTTGTAAAGAACGTACACGAGCGCCCGTTTTCATAATGTACGGCTCCGGCACCGTGAAGGTGTTCGCATACAGATTATTGAAGCGCTGCGCCAAGTCACGAGTAAGCTCACAGTGCTGCTTCTGGTCCTCACCAACCGGCACGTACTGCGGCTGATACAGCAGAATATCTGCCGCCATGAGCGCAGGATACGTAAACAAGCCGGCGTTAATATTATCGGCGTGCTTTGCCGATTTGTCCTTGAACTGCGTCATGCGGGACAGCTCACCAAACTGCGTATGGCAGGACAAGAGCCACGCCATTTGTGCGTGCTCCGGAACATGGGATTGCACGAACAGCAACGACTTGTTGGGATCCAGGCCGATCGCAAGCAGCAGCGCAAACATCTCACGGGTCTGTTGACGCAATTTGGCAGGCTCCTGACGCACCGTAATAGCGTGCAGATCCGCCACGGCAAAAAAACATTCAAACGAATCCTGCATCGCTACCCAGTTACGCAGCGCACCCAAATAGTTGCCAAGCGTGGGGGTGCCGGTAGGCTGAATACAGCTGAGCGCACGAGGCAGGCGTTCGATTTCGACGGGTTTAGTCATTTCTTCCATGAAAAAATCATCCTTAATACAAAATCTTTTTCTTATCATACCACACTTGCATTGACTTTTTCAACCAAAAATTGTAATATATCAGTATATATGTATTTCTTTAATCAAGGAGGCCCCTTATGAGTGCCCTGCAAGAGCTTGCTGATCTGTTGTTTCCCGATGTGACCGAAACGGCGGAAGAGTGTGAGATGCGCTATCCCCCACGTGATTTGCCGGAAGGCGCCCGCGTGGTGCGTATCGCTCCCTCCCCCACCGGCTATCTTCACCTCGGTGTATTGTTTACCGCTACGGTCAACTTTTTGACCGCCAGAGCGTCGGGCGGCGTGTTTTTCTTCCGTTTGGAGGATACCGATAAAAAGCGTGAGGTGGACGGCGGTGCGGCGGATATTCTCGCCGGCCTGCGCCAATACGGCTTGGTGATCGACGAGGGTTACGAAGCGCCGGGCAAGGAAACCGGCAGCTACGGCCCGTACCGTCAAAGCGATCGTGCGGCGCTGTATCACGTATTTGCCAAGTCGTTGTTGCTGCAAGGATTGGCGTATCCCTGCTTCTGCACTCCCGAAGAGCTGGATGCGACCCGTGCCGTGCAGGAGGAAAAGAAGCTGCGCACCGGATATTACGGCGAATACGCCTCCTGCCGTGCGCTGACGCCCGAGCAGGCGATCGAAAAGGTGCGCGCCGGTCAACCGTACGTGCTACGTCTGCGCTCTCCGGGTGATGAATCCCGCCGCATCAAGTTCGACGACGTAATCAAAGGCACCATTGAGATGCCCGAAAACGATCAGGACATCGTGCTGCTCAAATCCGACGGTATTCCCACCTATCACTTTGCGCATGCGGTGGACGATCATTTGATGCACACCACCCACGTCATCCGTGGTGATGAATGGATCGCTTCGGTGCCGATCCATTTGCAGCTGTTCCGTGTGTTGGGCTTCAAACCCCCGAAATTTGCACACGTCAGCCCCATTATGAAGGAGGACAACGGCGGCAAGCGCAAGCTGTCCAAGCGTAAGGACCCCGAGGCTGCAGTACACTTCTATGCGGAGCAGGGCTATCCGGCCGACAGCGTTCAGGAATACCTGCTCACGATCGCCAACAGCGACTATGAGGAATGGCGTCGCCGCAATCCGGGTGTGCCTCGCAGTGCTTTCCCCTTCAACCTCAAGAAAATGAGCGTTTCCGGCGCTTTGTTTGATCTGGACAAGCTCAATGACGTCAGCAAAAACGTCATTGCAACGATGGATGCCGATACCGTCACCGAAGCCGTGCTTGCTTGGGCCAAGGAGCAGGATCCGTCGTTCTATGAGAAGCTGACCGCTGATCCGGAGTTCACCCGTGGCATTTTCGCTATCGACCGTGGCGGTCCCAAACCTCGAAAGGATCTGTCCCGCTGGAGTGAGGTGCCGGATTACACTGCCTACTTCTTTGAACGCCCAACGGAATATCCGTGGCCAGAGCAGTTAGCCGCCGAGGATATTCGTGCCATTCTTGCCGCCTACCCGGCGGTGTATGATCCGGCGCAGGATAAGCAAGCGTGGTTCGACACGATCAAAGCACTTTGTCCCTCGCTTGATTTCTGCCCCGAAATCAAGGAGTATAAAAAACAGCCAGATGCTTATAAGGGGCACGCCGGCGACGTCAGCACCGTCATTCGTGTTGCAGTCACCGGTCGCCGCAATACGCCTGACCTGTGCGGTATTATGAGCTTGCTCGGCAAGGATGAAATCGTTGCCCGACTGAACGCCGCCATGGCAACACTCTGAGGAGGATTATGTATGTCTGAAGAACGCATCACCGCTACCGAAATGGGCGGTAACTTTATCCACGATATCATTGATGAAGAATTGAAGGAAAATGGCCGCTGCTATGGTCAGCAGGTGCACACCCGTTTTCCGCCCGAGCCGAACGGCTACTTGCATATCGGCCACGCAAAGGCGATCTGCATCGACTTTGGCACGGCGGTAAAATACGGCGGCATCTGCAACCTCCGTATGGACGATACCAACCCCACCAAGGAAGACGAGGAATACGTCGACGCCATTCAGGAAGACATTCACTGGCTGGGCTACGATTGGGACGACCGTTTCTTCTTCGCCTCCGATTATTTCGAGACGATGTACGACATTGCTGTCTCATTGATCAAAAAGGGATTGGCTTACGTGTGCGAACTCTCGCCTGATGAGATGCGTGCCAACCGTGGTGACCTCACTCACCCCGCTGTCAGCCCTTACCGTGACCGTCCCATCGAGGAAAGCCTGGATCTGTTCGCACGGATGCGTGCCGGTGAGTTTGATGACGGTGCGATGACCTTGCGTGCCAAGATCGATCTTGCCAGCGGCAACTTCAATATGCGTGACCCCGTTATTTACCGCATCAACCACGCACCTCATCACCGTCAGGGCAACCGCTGGTGCATCTATCCGATGTACGATTTTGCTCACCCGCTGGAGGATGCGATTGAGGGTATCACCCATTCCCTCTGCTCACTCGAGTTTGAAGACCACCGCCCGCTGTATAATTGGGTGGTCGAAAACGCCGATCTTCCCGGCAAACCTCGTCAGATCGAATTTGCCCGTCTGAACATCAACTACACCGTGATGTCCAAACGCAAGCTGCGTCAGCTGGTCGAAGAAGGCTTCGTGTCCGGTTGGGACGATCCCCGTATGCCTACCCTGCGTGGCCTGCGTCGCCGTGGCTACACCCCTGCCTCGGTGAGAAACTTTATCGAGCGTGTCGGCGTCGCCAAGGTGCCCAGCACGGTAGAGGTTGCGCTGCTTGAGCACTGCCTGCGTGAAGATTTGAACGAGAACGCCACCCGTGCCATGGCGGTATTGCGTCCCGTCAAGCTCACCATTACCAACTATCCCGAAGGCGAAAGTGAGACCTTCGCCATGGAGAATCATCCCTCCTACCCCGAGCGTGGTACGCATCCCGTATCCTTCTCCCGTTCGCTGTGGGTTGAGCAGGATGACTTTATGGAAGAACCCGTCAAGGGCTACTTCCGTCTTTTCCCCGGCAACGAGGTGCGGTTGAAATCCGCCTACGTGGTACGTTGCACCGGCTGTGTCAAGGATGAAAACGGCAACGTTATTGAGATTTTGGCAACCTACGATCCCGAAACCCGTGGCGGCAACACCCCCGACGGCAGAAAGGTTCGTGGCACCATCCATTGGGTCGATGCGGCTACCGCCAAAAACGCCGAGGTGCGTTTGTACAGCTCGCTGTTTGCGGATGCCGAGCCCGAAGGCGGCGACAAGAGCTTCCTCGAATGCCTGAACGAGGCTTCACTGGAAACGCTGGCCGAGTGTAAGGTTGAAGCCGCTGTTTTACCCGCAGAGGCTCCCACCTCGTTCCAGTTCCTGCGTCTCGGTTATTTCTGTATCGACAACGTTGACAGCACTACAGAGCATCCGGTGTTCAACCGTGCGGTATCGCTGAAAGACAGTTTCAACAAGAAATAAGCAAAAAATCCCTCGCCTTTCGGCGAGGGATTTTTTATTTAGATCGTATCATCATCGTCGACGTCATCGCTCTTTTTCAGCTTGCGTCCACGCCGCAGTTCACTGTCGCTATACTGCTTGGGAACGACGGATTCCTCTTTACCGCGAACCACGTCGGTAAATACCGGCTCTTCCTTTTCCTCGGACACCAGTTTTTCTTCATCGATCTCCAAATTCAGATCCCGACGCTTTTCAATATCCGCCTCGGGATGCTCCTCGTAATACGGATCAATGATCGCACGCTTCACGAGCGGGAAAATGGTAAACTGAATGAGGAACGAGCGGAATGCCGGCAGGAAAAACACCCACATGGCAATTAGGATCGGAATAGCGATCCACGTATAGAACAGTACCAAGAAGATCAGCAGTGCGTAAATCGCCACCAACACCAGTGTGATCAAAATGTTTTGCTTCACACCTGCCATAGCGAACAGAATGCTGTTGCGGATCAGTTGTCTCGTCGACATCTTGAAGGTGATCATCTGCAGATACAGATAGTACCGTGTAAACACAAACATCATCACCATAAACAGCGAGAGACAGACCGGTATGAGTGACAAGAAAGAAAAATCGGGGGTCGTCATCGCACCCACCCAATAGAAGTACATCGCAAACGCCATAATGGCACCGATCACGATTTCCAGAATACCAATGAGCAGCGCCTGCTTCCAGTTCTTCTTGATCGTTTCAAAGAAATCAGTCTTGATAAAGGCGTGTTTTTCACGGGCGTAGTTGCGGGTAATGAACGTCAAGCCGGCCTGTGCCAAGCCCTGCGTCACGATAGGCAGCGACACGAGAGCATACAGCATATTGGCAACGACCAATTTCCAGAACTTTCTGCCGTATATTTCAAAAAACTTGAAAAATGCTTTTTTCTGCGGTTCGTCTTTCGACACACCGGGACCCGGTCTGCTTTGATCGAACATACCGAACAATCCCGCCATAGTACCACTCCTTTTTTCTTGCACATCCTAGAGCAAACTTGAAAATATCAAGCGCAAAATCACGTCCAGTGCTCCTGCGCCAAACAACAAAAACAGCAACACGGCAAACCGTATGCAGTATAAGCGGAACTCCTGCCACAAACCGCCGCAATGCGCTGTACGGGGCAACACGACCGCCGTAAACCGCAGCGACATACGCAGCGATTCCGAAGCTGCCATAAGTATCGCCACCAGCTCCATTACAGCGTGAGGCAGTATCACCGCCGACACCGTCAGCACACCGCCCCAGCCGGTGGCATAATACCCGGCCTGCGTCATACCCAAGCCAAGACCCCAAAACAAGGGAATAATCACAGCAAACGGTGCCCCGCAAGCCGACAGTCCCGCAAGAAACAATGCCGTCAACAGCACGATCGGCTGAAAACATGATTCAAACAGGGCGGAAAATGCGGCAGGAAACTTCGGTGTTATCCGTTCGACCGTGAACAAGGTCAACCACGAGGCGGAGCGCACCGTAGAATACAGCAGCATACCGCAAATACATCCCACGATCGGCAACAATAAAAAACATAGGATCCGTCGGTTGTCTGCTAAAAAACGTCCGACACGGTTTGTCCTTTTCCGTCTCATACGCATTCCTCCGTTTCACACACTGCATTGTATGCACTGCATTTCACGGATATGCGACCAAAAACCAAAATCGGGGCGGATGGCTCCGCCCCGTTCTGCTTTTTGTTACCGACGTTTCATATTGACGCCGAAAATACCGCCGACAGCGCCGCCGCCCACCGCTAACGCGAGTTTTAAGAACAGCAACACTCCTTGCGTGGTCTGCTCACTTCCCAAGCCGGCAATCGCCGTCATCAAGAACAACAGCAAGCCACAAGCGGCACCATACAACAAACCGCGCTCACGGGCAACACGTGCCGCAACAAAGCCGCCGCACAACGAGGCAATGGCCAGAATCGCCACCGCCACGGGAATCACTGCGGCTTGAGGCACCTGAAACGAGGCCATTGCGGTTGCCGACAAAAGCAACAACACGAAACAAACTACCGCACCGATGCCGCCCCCCCATACGATCGGACGCACGATGCGCATCGCTGCTGAACTATTTTCTCTGCGTGCATTCATACGCTTTCCCTCCGCCCTGCTTCTGATCACATCATCAGCGTATGCTTCGGGAGAAGAAAATAGTACGGTTACAGCGAATTAGATATCGTCATCATCGTCGTCATCGTCATCGTCCACTTCGGCATCATGAACGGTATCACAGCTCTGCATAGCCCACTTTTTGATAACCATCTTGTTGCGATCAACACCGGTCTCGATGATAAAAGAGTCCTCTTTGATGTTGACGATACGGCCGCAGATGCCGCCGATGGTGGTGATCTCGTCGCCCACACGGACGCTGTCACGCATCTTCTGCTCAGCCTTCTGCTTTTTCTTCTGAGGACGGATCATCAGGAAGTACATCACCGCAATGATGGCACCCCACATAACGAGCATACCGATCAGGCCCATACCGCCACCGGCACCGGCGTCACCGCCTGCAGCGGCAGTCAATGCTACAACATTAAACATAGTTTTTACACCTCCAAAGTAATCGCCTTTTATTATACCGAACTTTCGGCATAAAATCAAGGAAAAATGCGAAAAACATAAAAAAGTTTACAATTAAATGCGCCGATCCAGCACGCCGCGATACGTGCGATAAAACGTCTCAAACGTTCCGTTATCCAACGCCTCACGAATTCGCTCGGTAAGCGTGTTGTAAAAATACAGATTGTGGATCACACACAGCCGCATCGCCAGCATTTCATTTGCCTTGAACAAGTGGCGGATATACGCCCGTGAATGACGGCGACAGGTCGGACAATCGCAGGCTTCATCCAACGGTCGGGGATCGTGCTCGTATTTCTGGTTGAGCATATTGCGATGCCCCTCCCACGTAAACACGTGGGCGTGACGTGCGTTACGGGCAGGCATCACACAATCGAACAGATCAATACCACGGTACACGCCCTCCAAAATGTTTTCCGGCGTACCGACGCCCATCAGGTAGCGGGGCTTATTCGTCGGCATATGCGGCACCACCGCGTCCAGTATGCGATACATATCCTCCGTGGGCTCGCCCACCGCCAAACCACCGACGGCATACCCATCCAGATCCAGTTCGGCGATCTCCTGCATATGCTGAATACGCAGATCCTCGTAGGTACACCCTTGATTGATGCCAAACAGCCACTGCTTCGGGTTGATTGTGTCGGGCTGCTCCCGCAACACGTTCATTTCCGCAATGCACCGCTTCAGCCATCGGGTCGTCCGTTCACAAGAACGGGCGGAATAATCATATTTTGCGGGGTTTTCCACGCACTCATCAAACGCCATGGCAATCGTCGAGCCGAGCTTCGATTGGATACGCATGCTCTCTTCCGGCCCAATAAACAGCCGACGGCCGTCGATGTGCGACGAGAAGGTTACTCCCTCTTCCCCGATACGGCGCAGCTTCGCCAAGGAAAACACCTGAAATCCACCGCTGTCGGTCAAAATGGGGCCATTCCAGCCGGTAAAACCGTGCAAACCGCCCATTTCGCGCACTAAATCTTCACCGGGGCGCAAATGCAAATGATACGTATTGCACAGCTGTACCTGGCACTTGATCTCGGCAAGATCGTATGCCGAAACAGCGCCCTTAATAGCACCGCAGGTCGCCACGTTCATAAAGGCAGGCGTCTGCACGGTGCCGTGCGGGGTTTCCAGTATACCGCGGCGTGCGGCACCGCAGGTCTTTACAATCTCCATAACGAACTCCTTATTGAATCAGCATCGCATCGCCAAAGCTAAAAAAGCGATACCGCTGTTCCACCGCATAACGGTAGGTCTCCATAGTAAGCTGATGCCCGGCAAACGCCGAAACCAGCATGATCAGCGTGCTTTCCGGCAGGTGGAAATTGGTGATCAATCCGTCCAGTACCTGGAATTGATACCCGGGATAAATAAAGATCTCCGTCCAACCTTCCGCCGCCTTGACCACACCGTCGGTCAAGCCCACGCTTTCCAGCGTACGGCAGCTGGTTGTACCGACCGCAAATACCCGACCGCCGGCGGCACGGGTACGGTTGATCAGCTCTGCCGTCTCCTCCGACAGCTCGTAATGCTCCGAGTGCATTTTATGGTCGAGGATATTTTCTTCCTTTACAGGACGGAAGGTACCCAAACCTACGTGCAACGTCACAAAGCCGATGTTGACACCCTTACTTTTCAGACGCTCCAACAGTTCAGGAGTAAAATGCAGTCCCGCCGTCGGTGCAGCAGCCGAGCCAAGTTCACGGGAATACACCGTCTGATACCGTTCTGTATCCCGCAATTCGTGCGTAATATAATGGGGCAACGGCATTTGGCCGATCTGTTCAAGCAGGGCGTAAAAATTCCCCTCATAGCAAAATCTGACCAGGCGATTGCCGCCGGGCAGGATCTCCAGCACCTCGGCGTCCAGCAGACCTCCGCCAAAAGTGAGTACGTCACCCGGGCGTGCCTTGCGTCCCGGTCCGGCCAGCACCTCCCATACGTCATTACCACGGGGAGTTAGCAGCAGAAATTCCACCGCCGCCCCCGTCTCCTTGCGGTTGCCATACAAGCGTGCGGGCAGGACACGGCTGTCGTTCAGGATCAGGCAATCCCCCGGTCTCAGCAACTCCTCCACATCGTAAAAGTGGCGGTCCAGACGTTCACCCGTAGTTCTGTCCAGCACCAACAAGCGGGAATGGTCCCGTGGCTCCAACGGCTCCTGGGCAATCAATTCCTGCGGTAAATCGTAATTAAAGTCCTGTCGTTTCATTTCCATTAAAAATCGTTCTCCATTTAGGCTTTCACGTGCCTGCTATTATTGACATCTTCATCACTTAATGCTACAATAGTAAGCGACAAAAGTCAAGTGGATATCCGGGATTCTCCACGCTTTTCAAGGTGCTGTATCCGGTGTATTCTTAATTTTCTTTCCGGAAAGGATTGTTCGTTATGAAAACTTACAACGTCGGCATTATCGGTTGCACCGGCATGGTCGGTCAACGCTTTGCCACACTGCTTGCGGAGCATCCGTGGTTCAAGGTCAGCGTTCTGGCTGCCAGCCCCCGCTCTGCCGGAAAAACCTATGCGGAAGCAATCGGCAATCGCTGGGCTATGACCACTCCCCTGCCGGAGTCGCTGAAGGATATGATCGTGTACGACGCCTCCAACGTAGAAGAGGTCGCTTCTAAGGCGGATTTCGTATTCTGCGCCGTGGATATGCCGAAGGATCAGATTCGTGCGTTGGAAGAAGCCTACGCCAAGGCGGAATGCCCTGTCGTATCCAACAACAGCGCCCACCGTGGAACGCCGGACGTTCCGATGATCATTCCCGAACTGAACGCTGACCACGTGGAGGTCATCCCCTATCAGCGTAAGCGTCTCGGCACGAAGCGTGGCTTCATCTCGGTAAAATCCAACTGCTCACTACAAAGCTACGTACCGGCGTTGTTCCCGCTTTCCAAGTTCGGCATCACCAAGTCACTCGTCTGCACATATCAGGCGATCTCCGGCGCAGGTAAGACCTTCGAGCGTTGGCCCGAAATGGTGGATAACCTGATCCCCTACATCGGCGGTGAAGAGGAAAAATCCGAGCAAGAGCCGCTAAAGATTTGGGGACGTGTCGAAAACGGCGTGATCGTTCCCGCCAAGGCACCGGCGTTCACCGCACAGTGCCTGCGTGTTCCCGTCACCGACGGCCATTTTGCCGCCGTGTTCTGCTCGTTTGAGAAGAAGCCGTCCCGTGAAGAGATTCTGGAAACCTGGGCCTCGTTCCGTGGCCGTGCGCAGGAATTGGAGCTTCCCAGCGCCCCCAAACAGTTCCTGCACTATTTTGAAGAAGATAATATGCCGCAGACCCGCTTACATCGTGGTCTGGAAGGCGGTATGGCGATCTCTCTCGGTCGTCTGCGTGAAGATTCGCAGTATGACTATAAGTTTGTCGGTCTGTCGCACAACACCCTGCGTGGTGCCGCCGGAGGTGCCGTGCTACTGGCAGAGCTGCTGTGCGCCGAAGGTTATATGGACTGATCCCTATTTTGACAAGGAGGTCATCGTATGAGTAAAACGGCTATCTTTACCGGTGCGGGCGTTGCGATCGTTACCCCGATGAAACCGGACGGAAGTATCAATTTCGAGAAGTACCGCGAGCTCATTGATTTCCAAATCGAAAACGGCACGGATGCGATCATCGCCGTCGGTACGACAGGTGAAGCCTCCACGCTGGAAGACGATGAGCATCTGGAAGCGCTCCGTGTGGCGATTGAACACACGAACGGGCGTGTTCCGATCATTGCGGGTACCGGCTCCAACAACACGGAGCACGCCATTTATATGTCCCGTGAGTCCAAAGCCATGGGTGCCGACGGTCTGCTTCTCGTTACCCCCTATTACAACAAAACCTCGCAGCGTGGCTTGATTGCTCACTATTCCAAGATTGCCGCCTCGGTCGATCTGCCGATGATCCTGTACAACGTCCCCACCCGTACCGGTGTGAATCTCAAGCCGGAAACTGTGGCAGAGCTGTACAAGATTCCTCAGATCAACGCCATCAAACAAGCCAGCAGCAACTTTTCGGAAACGACGGTGCTCGCCTCGCTGTGTGACATCCCGATCTATTCCGGCAACGACGATCTCATTGTCCCCACGCTGGCGCTTGGCGGTAAAGGCGTTATCTCGGTACTGTCCAACGTCGTCCCGAAAGCGGTGCACGATCTGTGTGCTGCCTGGTTTGAGGGAAAACCGGAGGAAAGCCTGCGACTGCAGCTTGAGTATCTGGATCTTGCCAACGCACTGTTTATGGACGTTAACCCCATTCCCGTCAAAGAAGCGATGAACCAAATGGGAATGAACGTGGGTGATTGCCGCCTGCCATTGTATGAAATGGAAGATGCAGCAAAGGAACGTCTGCATACGGTTTTGCAGCGTTATCACTTGGTTTAAGCGCTGCTTGGAAAGGATGTTAGTATGATCAGGTTGATCGTTTGCGGCTGCAACGGAAAAATGGGTCGTGCCGTCACGGCGTGCGTCAAGGAGCGCTGTGATTGCGAGATCGTCGCCGGTTTTGACCGCAACACCGACGCTTCTGCCGGTTATCCGGTATACGCCAACCCCGCCAACTGCGATATTGAAGCCGACGTGCTTGTCGACTTTTCTCATCCGTCGGCGTTGCCCGGCGTGCTGGCGTATGCCACGTCGCACGGTATCCCGGCGGTGATCGCCACGACTGGCTTGTCGGATGAGGAACTGCTGACCGTGCAGGATGCGGCAAAGAAGGTCGCTGTCTTTTCGAGCGCCAATATGTCGCTTGGCGTCAGCCTGTTGGCAGAACTCGCCAAGAAAGCGGCAGCGGTGCTCGGCAACTCGTTCGACGTCGAGATCATCGAAAAACACCACAATCAAAAGATCGACGCTCCCTCCGGCACCGCTCTGATGTTGGCGAAAGCGGTATCCGACGGCTTGTCCTACACGCCGAAATACGTGTACGACCGCCAATCGGTACGTCAGAAGCGTGATGCGCATGAGATCGGCTTCAGTTCGATCCGTGGCGGTACGATCGTTGGTGAGCATGAGATCCTGTTCGCAGGGCACGACGAATGCATCAGCCTGTCCCACTCGGCGATGTCCAAGGAGATCTTCGCCTCCGGCGCTGTCAATGCAGCCGCTTTCTTGGTCGGCAAACCCGCCGGTCTGTACACTATGAAGGATCTTTTGGCATAAAACGTATAAAAAAACGGAGAAACCGTACGGTTTCTCCGTTTTTTTGCGTCTTATTTGCACTCGAAGGACTGACAATCCGTGCATTCGCACATTGTGGGATTGGCCTCGTGCGTCCCCACCTTGATTGCGCTCAACGAGCAGTAGTTGCCCTGCGTGCAATGATAGCGGCACTGCTGCACCGAACACTGGATCGCCTTGTTTTCTTTGCAAGTATTGGTTTCCATACCGGTACCTCCTTCAGCTGAGATCCGACGAATACAATGCATCCGTCGTATCTAGTGTATCCACACAGCCGAAGAATACACCTGCAAAAAAATTACAAATTGATCATACCCACGGCGTCCACGTGCCGCTGGTCGCAAACGGCGCAATATCATAATCATCGCCGCCGTCACCAACCGTCAAGCCCTCATCGAGCATATAGGGTTCCACTGCCAAGGATAAAACTTCCATTTCAGGTGCCGTGTAAACACGCTTTTGAGTTCCGTTCATAACGTTCCACCCTTTCTCGGCTTTATTCTTCGGTCACATCGCAAAGTATCTGCCGCAGTTCCTCGACGCCTTCTCCGTTTTGCGAAGAAAACGGGAGCCAATACAACCCTTCGTATTCGGAAAACTCCTGTTCAAACATCTGCAGCTGCTTCTCACGCTCGGTACGATTCAGCTTGTCCGACTTTGTGAGTACCACCATAAACGGCACTCCATTTTCCGCTAAAAACTGCAGCATTTGACGGTCATCCGCTGTCGGTGCATGCCGCATATCGATCAGCTGCAGCACCAACCGTAAATCACGGTCATCACCCAAATACTCACCGATTGCTTTGGAAAACCGCTGCTTTTCGGAATGGGACAGCTTGGCGTAGCCGTATCCCGGCAAATCGACCAACCGCATCGTATCCAACCGATAAAAGTTCACGGTAATGGTCTTGCCCGGGGTTGCGCTGGTGCGTGCCAACGATTTTCGATTGAGTAAACGGTTGATCAACGACGATTTTCCCACATTGGAACGTCCCGACACCGCTACCTCCGGCAGCACCGACGGCGGCAGCTGACTACCGAGTCCCGCCGACAATTCAAATTGTGCCGATTCGATTTTCAAGGCTACCGCCTCCCTTTTACTGCAATACCAACGCCGTCTCGATGACGGTGTCCATCGTTTGTGCAGTTACAAACTTCAGTTTGCTTTTTACCGTCTCGTCAAGCTCCGCAAGATCCGGTTCATTGGCCTGCGGAATCACCACCGTGGTCAAATTGTTACGGTATGCGGCCATCGTCTTTTCTTTCAGGCCACCGATAGGCAGCACCCGCCCACGGAGAGAAATTTCTCCCGTCATCGCTACGTTGTGACGTACGGGGATGCCCGTCAACGCTGACACCATCGCCGTAGCCATCGTCACACCGGCAGACGGCCCGTCCTTCGGGACAGCGCCCTCCGGCACGTGGATGTGTATATCCTTCGTTTTATAAAAATCGCCGTCAATATGCCAGTGATCGGCACGGGAACGCACGTAGCTGATCGCCGCACGTGCCGATTCCTTCATCACGTCACCAAGCGAGCCGGTCAGTTCAACCTTGCCGGTGCCGTCCAGCACCGCCACCTCGATCGGCATCGTTTCACCGCCAACAGCCGTCCACGCCAAACCGTTCACCACGCCGACCTCGTCACGGCGCTCTGCCGTATCGTCTTTGAAACGGCGAGGACCGAGATAGCGTTCCACCGACTCGGCACGAACCGTAATGCTTCTTGCCTCACCGGAAACGATCTTCTGAGCGCATTTGCGGCACAGCGTAGCAAGACAACGTTCCAAGCTGCGCACGCCACCCTCCCGAGTGTAGCCGTCAATCAGCAGTCGTACCGCATCGTCGGTAAAGCGCAGCTGACGTCCGTTCAAGCCGTTCAGTTTTAGTTGCTTCTTTATCAGATGTCGGCGGGCAATGTGGAATTTTTCCTCTGCCGTATAACTCGACAGCGTGATAACGTCCATACGGTCGTACAACGGCGCAGGAATGGTCTCCGCGTTGTTGGCGGTGGTAATAAAGAGCACCTGCGATAGATCGTACGGCAGCTCTAGGTAATGATCCCGGAACGCCACGTTCTGTTCGGTATCCAACACCTCCAGCAATGCCGCCGACGGATCTCCGTTAGGGCCGTAGGTCAATTTATCGATCTCGTCCAACAGAATCAGCGGATTGGAGGTTTTTGCTTGAATCAACGCTTCGATAATACGCCCCGCTTTGGAGCCAATATATGTACGACGGTGACCACGAATCTCCGCCTCGTCACGCACGCCGCCAAGCGACACCCGCACGTACTCACGGCCGAGTGCTTCGGCAACTGATTTGGCGATCGAGGTTTTTCCCACGCCGGGAGGGCCAACCAAGCAGATGACCTGTCCCTTGGTACCGCCAGTCAGACAGCGCACCGCCAGCAATTCCAAAATGCGTTCCTTCACCTTTTTCAGCCCGTAGTGATCACGTTCCAGCACACGTTCGGCCGTTTCCAGATCCAGACGCTCTTTCGACAGCTGGCCCCACGGCAGGCTCAGGCAGGTATCCAAATACAGCCGTACCACCGTCGCCTCGTGCGAACCGAACGGCATTTTCGACAGCTTATCGCATTCCTTGAGCAGCTTTTTCTCAACTTCTTCCGGCAAATGGCGATCCCGAATGGTACGGCGCAGCTCCTCGGCCTCGCCCAGCGGATCGTCCTCCTCGCCCAATTCCGAAGCGATTACCTTCATCTGCTCGTGCAAATAATAGTCACGTTGGTTTTTATCGATAGCAGTCTGCACCCGCTTCTCGATCCCACGTTCCAATTCCAATATTTCCACTTCGGACGCCAGCAGCTTTAACAAAGCCTGCAGCCGTGTTTCCACGATCAAAGCATCCAAAATCGGTTGTTTTTCCTCGGCAGGCGCCGGCAAACGATCGGTAATACGGTCCGCCAACAGCGCAACGTCATGGATCGCCGTCATGGCACGGCGGGAATCCTCATCAATCTCGCCCGACAGTTCAGCATAGCGATTAAAGTACGCCAGGCATTCCCGACGATAGGCGGCGTTTGCCGCCGCATCAACCAAGCGACGGGTCTGGCACTCCTTCACCTCGACCATACACACCGGCTCGCTTTGGATCACCGTGCGAATACGTGCCCGATACTGCGCCTCAACCATAACACGCAGGCTGTTGGAGGGCATATGCAGCACCTGACGGATCCGCACGACGACGCCGGTTTTATGCAATTGTTCCACGGTCGGATCTTCAATGCTAACGTCCTTTTGTGTCACCAAAAACAGACACTGATCCGCCGCCATTGCCTCCTGCAGGGCAGCAATCGACCTCTCACGCCCCACATCAAAGGTCACTGAAGTTTGCGGAAACACCGTCAAGCCACGCAACGCCAGTAAAGGCAGCGTCGACACACGGGATAACCGCTGTTGTAACGATTTCATCTGTGTTCACTCCTGTGTTTTTCAGCACCGCTGAACGATAAAAGCACGCTGTATATCACAACTGTTGTAATGCAGGAAAAGTCAGCAACCGGGCGCATTCCTGCGGTCGACTGCTGACCTTTTCATCACATTGTTAGGCCGTCACCTTACGCCGAGGCGCTTTTTTGCCGGGCGTTTGGATGCGGTGGGGCTTCTTCTCCGGGTTTTTCACCATTTCCGGCAAAGCACCGTTCTCTACGCAGTCGCGCGTAATGGTAACCTTCTCCACGGTGTAGTCGGTAGGCAAAGCAAACATCAATTCGGTCAGCAGCTCCTCCATAACCGAGCGCAAACCACGTGCACCCGTGTTCCGCTTGAGCGTTTCCTCGGCGATCGCCTTCAACGCTTCTTCTTCGAACACAAGCTCCACGCCGTCCATGTTCAGCAAGCTGGCATACTGCTTCACTAACGCATTGCGAGGTTTGCTGAGAATCTGAATGAGGGCATCCACATCCAGCGGCTGTAACGCCGTGATAACCGGCATACGGCCAACCAGCTCGGGGATCAAGCCGTATTTGATCAGATCCTGCGGCACGACCTGGCGATACATCTCGCCTTGATCCAGATCCTTTTTGGACTTAACTTCGTTGCCGAAGCCCATTGCACCGGACGACACACGCTTCTCCACGATCTTCTCAATGCCGTCAAACGCACCGCCGAGAATGAAGAGAATATTGCTGGTGTCGATCTGGATAAACTCCTGCTGAGGATGCTTCCGACCACCATTCGGAGGAACGTTCGCAACCGTCCCCTCCAGGATCTTCAGCAGCGCCTGCTGCACGCCCTCGCCGCTGACATCCCGTGTGATCGAGGGATTCTCGCTGCGGCGGGCCACTTTATCAATTTCATCGACGTAGATAATACCACGCTCGGCACGCTCTACGTTGCCTTCTGCTGCCTGAATCAGACGAAGCAGAATATTTTCCACGTCCTCACCCACGTAACCGGCCTCAGTCAGCGTGGTAGCATCCGCAATGGCGAACGGCACGTTCAGCGTCTTTGCCAGCGTCTGAGCCAACGCCGTCTTGCCCACACCGGTGGGACCAAGCAACAGCACGTTGCTCTTGCCGATTTCGACGTCGCTGTCTTTCTGCATAAAAATACGCTTGTAGTGGTTGTATACCGCCACCGACAGGGCAACCTTCGCCTCGTTTTGCCCGATCACATACTCGTCCAAAGACTTTTTGATCTCTTTAGGGGTCGGCAAGGTAAAGGAGGCGTCGTTATTCAACGCACGCTTGCTCGAGAAATGAGCGCCCTCCTCCAAAATATCCATGCACAACTCAATGCATTCGTTACAGATATACACGCCGGGGCCCGCAATTAGGCGGTACACCTCATCCTGCGCTTTACCGCAAAAGGAACAGCTAATCGAACGGGTTTCTTCACTCTTCGACATGTGTCATATCCTCTCTGTGGTTAAAATGATGACTTCAATCAGGCACGCTTTTCAATCACCTTGTCGATTAAGCCGTACTTCACAGCATCCTCGGCCGTCATCCAGTTATCACGATCGGTATCTTTTTCAATGGTCTTCAGCGGCTGACCCGTCATCTGCGAAAGAAGGGTGTTCATCCGGTTGCGGATAAACAGGATATGCTCCGCCTGAATCTTGATGTCGCTCGCCTGGCCCTTGGCGCCGCCGAGCGGCTGATGGATCATAATCTCACTGTTGGGCAGTGCCAAGCGCTTACCCTTGGCGCCTGCCGCCAGCAGGAAGGAACCCATGCTTGCCGCCATACCGATGCAAATGGTGGAAACGTCGCACTTGATAAACTGCATGGTATCGTAGATCGCCATACCCGCCGAGATCGAACCGCCCGGAGAGTTGATATACAAGTGAATATCCTTATCGGGATCCTGTCCCTCCAAATACAGAAGCTGTGCCACCACCAACGAGGCTGTTGCATCGTTGACCTCATCCGACAGCATAATGATACGGTCGTTCAGCAGACGGGAAAAAATATCATAGCTGCGTTCGCCGCGGCTGGTCTGCTCCACTACATACGGTACTAAACTGCTCATAGCACTCATCCTTTCTCGGTAATAGCTCGCTTTTTAATATGGGACAGGATGAGACGAATTAATCCTCTTTCTTCGCCTTTGCCGCCTTAGTGGGGGCAACAGCGTTCGCCTTCACCAGATCCATTGCCTTGGATACCGCCAGATCGCCACGGATGCTGGCATCCGGAATCAGCGACTTGATCTTCTCGATCTCCATGGAATACTGATCAGCATACTTCTTGAACTCAGCCTCGACATCCTCATCAGACGGAGCCAGGTTTTCCAGTGCTGCGATCTTCTCCAGCGCCAGGCGCACCTTCACGGAACGCTCTGCCTGCTCACGGAAGCCGCCACGGAAGCTTTCCATATCCATGCCGGTATATTTCATGTAGGTTTCAAGATCGAGGCCCTGCATCTGCAGACGGTAACCGAAGTCCTGAACGCTCTCATTGATGCGATTCTCATACATCGCATTCGGGATCTCGCCCTGCACGTTGGCGCACAGCTGCTCCATCAATTCGGTCTCGAACGCTTCATCAGCGGCACGCTCTTTCTGCTGCTTCAGCTTCGCTTTGATGTCCGCCTTCAGTTCATCCAGCGTATCAAACTCACTGCAATCCTTGGCAAAATCGTCGTTCAGCTCGGGCATTTCCTTGGTCTTGATCTCGTGCAGCACGCACTTGAAGACAGCGGGTTTGCCGGCCAGCTCCGTTGCGTGATACTCCTCGGGGAAGGTAACGTTCACATCGAAAGCCTCTTCGGGCTTCTTGCCGACGATCTGATCCTCGAAGCCCGGGATAAACTGACCGGAGCCGAGCACCAGCGAATGATTCTCCGCCTTGCCGCCCTCGAACGCCACGTCATCCACATAGCCGTCGAAATCAAACACAACGGTATCGCCCTCTGCCGCAGCACGATCCTCCACCGTCACCAGACGGGAGTTGCGATCCTGCAGCTTTGCGAGTTCAGCCTTGATCTCGTCTTCCTTAACGGAAACAGCCTTTTTCTTCGCCTTCAGGCCTTTGTACTCGGTCACTTCGATCTCCGGCTTCACGGTGATAACCGCTTTGAAGCACAAGCCCTCAGCGCCAACGGAAACAACATCCAGATCGACCTTATCCTCGACATACTCATAGCCGGACTCGGTGATCGCCTCGTCCAGTGCCGTGGGATACAGATCGTTGATCGCATCCTCATAGAACACACCGGTGCCATAGATCTTCTCGACGATCGCACGGGGTGCCTTACCCTTGCGGAAACCGGGAACGTTGATCTTGCCGACGTTCTTGCGATATGCCGCCTGGACAGCCGCCTCAAATGCTTCGGCGCCGACCTCGATCTCGAGCTCCACGCGGTTGGTTTCTACTTTGTTTGCTTGCTTCAGTGCCATGATTGTTGCCTCCTATGATTTGTAAATCCTTGAATACAAAGTTATTGTATTATAAATACAAGTTATTGTACCACATTCTACCGAAAATTTCCACTAAATTTTTCGCATTTTATGCGGTTTTAGCAAGTTTTTAGCCCGGAATCAGCAACGGGCAAAAGGAAAGTGCATCGCAGGAGGTCAATTTGAATTGAATCCCCTGGTGCTCCCCTTGAAATGCACCCCGAATTCCGGCACCGTGCAGGTGCCCGTAATAACACCGGCGGACTGGTGTGTCCCGTAACACGCCGAGTAGTTCTTCGCACTCCCGCCCTTCAAACAGCGGCGGATAATGCAAAAACACGATCGGCTCCAATCCCGTTTGCAGCGCTGCATCCAGCGACGTCTTCAACCGAGCAGCCTCACGGCGTAAGATCTTTCCGTTATCAGGCTCCGACTCGTCGTAAAACCAGCCACGGGTACCGCACACAGCGAAGCGATCCTCCACCACCACGGCATCATTATGCACGATCGTCAGCGAATCTAAACCGTTTTCCTGCAAAAACGTGTCCATTTTGCGGCGGGTACACCACCAGTAATCGTGGTTGCCCTTGAACAACAATTTGCGTCCCGGCAGCGACTGCAAAAACGTGAAGTCAGCCAGGGTATCCTCCAACGCCATAGCCCAGGAAACATCACCGGCGATGACCACCGTATCCTCAGGTCCAACCAAGGCGCGCCAGTTTTTCTCCACTCGTTCCACATAGTCATCCCAACCACGGAACACCGTCATCGACTTATCGGCGGCCAGCGACAAATGAAGATCGGACAATGCGAACAGCGCCACACCGTCACCTCCGCTTTATTTCAACATTGCGCAAACGGTCTCCTCCATCGTTTCACGGCTGCACACCTGTGTGAAACGAGGCTTCTGCCCCTTCAGCGCCGACAGTGACGGCGGGATCGCCGCACCGGTCAGTGCGTGCAGACGCTCCACCTTGTCAAACTCATCCTCATCCGCCTGCTGTGCACCAAAGGCCTGCAAAACGCTGGCAGAAAACTTATACGGATCAGCAGTGGAAGCCACGATCAGCGGCGTCATATCCCCCGTTTCACGGCGGTAATCCTCGCACACCGCCACGGCAACCGCCGTGTGGGTATCGCACAGGTACTTCTGCTCAGTAAACGTATCACGGATCGTTACCATCGTACGCTCATCGTCACACCAGCCCGCCGCAAACAGCTCGCACACCTTATCCCGCAACTCAGCAGGCACGGTATAGCGGCCTTCTTTTTGCAGCCGGCTCATCAAATCGGCAACCAGTGCCGTATCACAGCCCGACAAATGGTACAGCAGACGCTCCAGGTTCGAGGAGATCAGAATATCCATTGAGGGCGATACCGTCGTATGAAAATCACGGCGACGGTCGTAGGTACCGGTGCAGATGAAATCTGTCAGTACGTTGTTGCAGTTGGAAGCGCAGATCAGCCGTGCGATCGGCAGGCCCATTTCACGGGCGTAATACGCCGCCAGAATGTTGCCGAAATTGCCGGTCGGAACTGCCACGTTGACCTTATCGCCCATAGCGATAGCGCCCTTGGCGATCAGATCGCAATACGCCGAGAAATAGTACACGATCTGCGGCACCAGGCGTCCCCAGTTGATCGAGTTGGCCGAGGAGAACATCATCCCCCGCTGTGCCAGCTTGTCCCGCATGGTCGGGTCGGTAAAGATCGCTTTGACACCGCTCTGTGCATCGTCAAAATTGCCACGAATGGCGCACACACCAACGTTATTTCCCTGTTGCGTGGTCATCTGCAGCTTCTGCATCGGGCTGACACCGTTTTCGGGATAAAACACCAGAATGCGGGTGTGCGGTGCATCACGGAAGCCCTCCAGCGCCGCTTTACCGGTATCGCCGGAGGTTGCCACCAAAATAACGATCTCTTTGCCGTCCGACGTCTTTTGCGCCGAAACACGCATCAGATGCGGCAGGATCTGCAGTGCCATATCCTTGAAAGCACAGGTTGGGCCGTGCCACAGCTCCAACATATGCACATCATCGTTCAACGTATGGATCGGTGCGACCTCCGGCGCCAGGAAACGGCCACTGCCATAGGCAGCCTCGGCACAGTCCCGCACCTCCGCCTCGGAAAAATCCGAAAGGAACCGTGATAACACGGTTACCGCACGTTCAATATAGCTTTGTGACACCATGGCCATCACGTCGTCCGCAGAAAACGACGGCAATTGCTCCGGTACAAACAGACCGCCCTCGTTGGAAATGCCTTGCGTGATTGCTTGCGCCGCCGTAGCACGAACGGCACTGTCACGTGTACTGGTATACATCATTTTATCCGACCTCGCCTTGCTTTGAAATTCCCATATCACTTCAGTATACATTATACTGCATCTTCACATTCTTGTAAAGTGGCAGAGAAAAAATCAAAAGCGTTTTTGAAAAAAATCGCATCCAAAAGCGCTTCTGAAAGTCCTTTTTTCATAAAATATTCCGCCAACCGCTCGTAGAGCGCTATACCGCCCCACCCTTTAGGAAGCGGCGTGCCGTCCAGGTCGCCTCCCAAGGCGATAGCAGAAGCACCGTCCAGCGATAACCAACGAGACACGTGACGGTACACCGTCTCGAAGTCAGCCGCCCCCAAATGCTCTGCGCATAGGCAAAGACCGACCAAACCTCCCCGACGGCAGACCTCCTTGAATTGTGCATCCGTGAGGTTTCGGGGGTGATCGCACACCGTTTTGGACAACGAGTGGCTGGCAACAAACGGGCGATCGGTCAGTGTCGCCACATCCCAAAAGCCCGCCTCGTTCAAATGCGAAACGTCCGGCACGATGCCCACGCGGTACATCTCCCGCACCGCTTCCCGTCCAAACGCCGTTAGCCCTTCCGTGTTCGGCGAGAGGCAGCCGTGCGCCAGTTCATTATCGCCGTTCCACGTCAGCGTCATCAGCCGAACGCCACGGGCGGCCAGCGCTTCCACGTTCCGAATATTTCCCGCCAGCACGACGCCGTTCTCCACAGAAAGAATACCGGCACACCGACCCGATTGCACGGCCGTCTCCAGACTGAGACGATCGGTTATCAGCGACAACTGCTGCGGAAACCGCTTTTCCTGCTCGTGGGCAGAGTTCAACACACGGTACCCGTAACGATAAGCCGCCCGTCCATGCATCGTGTCGGGAACGTACACCGCAAAGATCTGACACCACGGTGCGTACAGCCGTCCGCGACGCAAATCGACGTGCCGTTCATTCGTACACAGCGACTCTCCCGAACGGTAACACGCCGTCAGCGTGTCGCAATGCATATCAAACAAGCGCATAGGTGTGCCTCCTTCGCAGATTGCTCCGTTCAGCAGCCGTATGCGTTTTCCAAATGCTCCAGCGACACCACAGTCATCGGTTTGCCAGGCTCGGTAACCACCTCAATCACGTCAAACCGAGGTTGACGCTTTTCAGGATGCTCCGCCAAGTACAGCGAAGCGGTTTTAATGATGCGCTGCTGCTTCGCAGCGGTCACCGCTTCACGGGGAGCATAATACGAATTGCTTGCACGGCTCTTAACCTCTACAAACACAATATACGTGCCCTTGGCTGCAATTATGTCGATCTCGCCAAAACGGCACCGATAGTTGGCGCCAAGCAATTCATAGCCTTGTTCCCGTAAATAACGAGCAGCCAGCACCTCGCCGGCTGCTCCCTTGGACACTCCTGCCACCGCAGTCGCCTCCTAGTGTATCGTTTTCAGAAAGCTGGGACGGTGCACCGGCGATATGCCGTGCTCCCGCAGCTTTTCATAATGCAGCGCCGTACCGTATCCCTTGTGCTTGGCAAAAGCATACTGCGGATACTGCCGATCCAGTTCCAGCATCAGCCGATCACGGCTAACCTTTGCCAGAATGGAGGCCGCTCCGATCGACGCCGACAACGCATCACCCTTGACAACGGTGCGGGTCGGCACCACCAAGCCGGGCGGTGTACGGTTGCCGTCGATGAGCGCCAATGACGGCGTGACCGACAAGCCCTCTACCGCTCGCTTCATAGCAAGATACGTTGCCTGCAGAATATTGACCTCTTCGATCTCTTCCACCGAAGCGGAAGCAATGCAATACGTCAGCGCCTTTTCGCATATCTCATCAAACAGCGCTTCCCGTTTTTTCTCCGAGAGCTTTTTAGAATCGTTCAGCCCCTCCGGCACGGCGTCGGGACGCAGGATGACAGCCGCTGCAAACACCGGGCCTGCCAACGGACCACGCCCCGCCTCGTCCACGCCGCACAGCAGCGGCATGCCCTCCGCACGGATCAGCTCGTCAAACTCAGCGTTAGTCATCGTACAGTCCTCCCATACGCTGGAAGGGCATAATGCGGAATATCGCCTTGCCAACCACGTCGCTTTGCGAAACACACCCCAAAATACGGCTATCCATTGAGCCACCCGGAGAGCGGTTATCGCCCATCACGAACAGCATACCCTCCGGCACCTTGACCGCTTTTGTCATCTGCTCCGCCGACGTTTTGCCGTACACATACGGCTCGTCCAGCACCTTGCCGTTGCGGTATACCTCGCCGCTCTCCGAATCGATGCGGATCACGTCACCGGGCAAGCCGATCACACGCTTGATCAGCGGTTCCTTTTCGTCTCCACGACGAATCACGACGATGTCCCCGTGCTCAGGTGTGTAAGGCGCACTGGACAACAGTAACCGCTCCCCGTTCGTCAACGTGTACTCCATGGAATGGCCGTTCACGTTTACCATACGTGCAAGAAACGTATAGACCAGCGTGATGATGATCAGCGCACCGCAAATGATCTGCGCCCACTCATACGCACCGGTATGCTTTTTTGCTTGTTCTTCTACCTGCGATTGCATACGATCCAGCCTTTCTCTTATTCCTTCGGCGGCAGCTCCAACGTGATCCTGCCCAGCTTTCCGCCACGAAACTCATCCAGCAGCATAATCGACGCCCGTTCGGTGTTGACCTCGCCGCCTGAGATAAGCATCCCACGCTTCCGCCCGATCAACTCCAACAGCTCATACGTATCCTCCGGTAAATCGCCCGTCAGCTTATACCGTGTACGCAGCATCGGTTCATACTGCTGATGCAAAATATCCAAGAGTCCACACGCCAGCTCCTCACCGTCCAGCACCTCGTCACGGATGGCACCGGTAAACGCCAGCCTCTGTGCAACCGTCTGATCCTCAAACTTCGGCCACAGCACGCCGGGTGTGTCCAAAAGCTGTGCGCCGCTATCGATTACAAACCATTGCTGATCACGGGTGACGCCGGGGCGATCCTCCGCTTTGGCTTTGCCGCCACGTGCCATACGGTTGATAAACGATGATTTTCCGCAGTTCGGAATGCCGACAACCATCACACGAATGGCACGGTTCGCCATACCACGCTGCTCCCAAACGGCAATTTTTTCCTTGAGCATCTCACGGATCAAGGGCACAAAACGCCCGACGCCCTGACCGCTTTTGCAGTCCACGGCGATCGCAGGTGTCCCCTGCTTCGCAAAATACGCCAACCACGCCTTGGTTGCCGCTTCGTCGGCAATATCCACCTTGTTCAGCACGATCAACCGGGGCTTACCCGCCACGATGCTGTCAAGGTCGGGGTTACGGCTGCTGATCGGGATACGGGCATCTATAATCTCCGCCACCAGATCCACCAACGGAAGGCGGTCGATGATGCGGCGTCGGGTGCGGGTCATATGCCCAGGAAACCACTGAATATGCTGTTGTTCCACCGCAGTTACCTCCTTTGGTGAATAGAAAAAGAGGAGAAAACCGACCGATTTTCTCCCCTTTCGCCTTATTTAATGAGTTCTTTGACCTTGGCAGCCTTACCAACGCGATCACGCAGGTAGTACAGCTTGCTTCTGCGAACCTTACCGTGACGCACAACCGTGACGGCGGCAACGTTGGGAGAATGCAACGGGAACACGCGCTCCACACCGACGCCATAGGACACACGACGCACCGTAAAGGTCTCGGCAACACCGGAACCCTTCTTGGCAATGACAGTACCCTCGAACGCCTGGATACGCTCACGATCGCCTTCGCGAATCTTCACGTCAACGCGAACGGTATCACCGATCGCAAACTGGGGAGCCGCCTCTTTCAAGCTGCCAGAGGCAATGAGTTTCAAAGCATCCATGGAAAAATCCTCCTTTTAATTTCAGACATTCATGCCCGTACCGGCTGTTGCCGTCGGCAGAGGAATACCCGCTTTCATGTCTCGCTTTCGCTCGGCACTCATCCCCATTCTGCCCGGATGATGGCAGAACGGACATTCATACTGCGATATTATACTACGCCTTTTCCGAAAAAGCAAGCACTTTTTTCATTCTTTTTAAAATTAGGCGAACTCCGTGCCGTCTTTTGCCAGCACACGCAGCCGCAGCACCTGCGCCGTCAGCTTTTCCAACTGTTGCATCTCACGCAACGCCGCCACGATCAACGATGGATTGACCGACAGCTCACTGTTTATCGGCAGCGTCAGTTCCCATTGTACGCCCTCGTCCGTCACAAGCACCTTGCTGTCTGCAGCATCCAACACGGGCTTCAGTTCCACTGTGATCCATTCCTTTTTCTTGGTGCGTTTTTGCGCCGTGATTGACTCCTTTGCAAGCAGTGAATATACCGTCTCTGCAGAACAATCCAGCGTCAGCCGATACACGGCACGGTCAACCTCGCCCGCCTTCTTCACCGCCGGCGCAGCATCCAGAATCTGCAAGCCCTCCGGCACAACGGCGTCCAGTCGTGCCACCAGCTCCGTCATCGGCATCTCCTGCTCCAGACGAAGATCCATGGTCTCCCGCTCCC
Organism: Acutalibacteraceae bacterium; assembly: GCA_045630285.1. GTDB lineage: Bacteria > Bacillota > Clostridia > Oscillospirales > Acutalibacteraceae > RGIG3009. Next base: position 40,449 of record JAZQSX010000063.1, on the reverse strand, counting down.
CTTCAAAACCCAACGACAGCGGGGCGGCAAAGGTGAGGTACGGGTGCTTATTAAAGCCCTCCGTGTACCAGATCGGCAGCCCGGCACGACGCACGGCACGGGTCATCGTGCGGTTGAGATCAAGGTGCGAAATGTACTTCGCACGCCCCGTTTTTGAAAACAAAATACGCACGGTGGTGAAATCCTTAACGTCGTTCAACGCAGACACCTCCCTTGAAGCACGCCGCACCGCAATGTGAACATTCCTGCCGACAGTGCGGCGTGGTTACGCCCTCATACGCACGGCGGTTTTCTGCCCACAAAAACGCCTTGGTGACACCAACGTCGATATGATCCCAGGGGAAAATCTCGTCCGCTGAGCGGCGACGGCACGCATAAAAGTCAGGCTGCAAGCCTTTCTCACGGAAAATATCCATCCAGGCGTCAAAATCGAAATGCTCCGACCAGGCGTCCAGATTAAATCCACGGTGGAATGCCTCTTCCAGCACCGCACCGAGGCGACGATCACCACGTGCCAGCACCGCCTCCAAATAGCTTGTCTTGGCGTCGTGCCAGCTCAGCGACACCTTCTTGGTGGTAACGGATTCACGCAGCAAGCGCTGTTTTTCTTCCAGCTGTTCCAGTGTGTCCTGCGGCTCCCACTGGAACGGCGTAAACGGTTTTGGAACGAAGCAGGAAACGCTCACCGACACCGTAACGCCCTTTCCTTTGGGCTTGTTGGGATTTTGGTAGAAGCAGTTGACGATCTTCTGCCCCAGCACATTGATCCCCACGATATCCTCCGCTGTTTCGGTCGGAAGACCCATCATAAAATACAGCTTGACCGACGTCCAGCCGCCGCTGAATGCACGGCGTGCCGTGTCCAAAATCTCATCCTCTGTCAGGTTCTTGTTGATCGTATCACGCAGGCGCTGCGTGCCCGCTTCCGGCGCAAAGGTCAAACCGTTGCGGCGCAGCACGTTAAGACGGTTGGCAAGCTCCTCCGAAAAACCGTCCACACGCAGCGACGGTACTGAAATGTTCGTGTGCTTGTCCTCTGCCCAGGACAGAAGCTGCGTCAGCAGTTCTTCCAGGTTCGTATAGTCACTGGTGGACAGCGAGGACAGCGAAAACTCCTCGTATCCGCTCGTCTCGCACAGGCAGCGGCTTTGGCGGTCAATAGTATCCACCGATTTCTCACGCACGGGACGATAGATAAATCCCGCCTGACAAAAACGGCAGCCACGGATACAGCCGCGGAAAATCTCACTCATCGCACGATCGTGAACGATGTCGATAAACGGCACGACAAACGATTCCGGATAGTAGGCAGTATCCATATCCCGTACAATGCGCTTGCGCACCGTGGCGGGCACACCTTCGACAGGGGTGATCGCCTGCACACGGCCGTCCTCGTGATACGTCACTTCGTAAAACGCAGGAACGTAGATACCCTCGATCTGCGCCGCCGCCTTCAAAAAGCGTTCCTTGTTGTAACCGTTTTTCTTGTGTTCACGGTACAGCGACATCAGCTCAAGCGTGACCTCTTCCCCTTCGCCGAGCACAAAAATATCGAAGAAATCGGCCAGCGGCTCCGGATTACACGCACAGGGACCACCCGCAATCACCAGCGGCATCTCGTCCCCTCGATTCTCAGAACGCAGCGGAATGCCCGCCAGATCCAGCATATTGAGAATCGTGGTATAGCACATTTCGTACTGCAGCGTGAACCCCACAAAATCGAACTCCCGAATCGGGTCACGGCTTTCGAGCGCAAACAGCGGAATACCATTTTCCCGCATCAGCGTTTCCATATCGGTATCCGGCGCAAACACACGCTCACACCAAAAATCCTCCTCGGCATTTTGCAAGCCGTAGAGAATTTTCATGCCAAGGTGCGACATACCGACCTCATACAGATCAGGAAAACAAAACGCAAAGCGAACGCTCACCTGCGATTTATCCTTCATCACACTGTTGAGCTCACCGCCGGTATACCGTGCCGGTTTTTGCACACGGTCAAACAACTCGTCCAATGTCAGTGCCATACGAACCTCCTTGGTGGATCACACCGTAAGTACCAGTATACGACATTTGACACGGATTTTCAATGCCCCTCACGCAAAAACATCCTTAAAAAGAGATAGACACAGACAACCAGCAACGTAAAATTGTAGCCACTGGCTAAAAGCAGCCAGCCGCCCAGCGCCGTCAGGAAGCACAACAATACAAAGGAGCAACAGCGGATCACCCGATCAGCGGTATCCTCATCCAGGCGCAGACACAGTAGATCGTATACCGCTTCTCCCCCGTCCAGTGATACCACCGGCAGCAAATGAAACACCGCCAGCACACTGTGGATCAGCGCCACCTCCGGCGCACAACGCCACAAAAGCAGGGCACACAATGCATTGGTAAGCGGACCACACAAGGATACGGCACACAACGCCGGATACCCAAGCCGTCCGTCGTGGCGGCGCTCCACACGCATTCCAAAAATACCCAGCGTGATCCGTGACGGCCTATCCCTCAGACACAGCATCGCTAAAAAGTGTCCGATCTCGTGCGCTATGGAAGCAAGCAGGCAGTTCATCGTCAACCCACTGCCGTCCAGCGATAGAATCACGATAACAGAGGCGGGAAACCACACGCTCAACCGAAATGTGATCCCCGCCATACGCCATTCAAGCATTCTTCGTCTCCGCCGTTTGTTCCGTGATCGTCTGCGTGATGCTATCGTCCGTGATATGCTTTCGAAACAGCGATCTCATTCCTTCCCAGATTCCTCCGCCAATGAGGCGCAGCAGCAAGGCAATCAGCAGGACAACGCCGCACACGATGCTCTGCACCGCAAGCAACGATAGCCCTCGATGCTCTCGCACAACGGCGCTCTCTCGTCTGCGACGTTGTCCTTTCATACTCAAACCGCCCTTACATTAAATTAAACGATAATACAAATCAGTCCGTTGCATCCCTCGTTGATGATACGCTCCACCGTATCCTTGAGCTTAAGTCGTGCCTCACCCGGCATCCGATGCAGCTTATTGTGCAAGCCCTCGTTGACCAGGCCATATAGCGACGTACCGAAGATGTTGGATTCCCAGATCTTTTCCGGTTCGCCCTCAAACTCACGAAGCAGGTAGTTAACAAGCTCCTCCGATTGCTTCTCCGAACCGACGATCGGAGCAACCTCGGTGGTAATGTTGGCCTTCATCATATGAATTGACGGGGCACTGGCACGCAAGCGCACCCCATAACGCCCGCTTTGCTTGATGATCTCCGGCTCATCCAGCGACATCTCCTCCGGCGACGGCATCACGATCCCGTAGCCGGTCATCTCCACCTGATCCAGCGCCCCCTTCAGCTTATCATATCGGCGGCGAATATCGGCGAGCTCCTTCAGCTGCTCCATCAGTTCTCCTTCGTCCGCTACCGCAATGCCGGTAATCTCGCCAAGCACCTGATAGAACAGTTGCGGCTGCACATCGAGCTCTACCAAGCCACGGCCGCTGCCGAGGTCTACCGCCGTCAGCGTGGCATTGCTCAGAAGCTCGCAGGAAACCAGCTGCTCATCCAGCAGGTTAAGCTCCCGAATCTTCTGCATCCCCGACACCGCATCCTTCACCGTACGCACAATACTTTGCCGCACTGTGTGTTCATGCGGCAATCCCATCACCCACGGCGGCATCTTAAAGCCGATTTCGCAGATCGGAAACTCAAAAAGTACCGTTTCGAGAATGCTACGGATCTCTTCCTCGCCGATTTCCAAGCAATTGACGGGACAGATCGGTACACCGTATTTCTCGCTCATTTCCGCACACAGTACGGCCGTCTCCTCACTATGCGGCGCTGTAGTATTCAGCAGCACCGCAAACGGCTTATGAATTGCCTGCAATTCACGGATCACCCGTTCCTCTGCTTCGGCATATTCAGCACGGGGGATCTCTGTGATACTGCCGTCGGTGGTCACCACCAAGCCAATGGTGGAATGCTCGGAAATCACCTTTTGCGTGCCGACCTCCGCCGCCATATTGAAGGGTACCTCCTCCTCAAACCACGGCGTTTTCACCATACGGGGCGCATTTTCCTCAATATACCCCAACGCCGACGGCACGACGTACCCAACGCAGTCGATCATCCGCACCTTCATTCCCGCAGCGCCGCTGACCGTGATCCCAACCGCCTGCTCAGGAATAAACTTCGGCTCAGTGGTCATAATGGTGCGCCCCGCTGACGACTGCGGCAGCTCATCCACCGCACGCTCCCGACTGTACTCGCCGTCAATATTGGGAAGCACCAGCGTATCCATAAACTGCTTGATAAACGTCGACTTGCCGGTCCGAACCGGGCCGACTACGCCAATATAAATATCGCCGCCCGTCCGTGTGGCAATATCCTGATAAATGCTTTTGCTCGCTGTCATATTCCTTCCTCCGCTCACATCAGTGTTTGTACATTCCTATGAGAGCGGATTTTCGTTTATGACACGGCACAAAAAAACAGAGTGAACCGAACGTTCACTCTGTCGTACTCGTTTATACCTCCACGTCCCACACAAGCTGCTTTGGAAGCTCACCTGAGGGATTCCGCAGACGGAAGATGCGCACCGGCGTTCCTTCTTCACGGCAGCGCCGCACCACGTACCGTGTTCCGTGCGATGCGCCATCCCAAAACGCCAGCACCAAATCGGCATAGCTTACGATCTCATCGTTTCGACGAAGCGGTGCGGCCCTGCCGTAGGTATCGTAGTCGGGCAGAAACTCGGTAAGCTTGATACCATGGGTACGTGCATACCGCCGTGCGCAAGCGTCCACACCACGTGCACCACCCGAGACGATCTCGGTCGTGCCTATCGGCAAAAACGCATCCAGATCCACCAGGCGAATATTGCGTGATCCGATGACTGCTACCTTCACTGTGTGTCACTCCACTCCTCGTTTGTACAGTCCACGTGTAAACCGCTCCGGTGCCGTTCCGCCTTCACGGTACTCCTGCAACAATTGCGCCACCCGCTCGGGGGCCTCGTCGGTAAAATGCAGGTACCGAAACGCCAGCTTCGGCAACTCATTCAACCGATCCGCCAGATACAACGGTACAGCGTTCAACAGTTCGCTACACCCGCCGTCGCATCGCACCGGGAAACGAGCACCCGTACGGTCAACCAAAGCGCTATTGCCGCCACAAGCGCCGCATCCTTTTGTAACGGATACGGGACAAGCCCGAAGCAACATCAACGGCTGACGTCCGTAAGCAAACAAACCGACACCGTCTCGGTGCTCGGCAAATCGCATCTGGGAAAACGTCAGTTCAAACGACAATATTGCCGCACCGGCGCCGTCCTCTGCGGCCGCAGACAGTGCAGCGGCGTTGGTGATATTCCAAAACGGGCCGGCAACGGGAGTAAGACCCGCCGCACGGGCCAGCGGTACCGCTCCCACGTTATTGCACAAGGCAAACGAGGCTCCCGTCTCGGCGGCGGCCTTCAATTGCCGCTTCACCGCTTCCTCCGTTCCGAATAGTCCCCGTGGGATCTCCACACCCCAGTGCGGCACCGACGGCTGACAGCCGAGAGGCACGATCCAATGATCCGCCTCCCCGGCGATCTGTTTCACCGATTCCACACGGGCAACCAAGCCCTGCAACACGGTTTCCGCAAACGGCACATCCTGCGGCGCCGTTGTTTCAAAGGGGATCGGGTGTGCTGCACCCCGCACGGCGGCAAGTTCTTCCAAAGCGTGGCGGCGCAACGCATTAACAGCCGACAGCGGCACCGAAGGCGCTGCCGTTTCGGCTACGGTCACCGTAAACGGTGTGCCGCCCGCTTTCATCAACTGCTCCGTCACACGCTCGATGGGGATCGGCTTATCCGTTGTCGGCGTATCACTCGGTGCGACTACCGTGACGGTATTCCCGTCCTCGTCGGCGGCAGTCAGCGACAGCGGTGCATCGGTCAGCGACAGCGACACCGCTACCCTTGGCAGCTCCCGATCGTACAGGCGTGCCAAGCGTTTAAGTACCACCGGTGAAGCAATATCCTCAGCACGGCGGCTGCCAAACAGCTCCGCACCACGCTTGCCCGTAAAATACGCATCGGTAAATCCGGAGCGGGAAAACACCGCTTCCAGATCCTCCAACAGCTGCGGATCCGGGACTTCCCCGTCGAGCAACCGACGGAATACCGCCGTAGCGGCCGCTACGTATTCGGGACGCTTCATTCGTCCCTCGATCTTCAACGAATCCACGTCCAACTCTTTGAGCGCATCTATATGCTGATACAGAGACTGGTCCTTCAGGCTTAGTGCCGCCTCGCCCTCATGGGGACGGCGCCCTACGGCAAACGGTAAGCGGCACGGCTGTGCGCACAATCCACGGTTACCGCTGCGACCTCCCAGCATAGCCGACAGTTCACACTGACCCGACACACTCATGCACAGCGCCCCGTGGGCAAACACTTCCAATTCGCATCCCAAGCCGGCACAGGCGGCAATCTCCTCACGCGACATTTCCCGTGCCAGCACCACACGGGAAAATCCAACGTCCCGCAGCAGCTTCACACCTTCCGGAGTGTGGCAGGACAGCTGCGTGGAAGCGTGAAGCGTCATCTGCGGTGCAGCAGCATGCAGATGACGTGCCAGACCTCGGTCCTGCACGATCAGCGCATCCACGCCGCAGGCGCACGCCCGCTCGGCAATGTGCAACGCTTCCGACAACTCCCGTTCCCGAACGAGCGTATTCAGCGCCAGGTGTACCTTAACGCCCCGTGTATGACAAAATGATACCGCATCCTGCAACGAGCACACGGCATCATCCGATGTTTCTAGTGAAAAATTGTGGGCGTTACGGCGAGCGTTGAACGCACCGACACCCAAATATACGGCATCCGCTCCGGCACGTACAGCGGCAACCAACGCCTCATACGAACCGGCGGGCGACAGCAACTCCGGCTTACCCACGACGACGCAACCGCTCCAGTTCGGTACGCAAAACGGCATTTTCCTCCAGATATTCACGCAGCTGATCCCGCAGATTGTCCGCCGCTTCCTCCGCTTTGTTCAGGCGATCACGGTCGTTGATCGCCGTCAACACAGCCGCCATCGTCGGTGTCAAGCTCGGGTTTTTCTTCATCATATCCCGCAGGTCATTGTCCAGATCACAGCCCACCTGCAACATGTACAGTGCCGGCTCCTCCGATACCACGGTATACTCCGTTCCGGCAATCGTCATCTTTACACGATTACGTCCCATTTGCTGTTCCTCCCTTTATTACGATACGCCATGCTTGCGGCTGTCTACATCCTCAGCGCCGACATTTCCGGCAAAATGTTTAATAATATCCTTACGTGTGACGATACCGATGAAGGAGCCCAGATCATCCACTACCGGGATAAAGTTCTGGTTCATCGCCCGTCCGACCAGCTCTTGAATATCGGCGGTGATGCGTACGGGCGGATTGCGGTCAAACCGAATGAGATCCCGCACAGCCGCCCGCTCCAAAACACGAAGCGGCGTTGTTTCCGTATCGCCGTTCTCCATAAGATACCACAAAAAATCGCCTTCACTGACCGTTCCGACGTATTTGTTCTCTTTTGTAACCACCGGAAGCGCCGTATACCCCGAGCGCTTCATTTTTTCCAAACCCTGACGCAGGGTACTTTCGTCGCAAATAAACCCTGCTTCACTGCGCGGTGTTAAAAAATAGGCAACATTCATCGTCTGTCCCTCTCGTTCTGCGCTGATCTCGTTTGGTTATCAATATACCATGCGACCGTGAACTTCCTATGAACAGAAAGCAAACTTATTTGTGATATTTCCCACCGGATGCAATATGAAACGCACGGTATACCTGTTCCAACACCAGTATACGTGCTAGTTGATGCGGGAATGTCATCGGCGAAAAAGAAAGCCGCAGTCGTGCCTCTCGCTTGACGGCATTCGAGAGCCCAAATGAACCACCGATAACGAACACGACGTGGCTGACGCCGTCCACTGTCCATTGCGACAGCTGCTTCGACAAGGCCTCGGAGGGCATTTCCTTACCTTCAATGCACAGTGCCACCACTGCTGCGCCTGCCGGAATGCGGGACAGCAGCCGCTGCCCCTCCGCATCAATCGCCGCTTCGATCTGCGCCGCCGAAGGATCGTCCGGTAAGCGCTCCTCCGCCACCTCCACAATCTGCAGCCGACAGAACGCCGACAACCGTTTTTGGTATTCTGCACACGCTTCACGCCAGTAGGCTTCTTTCAGCTTACCGACGCAAGCCACCGTCACAGTCAGCACAACACTGCCTCCTCAAAATACGGTATACGACCGCTCACATTCCGACGCTGCCGTTTGCAACACATAATCGATGTTCTCCACCAGCCCACACGCCGTCAACTCAGACTGTGCGGTAGTGTATGCGAGATCGGGAAGATTGTTTTCATGGCTGATGTGTCCCAACACGATGCGTGTCGTTCCGCCACGCACCAATGCGGGCAGCTCACGGGCACACGCTTCGTTGGACAAGTGACCGCCGGCAGACAGGATCCGCCGCTTCAACGGATACGGGTACGGACCGTTTTCCAGCATCCGTACGTCGTGGTTGGCTTCAATATGTATCAAATCGCACCCCAACAGCCCGTCACGCACCGCCTGCGTCATCACGCCGAGGTCAGTAGCCACGCCGACCCGACGGCCGTCGGGCAACACGATACGGTATCCGCAGCTTTCACGGCAATCGTGCGAGGTGGGAAACGGTGTCACCGTGAACTCACCGATACCGAACGATTCGGTCACAGGGAAGCACAGCGTCGTCGGTTCCAGCAGATTTTCCTGCCGCAATACGGCGCAGGTGCCCGGCGAAGCATACACCGGAATGTGAAATCTCTTGCAAAACACACGCAAACCGCTGATGTGATCGACGTGCTCGTGTGTCACCAGCACCGCACGAATGCTGGCAGGATCGATCTCCCGCTCCCATAAGGCACGCTCGATACGGCGGGCACTGACGCCCGCATCGATCAGCAATCCATCGGTGGCACTGCCGACATATAAACAATTTCCGCTACTGCCGCTAAACAACGGACAAAAACGTGCCATGCTCCATTCCTTTCCGAAAAAAACGGCGCACACTCACTTGGTGTGCGCCGCTAACCTCTTGTTATTGTGCCGATTGAAAAGCCGGCTCTTCCTCGGAGATGCGCCGAATATCGGCACCAAGGCCCCGTAGCTTTTCTACCAAATCCTCGTAGCCGCGCTCGATGTATTGGATATCCTCGATCTCGGTAACGCCCTTTGCCGCCATTGCCGCAATCACCATTGCCGCACCGGCACGCAGATCCATCGCTTTAACGGGAGCCGCCGTCAGCGCCGGAACGCCCTGAATAACAGCCAGCTTGCCGTCCACCTGGATATCCGCACCCATACGCCGCAGTTCATCCACGTAACGGAAGCGATTCTCCCAAACGCCCTCGTTGATGATGCTGGTGCCTTCCGCCACGGACAGCAATACGGCAATCTGAGGTTGCATATCGGTCGGGAAGCCGGGATGCGGCATCGTTTTCACGTTGCAATGACGCATTCTTCCGGAAGCCGACACACGGATCTCTTCATCAAACTCCTCAATCTCGGCACCCATCTCCTGCAGCTTGGCAGTGATAGATTCCAAATGCTTGGGGATCACGTTGCGAACCGTGACATCACCGCCCGTCGCCACCGCAGCCGCCATATACGTACCGGCCTCGATCTGATCGGGAATGATCGAATAGGTCGCACCGTACAAACGGCTGACACCACGCACCTTGATCACGTCAGTACCGGCACCGCGAATATCCGCACCCATTGAGTTCAGGAAGTTCGCCAGGTCAACAATGTGCGGTTCCTTGGCGGCGTTCTCAATCACGGTTGTCCCCTCGGCGTACACGGCAGCCAACATAATGTTCACCGTCGCACCGACCGACACCATATCCAAATACACGGAATTACCGACGAGCTTGTCCGCACGGGCATTGATCATGCCGTTTTCCATAGGAAGCACCTGCGCACCAAGCGAGGTGAAGCCCTTGAGATGCTGATCGATCGGACGAACGCCGAAATAGCAACCGCCCGGCATCGGTACACTGGCCTTGCCGAAGCGACCAAGCAACGCACCAATGAAGTAGTACGATGCACGCATCTTCTTCGCCAGATCGTGCGGAACCGTCTGCGTCACGATAGTGCGAGAGTCGATCTCCACGGTGTGGTTATCGATGCGCCGCACCTCGGCGCCCAGAGAATCCAAGATCTCCAAAGCGGTTTCAACATCAGCAATACACGGAATATTCTCAATGCGGCACACGCCGTTGGCCAACACCGCTGCCGGCAAAATCGCCACCACGGCGTTCTTGGCGCCGCTGATGTCGACAGTTCCGGTCAAGCGATGACCGCCGCTGATAACATACTTATCCAAAATACCCACTCCCCGCAAGCGTAATAGTCTCTGCTATGTAGGATGGTCATGTAAAAAAGGGCAGAACTCTCCCCTTACTTTATTCCATAAAACAGTATATCACATTTTTTTGAAAAATCAAACATTTTCTAAAAAAACCGCTCTTTTTTTCTAAAAAAACACTATATCTAGTATGGGCACACTTTTTCAGCTTACCCACAAAAAGTTTTGCCATACTGAAAAATACCGACATTGTACGGTCTGTACAATGTCGGTAAATTGGGAATTTGCAAAACAATTGTCGTTATGATTTGCGCTACTTTTGCGGTAAAAAGCACGATGCGTGTTTGCGTATCGCATTTTTAATCCAAAATCACAGTAGCTATATTGCCATTGATTTCCATCTTTGTGCCGTAGGATTCACTCATTTCCTTCAAGCGCTCCAGGATGACACCGTCTTTGGCAGGAGCAGGCATACCACCACGGCTACGAGGCAAACCAAAGCCAAGTTCGATAGCCATCATCTTCAGGCTCACCAGCTTGCCGTTTTCATCCATCTCCCACAGAGGAATTACGGACTCAAACATCCTCCGATCGGTCTGCAGACCCCGGGTAAAGTTGGCAGAGCGTTTGCGGAACAGCTCATGCATAGTATCATCGGAGGTCATACCCTTGGCCTCGTAGTATTCCTCAGGACTATAGGGTATATTCTCGTTGTTAAGGATAAAGTCGCCCAAAGAGTAGAAAATCGGCTTGCCTTTGTAGATCTCCACCGGCCGCAGCAGATGGGGCCCGTGACCGATAACAGCATCACAACCGTGGTCGATAGCAAACTTAGCGCACTCCTTCAGGTAGTCGGAGGGAATCTCTTTGGAAGTACCGCTGACCTGGTGGGAGTGGATACTCAGTACGATGTAGTCTGCCTGGAGCTGAGCCTCAAAGATAGCCTTTTCCAGTCGTGCCAGGTCACGTTTGTCGCACACAGCCTCGTACTTGGGCTCGGGTCCTTCCTTAAAGTTCACATACTTAGTGATCGGGCACTGACCCTCCGGCAGGGGATCTCGGTAACCCTCGAGACGAGAAATATCTTCCGCCGCGTTGATATGGGTCTGTTCGGCGATTTCCTTGATAACCCTCATCTGCTCCGGGGTAATAACGACGGTCTCCTTATAGCGCAGCTGATTCACCCCGGGACGGCCGGGGACACGGCGGGCCTGCTGACCGGCAATGCCGATATTATTGAAATCGCAGTTACAGGTGGTGGTCATGGCGATCATAGCGATTCTGCCACCCACAGCCTCCAGGTAGGCAGGCGCTGCCGCTTGGTCCAGGTTTCTTCCTACGCCGGCATGGACAAGACCACTGGCTGTCACATGATCCAGCGTCTTGGTCAGACCGTCATAAGCATAGTCCATGGTATGGTTGTTACAAAAGGAGGTCATGTTGAAGCCATAGCGCTTGCAGTCCTCCAGCACTTCCGGCTCACTTCTGAGATAGGAACCGCCATGGGTTGAAAAGGCGAAACACTCGCCTTCCCGATGGAGGGTGGTCTCCAGGTTGAAATATTTAGCATCGGCCTGGTTGATCCAGTCACGAACCTGCTCAAAGCCGGGGTAAGTTCCCGGGATGCGGCGCAGAATCAGTGCGTCACCGACCGCTACAAACTTCATTTAAAAACCATTCCTTTCTGGTTATCCAAAACAAATTGCAGGAATATCCGCACGCCAATGGACAAGGCGTTTTCATCCAGATCGAATTTCACGGTATGCAAAGGATAGGAGGTAGATTCTCCACAGCGGCTGCCCAACCGGAAGAAGGCACAAGGTTTTTTTCGGGACAGAAACCCGAAGTCCTCACCGCCCAAGCCTCTACCGGGAACAACCACATTGCCCTCGCCTACCACCTGTTCAGCAGAGTCCCGAAGCTTTTTCGCCACCGTCTCATCATTGAGCACAAAGGGCAGGAACTTATTGATAGTGACCTTTGCTTCGCCACCGTTCATCTTTGCGATGCCCTCACAGATCTCACGGACGCGGGTGATCAATTTCTCGCTGTCCTCATCACTGTGGGCACGGGCAGAGCCGAAGATCCTACAATAATTGCAGATGATATTATTGGTTTCACCGCCGTGGAAGGCGCCGATGTTGAACAGGCGGGGTGCCGTTGGTGCAAACTCCTTGGCGACCATTATTTCCATAGCCGTATACGCCTCCACCGCCATAGCGATGGCATCCTTTCCCTTCTGCTGGGAAGCGGCATGGCTGGAAGTGCCGAAGAATTCCACGGTAAAGCCCATAGAGTTGGCACCGGTGCCGCCACTGGGAATCAGACCAATCTTACCTGTTTCGAGATCAGGGCCTACATGACAGGCAACAGCAAAGTCGATGTCATCCATCACGCCGTTCTCAGAGAGCTGCTTGCAGCCGGGCTCGATGTATTCCTCGGCGGGGGTAAAGAGAAGCTTCACCCGACAGGAAAGCTCCTTTTCTCGTGCCTTCAGTTCCTTAGCAACACCCAGCAGCATTGCTGTGTGGGCATCGTGACCGCAGGCATGCTGCTGTCCGGGAATCTTGGAAGCAAACGGTAAACCGGTTTCCTCCTGCATAGGCAGGCCATCCATATCGCCACGGATACCGATAGTGACACCCTTACACTCCGGATTGATGGTAGCTACAACACTGCTTTGACCAAACTCACCGGTGTAGGGGATGCCCATGTTATCCAGCTCACGGTGGACAACCGCCAAGGTCTTAGGCAAGTCGAAACCGATCTCCGGATACTGGTGCAGTTCACGGCGCAGAGCTACCACATAATTCAAAGTATCATACTGAAGCATAATCATCTTCCTCAAAATTCGATATCCGGACCTGTCAAAGCTTAATCTGGTCGAAGATCACAGCATCGGCATCCAAAAAATCGCCTTTAAACAACAATTTGTTATCTCAAAAGCCAAGCGGCTCAGCAACAAGCACCACTTTAATGCGCCCCGGGGTGCGCTGCTTCCCCAAAGTCAGATACGAACAACAGATGCGCGCGTCCGTCGAGCACCCATCGGTGCAAAACTCGCCATCAGCTCCAAAACAAACACCGGTTGAAGCACACGGGGTCGCACAGTGTAGACGCGCTGTATTCTTCGGCGCCGCCAGCGTTTTGACACGCTGCTGCGCCTCGTTCAGATCCGCTACGATTTTGTTGCAGCCGACCACCAGAATTACCGATTTCGGGCCAAAGCACAGCGCAGCAATACGGTTGCCGTTTCCGTCAACGCAGTACACTTCGCCACGTTCGGTAACGGCGTTGGCAGAGCACAAATACGCATCGGCACCCAGGCTTTGCACAAAAACATCACGCACCTGATCTGCGGACAGGCCCGGAGCGTAACGATCCAAAAACCGATACTCTCCGCTGCGCAAAAACGGCAAAACACCGCACTCGTCCAGCGAGCGGGAGCCACCCACGGCCACCGTATCACCCGATTGGAGCAGCGTTTTTAAGAGCGGAACCACCTCAGCGGCAGTGTCCACGCAGAACGTCTCCATATTGTTGCGACGCAGCGCCTCGGCTACCGCAGTCAGCTCCACGGAATTCTGCGACATCTTATTCCAACTCCTGTCCGTTTTCCAGTGCCGTCACCAGATCCACTCGGCGCTGATGGCGGCCGCCTTCAAACGGTGTGGTCAAAAACACACGCACGATCTCCTTTGCCAATTCCGGACCGACCATACGCGCACCAAGTGCCACCATATTGGCATTGTTATGCATACGGGTCAGCTTGGCGGATACCGTTTCGCTGCACAAAGCGCAACGCACACCCTTGACCTTGTTCGCAGCCATGCTGATGCCGATGCCGGTGCCGCAGATCACGATACCCTTATCGCATTCGCCGGATGCCACGGCGCGGGCGGCACGGGCGGCGTACACGGGATAGTCGACGCTGTCGGGGGTGTCCGTGCCAAAATCCTTGACCGTCTCCCCCATTTCAGCCAACAGCGCCTTGATTTCTTCTTTCAGCGCAGGGCCGGCGTGGTCACAAGCAATTGCAATCATCGTGTTACCTCCTCAAAAAGCGCAGGGAAACGGTTACCCGTTTCCCTGTGATTCGTTACTTATTCAGCTTCCTCGGCAGGAGCGGCTTCCTCAGCAGGAGCAGCCTCTTCAGCGGGGGCTTCGATCTCGATCGGAGCATCGTCCAGCAATGCACGGATGGACAAGCTGATGCGCTTAGTCTCCATATCGATACCGGTGATCTTGACCTGAACCTCTTCGCCGACCTTCAACGCATCCTGCGGCTTGTCGATGCGGCGGTTCGCAATCTGGGAGATGTGGATCAAGCCGTCAACGCCGGGCAGGATCTGAGCAAACGCACCGAAGGTGGTCATACCCACGATCTTGGCGGTAACAACATCGCCCTCAGCATACTGGCTGGTGAAGATGGCAAACGGATTGTCTTCCGCACGGCGATAGCCCAACGAGATCTTGCGCTTCTCAACGTCAAGGTCACGGATGTACACTTCCACAACGTCGCCTACGTTGACAACCTCGGAAGGATGCTTGATGCGCTTCCAAGCCAGCTCGGACACGTGGATCATGCCGTCCACGCCGCCCAGGTCGACGAACGCACCGTAGGTGGTCAAGGAGCGAACCGTACCGGTGTACTTCTGGCCAACCTCCGCCTGAGCGAAGAAAGCAGCTTCCTTTTCCTTGCGCTCGGAGCGAGCCACGTCACGGACGGAGCCCACCGCACGGCGGCGCTGCTGGTTGGTCTCGAGGATCTTGAAGCGAACCTCGGTCTTCAGCAGAGGAGTCAGGTCTTCCATACGGCTGAGCGACGCATGAGAAGCAGGCACGAACACCTTAACGCCGTGGGAAACGACCAGCACGCCACCCTTGATAACATCGGTAACAACACCGGTCAGGATCTCGCCGCTTTCACCGGCGGCGACAATGGTGTCCCAACCCTTCTTGGCATCGACGCGCTTCTTGGACAGCATAATGGTGCCTTCCTGGTCGTTGGTACGCATAATGAGCAGCTCCAGCTCATCGCCGATCTTGACGATGGATTCCGGGGCAGCGCCCTCAGCGGACAGTTCATCGGCCGGAATGTAACCGGTCTGCTTGCGACCGATAACCTCTACCTGCACCTCGTTGGGGGCGATGCCGATAACAATGCCGCGCACTCTTTCATCTGTAGTTAAACTTTGAAGAGACGCCTCAAGTGCCTCCTCAAAACTCATTTCGTCAAAGGATTTGACAGGTTCGGCGGCGACGGCCACCTCGTTTTCTTGGACTTCGCTGTTGTTTACGATCTCGGACATGGTTGAAAGTACCTCCTTTATAATATCGGCCGGCGTCGAGGCTCCTGCTGTCAGCCCAACGACCTGCGCACCTGCGAACTGTTCCGCTGTCAGCTCCGCTGCCGTTTCGATCAAGATCGTACGACAATGGGGCTGGCAGACATCCCGCAGCTTTGCAGTGTTGGAGCTTTGACGTCCACCGACAATCACCATCACATCACTTTGCTGTGACAGGGCAACCGCTTCTGCCTGACGGCGAGCAGTTGCGTTACATATTGTATCAAAGATTTGAAGATTTGTATAGTGTTTTTTTACGATTTCGCAACTTTTTTTCCAAATATCTGTGTGAAATGTGGTCTGTGCCACCAAAATAACGGGGGTCTCAGACGAAATACCGCCCCCTTCTATCAATTCCAGCAGTTCTTTCTCAGTAGAAAAGGCGTACGACACGCCCCGACAGTGACCACGAATGCCGACGACCTCCGGATGCGCCGCATCACCCGCAATCAGCACCGTCTTGCCCTGTTCGGACTGCTCTGCCACAATACGGTGGATCTTTGCAACGAAAGGACACGTCGCATCGTGGTAGGGTACGCCGCTCTCCTCCAACGTGTGATACATCGCTTCCGGCACGCCGTGCGACCGTATGATCAGCGTTGCACCTGCAGGCACTTCGGACGGTTTTGAAACGATACGTACACCACGCCGTGAAAGCTCCTCCACCATCTGTGGATTGTGAATGATCGGGCCGAGCGTGCACACCTGCTTGCCGCTGTCCAGCAATTCATACACCGCATCGACGGCACGCTTGACACCGAAGCAGAACCCGGCAGATTCAGCAACCCGAACCGTCATTACGCTTCGACCTCCGCACGATGTTCTTCAATCAGACCTCCGATGACCTCCATCAAGCGACGGGAAGCAAAACGAATGTCCGGCTTTTCGCCTTCCAAATGCAGATCGGCGGGCGACAGTGGCTTGCCGTACACGATCAGCGTGCGACGGAACCACCGCACACGTTGTCCCCGTGCCACGACCGCCACAGGCTGAACCGTGGCACCCGTTTGCGCTACGATCAACGCCGCACCGGATTTGGCACGCAACAGCTGACCGTCGCGGGAGCGTGTTCCCTCGGGGAAGATCCCCATGATCTTACCGTCCGCCACGATCTGCTTTGCCGTATCGATCGCATTGGTGTCACCCGTTCCGCGATGCACGGCAAAGGCGCCAAACTGCTTACCAATAAGCCATGCACAAAAACGGTTTTTAAACAGTTCCGCCTTTGCCATAAAATGAATGGGACGTTTGCGCTGTACCACAAACAACACGACCGGATCCCAGTTGGAAATATGGTTACAGCACAACACCAGCGGTTCTCCTACCGGTGGCATATTTTCCTTCCCGATCACCTTGACACGCAGCAACAAACGTACAGCGGGGCCAAAAGCCCAGGGAATAAAGCGTCCCAACCACATAATCCGTCACCCCTTCATACGTTCTTCAACCAAATTTTTCAGCGTTTCGACCGCCTTCTCCAGCGTATAGCCGGTCGTATCCACCAGCACGGCATCCTCCGCAGGACGCAGCGGTGCGGCGGCACGGTGCGAATCGTTATAGTCACGTTCCTTCATATCACGAAGCACCTCGTCAAACGTCACGACGGTGCCCTTTGCAATCAGCTCGTCAAATCGGCGCTGTGCACGATCCTCCGCCGACGCCGTCAGGAAGATCTTCACGTCAGCAAACGGCAGCACGACCGTACCAATATCACGACCGTCCATAATCACGTTTTGACGGCGTGCCGTATCCTGCTGTAATTCAAACAGAAAGCGGCGCACCGGCGGCAGTGCCGAGACAGCCGACGCCGCCATCGACACCTCCGGCGTGCGAATGCTGTCGCTGACGTCCTCACCGTTCAAGAACACTCGCTGACTGCCGTTAGCATATCCCAACGCAACCGTCAGGCCCTCCAACAGCGGCTCAACCGCTGCCTCATCGTGCGGGTCAACACCATGCCGAAGCATCGACAAGCCCACCGTACGATACAGCGCACCGGTATCCACGTATACAAAGCCCAACTCCGCCGCCAAAATACGGGCGATCGTGCTTTTCCCCGCACCGGAAGGGCCGTCAATGGCGATCGCCACTGTTTTCTTCGTCGTCATAATACCGTCAACATCCTTTAGATATGATTTCCGGCGGCAGCACCGGTGGAAAAGGCGATTTGCAAATTAAACCCGCCGGTATAGGCGTCCACGTCGATCACCTCACCGGCAAACGAAAGGCCGCTTACCAGGCGTGATGCCATAGTTTTACTGTTCAACTCTTTCGTGCTGACTCCTCCGGCGGTGACGATTGCTTCCGCAATGGGGCGGAACTCGGAAACCGTCAGGGGGATCGCCTTCAGCACCGTTCCGATTCGCTGTCTCTGTGTGCGGGACACCGAATGGCACTTTGTCTCCCCTGCGACCTCCGCCAGCTGCAAAACCGGAGCGACGAGTGATTTCGGCAGCACAGCCGCCATCGCATTGCCCACGCAGGCGTTAGGCTTAACCTCCAGCTCACGCACCAAACGTGCGTCCACCTGCTCCAGTGTCAGCGCCGGCTTCAGGTCGATCGACAAGCGGTACCGCTCTGGCGCCATATCCCGCATATGAGCGCTGGCGCTGAGCACCAGCGGGCCGGATACCCCAAAATGAGTAAACAGCATCTCTCCCATATCGTGGAACACGGTTTTTCCGGTCACCGAATCCACCGCTGTCAGTGTGCAATTTTTCAAAGATAATCCTTGCAGATCAGCACAAAACGCCTCTTTGATGACAAGTGGCACCAACGAAGGGCGTGGCGGGATCACCGTGTGCCCAGCCTGCCGTGCCAAATCGTATCCGTCGCCGGTAGAGCCTGTACCGGGATAAGAACAGCCGCCCGTACATACGATCACACCGTAGGCGGACAGCTGTCTGCCGTTTTCCAACTCTACGCCGCAGCAAACACCGTCCTCCAGCAGAAGACGTGATACACGGCCGGTTACGAACTTCACGCCGCCCGAGCGTGCAAAACGCACGAGGGCGTCAACAATATCCACCGCTTTATCCGAAACGGGAAACACCCGCTTACCACGCTCGGTCTTCAGCGGAACGCCCAGTTCTTCAAAGAGCGCCATGGTATCCTGCGGTGAAAACGAAGAAAATGCACTGTACAAAAAGCGTCCGTTCCCCGGCACCTGTGCCACGCAATCGGTAGCCGAGCTGTCATTCGTGACATTACACCGACCCTTGCCGGTGATCATCACCTTCCGTGCCGGACGCTCGTTGCGTTCCACCACCGTCACACGGTATCCCCGCCGAGCGGCAAAGCCCGCCGCCATTAAGCCTGCGGCACCGCCGCCGACCACGACGATCTGCAACGCCTCACTCATCGTTCGACTCCGCCAAACGCTTTTCGGCGGGCTGATACACGTGGTAGGTCTCCCACAACGTTTCCAGCTCGTTTAAGGTATCACGGTTGGCATCCATACGCTTCAGCGAGATAGCCACCACCAACGCATTGATGATACTCAGCGGGGCGACGAGCGAATCGACGATCGTCGCCATATCGCTGTGTGCCAACAGCAAGCAGGTGGCAAAATCAGAAATCGGTGAACGCAGGCTATCGGTGATCGCAATCACCTTCGCACCACGGGAATGAGCAAAGTGAACGGTTTTGACCGCCTTGCTGGAATAGCGGGGAAAGCTCAAACCGATGATCGCATCCTCCTCGCTGATCGGGAACATTTCTTCCAAAATTTCCGTCTCGCTGGAGGTGCTGATCAAGCGAATATCCGGCAACAACAGCTTCAGGTAATACGCCACGAAGTTTGCCAGCGCACGGCAGCTGCCTGCACCAAACACATATACGCGGCGTGCCTTTACCAACGCTTCCACCGCCGCATCAAACACCTGCGGATCCAGCTCCGCCAACGTCTGACGTATGTTCGCCATATCGTAGGTCATCACGTTTTCCAGCACTTCATCGTCCTGCATACGGGCACGGGTGACCTCCACACGCTGCACACTGGTCAGCTTGCTGCGCACCAGCTCCTGCATGGCACGCTGCAAGCGAGGATAACCGGAGAAGCCAAGCTCCGTGGCGAAGCGAACGACAGTCGATTCGCTGACGCCCACCGCTTCACCCAGCGCATACGCCGTCATAAAAGCAGCCGTATCATAGTGCTCCAGAATGTACGAAGCGATCAAACGCTGACCTTTCGAAAAACCGGACATCTGTCCGGTAATATGTGCAATGAGATCGATTTTCACGTCATCACAATCCCTTTACAGAGTTTTCAAATCCTTCGTGCCGCTCAACGGAACAACCGACGAAACATCGGCTGCAAATGACTGAAATACAACGGGATCAAGCGGGTAAGGGTGATGTCGTACAGCAAAAATACGACGTTGCCCGCTAACCAGAACGCCAGCAGAAAACTCCACAGCGGCCAGGAAACCCCGTCGAAGCGGAACGCATCCATGGAAAAGCCCACGAACGAAAGTAAGAAATATGCTCCCACAACAGCCACATTGAACACCAAAAACTTGGCGCCCCATTCCAGCGTACGCATCTTGATGCGTTCCGTCAGGGACTTGATAATGGGATAATATCCAAAAAAGGCGACAAACAATAATTTTGCCTCAACGTCCGGCGTGATCAGCAAGGCCAGTAACGCTTCCGCAACATACACAGCCGTTGCCCATTTGGGACCGCATTCAATCACAACCGGAACGAGAAACACCGACGCCATGGCAGGCAAGGCGTAGGTTGCGAAGGGAAATACCGTCAACAGCAGACAAACCAGCGTCAACGCTCCCATCAGGCCGCTCCAGGCGACCTGCGCCGTTCGTTTCACAAAAATACACCCCTATCCAATCAGCAGCAACGGATCAAGTCGCCGCCCATACATTCGCAGCAGCAATCCGCACACAGCAGGCCCTGACACATATCACAGCCCGTGCAGCCCGCACCGCCTGCGGGCACGGTGCGATACGCACCGGTCTGGCGCTGACGTTCCAGCTGATTATACGCCGCACGGTATTCCATATTGCCGGGGTCCATACGAGCGGCAGTCGAAAAATGGTTATATGCCTCGTCAAGCCAGCCTTTTTTGTACAGCACGCTGCCTTTGAGGAAATACCACTCCGCATCACGTGACGGTGCGGGAATACCGTCCAGCAGCGTCTCCGCATCGGCAGTACGACCGGTGCGGATCAGATTGCGAATATCCATATACTGCGAACCGGAAACACCGCCGCCGGCACTGCTCTTCTTTTTACCCGAGCGGCGCTGACGAATGATCGTATCGTATGCCTCATTGATCTCCTGCATTTTTTCCTTGGCAAGATCGGACAACGGATTGTCGCCGTAGTTGTCGGGGTGGTATTTGCGTGCCAACTGGCGGTACGCATCCTTCACCTCGTCGTCGGTGGCATCCTTGCTGATCCCCAGTACTTGATACGGATCTTTCATTGGTTAAACCTCCTGTGTTGAAGTCGGAGACTCACCGTTCAGCACGGTGTTCTGCGCATTCATCATCCCAAATTCCAAAATATTACGTAAAATACCGTCAAAGCGACGGATCTCCAACAGCTCATACGCCGCTTTACATTCAGCGAGCGAAGCATTCAGCGATAATTTCACACGGCTACGGCAGGCAGACAGCTCATCGTCTGTCACGGTCTCACCGTGATGTGCAGCGAGCAACGGATTGTAGTTGCCGGTACGATTGTCCTCTGCCAGATCGTCGGCCGCATCCATCAGGTAGATCCACCGACCAAGGCAGTAACCGAACCGCTCCAGCACACGATGCTGTTTCTCATCTGCGGCGGTTTGCGAGCAAAGGAAGGCAAGCAGCTCCGCCGTCGGCTCTGCCGCCGCATCCAGTGATTCGCTCTTCGTCGCTTCGATCGCCGCTTGCTTTTCCACATACGTCTCTACCGCACGATCCATATCCGGTTGGTAGCGAGCGGCCTTGCGGCGGTGACGGGCTGCCGGCATCAAGGCGATCCGAGCCGCCAAACGCTTAAAAAATCCGCTGTCTGCGATCGTATCCCGTGTCTTGTGATACACAAGCAACACCGAGGCGTCTGCCGAACGATCCAGCAGTGGGCTGTCGCTGCAGCACGTCCGCTTTTTGAGCGGATTATACGGACAGCGGCCCTTATGAAACCCGGGGCACGCCTCCGCTTGAGCCATTTCCAGCAGTACCAGAAAAGTCATATCATAACTGAGAGTCATTTGCGCCGTACAGCCGTATCGCTTTCCCAATCGGCGACAGAGTGAGCAATACAATCCACGGTACTGCTCAAACTCCCCCATTTTCAGTTCCGGTTGATACACTTTAATGTAGCCGAACATAGCGTTTTCACCTTTAGCACGCAATATATAGTATGATACAACATTCCGCAAAACGG
The DNA here is from genome assembly GCA_045630285.1 of Acutalibacteraceae bacterium. GTDB lineage: Bacteria > Bacillota > Clostridia > Oscillospirales > Acutalibacteraceae > RGIG3009. The sequence continues at coordinate 18,324 of JAZQSX010000063.1, read as the reverse complement.
TGTATGAAACTTTTGTAAATATTCCTCGAATCCGCTTTGATCTTGCGATGTATATCAGCGAAAAAAGCGCTCATACTAGTGATACGCAAGAACATCACACAAAAAACAAACAAAAGACTTGTATACAAGGAGGGCTATTTCATGGACACGATCGCTTTGATCTTGGTCATCATCGGTGCGCTAAACTGGGGCAGCATCGGACTGTTCCAGTTTGACCTCGTCGCCTGGATCGGCGGCGGGCAGGACGGCACGATCAGTCGGGTCATCTACACACTGGTCGCCTTAGCGGGTATCTGGTGTATCACGCTGCTGTTTCGTCGCCGCCAACCGATGCTGGAAGAACGCGATTAATCTCATCAAAAACAGGGTCACCGTTCTCGAGACGGCGGCCCTGTTTAATTATTTAGTGTCTTAGATGAGATCCTTGGTGTCGCGAGCGATAACCAATTCCTCGTTGGTGGGGATGATGAAAGCACGCACTGCGGAATCCGCCGTGGTGATCTCACGCTCCTGACCACGTACGTTGTTGGCTTCGGCATCCAGCTTTACGCCCAGGTAGGCCAAGCCTTCCAGCAGCTCGGCACGCAGACGATCCTGATTCTCACCGATACCGGCAGTGAAGACGATCGCATCCAATCCGCCAAGTGCGGCAGCGTAGGCGCCGATGTACTTGAGGATCTGATAGCTGCGCATATCCCACGCCAGCTTGGCACGGGGGTTGCCCGCATCCATAGCCGCCGTAATATCACGGTCATCACTGGAAACACCGGAGATGCCCAGCATGCCGGATTTCTTGTTCATCAGGTTGTCCATTTCCGCAGGAGACAGGCCTTCCTTCTCCATGATGAAGGTGACAGCAGACGGATCGATCGCACCGCTGCGGGTGCCCATCGGGAAGCCGTCGAGCGGCGTCAGACCCATCGTGGTGTCGATGACCTTACCGTCACGGATCGCCGCCAAAGACGAGCCGTTGCCGAGATGGCAAGTGATGATGCGGGTGCCTTTGCCGTCGGGCTTGCCGAGCAGCTCGAAGCAACGCTTGCTGACGAAGCGATGCGAGGTGCCGTGATAGCCGTAGCGGCGCACGCCGTATTTCTCATAATACTCGTACGGCAGAGCCCACAGATACGCCACCTCAGGCATCGTCTGGTGGAACGCCGTGTCAAACACTGCAACCTGCGGGATCTCGGTGCCGAAGGCAGCGGTAGCCGCCTCGATGCCCTTCAGGCAAGCGGGGTTGTGCAGCGGTGCCAGCACCTCATACTCACGGACAGCCTTCAACACTTCTTCGTCGATCAGGACAGATTTGTCGTATTTCGAGCCGCCCTGCACCACACGGTGGCCGATAGCGGACACTTCGGTCAGATCGTTAATGACCTTGCCCTCGCCGGAAACCAGCGCTGCCTTCACCTGCTCAAAAGCCGTGGTATGATCCGGCATGGCAACGTCGATCTGCACCACACGGCCATCGCCGGTTTTATGGGTAAAACGGCCGTCGATACCGATGCGCTCGCACAGGCCCTTGGCAACGACCTGCTCGCCTTCCATATCGATCAGCTGATACTTCAAAGAAGAACTTCCTGCGTTAATAACCAGAATTTTCATGTGTTTCGTAGCTCCTATTCCGTGTATTGATTTTTGCTAAAAAATGCTATATACTTATTATAGTACGAAATTAATTTTTTTCAAGACCTTTTCTAAAAAAGACGCGGAGGTGCCCCGAAAAATGCGTATTGCCGGTGTCGTAGCAGAATACAACCCGTTTCACAACGGTCACGCCCTGCATTTGGAGAAAACGAGAGCCAAAAACGGTGGATGTGAAGCCACCCATATCGTGGCGGTAATGAGTGGCAGCTTTGTACAGCGTGGTGAGCCCGCTATCCTGCCGAAATTCGACCGTGCACGAATGGCGTTGCTCAGCGGCGCCGATCTGGTGCTGGAGCTGCCCGTGCCGTGGTGTTTGTCCTCGGCTGAAGGCTTCGCTTTCGGCGCCGTCTCGCTGCTTGATGCTTTGGGCTGCGTCGATTATCTCAGCTTCGGCAGCGAGGCCGGTGACCTGGCACCGCTCCAGAAAGCGGTAACGCTGATGGACACGCCTCGGTACTCCTCCTTGCTGAAATACTTTATGGAGCTGGGCATCTCCTTCCCTGAGGCTCAGCAAAAGGCCTTGGCGGAAATTGCCGGTGCCACGACCGCTTCGGTGCTCGACACACCGAACAACACCCTGGGTATTGAATACCTGAAGGCGTTAGCACGGCTGAACAGCCGCATCGTCCCCTTTACCGTCAAACGTCAGGGCAGCGCACACGATTCGCTTGCTCCGATCGGCAACACCGCATCAGCGACCTATCTGCGAACGCTGCTGTCTGCCGACCGTCTCATCAACACCTTGCCGTACATACCCGCTCCCGCTGCCGCCGCGCTGTCCGATGCGGCGCAAAACGGGCGTGTCCCCGCAGACGCCTCTCTGCTTGAGCGTGCAGTGCTTTCCAAATTACGTCTGCTGTCCGTCGAGGATTGGAAAGCGGTTCCCGGTATTTCGGAGGGCTTGGAAAACCGAGCCTTCAACGCCGCACGCACGGCACGCAGCTTTGCCGAGCTGGAAGAAGGCATCAAGACCAAGCGCTATCCGCTCACCCGTGTGCGCCGTCTCATTTGGTCGGCGTATCTAGGCATTCCTGCCGGTTACGCTGCCACCTGCCCGCCGTACGCCCGTGTGCTGGCGGCCAACGAGCGTGGCAAGGAGATCCTCTCCGCTTCCAAGCCGACCGTACCGCTGCTCTACCGTGCTTCGCAGGTCAGCAAACTGAGCGAGAAATGTCAGGCACTTTGGGAACTCGAAAACCGAGCAACCGATCTGTTCAACGTTGCCTTCCCTACGCCGCTCCCCTGCGGTACCGACTGCACCAACGGTCTGGTTCGCGAATAAGGATATACCACCGTGTCGCTCTTTGATATGGTGCGTATGAAACAGAAAAACGATCCCGCAGTGTAAAAACTGCGGGATCGCCGTTTTTTATTCGGGATCGGTCAGCGTTGCATCTTCCGGCCAGCCAAAACCGTATCTCTGCACCTCCGTCGGCGTAGCGGATACCACGTCGAAGCAGCATTCATTTTCCGAGCCGAATCCACGATAGTTCGGCGATGAGGCGGAATTATTACTCAACTGAGTAATATTGGCGGTGCCGGTCAGGATCCGCCACAGCCCGATCTTCTCGCTCCACGTTGTCTTATTTCCGTGGTTGTGACCGTGGTGGTACACCATGATCTTGCCCGTTGCTTGCGAGAAATCCGCCGTGCCGATCTCCTCGTTGTCGTAGAGTGTGTGATTTTGGAAAGCCGCCAGCAGATCCTGCAATTCGGCGCCGTAATTCGCCGCTGTCACGTCCATATGGGACAAAAACACGTAATTCCAGTCGCCCTCCGCTGTCAGTGCCTCGTTCATCAGCCACTGCAGTTCCCGAACGCTATACCCCCAATACGAGCGACCAACCTTGGAGTTTCCCTCTTCATTCAGTTCCAGAGAAGTGTGATCAATGGTGCCGTCCTCCTCCAGTTCTTGGGGATAGTCGATAGCATCCAGACAAACGAGCCGTGTCTTTTTGGCGGGCAAATCGTAGTAATAATACACCGAGTTCGCATCGTTGCTGTCGTGCACCGCCGCTTCCGGAAGATACTCGTTCAGCAAAAACGTGTTCCAATCCTTTTTACTGACCAGGCCGTTTGCCGTTGCCTCAATGTACACCGTTTCTCCGGCGGAATAGGAATTGTCATCATGGTTTCCCATGAGAACCATCACCGGCTTTTTGCACTCCTTGAGCGGCTCCATAATCTCTTGGGTCAGCTTTATGGCCTCATTCTTATTTTCATAGTGACCGCTGGTAATGTCGCCGCCTATCGCCACGAAGTCAATAGCGTCGCTTTCATTGGCCATCTTGGTGACCAAGGTCATTTGCTGCTTTAGCGATTTGATCTGCACCGATGTGAGATCCTTTTTGTCATAGTGAATATCGGTGATAAAAATATAATTGACCGCCTGCTTCGGTGAGGACTTCAGCGCTGCCGTGATGCGGTCGTAGTCCTTACCGTAGGCTTCATACTCGGTATCAACCACCCGTACCTGTGTCTCTGTCCCCTCGGGATAGGTCAAAACAACATCGCTCAGTTTTCCCTCGACAGCAACACGCAAATATGCATCGTTTTCCAGCGTGACACTGCCTGCCGCCATCACCACCATATACTTGTTGATGACGTTTTGGCCCGTTGCGTCCAACGCCTCCCGATCCAGCACGTTTTTCTCGGTATAGGGGTATACCGCAAAACCTTTTTCGGAGGAAACGACGGTGCCACCGGGTACAAACAGGAGATTTTTGCTGCTGACGACATCCTCGTTTTCAAAATACGAATAGGCTGCTATCGTTTTATGATAGATCATTCCCGCTTCCTCGCCGCAATCCTCAAACGTCGGCAGCGTCTCCGATGGAACCGTCTGAGAGGGCTGCGTCGGATCTGTCGTCGTCGAGGTTTCCGTCTGGCCGCAGCCAACCAATATCAGCGTCATGACCAGAAGCAACACAAATAACCGTTTCATAAAAGCGACTTCCTTTCCAAACTATTACGTCGTTTCCGTGCGGGCAAGAGGACGCAAAAACTGCGTCTCATACAGTTCACGGTAACGGGCATTTTCTTCAACCAGACGGCGGTGCGGACCTCGACCGGCGATCACACCGTCCTCAATCACCAGGATCTCGTCTGCCGACAAGATGGTGGACAAGCGATGCGCCACAACCAGTGACGTGCGGTCACGCAGCAGCGGTTGGATCGCATCCTGAATATGGCTTTCCGAAATAGAGTCCAGCGACGAGGTTGCTTCATCCAACAGCAAAATCGGCGGATCCTTCAAAATGACACGGGCCAGCGACAAACGTTGTTTTTCGCCGCCGGACAGCTTGAGTCCACGGTTACCGACCACCGTATCATACCCGTCAGGCAATCCATCGATAAACTCATGAATATTCGCCTTGCGGCAGGCGTCGATCAGTTCCTCGTCCGTTGCCGACGGCTTCGCATACAAGAGATTGGCACGAATCGTGTCATTAAACAGATACGTGTCCTGCGTCACCATGCCAATGTTGCGCCGCAGGGTCGACAAGCGAATATCCCGCAGATCTATACCATCCACCGTAATACTGCCGCCGAGCACGTCATACAGCCGTGGAATCAAGCTGATCAGCGTAGTTTTTCCGGCACCCGACGTGCCGACGATCGCTATCGTTTTTCCACGCTCCACGGAAAAGCTGATGTCACGCAGCACCGGCTGCTCCGGCAGGTAGGAGAATGCCACCTTATCGAAGCACAGATCGCCGCGGATCACCTCAGGAGCCACGGCATTGGGACGATCCTCGATCTCCGGACGCATATCCAAATACTCAAAAATGCGGGAAAACAACGCCAGCGACCGTGTAATATCAACGCCGATGCTCAACAACTGATCCACCGGTCGGAACATCCGATGAAGCAAGGTCACCATAATGGTGATGTCACCCACCGACAGCGTCTGTCCTATCGGGTACTCCAGCATCAGCAAACCGCCAACCAGATACATCAACAGCGGCCCGATGCCGATGAATGTGTCGATCGCCATGCGGAACCAGCCACGGGCGATCGTCTCACGAATACTGAGGCGACGGGTCTCACCGTTCACCGCACGGAATCGCTCGTATTCCGTTTCCTCTTTGTTGAAAAGCTTGACCAGCATCTGACCGCTCACGCTCATCGTTTCATTCAAGATCTGGTTCATCTCGTCCCATTTTTCCTGCGTGCGTGAGGCGATCCTCCACCGATACCGAGCAACAATACGGGTCGGCAGAACAAAAAACGGAAGCAGCAACACGCCAACCGTCGCCAGTACCCAATGGATCTGGTACATCGCAACCAACGACGTGACCAGCACGGCTACGTTGGAAAGCAAGCCCGTCATCGTGTTGGCGATAACCGATTGCACGCCGCTGATGTCACCCGTCATACGGGTGATAAGCTCACCCTGCGGGCGATCGGTATAAAACCGGTGGGACATACGCTCCAGATGGGCGTACATCTCGTTTTTCATATCGTAGGTAATATTTTGGGCGATCGTAGCGTTGAGATAACTTTGCAGAATACCAACCAGATTGGATGCCACGGTGACCGCCAACGACAGCAAGATCAACTGAACCAGCACCGACCAATTACCGGCAATCAAGCCGTCGTCGATCATACGGCCGGTCAAAATCGAAGGCAGCAGTCCCAGACCCGCTGACACCAGAATGATCAGCATCACCAAAATCATCCGTCGCCAGTAGGGACGCATATACGAAAAAATCCGTTTGAGCAGCGCACGGGACAACCGAGGAGCCTGCTGCTTCTCCTCTTCGGACAACGGGCGATGGCGACCGGGGCCACGCATACCCGGAGGTGGGGGCATCGGTGCCATCGTTAGCCCTCCTCAATCAAGCATACGGCGTGTGCCGCTATACCGTCACCCGAGCCGGTAAAGCCCAGGCCTTCTTCCGTCGTGGCTTTGACACTGACCGCTGAAACCTCCATACCGCAAGCCGTCGCCAGCTTTTCACGCATCAACGGGATATGCGGCTTGAGCTTCGGAGCCTGTGCCAAAACAGTGGCATCAATATTCATGGGCACGTATCCCGCCTCGCGCAGGACACAGACAACCTCCGATAACAATTTCAGGCTGTCAGCGCCCTTATACTTCGGGTCGGTATCAGGAAACAAGCAACCAATATCCCCCAGTGCCGCCGCACCGAGCAGCGCATCCGCCACAGCGTGCGCCAGCACATCCGCATCCGAATGGCCGAGAAGTCCTTTATCCCACGGGATCGTGACACCGCCGAGAATCAGCGGACGTCCTTCCACCAAACGGTGAACGTCATAGCCGTGACCAATACGCATTGTCATCGCAACCACCCTTCCGCTGTGCGAATATCTTCCGGGGTCGTAATCTTCAAATTAGTGTAGTCACCCTCCACCAGCCGCACGGCGTGGCCGATCGCTTCCACCATAGCGCAATCGTCGGTAACCCGCAATCCTGTTGTCTCCATATTCTCTACGGCACGCAGGTACAAGTCTCTCTCAAAAATCTGAGGGGTTTGCACGCTCCACAACGTCTCTCTGTCAGGCGTTGCCTGGATAAACCCCTGTTCATCCGCCACCTTGATCGTATCCTTAACACGCACAGCAGCGGCAGCAGCGCCGACACGCCGTGCCTCATCAATGACCGCTTCAATACAAGCCTCGGTGATCAGCGGCCGTGCACCGTCGTGAATCGCAAAATAGCCGACCTCCTCCGAACACGCCCGCACGCCGTTTGCCACCGATTGCTGGCGGCTATCACCGCCGGGAACGACCGATCGGAGCTTGCCGATGCCGTTCGCTTGAGCCAGCTCCCTCATCCGTTCTACATCCCCGGAACGGGTAACCAATACGATCTCGTCAACGGCAGCGCACTGTTGAAATGCTTTCATGGTGTGAACGATCACCGGTATTCCGCCAAGTGACAGCAACAGCTTCGGCTGTCCCATACGGGTCGAACTGCCTGCCGCTACGATCACGGCAGCAACGCTGGTCTTCATCGGTCTCCCCCTCTCGGTACAATCATAAACAGTGTAACAGATGTTGGCGAAAAATGCAAGTCCACCAGAATGCAGAAAACCCGCACAAACCGTGGTTCGTGCGGGTTTGTGCGGGATTTCTGTGGCTGGGATGGCAAGAATCGAACTTGCCCGGGCAGAGTCAAAGTCTGCTGTCCTACCACTAGACTACATCCCAATAGTGTGGGGTGGGAGATGGGATTCGAACCCACGATCTTCAGTGCCACAAACTGACGCGTTAGGCCAACTACGCTACACCCACCATATTTGGCGCGCCTGAAGGGACTCGAACCCCTGACCCTCTGCTTAGAAGGCAGATGCTCTATCCGGCTGAGCTACAGGCGCCTATATACCGTCATCGAACGGCGTGGCAACAAATGGAGCGGGTGATGGGAATCGAACCCACACAACCAGCTTGGAAGGCTGGGGTTCTACCACTGAACTACACCCGCAGGTGCGCTCGACTCATCAAGCGTAGCCTATCATACCACACGCTACACCCCGCTGTCAAGAGGTTTTTTACAGATCGTGATAGTATTATATTTTTCGTTGCAATTCAGCCTATAGTCTTCGATCGGTGGCACCTCTTTTGGAAGGCAAGCATTGACGGTTTCCAGAAACCACGAAGTGCTTTGCAAGAAAAACCGTGCGGTATCCCACGCCTGCGGAGAAAACCGCAGCTGCACCGTCTCCTCTCCCGCAGCGAAGCGGGCGGCAACGTGTTCGGCGATCCTCCCCTGCTCCACCGTATCCAAATAACTCCCCATCACACGGTAATAATTTCGTTCGGTGGCGGTTGCCGACCAAAACTCTGCTGTCTCTTCGCTGGCACGGTGATCCGATGACAGCTCCGCTGCCGTAACGTTAAAATACGTGTACGTGATTCCAAAATCCGTATCATTCCACGTAGGATCAAGATAATACAGCTGCCCATTCAGCACGACCGCATTCCACAGATGCGCCACATCGGTGTCGCCGGAAAAGCCTTTCACCGTCGTTGCCGTAATACCGGCTCGCTCCAACAGATACTGCATCGCACGGGCATACCCCTCGCACACCGCTTCCCCCTCCACCAACGCACCATACGCCGTGTAAGAATCGACATCCGCCTCTGGATCGTATCGGCATCGGTCAAGCAAAGCGTCGTGCAGCTGCAATTCCTTTTCAAAATCGGTCATCGTACCGTCGAGCCGTGCCAACAGCTCCTCGCAAACTTTCTCGAACTTGTTTCGTGCCGCAATGCGTTCCTCAGACGACATTGTGTAGGTCAATTTCAGCGTATCATACGCTCCGTTCCCACTGTATCCATACGCATTTCCAAGATAAAAAAACGAAGGATGATCCTGCACAAAAGCACGGTACAGCTGGTGAATCTCCGCTTCGGTAGCAAGCGGTTCGGGAAGCAACACCGTAACGCCCTGATACACTTCTCCCGCTTCACCGAGCGCCACCGTCTCATCGTAGGCAAAGCCCTCATGTACAGCCGTGTATACTGCCCTGTAGTTGCGCTGTTGCTGCTCAGACAAACGACAGTATGCCCACTTGTCCGTATAGGCAGCCGTGTAACCGTTCGGTGCAGACTCAGAAGAATACTGGAGCGGCGTGCAACCGCTTAACAACAGCAGCACCATCAAAATCGCCATACCACGCTTCAAGAAATCACCTCAAAACGATCTATTTTCCGCCGAGACGCCCCATTTTACCGTCTATGACAAACCGCCGGTCCTCGGCTCTTCCGACGGCACGGCCCTCCGGCACGTAGGGTCGACAGATTGAGCCGTCGTTTGCCGCTGCAAGCATCGACAACTCGTCCCGAATCACCGAAAACTCAGCGACCGTCACCGTGTCGTCGCACAGCGAAGAAAACCGTTGAAACATCGTCGTAATATCCCGCTGCGGTACCAATCGCTGATTGATAATCGCAGCCACGATCCCGGCGTGTGCTTCGGCACGCCCTGTCAGACTTTGCATCCATCCGTCGTAGCGAAGGACGTCGGCGATCTGAAGGGATGTCAGCGTTTGTTCGCCAATGGGCAGAGCCCCTACCTCTTCCGGTAACGTGTATGAGATACCGTTGCCGCCGCTCGCCACAAAAGCCGCTACTGCGCTGACCGACAACCGCATCACCTTGCCGTAGGTCGCACCAGTCAACGCCGATACGTATCGTGCCACCTCAACGCCTTCTTCAGCGTAACGCCGTTCCAGAGTGGATAAGGCGGTGTGATACGCCACCTCCGTCTGTGACGGATAACCGATCGCCGTCATCGTAAGCTTGCGGGTGTCTGTGTGTACTGCGACGACTGCCGTCAAGCGGTCATCCGTATCGTGAATAAGCAGCAGTGCGGCGCGCTGATGTCCTTCACCGCCATCGGTCGGCATGGACTCTGCCGACGGCTCCTTTCTCAACAGCCACGGCAGCAAGATCGCTGCGCCAAAAGCCAGCAACGACAGAACAAATGTCATCGTAACGGCGGGCAACGACCGTTTGCGACGGCGTTGATGCTTGACACCGTGTTTCATCGAAGCAGCCTCCCGTCCTCCATACACAACTGCCGCTGCGCCGTATTCGCAATGGTATGATCGTGTGTGATAAGCACGACCGTTTTCCCCTCACGGTGTAAGGCATGAAGAATCTCCATTACGCCGTCACCGGATGCTGTATCCAAGTTGCCGGTCGGCTCGTCCGCCAGGATCAAAGGCGGTGCCGCTGCAATGGCACGTGCGATCGCCACGCGCTGCTGTTGACCGCCGGAGAGCTCCGAGGGACGGTGTGTCATTCGTTTGAGGAGTCCGACACGGCGCAGGCTCTCCGTCGCACGGTTATGTCGCTCTTCCCGTGAAAACCCACGGTACAGCAGCGGCAGCTCCACGTTTTCCAACGCCGTCAATGACGGAATCAAATGAAAACCCTGAAACACAAAACCGATCTGCCGCCCACGCACCTGCGCACGGTAGCCTTCCGAGCATCGGGACATATTGCGCCCCGCCAAACGGTAGCGTCCGTCGGTTGGAACGTCCAGACAACCCAAAATATTCATCAAGGTGGATTTTCCCGAACCTGAGCGTCCGACAACAGCCACGAATTCACCACGATCCACCTGCAAGGTAACACCGTCCAGCGCACGCACCTCACCGGCTTTTGTTTGGTATCGCTTACACACGTTTTCCAAAGAAATCAATGCCATAATTCCCGCTCGCCTCCGCGAGTAGTATACCCTTGATCGTTTCGGTTTTCCTTGTTTTTTCTTGACATTCTATTGACAATTGATACGCTTGGTTTATAATGACAACGAGGGGTGATTTTTTGAAAAATTATTACCGCACGATTCTGGATCAGCTACAGTTCCCCCCTGAAGCCGATGCTACACTCCGCCGTGCCGGCGAGCGTGTTTTTGATCGTTCTCCTGCACTGATGCCACAGCTGGTCGCCTCGTATTACGACAGCAATTTTGATCACGAGCCTGTCCTTGCCCGGTTGGAAGCGGAACATCAAGCGTTGGACGTTCCGATCGAAACGCTGCGTTTTATCCTGATTGCCTGCGCCACCGAGCGTATGCACGAGGCGTATGTCGAGCACGGATATACCGAAGAAATGTTTGGCGATTTCTTGAAGGACCTGCGCTGTAAGGTATGCACCCATCACACGTTATCAAAGGTGTACGGACTTCCCGTTTCCTCCGTTTCCTACTGGTATCCGCTGTTTCTGGGCCTGAAGTTGTTTGCGCTGGGACGCTTGCAGTATGAGATCTATCAGCGCCCCGACATCACCGAACCTGTCACCGTCGGCGGTCACACCGTACAGCCTGATGATATCGTTCGTTACATTCATATTCCCGCTATCGGCCCGCTCACAAAGGAATTGCGTATGGCGAGCTACCGTAAGGCGTATGAGTTTTTCAAGAACGATCTGGGGGATCAACCGCTCGTCTTATATTGCAGCTCTTGGTTACTTTACGAGCGCAACCGTGAGTTTATGTCGCCGACTTCCAATATCGTGGATTTTATGAACGATTTCAAGATCGTGAAAAGCTTCCCCGTCCCCTCGATCAACTATTCGTGCATTTTCAATATGCCGTACAAGAGCGGCGACCCTGCCGTTCCGAAGGACAACGCCCTGCGCCGTTCCCTGGCGGCTTGGCTGGATGCCGGCGGCGTCCCGGGTGGCGGCGACGGATATTTCCTCTTTGACGGTACAACGATTCACAATGATTAAAAGGAGCGATTGGTATGAAATTTAAGTTTCTTGGCACTGCCGCTGCAGAAGGCATTCCCGGCCCGTTTTGTGCGTGTGAAAACTGTCGCCTGGCACGTGAGGAAGGCGGCCGCAGCATCCGTGGCCGCTCGCAGGCACTCGTGGATGACTGCTTGCTGATCGATTTTCCCGCCGACACGGCGTACCGCGCCTGGCTCGGTCAGCTTGATCTTTTGAAGATCAAGCACTGCCTGGTCACACACAATCACCAGGACCACCTCTATCCCGAAGAGGCGGCGATGCTGCAGCCCGGTTTTTCGCACCCTGCAGACGATGTGCCGTTGACGTTTTACGGCACGGCCGACACCTTGGCGCCGTTGAAAAAGCAAAAAGCTGCCGTCGAGAGTGGCCGCATCGTGCTGCGGGAGGTCGTCCCGTTCGAGTCGTTTACCGTGATGAACTATACCGTCACCCTCTTCCCCGCCAATCATGGCGCTGTCGATCCTGCGTTCTATCAGATCAGCGACGGAAAAACCACCGTGCTGTACGCACATGACACCGGCTATTTCTTTGATGACGTTTGGGCGTGGCTGGAGCGTGAAAAGCCGCAATACGACCTCATCACATTGGATTGCACCGGCGGTGATTTCCCCGAGGGCTTCCGTGACGGCCATATGCGTCTTGCTGTCGACCGTGAGGTTGCTGACCGTCTGGGTGAGTTGGGTTGCTTGAAGCCGAATGCCCGTTTGTTCGTCAATCATTTCACCCACAACTGCGTTTCCACCCACAGCGACCTTTGTGCCCACGCCAAAAACTATGACTTTGAGGTGTCCTACGACGGCTGCGAATTGACCCTCTGATGCAACAATTCCCGTTTCCTTTTGAATAAGGGTTGACAACTCCGAAAAAACTGTGTACAATATTTTTTGGAGATGAAGGAGATACAAAAACACCACCAAGGGGTTTTTGTATCTCTTTTTCTATTCTCATCAACAAGGAGGTCTCCGCTATGGATCGTTCCGTCCTCAGCGATTATCTCGAGCGCAGCCCCGTTATTGCTAACATTGCCAACGAGCAAGCCTTTGAAAAAGCGTTGACTGCGCCACCCGAGGTCTTGTTTTATCAAAATATCAGTTTGCCCCACATCCAGCCCACCGTCGACCGGATACACGCCGCCGGCAAGCGGTTGTTTGTCCATATGGACCTCGCCGAAGGGTTGGGCAAGGATCGCACCGGTGTCGAATATCTTGCTGCCTGCGGCGTGGACGGCCTCATCAGCACACGTGGTCAGCTGATTCGTTATGCCCGTGAATCGGGTCTGCTCACAGTCCAGCGCTTTTTCCTGCTGGATTCGCAGAGTCTTTCCGGTGTCAACAATATGATTTCCAATACCACGCCCGATTGGATCGAGGTTATCCCAGGTGTTATTGGCAAAGCCATTGAACGTTTTGCCGGCGGTCGTGTACCGGTCATCGCAGGTGGCCTCATCGAAACGAAAGCCGAAGTGACCGAAGCCCTGCGCTGCGGTGCGGCGGCAGTGTCGACCAGCCGTGAAGATCTGTGGTATCTGTAATCGAATCTATCCCCCGACCCTTCTGTTTGCGCAGAAGGGTCTTTTTTAAAAAAACAAGCGGGCGAAAAAGCCTTTTTCCTATCTTGAAAACCCATAGTGTGTATGTTATGATGATGTCGAAAGCGGGGAACACTATGAATCGTGAAAATTTAGCGAAAATTTTGGAAAAAAGCGAGAAATTTTTGCTGAATAACGTGTATCCTCCCGAAGGATTTCGATGGTCTCCCTACCGTATGATCGAAGACCGGGTTAATCGCAGCGATCGAACGGCTGCTGTGGGATAACGAGCAGCAAACCTATGCCGATTGCCACATTCCGACACAGTGCTTTTCAACCACCATTACCCCCTGCTCTCTGCCATCCTTGTGCGTAAGTTTATTTTGAATTTTCAAGGAGGAACTCGTATGAAGATCGTCACGTTTAACATTCGCTGTCCGTGGGTCGATGACGGCATCAACAGTCTGCCACACCGTCTGGGCACTATTCTGAATAAAATTGACGAAGAGCAACCGGACATCGTCTGCTTTCAGGAAGTGATCGAAAAAACCGTTGCGTTTTTCAAGCGTCACGCCTCCGAATACCTGGTATTATACAGTGGTCGCTGTGAAAACTATGACGGTGAAGGGTTGATGACCCTCATTCGCCGTGATACCGTAGATATGCTCGCTGCCGACTTCTTCTGGCTTTCGCCGACGCCGTATGTTCCCGCCTCCCGTTTTGAAGAGCAGAGCGATTGCCCCCGTGTCACGCAAGCGCTATTGCTGCGCTGCCATGGTGAGACGCAACCGTTCTGGGTATACAATAATCATCTGGATCACATCAGTGACCAAGCCCGCATCCTCGGCATTCAGCAGGTTTTGGCACGTGTTTCTGCCGATCAGGAGCGTTGTACGGCGCCGGTGTTCATCCTCGGCGATTTTAATGCTAAGCCTGACAGCGAAACCATTCGCTACTGCGATACCTACCAAGACTTTCCGATCGTCAACGCCACCAAGGATCTCGGCACGACCTTCCACAACTTTGGAAAATGGATCGAATTCCGTCCCGATGGCAACCGACCCGACGGCCCGCAGATCGACTATATTTACGTGGACACTGCGACCGCTGCCAAGCCCTATGCTATCACCAAGTGGACCGACGTGCAGGATGGTGTGTATCTGTCCGACCACTATCCGATCGCTTTGGAATTGACGGTGTAACCCCTCCGGAAATAAAAGAGGCCCGCAACCGATGTGGTTGCGGGCTTCTTTGTTTGTGGGAAAGAACTTACTTGAGTTCGACCTTTGCGCCGGCTTCTTCCAGCTTCTTCTGGATTTCCTCGGCCTCGTCCTTGCCAGCGCCTTCCTTGATAGCCTTGGGAACGCCGTCGACCAGATCCTTCGCCTCTTTCAGGCCCAGACCGGTGATCTCGCGGACAACCTTGATAACGTTGATCTTGTTGGGGCCGACTTCCGCCAGGATGACGTCGAAATCGGTCTTTTCCTCAGCGGCAGCAGCCGGGGCAGCGCCACCAGCCATAACAGCCACGGGAGCAGCAGCGGAAACGCCGAACTCCTCTTCGATAGCCTTCACGAGCTCGTTCAGCTCCAGAACAGTCAGAGTCTTGATCTCTTCTACGAGATTGGTAATCTTTTCAGACATGAGTAATACCTCCATTTATATTTTTGTTTTCATGATAATTGCCAATGCGTTCTTACGCTTCGGCGGGAGCAGCCTCGCCCTTCTGCTCTGCAACAGCGTTCAGAGCACGAGCCAGACCGGCGATGGTAGCGTTCAAGCCACCCAGGAACATAGCAAGCAACACTTCGCGCGGCGGGACCTTGGACAGTTCCTTAACGGTCTCGGCGGAAATCACCTTACCCTCAAAGAAACCGGCTTTGATCTGGAACTTCTCGTTCTTCTCCGCATACTCGCAAAGCAGCTTAGCGGCAGCCAGTTCGTCCTCCGTCGAGGTGGCCAGAGCGGTAGAACCCTCCAGGACACTCTTCAGTTCGCCGTAACCGGCATTGTCGGCGGCACGACCCAACAGCGTGTTTTTCACGACTGCGTACTCGACACCAGCCTCACGCAGCTTGCGGCGCAACACGGTGTCATCCGCCACCGTGATACCTTCGTAGCTGACAACAACACCGGACTTCGCTGCGTTCAGCTTATCCGTCAAGTCGGCTACAAACTGCTGCTTTTCTTGCAATACTTTCTCACTCGGCATGTTTTGTTTCACCTCCCACAACATGTGAATCACTATGCCGTTTTTCCAAGAAAAAACGCCCTTTCCGTAACCACAGAAAGGGCGATGAGACACACAGTTACTCCAAAAAAGGAGCTTCGTTGTGCTTTTCGACCTCGGTGGGCGGTCAAACCGTTAGACACCCAAAAGGGCATACCCACTGTCTGTGGAAGAACAGCAAAATAGATTATACCAGACTCCGCTCAAAAAAGCAAGTCTTTTTTTAACCAACCTTCGAGGGGTTGATTTTCACGCCGGGGCCCATGGTGGACGCCACGACGCAGGAGCGGATGTACTGACCCTTGGCAGCTGCGGGTTTCGCACGAACGATTGCGCCCAGCAGAGCCTCGAAGTTCTCCTGCAGCTTCTCAACGCCGAAGGAAACCTTGCCGATCGGGCAGTGAATGATGTTGGTCTTGTCCAGACGATACTCGATCTTACCGGCTTTCGCTTCGGTAACAGCCTTAGCGACATCCGGAGTAACGGTACCGGCCTTCGGGTTGGGCATCAGGCCACGGGGACCAAGCACCTTACCCAGACGACCAACCAGACCCATCATATCAGGGCTGGCAATAACGACGTCAAAATCCATCCAGCCGCCGTTGATCTTGGCAACCAGATCGTCAGCACCAACATAGTCAGCGCCGGCATCCAACGCAGCCTGATGCTTGTCTTCCTTGGCAAACACCAACACGCGGAGCTTCTTACCGGTACCGTGGGGCAGCACAACGGCGCCACGAACCTGCTGATCGGCGTGACGGCTGTCAACGCCCAGCTTGACATGCACTTCGACGGTCTCATCGAACTTGGCTTTGCCGGTCTTTACGGCAATATCCAGAGCTTCTGCCACATCATACTGTGCGGCACGGTCGATCAGCTTCGCACTGTCGACATACTTCTTACCATGTTTCATTGGTTAATTTCCTCCCTGTTAGTTACCATCCACACGACGTGCGTCGCGGTTGGCATGAGTGGTAAAATCGGAATAGTGTTTGTTCCTCCCACCCGGAACACAGAATCAGTCGACGACTTCGACGCCCATGCTGCGAGCCGTGCCGGCTACCATGCTCATGGCAGCTTCCACGCTGGCGGCATTCAAGTCGGGCATTTTGGTCTCGGCGATCTTACGGACCTGTTCCTTGGTAATCTTGGCAACCTTCGTCTTGTTCGGAACGCCGGAAGCGGTTTCAATGCCGCAGGCCTTCTTGATCAGGACGGCTGCCGGAGGGGTCTTGGTGATGAACGAGAACGAACGATCAGCGTACACGGTGATAACGACAGGGATGATAAGACCCACATCGTTCTTCGTGCGCTCGTTGAACTCCTTCGTGAACGCCATGATGTTTACGCCATGCTGACCGAGAGCCGGACCAACAGGCGGCGCCGGCGTGGCTTTACCCGCCGGAATCTGCAGTTTAATGTACCCGGAAACCTTTTGAGCCATTTTTCTTGCACCTCCAAAATTTGTGGTAAGGCGGCACTCAGTCAAGCCCGGAAGCAAGCCGGTGCCTCCCACAGTCGGAAAAGTGTCCGACGCACAGGAAAAGGGCGATTTGCCCATACCCTCTTGTTTGACGGAGTAATCTTACTCCATGAGCTCCGCCTGATCCAGTTCGAGCTCGACGGGCGTTTCCCGACCGAACATCGATACCGTCACGCGGACCTTGTTCTTCTCCACGTCGAGTTCGTCCACACGACCGCTGAAGTTCTCCAGCGGGCCGTCGATGATGCGGACCATATCGCCCACAACATAGTTGATCTCGACAGGATGTTTTTCGACACCCAACGCCGCCACTTCCGCTTCAGTCAGCGGGGTTGGCTTGCCGTTGGGTCCGACAAAGCCGGTACAACCGCGCGTGTTGCGCACCACGTACCAGGACTCGTCGGTCATGACCATTTTCACGAGGACATAACCCGGAAAAATTTTCCGTTCGACTTCGCGCTTTTTGCCATCTTTGATCTCGGTTACCATTTCGGTCGGAATAGAGACCTCATGGATCCATTCCTGGAGCTTACGGTTCTCCACAATCTTTTCCAGATTGGTGGCTACCTTGTTCTCATAACCGGAATAGGTGTGGACCACATACCATCTTGCTTCGTCTGCCATGTGTCCTCCTCCCCGATCACGCCAACAACAGCTTGACCAGCTGGCCGAGGCCGAGGTCGATCAGGCAGATGACGGCGCCCATCAGAACGCACACAGCCAACGTAACAGCCGTGTTACGTGCGGTGGCTTTCTTCGTAGGCCAGGTGATCTTGCGGAATTCACCCTTCAGGTCACGGAAGAACTTGACACCTTTCTGGTTAGCGGCATCCTCACCCGCCTTCTTCGCACGAGCCTTGCCGACGAAGAAGAGGATGATACCGATAGCAATCAGTGCCACACCGATCAGGAAAGCGAGTTTCTCACCGGTGAGATTTTCCGGACGGAAGAAGAGATTGATCCACTTACCGAAACCCAGAGCGGCGATATCTGCGAAAATGTTCAGGTTGCTGAGGAAGGTGACCAACGCTGCAAGAGCGCCACCAATCATCAGAATGATACCCCAAAAAAACATCGCTTGCTGCTCCCTTCTGCTGCTTACTTCGTTTCGCGATGCACGGTGTGCTTGCGGCAGAAGCGGCAGTACTTGTTCATTTCCAGTCTGTCCGGATCGTTTTTCTTGTTCTTCATGGTGTTGTAGTT
>JAZQSX010000062.1:0-100048 GCA_045630285.1 Acutalibacteraceae bacterium | reverse complement strand
AGATCATCCCCATACGGAAGATCTTGACCATCCGGTACGAAGAAATATTTGATAAATAAAATAATAAACCCCGCCGTTCGGATTTCCGAACGGTGGGCTTGTTTCTCTTACAGCTTCTTTACGTCAGCATCGGTGATGAGGTGGAAGCCTGCCGCTTCCAACGCCACCTCTGCTTTCGCGTTATCCTGCACACGCAGCACCACGTACGCATGCTTTTCGGTGCGGGTCATAAACGCATACAGATATTCGAGGTTGATCCCCACTGCGCCCAG
Source organism: Acutalibacteraceae bacterium (assembly GCA_045630285.1). Lineage (GTDB taxonomy): Bacteria > Bacillota > Clostridia > Oscillospirales > Acutalibacteraceae > RGIG3009. Next base: position 99,776 of record JAZQSX010000062.1, on the reverse strand, counting down.
CACCTCCAACGCTTTGGAGAGCTTGCCGGGAGCATCGCCGATCTTCACACCGACCATATCGGTCATCTTGAACAAATAACCCTCCGCCTCCAGCGTTTTGCAAGCCGCCTCATTATCGCTGACGATCAAACGCAGAATACCGAAATCCTCGGTTTCGGCGATCGACAACGCGCGAATATTGATCTCGTGTGCCGCCAGCGTATCGGTGATACCCACCAACGCACCGGGCTTATTCTCTACAAAAACCGTCAACTGCTGAATCGACATCGTTTATTCATCCTTTCTGGCAAAAAAGCGCTTCGCACGGGTGTACGAAGCGCTGCGTTTTACTGGTTTTCCTCGATATAAGCAACAACATCTGCGACCGTGCGCATCGTTTCGATCTTTTCGTCCGGAATCTCCACGTCAAACTCATCCTCAAGGGACATCAGCATATCGACAACGTCCAGCGAGTCGGCACCCAGGTCTTCCTGAATGTTCGTCTCGGGAGTGATCGTATCTTCCTCCACGTCAAACTGGTTAGCAAGAATCATTTTAATTTTTTCGAGAACCATACAACTACCATCCTTCCAAAAACTCAGATAAATATCCTATATCAAAATAGTATTCATATTTGAGGCGTTTGTCAATGCCTTTTTCGGTTTTTCTTTTGTTTTATTCTAAAGTCAATGCGAACAATTCCCGAACACGGTCGAGTTGTCCCGATAAATACAAATATCCAAACAACGCCTCCAACCCCGTTGCCTTATGATAGGCGCTTCCGGAACGGGAGGTGTGGGCGTTCCGCCCCCGCTTGTACACTGCTTCTTCCTGTTCAGTGAGGTGCGGATAGATCTTATCCAGCGCCTCCGCCTGCGCTTCGGCACGCACCTGCTGCACCGCCAGACGGTGCTGATCCTTGTTGGGACGTCCCGCCATACTGACCAACCGCTCACGCACCATCAGTTCGTACACGCCGTCCCCTACGAACGCCAGATTAAGCGGACTAACGGTGTGCAGATCCACCGACATAGGACACAATCTTTCCATAGTATGCCTCCGTCAGTTCACAAAATCGAATTCCAGATCGTAGATACTCACGGTATCGCCCTCTTGTACGCCTGATTCCTCCAGACGGCGGATGACACCGCTCGACTGCAGCACACGCTCAAAATACTGCAGCCCGTCGGGATCCTGCAGATCTACTGTCTGCAACAGCTTCAGCAGCCATTCACCCTCGACGAAATAGACGCCCTCATGCTGCTCGATACGGATCTCACGGTTTCCGATTGCTTCCACCGCCTCCAGCACGACGGGCTCCGCCTCAAACGCACGGATCGGCGGCAATTCGGCGAGCAACGCCGCACACCGATTCACCAGCTCGTCGGTACCGTGAGCGATCGCCGCCATCAGCGGAAAATACTCCAACCCCCGCTTTTGCATCTCCGCTTCAAACGCTGCCAGCTGTTCGTCGGTCGCAAGATCGCACTTGTTGCCGGCCACCAGCATCGGGCGCTTCGCCAACTCGGGATCAAACCGCTCCAATTCCCGGTTGATCGTATCCAGATCTTCCAGCGGATCACGCCCCTCACTGCCTGCCACGTCCACTACGTGTACCAACAGCCGACACCGCTCCACGTGGCGCAAGAACTCGTGACCCAAGCCAACACCCTCACTGGCACCTTCGATAATACCGGGAATGTCCGCCATAACGAACGATGCACCCTGATCCACCCGCACGACACCCAGCACCGGGGTAATGGTTGTGAAATGGTAATTGGCGATCTCCGGTTTTGCCTCGCTGACTACCGAGACCAACGTAGACTTGCCCACGTTCGGAAAACCCACCAAGCCGACGTCCGCCAGTAGCTTGAGCTCCAGACGGATCTCGTATTCTTCACCCGGGGTACCGGGTTTTGCAAACCGAGGCACCTGCCGTGTGGCGGTGGCAAAATGAGCATTACCCCACCCGCCACGGCCGCCCTTTGCGGCAATAAACGGCTCATCACCCGACATATCCGCCATCAAGCGATTGGTTTGATTGTCATACAACAGCGTGCCGCGCGGCACAGGGACCACCAGATCCTCACCGGCTTTACCGTGGCAGCGATTACTCTTGCCCTGCTCGCCGACCGGCGCTGTAAACTTGCGCTTATAGCGGAAATCCGACAGCGTGTTGCTGCCGTCCTGCGCTACGAAAACAATGTTTCCGCCACGACCGCCGTCGCCGCCGTCGGGGCCACCCGCCATCACGAATTTTTCACGATGAAACGCCACGGCGCCGTTGCCGCCGTTACCCGCCTTGATGCGGATAATCGCCTTATCAATAAACATACGTTTCTATCCTTTACTATCCTTTACAATTGTTCTGCCTTTATTATACACGAAACCGCACCCAATGTGGTAGTGTTTTTTCACATTTTCAAAAAATCGGTGCAAAAAAGCCTTGTCGGGATCGACAAGGCTTTGTTCTGTGCAGTTATTCACTTACTGCTCGGTCACATAGACGCTGACGCGCTTGCGATCTTTGCCCATGCGCTCAAAGCGGACCGTGCCGCTGGCCTTCGCATACAGCGTATCGTCGGAACCAATGCCGACGTTCTGGCCGGGATGGATGTGGGTGCCGCGCTGGCGAACCAGAATGTTACCGGCGAGGACGAACTGACCGTCCGCACGCTTAGCGCCAAGGCGCTTGGACTCGGAGTCACGGCCGTTCTTGGTCGAACCCATACCCTTTTTATGAGCGAAGAGCTGGATGTTTATTTTCAGCATGTTGTTACACCTCCGTTTGTTGTAGCTGGATATACTGCGGATACTGGGCGATAAGCCCTTCCAGATGCAACCGCAAACCCTGCAGGGGGATCTGTGCCGCCTCTTCGTTGGAAGAAACACGAACACATAACCGACCTTCGCTTTCCCTTGCCGCTACCCGACAGCCACACACCTCCGAGAGGGTGTTTGCCGTAAGATACGCAGCCGAGGAAACTGCGGCGCACACGATGTCGCGTCCCTGTTCCGCTTGACCGGCGTGGCCTTGAATATCAAACCCACACAGCCTTCCGTCACGGCTCAGGATAGTAGCGCGAATCATTCCTCAGCGGGAGCTTCCGCCTTGGGGGCGCGGGGAGCCTTGGCGTGGATGCCTTCGATCTGCACCTTGGTATAGGGCTGACGATGACCCATGGCACGCTTGCTGCCCTTCTTGGGACGATAGGTGAACACGGTAATCTTCTTACCTTTGCCGTTTTTCAGCACCTGTGCATCGACGTAAGCGCCCTTCAGATACGGAGCACCGAGCTTCAGCTCTTTGTCGTTATGCAGAGCAACGACCTTGTCAAACACGACGCTGGTTTCTTCAGCGGCATCCAGCTTTTCAATGAACAAAACGTCACCGTTCTGCACTTTGTACTGCTTACCGCCGGTTTCAATAATGGCGTACATACAAGTACCTGCCTTTTCTTAAGACTCGCTGCGCACGGGCGGAATTGCTTCACTTTCGGTGTTTTATGCCATGACAAAACACCGCCCGGAACAAGCGGCATCGGCTATTGTAGCATACTTTTCCGGCGCTGTCAACACTTTTATTTCAAAATACCAGCGTGTACAGCGGGCAGAGAGCGATCGGCAGCAAAATTGCCGGTACAAAGTTGGCGACCTTAATATCCGCCACCTTCAACAGGTTTAATCCGAGGCCGATGATCAGCAGTGCGCCGACATGGTTCATCTCCGTAACAACCGCACTGTTGAGGTACGGTGCGACCACCTGCGCCAGCAGCGTGATGCTACCCTGATAAACGAACACCGTCACGGTGGACAACAGCACGCCCGCACCGAGCGTGGCGCCGAACACGATCGAGGAGATAAGATCGAGCACCGACTTCAGGTATAACATTTCGTGGTTGTTTTGCAGACCGCTTTGCAGCGCCCCGACGACCGTCATCGTTCCCACGCAGAACAGCAGGCTGGCACTGACAAATGCTTTGGCGATCTGCCCGTTACCGTCGGCTCTTTTGCTGAATTTTGCCTCAGCCCGCCCCCCCAGCCGTTGCAGGCGACCATCCAGATCGAGCAGATGCCCCACCAGCGCCCCAAGCGCCAGCGAAAACACAACGACCAGCGTTTTGTCGTCCACCGCCACACCACCGACGTCCACGCACCCTCGGATACCGATATACAGCGTGCAAAAGCCGACTGCCGTCATCAAAGCCCCTGCTAACCGTTCGGGAATTCCTTTTTTCAGAAGCACTCCCACCGAGCCGCCGACCAGTACCGCCGCTACATTGACAATGGTTCCCCATAAAGCTATCATTTGTCTTCACCTGATTTTAAATTTTTCTTTCCTTTTTTCTGTGAAGTGTGATACAATACCGATAGACACTTGAAATTGGGAGGGATCACGCTTGAGTCATACCCATTCCGGCCGCCGTGTCCATTTTTTGGATGAGGTTCGCGGCCTTTGCGTTGTACTAATGGTATTTTATCACGCATTTTATACTGTTGGTTATATATTTGGTGTTGAATTTGCTTCCGAGCTGTTCCAATTTTTTGAGCCGGTAGAACCGTTCTTTGCCGGGCTGTTTATTTTTATCTGCGGTATATGCTGCAACTTTTCGCACAGCAACCTGAAACGGGGTCTGCTGCTTGCCGGCGTGGCGGTGTTGATGTCCGCCGTTATGTGGTGCTGCGTGCGCCTGACCATTCTCACCGAAGGCACGATGATCTGGTTTGGTATTCTCCACCTGCTGTCGGTATGTATTCTGCTGTACGTACTGCTTCGCCCCACCCTCACCTTTATTCCAACCTGGCTCGGCGTGGTGCTGTGCGTTGTACTATTCCTTCTGTTTTACCACGTCTCACCCTATCGTGGTAGTTATTTCGGCATTTCCGGTCTGTTTACCGTTCCGACACCGCCCGCAGACCGCAACGTACTGACCTACATCGTTGGTTGGTGCCGTGTAGGCAGCACCGGTGACTATTTTCCGCTGCTGCCGTGGGTTTTCTGCTTCCTGGCAGGCACCTACGTCGGTCGGTGGCGTCGGCAATACCCTGCGTGGATGTCCCGCAGCCATGCCAAACCCCTCTCCGCCATCGGAAAATGGTCTCTGTGGGTATACATCGCCCACCAGCCGATCATCTTCGGCTTATGCTTCGTCATTGACGAACTCTTTTAATCTCCGGGATTGGGAAAGCTGGCGCTTCCGAAGAAGCGCCAGCTTATTTTTGTTATAACCGACGTGCTGCGCCGCTTTTTTCCAGCGCCACCGACAGGATCAACCCACCGCCAACGCACGCCACGACTTGTCCGGCGGCGACCAACGCCATATGCGCCACCAGCGGCAACCCGCCGTACACCACGTACAGCTCTGCACCGACGATCAACGCATTGATGATCACCGGCGGCAGCGTTGCCAACACAGGAAGTCCTCCCCAGCGCACTTGACGCAGCAGATAGGTCACCAGTGCAGCCAGGGCTGTCGCACCGGTACCCAGCAACAGATCCAAACCGCCAGCAGGGTTGGCGCCGGTGGACAACCCGATCAGGTTCGACAAAAAGCACCCAACCGTCAATCCCGGGATCGCCTCCGGCAGGTAGACCGGCAGGATCGTCAGCGCTTCGGAGACCCGACACTGTATCGATCCAAAGCAGATCGGCTGCAAAAGCACCGTCAAAGCGACATAAAATGCGGCAATAACGCCGCTTTTTGTTAAAAAAATCAGCGATTTTCGTTGTTTCAAAAGGAATGCCTCCATAGTTTTGATTTCTGCGGAATCTGCCGCAGGGTCAGGATGGTTTCGAACTGACCTGTTTCACGTGAAACTCAGGGCTTGAGAACCTCAATGCCACCCAGGTACGGGCGCAGCACCTCGGGGACTGTCACCGAACCGTCTTCATTCTGATACTGCTCCACCAGGGCGGGAATTACACGGCTGGTCGCCAGACCCGACGCATTCAGCGTGTGCGCCAGCTGCAGCTTGCCGTTTTCGTCACGGTATTTCACGTTGCCACGGCGAGCCTGGTAGTCACGGCCGTTAGACGCCGAGCTAACTTCCTTATAGATGCCCATACTGGGGATCCACACCTCAATATCCGAGGTGCGTGCCATGGAGAAGGAGCAATCGCCCGCAGCGAGTTTGCACAAACGGTAATGCAAACCGAGCTTCTGCACCAAACGCTCTGCCTTACCCACCAATTCGGCAAACGCCTCATCCGAGCCTTCCGCCGTGGTGTACTGCACCATTTCCACTTTGTTGAACTGGTGGCCACGGATCATGCCACGCTCTTCCGAACGGTAGCTACCCGCTTCACGGCGATAGCAAGGCGTGTAAGCGATATACTTACGAGGCAGCTCCTCACGGGGAATGATCTCATCACGGTGCAGGTTGACCAGCGCTGTTTCAGCGGTAGGAAGCATAAATTTGCGGTCGGAGCTGGTCGGATTCTGGATCCAGTATACTTCATCCTCAAATTTCGGGAACTGACCTGCCACATAACCACACTCATACCCGAGCATATGCGGCGGCAGAATGAACTCATAGCCGTCACGCAGGTGTTCATCAATGAAGAAATTTAGGATCGCCCACTCCAAACGGGAGCCCATGCCACGATAGATCCAACAGCCGTTACCGGCAATCTTTGCGCCACGCTCATAATCAATGAGGCCCAGGCTCTCGCACAGCTCTACGTGGTTGCGGATCGGGAAGTCGAACTTCGGTTGCTCACCAAAATAGTGTACCGGCTCGTTGTTTTCCTTGCCGCCTGCCGCCAAATCAGGATCGGGCAGGTTGGGAATCGCCAGCAGCAGCGACTTCTGCTTCTCTTCAAGCTCGTTGATCGCCACATCGGCCTCTTTGATCTTTGCGGACAGCTCTTTCATCTCCGCCATGATCGCCGAAACGTCGCCGCCCGCCTTTTTGATCTGCGGGATCTGCTTGGAAGCGGCGTTCTGCTGCGCTTTCAGCGCATCCGTCTCACCAGACAACTGACGGCGCTTGGCATCAATGTCCAAAATCTCATCGATGACGCTGTCCAGATCCATTTCACGCTTGCGCACTGCCGCTTTTACAAAATCCGGCTCGCTGCGTACCAATTTAATGTCTACCATACTTGATTTCCCCCTCTTATTGCTGTGACGCCACGTGATTACACAGTGCCGTCAGATCATCCTTTGAATAAAACTCCAGCTGCAATACGCCGCCTTCACCCTTGTCCAGCACCCGCACCTTACGGCCGAGCTGCTCGGTCAACACGATTTCCACCTCGTCAAACAGGCTATCCCTCCGACGGAGAGACTTTTCCGCCCGTTTGGTGGTTTTTGAAGCTTTCGCCAGTTTTTCCAATGCGCGCACCGACAGATCTTGCTTCAACACCGCCGCTGCGGCTTCTTTTTGCGCCTCTTCCGACTCAAAAGCAAGCAACGTCCGTGCGTGACCCGCCGATAACCGCCCGTCCTGCACCATTTCGGTGAGTTCCGTCGGAAGATTCAGCAAACGTAACGCATTTGCCACTGCGGGTCGGGATTTATTCACCGCCCGAGCCGCTTCCTCCTGAGTCATTCCATACTGTTCCATTAGCGTACGGTACCCAAGCGCCTCTTCAATGGGATTCAGGTCTTGCCGTTGCAGATTTTCGATCAATGCGAGCTCCGACGCTTCACGGTCCGTCATTTCCCGCACCACAACAGGCACTTCGGTAAGTCCCGCCATACGGGACGCCCGCCAACGACGTTCACCGGCTACCAGCTGGTACCCGCCGCCCGGCAGTGGCCGCACCAACAGCGGCTGCAGCACGCCATGCTGTCCGATCGATGCTGCTAAATCAGCAAGCGCCGCCTCGTCAAACTGTTTACGGGGTTGATCCCGATTGGGTTCAATCTCCGAAATACGCAGGGAAACGGTTTTTCCTTGCTCTTCAACTGCATTTTCGGCAAACAGCGCATCCAAGCCTCGTCCGAGGCCGACCATTTTTGCCGCCATCCGTTTTCCTCCTTACCTTCCGTTTATCAATTCCTGCGCCAACTTATCATACGCCAGCGCACCTTTGGAGTTTTTGTCATAATAATTGATCGGCTTTCCGAAGCTAGGCGCCTCCGACAACCGCACGCTGCGAGGGATCGGGGTCGCAAATACTTTTCGCGGGAAAAACCGCTTAACCTCTGCAACCACCTGCTGCGTCAGGTTCAGTCTGCCGTCAAACATCGTGAGCAGTACGCCCTCCAGCTCCAACTGCGGATTGTACAAGCGTTTTACCTGCCGCACAGTCGCCATCAGCTGTGAAAGTCCCTCCAAGGCGTAATATTCACACTGGATCGGCACCAGCAGCGTGTCTGCTGCGCACAAACCGTTCAGTGTCAGCAGCCCAAGCGACGGCGGACAATCGATAAAAATGTAATCGTACCGCTCTCTCAGTGGCGCCAACACCGCTTTTAACCGACTTTCACGGCGACTGAGCTCCACCATTTCAATTTCTGCGCCCGCCAATTGAATACTCGACGGCAGCACGTCCATATTACGAAACGGCGTTGTCCGTACCGCCGTGCTCGGCTCGCCTTGACCGATTAGCAGCTCGTAGATCGACAATCCACCTTGCCGTTTATCAATTCCAACACCGCTGGTGGCGTTTCCCTGCGGATCCAAATCCACAAGCAAACACTTTTTTCCCGCAGCGCCTACCGCCGAGGTCAGGTTTACCGTGGTCGTTGTTTTACCAACGCCGCCTTTTTGGTTTACCACCGCAATGATCTTGCCCATATCGTCACCTCTTGTCTGTTTCTCATCATATCACACTTTTTTCAGGAATAAAAGAGGAAAATGTAAAACATCCCTCTTTTTTTAAAAAATGTTTCACATGAAACAATCCAAAAACAACACGATTCGCCTTGTTTCCAAAAAAGTCGCTGACACGGTGCAATTCCCCTTGCGTTTTATGCGGTACTTAGATATAATGTATAATATAGTATAATATAAAGGCGGGTATACTATGTCGGAAGCAACTTTTCGTGCATTGGAGCAATCTTGCAAAACGTGCCGTGCGTGCGGCTTGTGTGAAACTCGACACAACGTGGTGTTTGGCGTCGGCAACCCCGCCGCCGAGATTTTGTTTATCGGTGAAGGACCCGGTGAAAACGAGGATCTGCAGGGTGAGCCGTTTGTCGGCCGTGGTGGCAAATTGCTGGACACGATGCTGGAAGCGGTCGGACTTTCTCGAAAACACAATATTTATATTGCCAACATGGTGAAATGCCGCCCGCCGCAAAACCGGGATCCGCTCCCCGAGGAGCAGGACGCCTGCGCTCATTGGTTGGCAGATCAGATCGCTCACATTCGCCCGAAGATCGTTGTGTGTCTCGGCCGTGTGGCGGCATTCCGTATGATCTCACCGGATTTTAAAGTGACAAAGCAGCACGGACAGTTCTTTGAAAAAGACGGCGTGCTGTACATGGGAATGTTCCATCCCGCCGCTATTCTGCGCAACCCCAACCAAAAGCCGGAGGCGTTGGCGGATTTCTTTACCCTTCGGGATAAAATTAAGGAAATTTGCACGAATACGGAACTTGTTTTTGAATGATTTTGCTATAAGGAGTCTCGGTTATGATGCGTTCACGGTTTTTCCTTCGCATCGCCTGCGTTATGCTGGCTCTTATCGTAATATGTATGGGCACACTCTCCGTTTCCGCGGAAAAACTCCGTTATGAGTTTCCTGAAACTGAGGAGGAAACCATCGTTTCCCCCTCGGCTATGATGTTGTACACCGGCATCCGTCCCGAGCAGGACGTGATCCTGTACGAAAAAGGGGCGGACATGCGTTACCAGCCCGGCGCACTGATGCGTGTGGCAATGGTCGGCTACGCTATGAAGCTGGTGACGGAAAACAACATTGATATTGACACCGAAACGGCAGAGTATACGCTGTACCAATTCAACCATTACGTCGCCGGAACAGGCTTGCACGTTGCACTGATGAATTACGGCGAGGTGTGGACACTGCGGGATCTTATCACGATGTGCACCATTCAAACCGTCGCTGATTGCTCGATTGCTCTTGCCACCAAGCTTTCCGGCTCGCCTGAAGCGTTCGTCGAGGGGCTTAACGCCTTTGCGCAGGAGCTAGGGTGTACCAATTCACATTTTACCAATGTCATGGGTCTTAATGAGGAAGGTCAGTATATGTCCGCACGGGACGTCATGACTTTTGCACGCTATGCGATGCAGTATCCCGAGATCAAATCGATGCTGGAACTGAGCCAATGGACGGTTACACCCGTATCCGGCGGCAAAAAACGCAGCTGGCCGAGCAGCAACGATATGCTGCGCCCCTCCACCCCGGTATATTACCGCTATGCGGACGGTGGACGCACCGGCGGCACGCTTACCGAGCTTAGCTTGATGGCATACGGCAGCAAGGATGGCTACGATTATATGGCGATCGTTATGGGGGCGCCTAAAAAGGATGAGGACGGCAATCTCACCAACTTTGCTTACAGTGACGCCCGTCTGCTGATCCGCTGGGGACTTTTGGACTTCACGTACGAGCAGCTGGTACAAAAAGATGAGCCGGTCGGCCGTGTCGAGGTGCTCCATTCCTCTGATCGGGACTACGTTTCCTTGGTTCCCACCGCCGATTTGAATACCGTGGTCAAAAAAGGGATCGACGTCAAAGATGTCACCCGTGAAATCGTGTACCAAAAAAAGGAATATGTCGCTCCAATCAAGAAAGGCGAAATTCTCGCAACGATGAACCTGTACCTGGAGGGCAAGCAAATTGCTTCAGTACCGTTGGCGGCGGGTGAAGGGGCAACGTACAGTGGTATGAAAGCCTTTTGGTCGAGTGTTGCCGATTTCGTTTTTTCTGGTTGGATGCTCCTCATTATCTTTATTGTTTTCTTGCTGATCGGCGGTTACGTGGTTTTGATCATTCGTTACAACCGCCGCCGAGGCCGAAAATTCCGTGGTTAATAAAAATCCTGCGGTTTTTCCGCAGGGTTTTTGCTTTTTTGTTATGTTTTTTTCGGGGAACTATTGAAAAAAACGCAAAAAAACAGTATAATAAATTATGTATGGGGTTTCCTTCCAACAAAGCGAAACACCCAAAAGTATGAAAGGGGAATTCGCATGAATCTCTTGAACAAAAAAACGGTAGAAGATCTGAAGGTAGCCGGCAAGCGTGTGCTTGTTCGTTGCGACTTCAACGTGCCGCTGAAGAACGGCGTCATCACGGACGAAAACCGTATCGTGGCGGCTCTTCCCACCATTCAGTATCTCCTGGATCAGGGCGCAAAGGTCATTCTTTGCTCTCACCTCGGCAAGCCGAAGGGTGAGCCCAAGCCGGAATTGTCGCTGGCTCCCGTGGCCGTGCGTCTGGCAGAGAAGCTTGGTCGTCCCGTTGTGTTCGCTGCTGACGACGAAGTCGTGGGCGAGAACGCAAAGAAAGCGGTTGCTGAGATGAAGGACGGCGACGTCGTGCTGCTGCAGAACACCCGTTATCGTGCAGAGGAAACCAAAAACGGCGAGGCGCTGTCCCGTGAACTGGCTTCCCTGGCTGATCTGTTTGTCAACGACGCTTTCGGCGCTGCTCACCGTGCACACTGCTCCACCGTCGGCGTGGCTTCCTACGTGGAAGAGTCTGCCAACGGTTATCTGATGGCGAAGGAAATCGAGTTCCTCGGCAACGCTGTGGAAAACCCGGTGCGCCCGTTCGTCACGATCCTCGGCGGTGCCAAGGTTGCGGACAAACTGAACGTTATCGAAAACCTGCTGAACAAAGCTGACACCCTGATCATCGGCGGTGGTATGGCCTACACCTTCCTCGCTGCGAAGGGTTACGGCGTCGGCACCTCGCTGTTGGATAGCGAGAAGATCGACTACTGCCGTGAGATGATCGCCCGTGCCGAGGCAAAGGGTGTGAAGCTGCTCCTGCCGATCGACTGCAAGACCGCTGCGGATTTCCCGAATCCCATTGACGCTCCGATCGAGGTTCAGGTCGTCGCTGCAGATGCGATCCCCGCCGACCGTATGGGTCTGGACATCGGTCCCAAGACGGCTGAGTTGTTCGCTGCTGAAGTGAAATCCGCCAAAACGGTCGTGTGGAACGGCCCGATGGGCGTGTTTGAGAATCCGATCCTCGCCGAGGGTACTATTGCCGTTGCGAAAGCGCTGGCCGAGACGGATGCTACCACCATTATCGGTGGCGGCGACTCCGCTGCAGCTGTCAACACGCTGGGCTACGGTGACAAGATGAGCCACATTTCCACCGGTGGCGGTGCGTCGCTGGAATTCCTGGAGGGCAAGGAGCTCCCGGGTATCGTGGCAATGAGCGATAAATAAGGAGAAAATGAATTATGGGTAAGTATGTTATTGCCGGTAACTGGAAAATGAACAAAACCCCTGCGGAGGCTACCGAGCTGATCGAAGCGATCAAGCCGTTGGTTGCCGATGCTACCTGCGACGTCGTTGTTGGTGTTCCCTTTGTGGATCTGCCGGCGGCACTGGAAGCGGTAAAGGGCAGCAAGATCGGCGTTGCCGCTCAAAACTGCCACTGGGAAAAGTCCGGTGCGTACACCGGTGAGATCTCCGCTGAGATGCTTAAGGCGATGGGCGTTGGTTACGTCATCATCGGCCACAGCGAACGCCGCACCTACTTTGGCGATACCGATGTCACGGTGCAGAAGCGTATGCGTGCCGCTTTGGATGCCGGTTTGACCGTCATTCTGTGCGTCGGCGAGTATCTGGAGCAGCGTGAGCAGGGCGTGACCGGCGAGGTCGTCGCTATGCAGACCAAGATTGCACTTGGCGGTGTGGCGGAAGAAGAGCTGAGCCGTGTGATCATTGCTTACGAGCCGGTGTGGGCGATCGGTACCGGTCGTACCGCTACCGCTGAGCAGGCCAACGAAGTCTGCGCCCTCATCCGCAACGTGGCACTGGATCTGTATTCCGATCCCGCTGCTGCGGCACTGACCATTCAGTACGGTGGCTCGATGAACGCCGCTAATGCTGCTGAGCTGCTGGCTCAACCCGACGTGGACGGCGGTCTGATCGGTGGCGCTTCCCTGAAGCCCGCAGATTTCGCTACCATCGTCGCTGCTGCGAAATAAGTCGAATTGTCCAACGAGCGCAGGACCTTCGGGTCTTGCGCCCGTTTCGTGTGAAAGGAAGGTATCCCGATGAAAAAACCGTTGGTTCTCATCATTATGGACGGTTTTGGCTTGGATCACAACACCGAAGGGAATGCGATCCACGCCGCCGCCACCCCGAACCTCTCCCGCTTGTTTGCCGAATGCCCGTTCACGGCGATCGGTGCTTCCGGTATGGACGTCGGTCTACCGGACGGTCAAATGGGAAACAGTGAGGTCGGTCACACCAACATCGGTGCGGGCCGTGTGGTATATCAGGAGCTGACCCGTATCACCAAATCGATCAACGACGGTGATTTTCAGAAAAATGACGTGCTGTGCGCCGCTATGGATAACGCCAAGTCGCACGCTCTGCACCTCATCGGTCTGCTGTCTGACGGTGGCGTGCACAGCCACCTCAATCACCTGTTCGGTTTGCTGGATATGGCGAAGGCGAGCGGCGTTTCCAATGTGTTCGTTCACTGCTTGATGGACGGCCGTGACGTACCGCCCTCCTCGGGTAAGGATTTCGTTGCTGCGCTGCAAGCAAAGCTGGACGAGCTTGGTGTCGGCAGCATCGCTACCGTAATGGGCCGTTACTATGCGATGGACCGTGATAATCGCTGGGATCGTGTGGAAAAGGCGTATGCCGCTATGGTGTACGGTGAGGGCGAGCAGAACGAGGATGCGGTTGCGGCGATGGCGGCCTCTTACGATGCCGGTGTCACCGACGAATTCGTCGTCCCCACCGTCTGTGATAAAAACGGGAAAATCACCGCCGGCGACAGCGTGGTGTTCTTCAACTTCCGCCCCGACCGTGCCCGTGAAATCACCCGCACGTTTGTTGATCCTGATTTCAACGGATTTGAGCGCAAAAACGGCTTCTTCCCGTTGACCTACGTTTGTATGACACAGTATGACGCTACAATGCCGAACGTGCAGGTAGCGTTTAAGCCGCAGTCGCTCGGTAATACGTTGGGCGAGTATCTCGGCAAGCACGATATGACGCAGCTGCGCATTGCAGAGACGGAAAAATACGCTCACGTCACCTTCTTCTTCAACGGCGGTGTTGAGCGTGAGTTCCCGGGTGAGGATCGTGTGCTGATCAACTCCCCCAAGGTGGCAACCTACGACCTGCAGCCCGAAATGAGCGCTTACCTCGTGTGCGATGCGGTGGTGGAGCGTATTCGTTCCGGCAAATACGACGTCATCATCCTCAACTACGCCAACTGCGATATGGTCGGTCATACCGGTGTGTTTGATGCAGCTAAAGCCGCCGTGGAAGCGGTGGACACCTGTGTCGGCAAAACGGTGGAGGCGGTGCTGGATATGGGCGGTATCGCTCTCATCACGGCTGATCACGGCAATGCGGATCGCATGGCTGAGGAGGACGGCTCTCCCTTTACGGCGCACACCACCAATCCCGTGCCGTTCTGCGTTGTCGGTCACGATTGCACGCTGCGTGAGGGTGGCCGGTTGTGTGATATTGCTCCCACGATGCTGGAAATTCTCGGTCTGGAGCAGCCCGCTGATATGGACGGTCAATCTCTGATCGCAAAATAAAAAGTAAAGTCAAACCCGCCGCAGGCAAAAGCTTGCGGCGGGTTTCTTTTTATGATTATTTTCCAACGCAAAAGCGAGCGAATATTCCGTCAACAACAGCTTCTGTGGCACGTTCACCGGTCAGCTCCAACAATGCTGACAGCGCACCGTCCACACTGACACCCACCGCATCCTGCGACAGCCCCGCACGAATTGCCTCAATCGCTTCTTGTAAGGCAGTGCGCGCCCGCCGTACGCAATCCCGTTGACGCTCGGTGGCAAGCACCGGCTCCGCTTCGTCCAGACGATTTAGCCCTGTAACCTCTGCGATCGCCGCCTCCAACACTTCCCGCCCGGTGCCTTCGTTTGCTTGGATGAATACAGTGTGTATAAAGTTATTTTTAATTAACTCGCTGTTTATTTTTTGAGTGAGATCTTGCTTGTTTATCACGGCAATCGTGGTTTCTTTCGGCAGGGTATCAATCAAGTCGAGATCGTCCTGCGACAACGGACGGGAGCCGTCAAACACCGCTAACACCAGCGCTGCACGCTGCAGCCGTTCTTTTGAGCGTGCCACACCGATTGCTTCAACCACATCCTCCGTGGTATGAATCCCCGCAGTATCGGAGAGCCGCAAGCAAATTTCACCGACACGCACAGTTTCCTCGACCACGTCACGGGTCGTACCGGCGATCTCAGTAACGATACTGCGGTCACAGCCCGCCAAGCAATTCATCAAAGTGGATTTTCCGACGTTGGGACTGCCGACGATTGCCGTATCCACGCCGTGATGCACAATTTGACCAGCATCGTAGGTGGCAAGCAGCTGCTCCAGCACGTTACTCGACTGCATCAGTGCCGCCTCCAGCGCAGACGGCTCTAACTCAGGAATATCATCGTCGGGATAGTCCACAAACGCTGCGATTTGCGCTTGCAAGCCAATCAATTGCTCTTTTACAGGGGTCAATTTACGGAAAATTGATCCCTCACGGGTGGCTAATGCGGTTTTTGCTGACAAGCGACCCTCCGCACCGATCAGATCCATAACCGCTTCGGCACGGGTGAGATCCACTTTTCCGTTGAGAAACGCCTGCTTTGTAAACTCGCCGGCACCGGCGGGAACAGCCCCTGCTTCAAACAATGCACGCAGCGTGCGCTGCAGCAGGTACACACCACCGTGGCAAGTAAGCTCCACCACATCCTCACCCGTATAGCTGTGCGGTGCACGAAATACCAGCGCCACACACTCGTCGATCCGTCCTTCCGCATCGTGCACGTGTCCATACGCCGCTTCGTAACCCTTAAGCTTGGACAGCACACGATTTTGCGACAGTGGGCAAAACACAGCTTCCGCTACCGCTATCGCACCGTCACCGGACACACGAATAACCCCTAAACCGGCAGAAGAGACCGGTGTCGAAATCGCAGCGATTACCCTAGACATACCGGTCCCTCCTTGTTCATTACAGTTTATTCTTCCGTTGCCGGCGCCTCATTCTCGACGGGTGCCTCAACAACCGCTTCCTCATCGTCCTCGTGGGGCGTCTGCACCAACGATACGATGCGATCGCCGTCCACACGGAACTTCATTACCGTGACACCCTTCGACGGGCGGCGGCACTGACGAATCTCGCTGACGGGCAAGCGAATGATAATACCGCCCGCCGAGATCATGATAATATCCTCATCCAACGACACCATACGCACAGCGGCAACGTTACCGTATTCATCGGTGTGATAGTTGGTAAGACCCTTACCGCCACGAGACTGTACACGGTAATCCGTCAGCTCACTCAAGCGGCCGTAGCCGGTTTCACTGATCGTCAGCCACAGCTTATCAGGCTCGCAAACCGCCATACCGACGACCTCGTCGCCCTCAGCCAGTGTGATCGCCTTTACGCCACGGGCGGTACGACCCACCACACGGGCGTCGTTTTCATCAAAACGGATTGCCATGCCCTGACGTGTGCCAACCAACAGCTGCTGATAGCCGTCGGTGAGCTGCACCCACGCCAATTCGTCGCCCTCATCCAGATCAACGGCGATCAAGCCGCTCTTACGGGCGTTGGAATACGCATCCAGGCGGGTACGCTTGATGATACCCTTGCGGGTGATCATGCACAGATACTGGCCCTCCTCAAAATTGGTCACACGGATCATCGCACTGACCTTTTCCTCCGGAGTCAGCGGCAGCAGGTTGATGACGTTCATACCACGGGAGGTGCGGGTGCCTTCCGGTACCTCGTAGCACTTCAAGCGGTAGACACGACCTGCCGTTGTGAAGAACATCACCATATCGTGGCTGGAGCAGAGGAACATCGTCTCCGTATAATCCTCGTCACGGTTGGTAGTACCCTTGATACCCTTGCCACCACGGTGCTGTGCCTTGTACTCATCCAGCGACTGGCGCTTGATATAACCACGCTGTGACAGCGTCAGCACACATTCCTCTTCCGGGATTAGATCCTCGATGTCTACTTCACCGGACACCATGGAGATCTCGGTACGGCGATCGTCGCCGTATTTATCACGCATTTTCAGGCATTCTTCCCTCACGATGGCACGGACCTTGTTTTCATCCGCAAGGATACCCTCCAGCTCAGCAATTCTGGCACGCAGCGCTGCTAATTCGTCCTCAATCTTCTGACGCTCCAGACCCGACAACTGACCAAGACGCATCGCTACGATCGCCGCCGCCTGAATCTCGTCAAAACCGAACGCTTCCATAAGTCCCTGCTTGGCAGACGCCGGATCAGCGGACTTGCGGATGATCTCGATAACCTTATCGATGAAATCCACTGCAATTTTCAGCGCCTCAACGATGTGAGCACGCTCTTTTGCCTTACGCAGATCGAAAATCGTGCGGCGGGTGATGACTTCGCACTGGAATTTGATATATTCCTCCAGCATTTCCTTCAGCGTCAGCACACGGGGCACGCCGTTAACCAGCGACAGCATGATCGCACCGAAGGTGACCTGCATCTGCGTGAACGCAAACAACTGGTTGAGCACTACCTGCGGGTTAGCGTCACGCTTCAGATCGATCACGATACGCATACCCTCACGGCTGGAGTGGTCGACGACGTCACGAATGCCCTCAATACGCTTCTCGTCTGCCAGTTCAATAATGGATTTTACCAAAGTCAGCTTATTGACCTGATACGGGATCTCGGTGATCACGATGCGATAGCGGTCGCCGTGCTCCTCAATTTCCGTCTTGGCACGCACGATGATGCGGCCACGGCCCGTAGCATACGCTGCACGAATACCGGAATAACCCATAATGATGCCGCCGGTCGGAAAATCGGGACCTTTGATGACCTCCATGATATCCGGAAGTCCAGCATCGGGGTTGTCGATCAGCAGGCAAATGCCGTCCACCACTTCACGCAGGTTATGCGGCGGAATATTGGTTGCCATACCGACGGCGATACCCGTCGAGCCGTTCACCAAGAGGTTCGGAAAACGGGACGGAAGGACGACGGGTTCCTCAGTCGTGTCGTCAAAGTTGGGGGTGAAGTCGACGGTTTCCTTTTCAATATCCGCCAACATATCCAACGCCATTTTGCTCATACGGGCCTCGGTGTATCGATACGCAGCGGCGGGGTGGCCGTCGATCGAACCGAAGTTACCGTGACCGTCGATCAGCGGATAACGCAGCGAAAAATCCTGCGCCATACGCACCATGGCATCGTATACCGAAGCGTCGCCGTGCGGATGATAATGACCCAACACATCGCCGACGGTGGTAGCGCACTTACGGTGAGCCTTATCCGGGGTAAACCCGTCCTCGTGCATCGTATACAAAATACGGCGATGCACCGGCTTCAAACCGTCACGCACGTCCGGCAGGGCTCGTGCCACGATGACCGACATGGAATATTCCAGGAAGCTTTTCTTCATTTCCTTTTCCAGGTCGACGTTGATTAACTTGTTCTGCACCGTTGTTTGTTCGTCCATCACAGTGTCTCCTTTACCTATCCGTTAGGAACATTCTTTATCGACACCCGCCAGCACTCTGAGAACAGACATATCCTCAACTGCCGTTGCGGGAATGCTTATCTGTGTTTTATTGTTAAATTGCAGCGTCACGCCGTCGGTGGTAATCTCCAGCCACAAGCGTTCCTTCACAATGAAATACTCTTCGCCGGCTATCGTGACCCGTAAGCCGTCCGGTTCAAAGCTGAACTCCACGGTTTCGGTACACCGACGCTCAAACAATTTAAACAAAGGACCACACGCCGCTGCGCCCAACACGAGCCAGCCCACGCAAAAGATTGCCATATCTGCAAAAAAATACGGGGTAACGGCAAAGCTAACAGTTGTCATAACACCTACCTGCAGCATCAGTGACAGCGTCATCAGAAGAAGCAGTAAAAACCGTCTTTTTTTATCCCGAATATACGGTTCGGCGGTGTTCAGCGGAATCGACGCTTTCGTCAACGAATGTGACTCATCACTGCATTGCGGAACGGGGATCGCCTGATACTGCTGTGCCATAGCATATCCGTTGCGCTGCATCACATCCGGTAACCGCTCGGTCAGGTATTCCCGCAAAAATTGCACCGCACCCTCCGTCAGATCCATACTACGAATAACGATGTATGTCCCACCGCCGACCAGCAAAAACCCGTCACGGGTTTCTAAACAGATCTCCACGTCGGAAAACGGCAACGTGCGCACACCGCGCACCGTCGTCACCGTGATTCGATCGGTGTACACCGCAATACGGGCACCGTGAAAATGCCGCTTGCGATCCGCATCGTACTCCAGGATCTTACGCTTTACCGTCCGTGTCGGATGCCCTAGCAGTATACCGACAGCCGTCGAAAATCCGGCGACACCCAACAGCACCGTTGCAACGGCACCAACACGTTCAACGTCGGAAATATCCGCCAGCATCGTAAGCGACCACGTCGCCAACGCAAAAAACAGGCAGAGAATAAACGCAACCAGCGGCAAAGCTTTTCGTTTTCCATGAAGTGCCGCATACCAGCGCTTCGCTTCCACATACGGGATATACCGTCCCGCCACGACCATCCATAACCGGTTGGGATCGTCCGCCGGAAAACGGCACGGTTGTTCGTATTCCATCGGTCGTCCCCCTTTCCGGTTATCCGGTGATCAAATGTGCGTCAACCACAGTGGTCAATACCGCCATATCCTCCACGCAACGCTTCGGAATAAGAAACGCCTTTTCCCCGTTTACGTAAAACTCCACATCCTTCGGAGCAGACACGGCACGGGTCACACACTTCCACGGCACTGTCAGGACGTCGTCGCCTTTGCCCTGAATCTTAATAACCGTGTCGGTAAAGGTGATGCGGGTCGAGCCGCCTTCACCACCGGCCGCTGCCAGCATACGCCCCACACGCATCCGGCTACCCACCACGCTAAACACGAAAAGCAGCACGGAACAAAGCAAAAACGTCGGCAACGGGGAAATTTCAAATCCGAAATACGCCAAAATCGTTACCAGCACGGCGGTCAACGACTTTTGCGGTAATTTTTGCACGTACGTCCGCAGTGCCGTTTCGGTTACCTGCGCTTTCATTTCTTTCGGTGTATACTCGACACGCAGCTCCAGCAACGGGTCCTCCGGTGCGGGGACACCCTCGTCCGGTAACGGCAACCGCTCGGTCAGCTGTGCATCCACCTGCCCCCGCAAGTAGCACCGTGACGGCGGAATCGCCGCCAGCGCCACACGGCGGGTCAGTTCGGCATCGTCTTCGGTGAAAAACCGCTTTGGAATAACGATGCTTTTACCCGTGCTCGAGCAAAACATCATCATCTCACTGTCTTCAATGAAGGCGGTACACTGCATAAACAATACAGTCGTTTCATTTTTTGACGTTTTTTTCGTAACACCACGGTCGTCCAAAGTCAAAACACCGTCGAACGAATACCCGTGAAACAGCGTCTTATCATACAACAGCCCATGCTGACGGCGAATTTGCGACGGCGAGGTGATAAATACCCACAATTCTACCGCTACCATCAACACGACGATGACCAATAACGATATGTCCCAATTTCCCGCCAACAAGCGGTCCGCCACGACCATAAGCACACACAGTACCATCATGATCGCAGAAAACAGACGACTCCCGAGCAGATATTTGCCACGCAAGGTCTTGGCAGCGAGTTGCTGGGAATATACGTATTCCTCCCGACTGAGTCCTACCGCATATTCCCGTGAGGTAACAGTCTGTTCTTCCATAAGAACTCCTTATCAGATATCCAAGTTTGACACGTACTGTGCGTTGCGTTCGATAAAATCACGACGGGGCTCAACTTTATCACCCATCAAAATGGTGAACGTCTCGTCCGCAGCGGCGGCATCCGAAAGCTCGACACGCAGCATCGTACGGAACGCCGGATCCATTGTCGTTTCCCACAGCTGCTCCGGATCCATTTCACCAAGACCCTTATACCGCTGAATGTCCGCATTACCGCCCAATTCTGCAATATACTGATCACGCTCGGCGTCCGAGAAGGCATAGCGCACCTGCTTACCCTTCGACACCTTAAACAGCGGCGGCTGAGCAATGTACACGTGTCCCTCATCTACCAGCGGCCGCATATAGCGGAAGAAGAAGGTGAGAAGCAACGTACGAATGTGCGAACCGTCGACGTCAGCATCCGCCATAATGATAACTTTACCGTAACGGAGCTTGGAAATATCAAAATCATCACCAATACCGCAGCCCAGTGCAATCACGACAGGAATCAGCTTCTCGTTGCCGTACACCTTGTCCAGGCGGGCCTTTTCGACGTTGAGCATCTTACCCCACAGCGGGAGAATTGCCTGAAAGTTACGGTCACGACCCTGAATAGCGGAGCCACCTGCCGAGTCACCCTCGACAATGTACAATTCCGTACGCTCCGCATCGCTCCAGATGCAATCGGCCAGCTTATCCGGCATACGTGTAGAGGAAAGCCCCGTCTTTTTACGAGCGAGCTCACGGGCTTTTTGCGCCGCTTCACGCACCCGTGCCGCATTGATAGATTTTTCAAGAATTCCCTTGGCAACCGCCGGATTTTCCTCCAGATACGGTACCAATTTTTCGTTGAGCAGCTGGGTAACCAGCGTTCCCATGGCGGTATTGCCGAGCTTTGCCTTCGTCTGGCCCTCGAACTGTGCATCCTTCAGCTTGACGCTGATAACCGCCGCCAGACCTTCACGCACGTCGTCGCCTTTCAAGTTGGCGTCGGCATCCTTCAGCATACCGTGACGGCGGGCGTAGTCGTTCAAAATACGGGTAATGGCGTTTTTGAAAGCATTTTCATGCGTACCGCCGTCCACCGTGTGAATGTTATTGGCAAACGAAATAATATTTTCGTTATAGCTGTCGTTGTACTGGAACGCAATCTCTGCAATGGAATCACCCTTGGCGATCGCCATATGTACCACCGTTTCGTGCAACGGCTGATACCCACGGGTCTTGTTCATAAATTCCACAAACGAAGAAATACCGCCTTCGTAGCAGAATACCTTTTCCTGTACGTTTTCCTCGTCACGGCGGTCGGTCAGCGTGATCTTCAAACCGGCGTTGAGGAATGCCTGTTCACGCAGACGTTTTTCCAATACTTCAAACTCGTATTCCGTCGTATCGGTAAAGATCTCCGCATCAGGCTTGAAGCGGATCAGCGTACCGTCGCTTTCCGACGAACCGATGACCGTCAGGTCGGAAACGGCGTTACCACGCTCAAAGCGCTGGAAGAAAATTTTGCCCTCACGGGAAATTTCAACCTCCAACCACTCGGACAGCGCATTAACGACCGACGAACCTACGCCGTGCAGACCGCCGGACACCTTATAACCGCTGCCGCCGAACTTACCGCCGGCGTGCAGCACCGTCAATACGACGGTAACAGTGGGAATGCCCATTTTTTCGTGGATACCGACCGGAATACCACGACCGTTATCCCGCACCGAGATAATATCTCCGGGCAGGATATCCACTTCAATATGGGTGCAGAAGCCGGCGAGCGCTTCGACGACCGAGTTGTCCACGATTTCATACACCAGATGATGCAGACCGCGAGGGCCTGTGGAGCCGATGTACATACCCGGACGCTTCCGCACAGCCTCCAAGCCTTCCAACACCTGGATCTGACTCTCGTCGTACGGCTTATTTTCCGCACGGGTCATTTCATTTTCCAGTTCCAGATCCATTTCCATTTCGGTACTCATGTCGGATAACCTCTCATTTCTTAGTTTGAACGCAGGGCTTTTGCCCGTTTTAACAGTGTTGCGCAGGAAATTTGCGATATATAAACGGTTCTTCCGTTTGTTTTGGACTCACAGACCACAAAGCTTTTCGGCAACTCGTCACTTACCGTGACGACCTCCCCATTTTGCTCCGCTTCTGCCAAAAACGATCGTGTACTCTTGGAAATTGTCGTATTTTCCATATCGAAAATACCGACGATCTCACGCATCGGCACAACCGTTTCCTGCCCTAAAAATAAATACATAGTATGACGGCTCCTTTTTTCACAATTACTTTTTAAATTGTGGAAAGTTTTCCGTTTTGCATACTGAATTGCTTACCGCCGCGCAGCTGCATCAGCGGTGTGGGCTCACAGCAGGTGATAAACACCTGCCAATCCCGAATGTGATTCAAAATATATTCTTGACGTGAGGCGTCGAGCTCACTCATAACGTCATCCAGCAACGCTATAGGCTTCTCCCCCGTCACTTCCTCCAGCAACGCCGCCTCGGCAATTTTGATTGCCAGTACTGCAGAGCGCTGTTGCCCCTGCGAGCCAAAGCTACGGGCTGAGCGACCGTCGATCATCACCTCAATATCATCCCGATGCGGGCCAACGGTGGTAAATCCCGCCGCAAGGTCGTCCTTGTGATGCGATTGCAGTGCTTCAAACAGCACGACAGCCAGTTCAGCAGCGGTTTGCTCTTCATGGCAATCCACCGAAGAAATATAACGAAGATCAAAAGCTTCCTTGCCGCCGGAAAGACCGGCGTAAATTTCACGGGCTACCGGTGCCATTTTACGGATATAGCGCTGACGGGCGTTGATCAATCGGCAGCCGCTTTGTGCCAGCTGACGATCCCACAGCTCTAAAAGCTCTTCCACTGCGTCGCCGCCGGTTTTTGCTTTGCATAGCGCATTGCGTTGAGTCAGTACCCGGGCATATTCCGTCAGCGCACTGACGTACGACGGACGAAGCTGACAATAAGCCGCATCCACTAACCGACGGCGTTCCTGCGGACCGCCTTTGATCAGTGATAAATGCGCCGGTGAAAAAACGACACCGCAAAACGTACCTGCCAGCTTAGAGGCTGAGGAAAGTGAAACACCGTTCAGTGTGGCAGAACGCCTTGCTTTTACCGTGATCTCCGCCTGCTGCTCCCGTTCACCGGCAATAAACTCCATTGTCAAGCGGCATTTCTCCGCACCAAAGCCGACCAATTCGCTGTCCTTGGCGCCACGAAAGCTTTTTCCACCGGTAAACAACCACAGTGCTTCCAATAAATTGGTTTTACCCTGTGCGTTTTCTCCGATAATGACGTTAACACCGCCGTATGGCTCCCACTGACCCGGTTCCAGATTACGATAGTCCGAATAAGTCAAACGGGTTACTTGCATTGCGTGGTTCCTTCCTTATTCTCCGACAATTTCAACGGTTTCATCTGCCAGTGTCACGCAATCACCGGGACGTAATTTTTTGCCGCGCTGTGTGCAGCATTCCCCGTTAACGAATACCTGACCGGCCTGGATCTTTTCCTTAGCCTGTCCCCCGGTTGGAGTCAAGCTTGCCAGCTTCATCAGGGTATCCAGTCGGATGAACTCGGTATGTATTACCTGCTTCATACGCGCTTGAGCCGCACAGGCAGCACGAGGAACAGAAAGTTATCACCTTCCGACGGCAGGATCTTCATCGGCGACTGCGTGCCGCTGAGCTCAATGACGATCTCATCACTCTCGGTATTGCGCAGCGCATCCAGAAGAAAGCGACTGTTAAAGCCCATTTCTTCCTGTCGACCGTCGATCTTTGCATCCACGGTATCGTTGGCACTGCCAAGCGCCGTGATACATGACAACGAGATGCGGTCATCCTTGAAACGGCAGATCAACGGAGACTTTAAGCGATCGTTGATCACCAACGAGGCACGGTCCACCGCATCGATCAGCGAACGGGTGTTCAAGCGGATTTTAGTGGTAGCATTGATCGGAATTGCTTTGCGATACGGTAAAAACTCGCCGTCAAGCAAGCGGGAGAATACAGAATAACCGCCGATCTCCATAATGATGTGGCGGGCGCCGACAGTGATGTACAGCGGCTCCTCTTCCTCACCCAACAGCTTCAGCACCTCGTTAAGAGTCTTACCGGGTACTACAAACTGCAGATCCTCGTTGCTTTTGATCGGCTCGGAACGCATAGCCAAACGGGAGCCGTCGACAGCAACCAGACGCAGCGTCTGATCCTTGATCTCAAACTGCACGCCGGTATGTACCGGACGGGTGTCCGTTTGGGCAACAGCAAACAGTGTCTGGCGAATCATGCTCTTGAGCATATTTTGAGGAATGGTCATCGCCGCACCGTTGTTGATGGTAGGCAATTCAGGATAATCCACCGACGAGAAGCCCATAATGGTAAATTCGGAGTTACCGGAGCGGATCACGGTATTGTTTTTATCGTTGCTCTCAATCAGCACCTCGTCCGAAGGCAAACGGCGCAGAATTTCCGAGAACAGCTTGGCGGTCAACACGATCTCACCAGGCTCATCCACACGAGCTTCAATTGTCGTGGTAATGCCGAGCTCCATATCGTAGCCTGCCAAGAACAAAGAAGACGCTTTGGAACGCAGTAAGATACCCTCCAATGCCGGGAGGGCCGATTTGGATGCGACAGCACGCTGCACATTATTAACAGCTTCTGCCAAGGCTTGACGGTCACAGTAAATACGCATGAGGATCCTTCCTTTCACGTTACACAATACAGTGCTTTTTTGCAAAAAATAAATAAAAATTTTAGTAGTAGTAGTAGGGGGTGTTGAATTGTGGAAAAGTAGGTTTTTTCCTGCCCCGTTGCGGCTTTGCGGAAATGTGAGGCTGTGAAATTCCCAGGGAGAAAATTGGGAGAGATGTGAAAACAAATTTGGTTGTTCACACGCCGTGAAAAGCGGTGAGTGGAATGTGAAAGACTTGTGGAAAACTTAAAAAATCCTTTCACATTTTTTCACGGTGTTTCC
Organism: Acutalibacteraceae bacterium; assembly: GCA_045630285.1. GTDB lineage: Bacteria > Bacillota > Clostridia > Oscillospirales > Acutalibacteraceae > RGIG3009. The sequence goes on along the minus strand of JAZQSX010000062.1, from coordinate 73,928 downwards.
CCTGCCAACTCACCGACAATTCACTAAGTTTTTCACATCACGAGTCGGAAATGTTTTTAATAATATCGTTGACCAAGCCTTTGAAACTCGGATTCTCAGCCATGGTCTCCTCTACCTTCTGAATGGCGTACACCACACTGGTATGATCACGGCCACCAAACTCCTCACCGATATTCTTCATCGGCAGGCCGGTGATGTTGCGTACGACGTATTCCGCTACCTGACGGGCCGATGAAATCGTGGCGGAGCGCTTGTTGGAACGAATATCCTCCGGTGTTACTGACATAGTGCGGGCGACCTCGTTGATGATACGCTCCACCGTGATCGGTACCGGCTGATTATCATTGCGAATATCACGGATTGCCGCCTGTGCCGTCATAATGGAGGGGTGATGCCCCTCCAGCATGCATTGTGCTTGCATACGGCGGACGGCACCCTCCAGCTGACGGACGTTACTCTTCAGCTGGGTGGCGATATACTCACACACATCGTCATCCAAGTGGAAATCCAGCAATTGTGCCTTACGCTTGATAATGGCGATGCGGGTTTCCATATCCGGTGGCTGGATGTCTGCCAGCAGACCCATTTCAAAGCGGGTGCGGAGACGTTCCTCCAACGTGGCAATTTCACGGGGCGGTCGGTCGGAGGTCAGTACGATCTGCTTGTTTGCCTGATGCAGAGCGTCAAACGTGTGGAAGAATTCCTCCTGAATACCCAACTTACCGGCAATAAACTGAATATCGTCGATCAGCAGAATGTCCACCTGGCGATATTTTGCACGGAACTCGGTGGTGGCACTGTTGCGCAGCGCCTCGATGAGCTCGTTGGTCATAAACTCGCCCTTGGTGTACAAAATGCGGATGTCCGGTGCTTTTTTGCGGATTTCGTTGCAGATAGCAAACAACAAGTGTGTTTTACCAAGGCCGGAGCCACCGTAGATGAACAACGGGTTGTACGAACCGGCGGGCTTGAGCGCCACCGCCTGGGACGCCGCATGGGCAAACTTATTAGACGGACCGACGACGAAGTTTTCAAACGAATACTCGTAATCCGACGGGCGCTGCCCAAAAATATTTTCCGCCTTCGGAAGCTCCACCGCCTCGGGTGCCGCCTGCGACTCCTCGGATAATACTTTCAATTCAAACGGAATACCAAGCACCTGCTGAAACGCATTTTTGATCTTGTCCGCATATTGGCTAAGGATAATACCACGCTGGAAATTGGTATGTACCAGGACAACGACCGCATTATCCTCGATCGTACACGGCTCAATACAGGTGATCCACATATTATAAGCGACTTCGCTGATATCTTCCTGCCGGCGCAGATATTCCAAAATACCGGACCAGGCTTCTTTGATACTTTCCATACGCTTCAAACTCCTTCAAAAACACAAAACGTCCCGTATATATAATATATAATAGAGGATATATAAATACTTATACATTAGTATAACATATAAATAAAGTAAATACAATCATTTTTTACGTGTTTTTCACAACTTTTTTCATCGTGGTGGAAAAGTAGTCGCGCAGCGGGGAAAAGATGAAAAACACCCCGTTAAAAGCGAAAAGAGAATAGAAAAAAACAAGGGCGAAACAGCAGGAAAATAAAAAACCGCAAATTCTTGTTGACTTTTATGGGTGGTCTGTTATATAATAAAATCTCGCAAGAGGGCGAAAGGGGGTAATTCCATGTTCCGTACATATCAGCCCAAGAAGAGACATCGTAAAATGGAGCACGGCTTCCGTAAGAGAATGGCAACTGCCAATGGCCGTAAGGTGCTGGCTCGCCGCAGAGCGAAAGGTAGAAAACATCTCACCTATTAAAAAAGGCCACCTCGTGTGGCTCTTTTTTATAGTCGGGAGAATTGCGTATGACGACATTATGCACACTGAAGCAGAACAAAGATTTCCGTACGGCGTATTACCACGGAAAGGTGTTTGTTCATCCGTTGCTGATCCTGTATGTCCGCAAAACCAAAGAGGGAAAGCCGAGACTCGGCATTACCACGGGTAAGAAAGTGGGCAAGGCGGTGCAGCGCAACCGTTGTCGCCGCATCATACGGGAAGCCTACCGCCGGATCCACCCGCAATTGCATGGGGGATGGGATCTGGTTTTTGTCGCACGTGCCGCCACCGTCGGCACAACGAGCACCGCATTGTATGCGGTGATGCAGCAACAGCTGAAAAAAGCGGGGTTGCTGCCATGAAGCGGGTATTTATCTGGATGATCCGCGGTTACCAAAAATTCATCTCTCCAAATAAACCGCCGGCCTGCCGGTTCGTTCCCACTTGTTCCTCCTATGCGATCCAGGCAATTGAGCGGTTTGGAGCTTGCAAGGGTCTTTGGCTGGCGATTCGACGTGTATGCCGCTGTCACCCTTGGGGTGGGCATGGGTATGATCCCGTTCCCGAAAAGAAGGAACGGGGCAAAAAATAAACCTGTTTAGGAGGTACTTATGGGATTCGATTTCTTGGGAGGCCCGCTCGGTATTGCGTTGGGCTTCGTCTTTGATTTGGTCGGCAACTACTTCCTGGCGATCTTTTTGTTCACCTTCGTGGTGCGTTTGCTGATGTTCCCGCTGTCGCTCAAGACGCAGAAGAACCAGGCAGACCGTGCCCGTCTGGCGCCCCGTTTGGAGCGCTTGCAGAAAAAGTATGCCAAGGACCCGAAAAAGCTGCAGGAAAAGCAGATGGAGCTGTATCAGAAGCATGGCATCAGCATGACCGGCGGTTGCTTGCCGATGATCGTGCAGATGATCGTGCTGTTTGGTATTATTTCTGCCATTTATTCCCCGATCAAGAACATGACCTCGGTGCCGGATGACGTCATCAACACGACGGCAAGCACCATTCAGACGGTTGGTAAACTGGATAAGGCGGATTTTGCTGAGGGCAGCTATTACCGTGAAATGCACATTCTGCAGAACGTCGATAAGTACGAAGTGCAGATCGAAGCAGCGCTTGAAAAGAAGGGTGTATCCGAGACGGATGCTAAGGGATACATCAAAGAAATGAAAGAGCTGGATTTCACGCTCTTTGGTATTGATTTGTTGGGTCAGCCCAATATGGAGGGCGGCTTGCTGTGGATCATCCCGATCATTTCAGGTATCACGGCACTGCTGTCCAGCTTGCTGTCCATGTATTATCAGAAGCAGGCCAGCGCCGGTCAAAAGCAGCAGGGTCAGGGTTGTTCTACCTTTATGATGCTGATCTTGATGCCCGCCATGTCGCTGTTCATCGCTTTCTCGGTGCCCGGCGCTGTTGGCGTTTACTGGATCTGCTCCAACCTCATTGCGATCTTGCAGACCTATGTGCTGAACCAGATCTACAACCCGGGTAAGATCCGTGCGCAGGCGGAAATCGAGTATGAGGAGCGCCGTCGCCGCAAGCAGGAGGACAAGAAGCGCTTGGCCGAGGCCCGTGCCCGTGAGCAGCGTGAGCTGGCTCTGCAGCTCAAGGAAGAGGGTAACAAGGCCCCGCAGAAGAAAAAGGCTGCCAAGCCCGCACCGAAAGCGGAAGAGATTGTCGTTGACGAAGCGACCGAGCCCGCAGCAGATGAGACCGCTGTGCAGGAAACACCTGTGGAAGCGGCTGAAACGGAAGAGAAAACGGAAGATTGATCCGTCGAGAAAGGATAAACGTAACGTGCAGAAAGAACTGATTAAAGAGGCGGAATCGGTCGAAAAGGCGATCGAGCTTGCCGCTGAGGAGTTGCAGGTTTCCGCCGATGAGCTCGTCATCGAGGTGCTGCAAGAGCCGCAAAAGAAAACGTTGGGTCTGTTTGGTGGAACCTGCGCCAAGATCCGTGCCACCCTTCCTGAAAAGGATGCAGCGGAAGCTGCGGTGGCTTTTTTGAAGGACGTTCTCGCTAAAATGGGTGTGCCGGAGGTTACCGTGACCGCCAAGGAAGAGGACGGCCATTGCACCCTGTCGCTGGAGGGCGAAAACCTCGGCTTTATTATCGGTCGCCGCGGCGATACGTTGGATGCATTGCAGTATCTGACCAGCTTGGTCGCCAACCGTGCCGATGGTGCCTACAAGCGTATTTCTATCAATATCGGTAACTACCGTGAGAAGCGTGAGAAGACCTTGTCGGGTTTGGCACGCAAAGCGGCGATCCAGGCGGCAAAAAGTGGCAGAAGCACCTCGCTGGAGCCGATGAACCCCTATGAGCGTCGCATTATCCACACTGCCGTGCAAAAGGTGGAGGGTGCCACGTCGTACAGCGTCGGCAGTGATCCGAACCGTCATGTGGTGATTGCTCCGTCGGAGGATAATCCGGTGAAGAGCCGCTCCAACCGTTCGCAGCGTCAGCGTGGTGAGCGCCGTGACGGCGGTCGTCCGAACCGTGGTGAGCATCGTTCCGACGTGATGCCGGAGCGTCCGGTGCGTGAGGTGCGCAAGTTCGTGTCCCGTACCAACCCGGTGAACATTGCGGAGGATTATGCACCCCCGGAGCGTACGAAGTCCGAAACCGAAAACACGGCGACCCTCTACGGTCGCATTGATCTGTAAAAAAACAACCGCCGAAGTCAGATGACTTCGGCGGTTTTCTTCATGTGTCGAGTGCGGTGGCAAGGGCGGCAAATTGCTCCAACGTCAACTCCTCAGCACGGGCAGTGGGGGAGAGACCTACCGCAGCGAGCGCCGCATTTAGAGTGGCTTTGTCAAACCCGGCGGAGGACAGTGAATTTGGCAAGGTTTTGCGCCGCTGACCAAACGCCGCTCGGATCAAGCGGAATAACAACGCTTCATTTTTCACGTCACACGGCGGCTCGGTGCGAAGCGGTAAGCGGATGACACTGCTATCGACCTTAGGCGCCGGCATAAAGCTGCCACGGGAGACTTGAAACAAAATCTCAGCACCGGCATAGTATTGCACCGCCAGCGTCACGGCACCGCACTCCCGTGTACCGGGGGTGGCGCACAAGCGCTCTGCCGCTTCCTTTTGTACCAACACCGTGATGCAGCGGAACGGCAGACGGCTTTCCAGAAGCCCCATAAGAATGGGGGAGGTAATGTAGTACGGCAGATTAGCACACACGACGACGGGCAATCCCGCAGCGTGCTCGGCTAGCAGTGCCGGCACGTCTAATTTCAAAATATCCCCCGGGACAACGGTGACGTTATCACAATCCGCCAGCGTTTCCTCCAGCACGGGGAACAAGCGCCGATCCAGCTCTACGGTGATGACTTTTGCCGCCACACGGGAGAGCTCCTTGGTCAAGACACCCACACCCGGGCCGATCTCCAGCACAGCAAACGAGCCATCGGGTAATCCGGGGTGGCAGGAGTCCGCCATACGGGGGCAGACTGAGGGATTGATCAAAAAATTTTGTCCCAGCGATTTGGAAAACGAGAACCCGTGACGGGTCATTACATCCCGAATGACCGAAATGTCCGTCAGCCGCACAGCGCACCCTCCTTTGTGTTGGAATGTAGGTATTATATCACGAATTTTTCTGAACTGCAACCCTTACTGTTTGTGATAAAAATTAGACGGATTGTGAAAAAGTTCGTGGAAACTGTGAATCAATCTATACAAAAAACGGGTACAGGGGTGTGGCTTTCCAAGTTTTCCACCGAGTTTTTCACAATTCAACAGTAGAAACTGTGGAAAACACACTTTTTGCAAAAATCGGTTGCGACTAAGAGAAAGACGCTGTATAATAGGCGTATATCCCAGATAAAGGACGAATTGGTGTATGAAATTTCTTGCAGGTGAGTATCAGGTCGCCGTTATCGGTGCAGGACACGCCGGAATCGAGGCCGCTTTGGCGGCGGCTCGACTCGGGGCGTCTACCGTCATATTCACCATTAATTTGGATGCGGTCGGCAACATGCCCTGTAATCCGTCGATCGGTGGCACAGCCAAGGGACATTTGGTGCGTGAGATCGATGCACTCGGCGGTGAAATGGGAAAGGCGGCGGATGCGACCTTCCTGCAATCGAGAATGCTGAACCGAGGGAAGGGCCCGGCGGTGCATTCGTTGCGTGCGCAGATTGATCGCCGTGCGTACGGCGCCTACATGAAGCATTGTCTCGAAAAGCAAGAGGGGCTGGACGTGCGTCAGGCGGAGATCGTTGCGATGGAGCCGCAGGACGGTCGGTGGCTGCTGACCACGCAATTGGAGGAGCAATATCTCACCGACACCGTAATTTTGGCGACGGGAACATATCTTCAAGGTCGCATTTTTATCGGTGACGTCTCCTACGACGGTGGACCCGACGGACTGTTTCCCGCATCTGGTCTCACGGAATCGCTTGTGAAGCTGGGTATGACGCTGCGCCGTTTCAAAACGGGCACCCCCGCACGGGTGCTGCGCTCCAGCATTGATTTTACCAAAACCGAGCCACAGCCCGGCGATGAGCCGGTGGTGCCGTTCTCGTTTGAGACGGGCGGCGTTCTCGAAAATCAGGTGGATTGTCACATTACGTGGACTACGCCAGAAACCAAGCGTGTGATTTTGGAAAATCTTCACCGCTCACCGCTTTACGGTGGAAAAATTCACGGCGTTGGGCCACGGTATTGCCCTAGTATTGAGGATAAGATCGTGCGGTTTGCCGAAAAAGAACGGCATCAGGTATTTATCGAGCCGTGTGGTCTGAATACCGATGAAATGTACCTGCAGGGGCTGTCGTCGTCGCTGCCGGTGGATGTGCAGTTGCAGTTTTTGCACACCATTCCCGGTCTGGAAAATGTCAGTGTAATGCGACCCGCCTATGCAATTGAATACGATTGCTGCGACCCCACCGAGCTGGATGCGAGCCTGGAATGTAAGACGTTGTCGGGCGTATACGGTGCCGGTCAGTTTAACGGAAGCTCCGGTTACGAGGAGGCTGCCGCACAAGGCTTAGTGGCGGGCATTAACGCCGTTCGGCGTGTGCAGGGCAAGGAGCCGATGATTTTGGACCGTGCCTCGGGATATATCGGCACGCTGATCGACGATCTGGTGACCAAGGGCTGCTCCGACCCGTATCGTATGATGACCTCTCGCTCGGAATACCGTTTGGTACTGCGGCAGGATAATGCCGACGAGCGATTGACACCTATTGGTCGCGAGGTCGGTTTGGTGGACGACGGTCGCTGGGCACGGTTTTGTGATCGCCAACAGCAAAAGCAGGCGGAGCGTGCACGGTTGCACGATACGATTTTGCCGCCGTCGGAGACGGTCAATGCGGTGCTTGTCGAGGCGGGAACGACCCCGATCGTGACGGGAATTCGTCTGGAGGAGCTTCTTCGCCGCCCGCAGGTAACGTATGAGACGTTTGCCGCCCTTGGCGTAGATGCGCCGATGTTGGATCCGTTGGTGCGCGAGCAGGTCGAGGTCGAGGTCAAATACGAAGGATATGTTCGCCGCCAGCAGGCGGATATTGATGAGATGCGGCGGTTGGAAAACCGCTTACTGCCGCAGGATCTGGATTATACAGCCATTACCGGTTTGCGCCTCGAAGCGCAGGAAAAATTGGGAAAGATCCGCCCGCGGAGCATTGGGCAAGCGTCCCGCATCAGCGGTGTCAGCCCGGCGGATGTGTCGGTTCTTATCGTGTGGCTCAGCAGCAGAGGGGAGGAGCAAGCATGATTGACAAGGCGTTATTGTGTGAGCTCACCGCCGCCTATGGGGTGACGGTCGATGCCGCAGCGTGTGATAAATTGGATCGGTATGCCGAACTGCTGGTGGAGTGGAATCAAAAAATGAATCTGACGGCGATCACGGATCCTATCGGGATCACCGTGAAGCATTTTGCCGACAGCCTGACGGCGATTCCGCTGCTTCCCGAAAAGCAAGGGATCTCGCTCATTGACGTCGGCACCGGCGCCGGTTTTCCCGGCATCCCGCTGGCAATCGTGCGTCCTGATATCCAATTGACTCTGCTGGACAGTCTGAACAAGCGTCTGGTGTTTTTGGAGACGGTGTGCAGCGAGCTGGGGATCACGGTGCAGCGCATTCACGCCCGTGCCGAGGAGGGTGGCAGAAAACCTGAATTGCGGGAACGGTTTGACGTGGCAACGGCTCGGGCAGTGGCAGCACTGCCTGTGCTTTTAGAATATTGCCTGCCGTTTGTGAAGCCGGGCGGCTGCTTTTTGGCAATGAAAGGGCCCGATAGTGACGAAGAGCATCGTGCCGCCGGACGGGCACTTTCAAAATTAGGGGGAAAAACCGCCGAGGTGCGGAAGCTGTGGCTTCCCGCCACGCCGCACGAGGGCTTGGAGCAGCAGGAACGCCGCATTTTTGTGTTCCGCAAGGTGCAGAACACGCCGCCGACGTTCCCTCGTGCTTCTGCGAAGATCAGCAAAGAACCGCTCGGATAAGGAGAACTGTATGGAAAAGAAACAACTGGAGCGCATCAGTGAGCTGACCCGTATTTCCCGTGAGCGGGAGTTGACAGCTGCTGAGCAAGAGGAGCGCCAAGCACTTCGTGCCGCCTATATTGTGGAAATTCGGGCAGATCTGATCGGAACGCTGGATAACGTTTCGCTGAAAAATCCCGACGGCAGCATTGAGCCGCTGAAACGGCAGGAAAAACAAAAATCATAAAAAGGCGCCCCTACCGCTTTGCGGCAGGGGCGCTTTTTTATTTATGAAAACGAAATGTCGTCGCTCAGTGATTTGTCGGATAAGAACATATAGGTCTTACCTTCAGCGAACACGACCTGCGTTTTTCCGTCAGCTTCAGTTAAGGTCAGCGTGGTATCGGTGCGGGTATAGTTGATCTCTCGTGCGGTGCCGCCGGAGATGATATACCCTTTACCGGAGCCGTTGCGGAAGTTGTACCACGTGTTTTTGCCGTTGGAGTCCTCAGCGTATTTTTCCGCATACAGAACCAGCACGTTTGACACCTGAATGGGTGTGCCGTCAATGGTCTTATGTGTGGTTCCGCCGGTTACTTTTCCGTATTGCTTGGTATACAAACCGGTTGAGGTGTCATAGATAAAGGAAGAGACGTTGCTGGCCGTGTTTTTGATCTGCACGGTGTTGGCCGTGATGTCACCGGCTTTTTTGCCGAATGCAAACGGCAGCTCCTTGGATAGCGTTGTGGAAAAGTTTTTCTTGGCAATATACGCCGACAGATTGCTGCCGCTGGTAGCGCCGCTGTGTTCTTTGTTCATGGCCGCCCACAGTGCCTCGTCACGCCAAAACACGTCTTTGGTTGCCAAAGCGTTGATGTTGTTGATCACACCGGTGTTCAGCAGTTTTTTGGCCGGCTGACTGTATCCCCAGTGGACGTAAATTGCGCCGAGGGTGCGTGCCATATTGATAAACGGTGTGCGTGCGCTGCGCACCGGCCCGATTTTATTCGGCACACGGTCAACGCTGGCAAACACGGCCAGCAATCGGGGAATCGAGCCTTCGGTTTCGCACTCCAAATAAAAATCCGCTTTATCAATTCCTGCCTGATTACCACGGGTGGTGCTGTCATTTGCTACCATGACCGCTACCGGACGGTTATTTTTGCTCTCCAGATCACTCACGCCTGTCAGCGGGTTAAAATGCAGATCCTTCGGAGGCTCCACCGGCGCAGACGGCGTGGTCGTCGAGGTGGTTGTCGAGGTCGTCGTGGAAGAAGCGGACGTTGTCGGATCGGTCGGCTTGGACGACGACTCGGTCGATGCGGCGCAACCGCCGAGCGATGCGACCAGCAAAACTGCAATCAGTAATATGCAGACAAATCGGTTCATGCAAGGATTCCTCATTTCCTGAAAAAATACCATGCATCCAGTATACACTCTTATGATGAAAAAAACAACCATTTGTCGAAAAAAGACACAGGAAGTATTTGCCGCTGTGATTGACAACCTGCCAGTCGTGCTATATAATAGGAACGCATGAACAGCCCCCTAAGTTGGCTGTCCCCATACGCCCCCATAGTTAAATGGATATAACAGCCCGACCCGCTGACGAAATCAAAGATTTCGAGCGGGTACCCCGGAACCTTGATGCGAGCGACGCTCGCATGAACAGCCCCCCTAAGTCAGCAAACCCAATATGCCCCCATAGTTAAATGGATATAACAGCCCCCTCCTAAGGGGCCGTTACAGGTTCGATTCCTGTTGGGGGTGCCAAAACGCACGACACATTGTGTCGGGGGGTTCCTTTTCCTTGACAAATCTCGCCAAAAGTGATACTCTCTTAGATGACAATAAAACCAAAGAGGTGTTTGTAGTATGGCAAAACAAATTATGGTGGAAACCTCCGCCCGTCACGTTCATCTGAGCCGTGAGGATCTGGACATTCTGTTCGGCAAGGGGTATGAGTTGACCAGCAAGAAGGATCTTTCTCAGCCCGGTCAGTTCGCCTGCACCGAGCGCGTTGACGTTGTTGGCCCCAAGAAGACGCTTGCCGGCGTCAGCATTCTGGGTCCCACGCGCCCCGCTTCGCAGGTTGAGATCTCGCTGACCGACGCACGCTCTATCGGTGTTGCCGCACCGATCCGTGAGTCGGGTGATATCGCCGGCTCGGGCGCTTGCAAGCTGGTTGGCCCCTGCGGTGAAGTGGAGCTGGCGGAAGGCGTTATCGCTGCCAAGCGCCACATCCATATGACCCCCGCCGATGCTGCTGAGTACGATGTGAAGGACAAGGACGTTGTCAGCGTACAGGTCGAGACCGACGGTCGCGCGCTCACCTTCGGTGACGTGGTCGTTCGTGTCAGCGAGAAGTTTGCGCTCGCCATGGACATCGATACCGATGAGTCCAACGCCGCCTGCGCCGGTCCCGGCACCATGGGCACGCTCATTAAATAAACACGACAAAAAAAAGGAGAAGACTTGTACAAGTCTTCTCCTTTTTTGTATCGGGATAGGTTCACAGGTGTCGGTGTGATACGGGTGTATCAACCGTTGAGAAGGGGCTTCAGCACGTTTGCGACTTCACGGTAATTATCGACACAGAAAAACGGGATATCCGATTGATAAACAGATTCATCATTGCCACCGGGACCGTAATCATCTCCGACATACGCAATTTCATCATAGGAAAATCCGTACTCTTTTGCAAAAAGCTCCAAAGCATAGAACTTGTTAAAGGGTTTTGGTACCATATCAAAAGACGAAGAGCCGCCCACAAAAACATTATATTCAGGGAACGTCGCGCAAACCTCCTCGTAGATGGCTCGCCTTTTCTTACGGTCCGGATCGTATACCAGTTTGTCAGACAGATCGGTATCGGTGCCTAAGATGGGAATAGTTACCGCGCCCGACGCATGAAATTCCACACCCTCGCCTTTGAATTCGAGCCAGCCGTATTTTTTTCTCAGCTCAGCGACGGTTTTCGCCACACGTTCCCGATCACAAGCATATTTTTCATCGCGGATAAAACGCAAGGAAGCTGTCTCGTGATCATATACGGCATACTGCATTCCGTAATTTCCTATAATATCAATGGGATAACGGTTCATTTGCTCAAAGATGCGATTGCAGACTCCTGCGCCCACCATAATCAGTTTGTAACGTGCTCCTAAGCAATCCAGCATCTTTCGGGTCTCCTCGGAAAGCTTGGATTTGTGCTGCGTAAGTGTGCCATCAAGATCGAATGCGACCACCTTGATCTTACTCATCTTCGTTTTCCTCCCATTGACAAAGAATCACTTTGGTTTTAGAATAGCACTGTGATCGTTTTCAGTCAATATATGGCGGCAAAAACGATTATCGATCAAATTCAATCAAAGGTGAAGGCGTTTATGTTCAAGGAAGAGCGTAAGGAAACAATCATCGAACTATTAAAAAAACGGAAATTTGCCAGCGTGCGTGAGCTCTGTTCTGTCCTGTTCGCCAGTGAGCCAACCATCCGACGGGATCTTACGGTCTTGGAACGCGAAGGATTGATTCGGCGTAGTCATGGAGGGGCTATGTTGGTGGAGGACGAGTTGTTCCGCCCTCTCGGTTTTCGTAAGAACTCTATGCAACCGGAAAAACGGGCGATCGCCCAAAAAGCGGTCGAGCTGATTCCTGAAGGTGCTGTGCTTTTTGTTGACGCTTCCACAACCGCCCTCAATCTAATTCCTTTGCTTCAAGGGCGTAAGGTAACGGTGATTTCAAACGGACTGGCGGCTCTGAGCCTGATGCAGGAATTAAAGGTGCCTGCCAAATGCACCGGCGGTGATCTGCTCACCGATTCTATGTGTTTTGTAGGGCGGGCGGCAGAGCAATATATAGCGGCGCTTCGCGCGGACATTCTTTTTTATTCTGTCTCTTGTCTAAATGAACAGGGAGAGATTACCGATTATTCGGAGGAGGAGACGTACCTGCGTCGGGAAATGCTTCGTTGCGCCCGCAAAAAAGTACTGTTATTGGATAGTTCCAAATACGGAAAAACCGCAACCTTCCCCGTCGCAACCATTGAAGAGACCGATTATGTTATCAGCGGCATGAGCTGCCCTGAAGCGTTAAAGGGCCGATGTAACTGGATATGCGTAGGCGATGAAAATTAAAAGTATAAAAACGTACCTGTATTTACTAATCTGCGCCCCAAAAGTATTTAACTTTTGGGGCGCAGATCCTTTGCTTTTTTGTTGTATTTAGAAGCGATGCGTGCCGGGTTGCAAGGAATAGACGGTGTCGCCGATCACCGCCGTGGCTTCACACGGGGTAGTAAATTCGTACTTAACAACGTCCCCCTCGTGCCACCAGCGCGAGGAAACGGTGCCATGGTCAGTCTCCAGCGACGCGGCAAAGTGATCCAAACGGTCGGTGGGATGCGGGCAGAACCGCACCTCTTCAAAACCAATCTTTGCAGGCTGAATACCGGCGGCAACGCCGTACATCCAGTCCGCCACAGCGCCGTAGGCGTAGTGGTTAAAGGAGTTCATATCGGTGGACCACATCGTGCCGTCGGGACGAACGTTATCCCAATGCTCCCACATGGTGGTCGCTCCGAGCGTGACGGGGTACAGCCACGACGGGAACTCACGGCGAAGCAACAGCTGATAAGCGAGATCGGTATACCCAAACTGCGTGAGCACGTGCAGAATGTGCGGCGTGCCAACAAAGCCCGTTTTGAGCTGCACGCCGTCCTTTTCAACCAGTGCCGCCAGTGATTCGGCCGTCCCGACGGGATCGTCGGTCAGTTCAAAACGCAGAGCCAGCACGTGCTCAGTCTGGGTGCGGAAATCGCCGTCGTAGGCAGCTTTGAAGCCGGCTTTGATCTCAGAGAGCAGCTGTTCATAACGAGAAACATCCTCGCCGAGCAGAGCACCCGTTTTGCAGACAAGCTCGGTCGAATGGGCGTAAAAAGCGGTGGAGACTACGTCCTCGCGGCTGGCGCCACGGTATTCACCGTAAGGAGCGTCCAGACCCAGCCAGTCACCGTATTGGAAGTGGTCGGTCCACAGGGGATAGGACGGGGTCGTATTTGTGACGTAGTCCACCCAGCGCTTCATAGCGGGGAACATCAGCTCAAGGAACGATTTGTCGCCGTAGAACTGATAGAGATGCCACGGAATGATCGTGACGGCGTCACTCCACGCAGCGGCGGCTTCGTTGGCGACGTTCGGGATGACCACGGGAATCGAGCCGTTCGGGTTCTGGGAATCCCGCATATCCATCAGCCATTTACGGAAGAACTCCCGCACATCAAAATTGTAGCACGCCGCCCCGATGAACACTTCGGCGTCGCCCGTCCAGCCCAGACGCTCGTCACGCTGCGGGCAATCGGTAGGAACGTCGAGGTAATTGCCCCGCTGTCCCCAGATAATGTTTTCGAACAATTGATTCAGCAAGGGCTCAGAGGTTTCGAGGTAGCCTGTGCGGCGCAGACGGCTGTGGATAACCACCGCTGAAAATGCAGCGGGATCGACCTCGCCGGGGAAGGTGTCAACACGGACGTAACGGAAGCCGTAGAAGGTCAGTGTCGGGAAAAACTCCTGTGCTCCCTCGCGGCAGGTGTATTCGTACAGACATTTGGCGGTGCGGTAATTGGCGTTGTAGAAATTACCCTCGCCGTCCAACACCTCGGCAAAAGACAACGCCACCTTGTCGCCGGCGTGTGCCGTCAACGACAGCGCCACCGTACCGGTGAGGTTTTGCCCGAAATCCAGCACCGTTTCGCCGTTTGGCGTATGGATCATGGCGATCGGCTTGATCCGCTCGTGCGGCAGGATCGGCTCGCCGACACCCGATGTCAGCACGGACAGATCGTTGTTTTCGCTGATAACGGCGTGTTTGGAGAAAGTCGGTATCACGGTAGCGTCGTACACAAGACCGTTGTACAGATCGCAGTAGGAAAGCTCACTTTCGGCAACGAGCCAGCTGTCGTCGGTGCCGATGACGACACAGCTGCCGTCGGCAAAGCAGAGCGTCAGCTCGGCAATGATAGCAGCAGAGCGGCTTTTCGCTTCCTCCGGCAACTGCCGCCAAGCGATCTCCTCGGAGGAGATCAAGCCGGTGTACCAACCGGTGGCCAGGCGCAGTTCCAGCGTGTTTTGCTCGCTGATCAGGTCTGTGACGTCATATTCCTGTATCAAAATGCGTTTTTCAAACACCGTCCAACCCGGCATCAGCACCTGTTCGCCGATGCGCTTGCCGCCGAGGAACGCCTCATAAACGCCACGTGCCGAGGCACGCAGAGTAGCGGAAACGATCGTTTTGTCTACCGAAAAGGTCTTGCGAAACAGCGGAGCGGAAAACCCCATGTCCCATGGGGCGCGGATCCAGTTTGCCTGAAGCATACGACACCCTCCGTTACGTCTTACTGACACCAGTATAGCGTATACATCAGGAGAAAGCAATCGTTTTCCCCTTTTTTATTGAACGGACACGCCGGTGTAGTAATGCTTTAAAATTTCTTCATAAGTGAACCCGCGATCGGCCAGTTCTTTGGCACCGTACTGACTCATTCCCACGCCATGTCCGTAGCCGGTCACCGTGAAGGTGAAGCCGTCCGCACCGTGCTTTACCGTAAAGCACGCCGAACGCAAGCCTAGTGCTGAGCGCACCTCCCGTCCGGTGAATTGCTTGCCGCCGATCGTGATGGCGGTCACCGTTCCCGCCGCCGAGACAGAGGGTTTGCCGCCGATCCACGTGTCGGCGTTTCCCGTCAGCTTCAGTCCCGAAAACGCCGCCGCAAATTCCTTGTCCGAAACGGTTACGGTGGAGGTGTATTTCGGCGACAGAAGATCACCGCTGCTCGTTACGGATTGCAGATACGGATACTCCACGCCCCACACCGTCTTGGAGGTTTCGGTCAGACCGCTGTTGCAGCTGTGATAGGCGGCGAAAATCGGCTTTCCGTCGTATAGTATCATCTCGCCCGCCACCGCATCGACGGCGTCGGCAATTTTTTGCAGATACATCTCATACTGATCGCCCCATAACGATTGCAGAAAATCGGCGGTGTACGATTTTGGAAAATCTCCCGGTACGTCGGAAAAGTCAGCACCGTCCACACCGGCGGCGTGGCGATTTTTTTGGTAGGTATAATAGGTATATGCCGCTACCGCTTGCGCTTTCAGTGCTTCCGGCGGGTAGGATGCGGGCAGCTCGGCCGCTACGGTGTAAATCAAAAAGTCCCGCTCGGTGAACGTGTAAACAACGTCCGTACCGGCGTCCAACACGTGGAACACCGCCACGTCTTTCTCCGGGGCGGTGACTTTATTATCGGTGGGGGTGTTGGTCGGTGACTGCGGTGTGGTTGTTGAGGGGGGTGCTTCAGCGGGCTTGTCCGCCATGGTTGACGGAATTTTCAACGACGGCAATGCGACCACCAGGAGCAGCACGTAGCACAATCCACACAGCAGCATATACGATTTCATAGTAACAGCCTCCTTGATTTTAAAAAACAAAAAACTTGCAAAATTTGTTTATTTTTATGTAAAAACAGCCGAAACCTGGAGAAAAAACGAATGAAATTTTAAACTGAGTTGCAAAAATAGCAAAAGAAGCGTTGACAAGGGGAGGACGACAGCGTATAATGGGGTCATCGTTCATGCGAAAGGGTCGATCTCTATGCAAAACAATGAGTTATTCACATCTTTATGCGAGCAGGTGAAAGAAAAGAACCGCATCTCTTCGGAAAAGCTGGCAAATTATGATGTCAAGCGGGGTCTGCGCAATGCAGACGGCACCGGTGTGTTGGCGGGTCTTACCAATATTTGTAACGTACACGGCTACGTGCTTAACGAAGGTGAAAAAACGCCGGTCGAGGGCGAACTGACCTACCGTGGCTACAACATTAACGACTTGGTGAACGGCAGCTACGGACAAGGGCGCTTCGGCTTTGAAGAAGCGGCGTTTTTGCTGCTGTTCGGATCGTTGCCCACGGTGGAGCAAGCGGAGAAGTTTGCAAAGCTGTTGGGGGAGAGTCGTGAGCTTCCGGAGTATTTCGCCGAGGATATGATCCTGAAGGCGCCGTCGCCGAACATTATGAACAAAATCGCCCGTTCGGTGCTGGTTATGTATTCCTACGACGACAATCCGGATGACCTGGCGGTGGAAAATGTGCTGCGTCAGTGTATGGGATTGATTGCGATGCTGCCGACCATTCTGGGGTACTCTTATCAGGTCAAGCGGCGTCATTACGATAAGGAGAGTATGTATTTCCACCCGCTGCGTCCGGAGCTGTCTACCTCGGAGACGATCCTGCGCACGATTCGTGCGGATGCGACGTACACAAAGGAGGAAGCGCAGCTGTTGGATCTGTGCTTGCTGCTGCACGCCGAGCATGGCGGCGGTAACAACTCCGCATTTTCGGCGCGTGTGTTGTCCTCGTCGGGTACCGACACCTATGCGGCGATCTCGGCGGCCGTCGGCGCTTTGAAGGGTCACCGTCACGGCGGTGCCAACCTGAAAGTGGTGGAAATGCTGGAGGATATCAAGCTGCACGTCCGTGATTGGAACGACGAGGACGAGGTGGCGGCTTATCTCGCCAAGATGCTGCGCCGTGAAGCCGGAGACGGCTCGGGCCTCATCTACGGTATGGGCCACGCCGTGTATACACTGTCCGACCCCCGTGCGGTCATCCTCAAGCGAGAGGCGGCGCGTATGGCGGAGCAGAAGGGCTTTGGCGACGATTTTCGTCTGTTGAATACCGTGGAACGCTTGACGCCCGCGGTTGCCAAAGAGGTGCGTGGCTTGGACAAGGCGCTGTGCGCCAACGTGGATATGTATTCCGGCTTGGTGTATCGGTCGCTGGGTATTTCCGAGGATTTGTTCACACCGCTGTTTGCCACGGCACGTATCGTCGGCTGGTGTGCTCACCGTATCGAGGAGCTGCTGACCGGTGGGCGTATCATTCGTCCGGCATACAGACCGTCGGTCAAGCCGAGACTGTACGTTCCGCTGGAAAGTCGTTGATCATAAGGCGCCGAGGGGTCTCTCGGTGCCTTTTTCATAAAATCTTGCTTGCGCCGTTGATTTTCGTAAAAAATGTGGTACAATGAAAACATATTTATGAAAAGGAGGGAGAACGATGCGGCTTCGATACGGTGTGGCTTGCACTGTTGCGGCGGTGATAGGCGTGACCTTAACCGTGATGCGTGTGACGTGGGCGCCGACGGATCCCGTGAAAAGCGGATTGTATACACTGACCTTGTGCCTGCTTGGTCTTGCGTTGATCGCGTTGTTTCTCCTGTGCGGTGTACGCCGCCGTGCCTTGACCGTCTCCGAAGGTCGGTCGTCGGTGATCGTCGCTGCGGCGGCAGCGTGGGCGGGTGCAGCGCTGGTCATTCACGGCGGCGACGTGGTTATCAAGCTGTGCCGTGGTGAGCATCCCTATCCGAAACCGTTGACCCCCACCACCCTCAACACGATACTGGAGCTCTTGATGATTGCGGGAGCGCTGCTCGGCGGCGTTTTTCTGCTGATAACGGCGGTGCGGTGGTTTTATCATCGCCGTACCGACCGGGCATCGTCCGGTCGGTTGGCACTGTGCCCCGAGGTGTGGCTATGGGCACGCTTGCTGTGGTATATCACCTCCTTTGCCAGTGCGATCAACCGCTTTCAAAGTGTAGTGGAAACGGTGCTGCTCTTGTTTGAGATGCTGTTTTTGCTGGCATTTGCCCGCTATGCGTCGGGCGTGGAGGACAAGGCGCCCCGCTTTGCTATCCCCGTAGCGCTTGGAACGGCGCTTTTAGGATTCGTTTCGTGCTTCACCCGCTTTGGCGCTTACCTGCTGCAGGACAGTGGTCTGTTCTCCGGGACGGCGCTGTTGGTGGCACCTGATCTGGCGATCGCCGTACTGGCGGCCGTGTTTTCCGCCCAGCAGATGTTTGCTGTGCCGTTACCCGCCTCGGACACCGAGGAAGAGGGTGTCGGGGATGACGGCGAGGACGCTGCTGAGGACGAGGACGCCGCTGAGTTTTTGCTGGACGTGGATGCGTTGGCGATGGACAACGAGGATGAGGACGAGGATGCGCTTTCCGAAGAGGAACGCCACCCGTTGGATATCGAAGAGATTATCGATCAGATTATTAACCGAAAGTCTTAAAAAAGAGGCGAATCTTACGCAAAAATTTCCTAAAGTTCTTGAAAAACCGTGTAAACGGTGGTAAGATAATACAAGATTATAATTAATTGGAGGAATTAGTTATGGCAGTCAAAGTAGCAATTAACGGTTTTGGCCGCATCGGCCGTCTGGCATTCCGTCAGATGTTCGGCGCTGAGGGTTATGAGATCGTTGCGATCAACGACCTCACCAGCCCCGAGATGCTGGCACACTTGCTGAAGTATGATACGGCTCAGGGCCGTTACGACGGTCACACCGTCGAAGCGGATGAGACTTCGATCACCGTCGACGGCAAGAAGATCGAGATCCTCGCTGAGAAGGATCCCGCCAACCTGCCCTGGGCAAAGATTGGTGTGGACGTCGTTCTGGAGTGCACCGGTTTCTTCGCTTCCAAGGCGAAGTCCCAGGCTCACATCGACGCCGGCGCAAAGAAGGTCGTTATCTCGGCTCCTGCCGGCAACGATCTGCCCACCATTGTGTACAGCGTAAACGAGAACACCCTCACCAAAGAGGATAAGATCATCTCTGCTGCGTCCTGCACCACCAACTGCCTCGCTCCCATGGCGAAGGCTCTGAACGAGTATGCTCCGATCCAGAGCGGTATCATGACCACCGTGCACGCTTACACCGGTGATCAGATGATCCTGGACGGCCCGCACCGCAAGGGCGACCTCCGTCGTGCCCGTGCTGGCGCTGCGAACATCGTTCCCAACTCCACCGGCGCTGCGAAGGCGATCGGTCTGGTTATCCCCGAGCTCAA
Organism: Acutalibacteraceae bacterium; assembly: GCA_045630285.1. Taxonomy (GTDB): domain Bacteria; phylum Bacillota; class Clostridia; order Oscillospirales; family Acutalibacteraceae; genus RGIG3009. The sequence continues at coordinate 54,726 of JAZQSX010000062.1, read as the reverse complement.
CGGCAAGCTGATCGGTTCCGCTCAGCGTGTGCCGGTAACGACCGGTTCCACCACGATCCTGGTGGCTGTCGTTAAGGGCAAGGGCGTCACCAAGGAAGGCATCAACGCAGCGATGAAGGCAGCGGCTTCCGCTTCCTACGGCTACAACGAGGATCAGATCGTGTCCTCCGACGTTGTCGGTATCACCTACGGCTCGCTGTTCGATGCGACTCAGACCATGGTTACCAAGATTGACGACGAGACCTATCAGGTTCAGGTCGTGTCCTGGTACGACAACGAGAACTCCTACACCAGCCAGATGGTCCGCACCATTAAGTACTTCGCGGAACTCGGCTAATCTGACAACGACAAAAACCGCCTCCTGCCAAGCAGGAGGCGGTTTTTCACATTTTGTTTTTCTGTTGTGAATTATTTTTCGGCTTTGACGCGGAAGAAGCAAGCGTCAAACGGCGGAATAGTCTCGGTGCCACCGTGCAGCGTTTCGATCATCGTGACACCGTCCTTTAGCACGAACTGCGGCTGCTGCGGCGTTGCCGAATAATTGACAGCGGCACACACGATACTGCCGTCGTCGTCAGGGTGTAAGGTCACGCCGACAAACGGGTTCGCTGTGGTCACCGCTTTTTCAGCAAGAATATCGGCAAATACGGTGCGGTACACCGTGTGATAATCGTCGTTGGTGAACTCGTTTTTGTCCAGCAGCATCGCTTCCAGCGGGAAGTTGACACAGATCACCCGCCCGTTTCCCAGCCGATTTACCGCCACGGCGGGATTACCACGGTCATCGGTAGCCAGCACGGAGGCGGTAGTCGCTTCCAGACGGAACTCACGGTCACGGGTGATGGGAAGGGTCGTGTCGCCCAACGTCACCGTACCCGCCCGCCCGGCGCAGGAATCCAGCACCCGCAGGCCGCATAACGGCTCGAAGCCCGCCAAAAAGACGTTGTCAACGGAGAGGTACAGCGTGGCGCCGTCACGCACCCGCCGCTCCAGCTCCAGATACGTTTCCCGAGGAAGGACGGACGTGCCGGCAACCGAGGGAAGCAGATACACACGGGAGTCCGGTAACGCCTGATCGTGTGCCATATATCGCAGGTTTAGTCCGGCTTGCTTCGCCAGACAGCAGGTCATATAGGCGACGCCCCACTGCTTTTGGCTGATCGTGGAGATGCAAACGGCATCTTCCTCGCAAGGGGGAAGAGCAAAGGAAAGCGAGCGAAGCTGCTCGACGAATTTCGCTGTTTCAAGCAAGACGGGCTTCGGAGACCCGTCGGCATACCGCATACCCAGCTCCAGCTCGTTCATACAGTAGGTATACGGCGTGTGGGTCAGGTTGGTTTGTTCGTTGGCGCACCACCACATAACACCCTGAGCGCCGTGGATCTTGTTAGACCACAGGTTGACCCGCATAAACGCTGCGGCGGTCTCGTCGGAGCAGATCATCGGCCCAAGCGTGCCGATTTCCTCCACCAAACAAGGACGATTGCCGATGTCGCCGTAGTATTTGGTTTCGCAGGTTGCGTGGAGCGCCGTGCGCATAGAGCCGATCGGATCGTGCCCTGCATAGGGAACGAAGTACGGATACGGGTGGGTGGTGAGAATATCACATGCCTCCGCTTGCCCTTGGATCGTCCACGATCCTTGATCCCAGCCGGGCGCCAATCCGTGCATACCCGAGATCACGGGTCGTGTGGGATCGGCGGCACGAATGGCGTTGGCGATCGTCAGGCTCCATGTGGTCGCCGCCGCCTCGTGAGGCACGTGGTCCAGGTTGTTACACTCGTTACCGAGATCCCACGCATAAATGGTATCACGGTCACGGAACCGCTGTACAAACCCACGCACAAAGCGCTGCTCAAACAACAGTGCGGTAGGATCGGTGAGTACGTTTTTCCCGTACAAAGCGGTGGGAACGTACGTCTGCCCGCTCATAAACCCGGTGATAAGACCGACGATGAGGCGAATACCGAACTCGTCGCACAGATCACAAAACGCTTCGAAGCGATCCAGCATGACGGGATCCAAAAACGAGGTGTCGGAGGCTTTTTCGCCACCCGCCATACGGTACTCACGGACGTGTCCGTGGCTGTCGATGATGGGAACGACGGGTTGAAAATCCCGCCAGTTGGGGAACACACGCATACATGAAACGCCGTGCACCGACAGCACCCGCAAATCCTCACGGATCGCAGCGGGATCCCATTGATTCCACATCTCGGTACCGGCGTTGGATGCCCAATAATTGCAGCCGATCAAAAACTCACGTTGCATAGTGATCGCTCCTTTGACCTTGTGTTGGCTTCATTGTACCACGGACCCCGAGGGAAAGTAAAGTCCTTTGTTGACAAGGTCTTTGCGGGTATGCTATTATTAGGTGTTGTGAGGTGAAGTACAATGAACGATTTGTTTAAACGAGCATTGAAACTGTACGGACGCTGCGTTCTGGCGACGGTAATGGGTACGTTTATGTACTTTTCGGTAGGTATTATTGCGCTGGCGATCTCGCCGAAGGGCGAAGCAACCCCGGCAGAAGCGTTTCTTACCAATTTTATTGCGCTGCTCATCCAGACCTTCCTGACGCTGACGATCGTGTACGCCGAGATGTGGAAGCAGGGAACCAAAGACGGCGGCCCCGTGATGTTCGGCACGGCCAAGGGTGACCCACATCTGGGATTAAAGGTGGGTCTTATTTCGGTGATCCCCGCCGTGGTGGCGTTTGTTGTTCTGGTGGCGGAAAAGCTGATCGGCTTCTGGCCGCAGTACATTATGCTGTACCGTGGAGCGAATTTTGCGCTGTATCCGATCATCGCCTGGTCAATGGGCACGGTGTGGAGCGTGCCGGCTGCCGATATTTCGTGGTCGGGGATCGTGTTGTCGCTGATTCCCACGATCGTGATCGTAGTGGTGTCCTGGGCGTCGTACTACATTGGCTACCGCCAATTTACGTTTGGACAGAAGCTGATGTACAAAGGAAATCGGAACAACAAGAATAAACTGCGATAATTTGTCCCCCTCCTGCGTATGTATGCAAAGGAGGGATGCGTGTGAAGCGGAGTTTTCGTTCTACGGCAATCGACGTGGCGATCGTGTTGATCTGCGGTGCTGTGTTGCTGACGGTGATGTGGGGTGTTACCGATCGCCGTGCGGCGCACGGCTCCCGTGAAGAAGCGCCGTACATCGTGATCGATCCGGGACACGGCGGCGCTGACGGAGGAGCAGAAGCGGCGGACGGCACGTTGGAAAAGCACCTCAATTTAGCGGTATCTCTGCCGCTTCGGGATATGCTGACGGTGCTGGGCTATACGGTGCGCATGACCCGTGAGACCGATGTGATGCTGAACACGGAAGGAACGACCCTGCGGGAGCGCAAGGTCAGCGATATGCGCAACCGGTTGGCAATGGCGGAAGAAGCGGATATTACCGTCAGCATCCACCAGAATAAGTTTACGCAGCCGCAGTACGACGGTGCGCAGATTTTTTATTCCAAAAACACCGAGGAGAGCCGTGTTCTTGCCGAAAGCGTGCGGGAACAGATCGTGGAGTTGTTGCAACCGACCAATACCCGTGAGATCAAGCGGGGGACGGCGGACGTGTTCCTGCTGGATCGGGCCACACGGCCGATGATCTTGGTAGAATGTGGCTTTTTATCCAACCCGACGGAACTAAACAACCTGAAAACCCCCGCCTATCAACAGCAATTGGCGTTTGCTGTGGCGGCGGGATTGGTGACCTATTTTTGATGTCCAAAGAAGGAGTATCGGTATGGCAGGAAAGCAAAAAAGCGTCTATATCTGTACCGAATGCGGCGGTCAATTTCCAAAATGGTCGGGGCGGTGCCCGCAGTGTGGGGAATGGAACACGCTCAGCGAAGAGGTAATCGTGCCGACTCGTTCGGGGTCGGCAACCGGCACCAAGGCTGAGGTGTATCGCATTGATGCGATCGACACGCAGGCGGAAACACGCTTCCCGACGGGTATGGCGGAGCTGGACCGTGTGCTGGGCGGCGGTATCGTGCCGGGTGGGATGATGCTCATCGGCGGTGACCCTGGCATCGGAAAATCCACGCTGCTGCTGCAAATTTGCGGACATCTCAGCCAAAGCTATCGCGTCTTGTACGCTTCAGGCGAAGAATCGGCACGGCAGATTAAGCTGCGTGCCGAGCGGTTGGGCGTTGACAACGGCGATCTGCTGCTTCTGTGCGAGACGGATATGAACGTCATCCTCAACACCATGGTGTCGGAGAAGCCGGATATTGTCATCGTAGACTCGATCCAGACCGTGAGCCTTGCGGAGGTTTCCTCCTCGCCCGGCAGTGTGACGCAGGTGCGTGAATGCACCGGTGCGTTGATGCGTGTTTCCAAGCGGGAGGATATTCCTGTGTTTATTGTCGGTCACGTCAACAAAGACGGTGCGATTGCGGGCCCGAAGGTGATGGAGCACATCGTGGACTGCGTGCTGTACTTTGAAGGCGATCCGCACAGCAATTATCGTATGCTGCGCTGTGCTAAAAACCGCTACGGCTCGACGAACGAGATCGGCGTTTTTGAAATGCGGGATAAAGGTTTATTCGAGGTGGAAAATCCGTCGCTGATGCTGTTGTCAGGACGGCCGAAGAACGTCAGCGGCACGTGTGTTGCGTGCACTATGGAGGGCTCTCGTCCGTTGTTGGCAGAGGTGCAGGGCTTGGTTTCTCCGACCGGCTTTGGCAATCCGAGGCGTATGGCAACGGGCTTTGATAATAACCGCTTGGCGTTGTTGCTCGCCGTGCTGGAAAAACGATGCGGGTTCTTTTTCTCGAATCTGGACACCTACCTGAACATTATCGGCGGCCTTCGTCTGGACGAGCCTGCGGCGGATCTCCCCGTGGCGCTGGCACTGGTGTCCAGCTTGAAGGACAAGCCGGTGGACGAAGGTGTGGTCGCCTTCGGCGAGGTGGGACTTGCCGGTGAGCTTCGCTCGGTTTCGTGTGCCGAGCAGCGCATTGCTGAAGCGGCACGGCTGGGCTTTACCCGTGTGATCGTACCGGCGCACACGCTGAAAACCTTGACCGGCACCTACCCGATCGAAATCGTTGGTGCCGCCACGCTGCGTGAGGCGTACGAAAAACTCTAACAGAAAAGCAGGCGACGTCAGCCTGCTTTTTTATTTTATAAAAATCCCAAATCGTCCTTATATTTTCTCTGCGCCGTCAAACACTAACACCGATAAAACAGCAGTTCCGGAAAGGATGACATCGGTTGAAAAAATATGTGTGGTTAGTAGCGGGCACGGTGCTCGTTATAGGTGCTATCTTATTGGTTCGTAACGGTATGACGCCGCAAACGGCGGCGGTGGAGCTTGTGACGGTCAATACCGGATCGGTGCGACAGACGATCGATTGCGTCGGCAAGGTACAAACGGCAAGCAGCAGTGAGGTGTATGTGGAAAGCCCCTGCGTGGCGCAGGAGATCCGTGTGCGAGAGGGCCAAACGGTGCAGGCAGGAGAGGTGCTGTTTACAGTGGACGTGGACGCCACCAAGCAGGTGTTGTCACAATTCGGCGGAGGGGTGTCGATCAACACGCCGTCAACGGTAACGGCTCCGGTCAGCGGTACGGTAACAACGCTGAACGTTCGGCAGGGGGAGGTCGCCACCGGCGCCGAGCCGTGTGCGGTGATCGCCTCGGGAGATACGGTGCACATTGCCGTGATGATTCGGGAGAAGTACGTGTCCCGTGTGGCTGTGGGACAGGTGGTGGAGATCACCGGTGTGGCGTTTGCCAAAGACGTGTACCATGGTACAATCAGTTATATTGCGGACACAGCGCATCAGGAATACCTCGGCACGATGTCGGAGACGGTGGTGGATGCGATCGTGACGCTGAAAGAGGATGAAATAGACGCCTCGCTGCGGGCGGGACTGAATGCTCGCGCCAGCGTAGTGGTAAATGTGATCGAAAACGCATTGCTGGTTCCATACACCTGTATTGCGCAGGACGACGAGGGGGCGGAATATATATATGTATATAAAGGGGACGGCACGGCAGAGCGACAAGCGCCGACCTTCGGGGAAGAATGCGGCGACGGCGTACTGGTGGTTTCCGGGTTGGCGCCCGGTGCGCAGGTGGTACAGGATCCCGAAGCATTGTCCGGGAACATTGTGGCGGTGCAGGTGGAATAAGTCATGGGAGAACTGATAAAAGGAGCGTTTCGGGGGCTGCTTCGCAAGCGCAATCGCACCGTGCTGACGGTGGTTGGCATTGCGGTTGGTGTGATGATGGTGGCGTCGGTATCGGTTATCGGCGTGGTGGGGCGTCAGCTGGTGAATGAGGAGCTGGACAGTCTGGGTGTCAACGGGGTATCGGTTATGGCAGAGAGTGGCGGTGAGCTGATCGGCGAGGAGGCGCTCGAGGAGATCCGGGCGCTGTCCTGCGTGGAAACCGCTATGCCGTTGATGGTACAAATGGGGGCGGTATCGACTTCCTTTTCATCAGGAGAATCGGTGTTGTGCGGCATTGATTCCGGTGCGGGGCAGATCATTTCGCTAAAACTGCTGCACGGGCGGCTGATCACACCGGGTGACGTCAAGACGTCAGCCAGAGTCTGTGTGCTGGACGAAGCGTTGGCACGACTGCTGTACGGGCGCACCAATTTGGTGGGTAAAGAGGTGACGGTGCGGTACGGAAAGTATACCGAAAAGCTGACGGTAGTCGGTATCACCGAAACCGGAAGCAGCTTGCTGCAGAATTTCACGTCCTTTATCCCCGGGATGCTGTATATGCCGTATACCACACATACCAACCTCACCGGCCAGATCGCTTTCGACCAGGTGGCGGTGCGGGTCAAGCCGGCGTCGGTCAACACGGCGCAGCGCCGCATCGACCGTGCACTGGATCGGTTGTATGACGGCAACGCCCCGTTTCGTACCGATAACTTGGCAGTGCAAAAGGATCGCTTGGAGCAGTTGGTGGATGTCGTAGCGCTGGTGCTGACAGCGCTCAGCGCCATTTCGTTGGTGGTGTCGGGGTTTGGCATTGTGACGTCGATGCTGTCGGCGGTGTCGGAGCGAACCCGGGAGATCGGCATCAAAAAGGCGATCGGCGCTACCGAAAAACGAATTCTGTGGGAGTTTCTCGCCGAGGCGGTGATTTTGTCGGCGGCAGGAGCGGTGCTGGGAATGCTTCCCGCAATCGTGCTGCTGCTCATTTTGCAGGCGGCGGGAGTAGCCGTGGTGTTCCCGACGGGGCTGTTCTTCGGCTTGTTCGGATTTTCACTGCTCATCGGTGGCGTGTTCGGGGTGTATCCGGCCTACAAAGCCTCCCGATTGCAGCCGGTGGAGGCGCTTCGTAACGAATAAATCGAAAATAAGTCTTTTCTCACGCAAAAAAGTGTGATACAATAAAGAAAATCTTACGAAACGGAGGAATTGCTGTGCAACCGACGATACGACAACTGTGTGCGGGCGTGGAGTGTATGACGCTGCCGGACGCACGCTTCAAAACGGCACAGGTCAATGTGGGGCTGTTTCTTCCGTTGTCCCGTGAGACGGTGGAGGAGTACGCCCTTTTGCCCGGTTTGTTGACACGGGCGTGTGCGGCGTATCCCGATTTCACGGCGCTTCACCGCCGGTTAAATGAGCTGTACGGCGCAGCGGTGACGGGAAGTGTGTTACGTGTCGGCGAGGCGCAGCTGTTGCTGTTTACCGCCGAGGCCACTGCTGACCGCTATGCGTTGAACGGCGAACAGGTTACCGCCGCTTGTGCGGAGCTGTTGTGTGAGATGCTGTTTCGCCCGGCGTTGGAGGGCGGCGTGTTCCGCACTGAGGACGTGGAGACCGAGCGCCGCTGCTTGGCGGAGACGGTGCGTGCGCAGATCAACGACAAGCGCTGGTATGCCCGCCGCCGTGCCGAGGAATTGCTGTGTCCCGACGAGGCGTACGGCATCGGTAGATTCGGCAGTGCAGAGGTTATTGAAGCGTTGACTCCCGAACGGCTTACGGTTGCGTGGAAGCGAGCGCTGCGGGAGGCGACGGTACGTGTGATCGTGCAGAACGACGGGGCAATGCCGCAGGTGGAAGAGGCGTTTTGCCGTGGATTTTCTACGGTGGAGGAACGGACCCTTGTGCGGTGTGCTACCGACGTTACTTCTCATTTGCCCACCTTGTGCCGCCATACCGAGCGTATGGCGATCAAGCAATCCAAGCTGGTCATGGGATTCCGCACCGATTGTGCCGAGCCGCACGAGGACGTGGCTGCCACACGGCTGATGAATGCCATTTTGGGCGCAACGCCGTCCTCGCTGTTGTTCCGCAACGTGCGTGAAAAATTGAGCTTGTGTTATTATTGTTCTTCGTCGTACGATCGAATGAAGGGTGTGCTGCTGGTACAAAGCGGTGTGGACGAAGCGAATGCCGAGCGTGCCGAGCAGGAGATTCTGCGCCAGATCGAGGCGATCGCCAACGGCGAGTTTACCGACGAGGATATGGAGGCGGCACGCCGCTGCGTGATCCAGGGCGCCGAAGTGATCGACGATTCGCAGTCGGGTATAGCGGGCTGGTATATTTCGCAAACGCTGCTGCCGAAATGCGATACTCCGCAGGAGCTGTGCCGCTCGGTGGAAGCGGTGGATCGGGAGGCGGTCATTCGTGCCGCCCGTCGGTTGCGTTGCGAGTGTGTATATCTGCTGGCACAGGAGGATAACGCCGATGGCTGAGTGGAAAGAAATCCGCAGTGACAGAGCGGAAGAAAGCTGTTATTTTCTTCGCCACCGTTCGGGTCTTCCGATCTATGTGTGGCCGAAGAAAAAATTCGTCACGTCCTATGCGGTGTTTGCTACCAATTACGGGGCGATCGACACCGCCTGCCTCACAAACGGAAAAGGGGAGCCGATCCTGCTCCCGGCAGGCACGGCGCATTATCTTGAGCATAAGCTGTTTGAAAATGAGGATTGCGATGCGTTTGAACGGTACGCCGAGACGGGCGCCAACGCCAATGCGTTTACCTCGTTTGACGAGACGGCGTACTTGTTTACCTGCACACAAAACCTGACGGATTCGCTGGAAATTCTGCTTGATTTCGTGCAAAAACCGTATTTTACCGAAAAAACCGTCGAAAAAGAACGGGGCATCATCGGGCAGGAAATCCGCATGGGCGAAGATTCTCCGTTCCGTCGGGTGTTTTGCAATTTGCTGACGGGCCTGTACAAAGAACACCCGGTGCGCACCGATATTGCGGGAACGGTGGAGTCGATTGCGGAAATCACCCCCGAGCTGTTGTATTCCTGCTACGATACGTTTTATAATCTCCATAATATGGTGCTGGCGGTAGCGGGAAACGTTACGTGCGAGCAGGTGGAGGAGGTCGCCGACCGTCTTTTGCGGCCGTGTGAGCCGAACGTGCCGAGCCGTGCGCCGGTTTGTGAGCCGCGCGAAGCGGTTTCGTCTCGTACTGAGGTGGCGATGCCGGTGGCGGTGCCGCTGTTTTATCTCGGATACAAGGTGCCATTGGATACCACCGAGGGGTTGAAAGCAGAGTCGCCGCAAGCGTTGGCGGCGGCGCAGGTGCTGGAGGAGATCCTGGCGGGCCGTTCGTCGGCGCTCTACACGGCGCTGATGAAGCAAGAGCTGATAAACACCTCGTTCGACGCCGAGTATTTCAACGGCCCGGGCTTCGGCACGTGGATCGTCGGCGGCGAATCACGGGATCCCGATGCGGTGGCGGCGGCGTTCCGAGACGAAGTGCGACGTCTGCAGCGGGACGGTATCGATCCGGCCGACTTTGCAGCGGCCCGCAACGCCGTGTACGGGCAGATGATCAGCGATCTGGATCATCCGGAATCCTGTGGCGACCTGCTGACGGCAGCGCACATGGACGGATTTGGTGTGTTTGATCTTTTGGAGGCGGTGGCGTCGCTTACCGTGGAGGATGTCACGCAGCGCTTGATGTCGGATTTTGAGGAAAACGCTTCCTCGTTGTCGATAGTTTTCCCGTTGTAAAACAGAAAGGATGGTACATGTATGGATACAATTTCTTTTCCGGGACTCGGGTGGGAGTTTCACGTTGATCAGGAAATCTTTTCCTTTGCGATCGGTGGGCACGATTTCTCGATCCGCTGGTACGGTTTGTTGATTGCGGTTGGCTTTTTCCTGGCGGTGGTGTACGCTTACCGCCGTGCCAATGAGTTTAAGATCTCCAAGGATTCCATGACGGACGTCGTGCTGGTGTGCACGCTGTTTGCGTTCGTTTGCGCACGGCTGTACTACGTCGTTTTTTCCGAAGATCGAGCACAGTATTTTGACGATCCCATAAGCATCTTAAAGGTGTGGGAAGGCGGCTTGGCGATCTACGGCGGCGTGATCGGCGCATTTTTGACGGCGCTGTGGATGTGCCGTCTCAAAAAAGTGGATACGATGCGGATGTTCGATCTGGCGGCGCCCGGTTTTTTGATCGGTCAGGCGATCGGCCGTTGGGGCAACTTCTTCAATCAGGAAGCGTTTGGTACGAACACAACCTTGCCGTGGGGCATGACGGGCAACATCATCGGCAGTCCGTATGCCAACGCCACCGGGTACGATCCTACGCAGCCGGTGCATCCGACCTTCCTGTATGAGTCACTGTGGTGCCTGCTTGGGTTACTCTTGATACATATCGTTTCCAAGAAAGCCTACCGTTTCCGTGGACAGCTGTTCTCGATATACATTATGTGGTACGGCACCGGTCGTTTCTTTATCGAAATGCTTCGCACCGACAGTTTGTACATCGGTACGAGCACGATGCCGGTGTCCTGCCTGGTGGCGGCGCTTTCGGTTGTCGGCGGTCTGGTGTTGTATTTCCTGCTGAAGAACCGTGATAACCGTTCGCCGAAGAACCTGTTTGAGGAGGAACCGTTGCCGGCCGACGGTGTTTTGCCGACGGAGGAAGAGACGACCGCCGAGACAGTTGAAGAAGTGATGGAAGAAGTGACCGAGGAAGCTGTGGAGCAGACGGCAGAGGTTGTGGCGGAAGAGGAGACTATCGATGGCGATCAAAATTGACGGAAAAGCCATTGCGGCGGCGGTGCGGCAGGAAGTACGTGCCGAGGTTGAGGAAATGGTGAAACAGGGAAAGACGCCGGGGCTTGCCGTCATCGTGGTGGGCGACGATCCGGCTTCCCGTGTGTATGTAAACAATAAAAAGAAGGCGTGCGCCGAAGCGGGAATTCATTCTGAAGAGTTTGCGCTCCCTGCGGAGACCACGCAGGAGCAGTTGCTTTCTTTGGTGGAGGAGCTGAATGCACGCTCGGATATTCACGGCATTTTGTGCCAGCTTCCGCTTCCGAAGCACCTAGACGACAAGGCGGTCATTGCTGCTATTTCGCCGCAAAAAGACGTGGATGCCTTCCACGCCGCCAACGTCGGACAGATCCTGATCGGCGACTATACGTTTTTACCCTGCACACCGGCGGGCGTGATGGAACTACTGCATCGCACCAATATTACGGTGGAGGGCAAGCACTGTGTTGTGATCGGCCGCAGCAACATCGTCGGAAAACCGATGGCGATGCTGCTGCTGCATGAAAACGCAACCGTTACGATCTGTCATTCCCGCACCAAGAATCTTGCTGACATCTGCCGTGAAGCAGACGTTTTGGTTGCCGCTGTGGGACGAGCGGGCTTTGTGACTCCCGACATGGTCAAGCCCGGTGCCGTGGTGGTGGATGTTGGTATCAACCGTGGTGCCGACGGCAAGCTCTGTGGTGACGTGGACCCGTCGGTCGACGAGGTGGCGGGCTATCTCACGCCCGTTCCGGGCGGCGTAGGTCCGATGACCATTGCGATGCTGCTGAAAAACACCCTGACGGCAGCTCGTACTCTGATGAAGTAAGAACATCCCCGTAGACCTTCGACGGTGTGCGGGGCTTTCTTATTCAAAAAAACCGAACAAATTTTCGATTTTCTATTGACAAGCGCCAAAAACGTGCTATAATCAAACCACAACAAACATTTGTTCGGGGTTTCCGAACAGCTTTTGGGAGGTAGTTTGTATGACTTTTCGTGTGATCGTAGCCGTGGCTTTCGGGGCGATGACGTTTTTTATGGCGATGAAGGAGACGCACACAACGTCGCACCGTATGGCGTGGATCCCCGGTGTGATGGCGATGATGGAGCTGGCAGTGTGCGGTGTGGTGTTCACGGCAGTGCCGGTCGTGCTGGAGGTTGTATTGATGGCGTGCCGCCTTACGGTATTTGCTTGCTGTGCGCTGGCACTGAAAAAGGATGCTGCCCGAGCCCGCAATCGTCGCCGGCAGCGTGAGGTATACCGCCGTGTGGCATCGGAGCGGGTGCTGTATGAGCTCAACCGCCCCGTGGCAAACCGCTGTGCCTGATCGGATAATGCAATGACAGCGCCTTTGAGAGATTTCTCAAAGGCGCTGTATTTTCTCTTGTGTTTTGCCGCTTTTTGGGGTACAATAGCAGGAGGCTGCGGAAAAGGAGGCGGCGTATGGAATATTTTTTGACGGTCGGTCAGCAGGTGCTGATCCTGTTCGTCCTCATTTTGTGCGGTTATTTTTTGGGAAAAGGCAAGGTGATCGGCGACACCGGTGCCAAAGCCATGTCGGACGTTACGCTGTTGTTGGCATCGCCGTGCGTTATCGCACTGTCGTTCGAGCGGGAGTTCAGTTGGTCGGTGGTACAGGAGCTTGGTACGGCTCTGCTGCTTGGTATCGGGATCCATCTGGTTGCGATCGGATTGGCGCAAGCCTTTTATCGAAAAGATACACCCCGTGATCGGGTGCTGCGCATGGCGACGGTGCTTTCCAACGCCGGGTTTATGGGCCTCCCGTTGCAGCAAGCGGTGCTGGGGGACCAAGGGGTGTTTTACGGCGCCGCCTACGTTACGGCGTTCAACCTGACGCTGTGGACCTATGGCCTGATGACGATGGATCGTTCGTCCAAGCGGATCCCTGTTCGGAAAATTCTCATCAACCCCGGTGTGATCGGTCTGGTGGCGGGTGTGATCATTTTGGTGTTGCCGGTTCAGCTGCCGTCGCTGATTCGCACGCCGATCTCACATCTGGCGGCACTCAACACACCGGTACCGATGCTGTTTATCGGCTATTCGCTGTCAAAAGTAAATCTCGGCAAGATTCTCAAGGACAAAACGTACTATCTGGTGTGTGCGGTACGGTTACTGCTGGTACCGGCGATCACGGTCGGTATCTTATATCTGGCGGGGATTCGGGATACGCTGCTGCTGTCAATGGCGATTTCCGCCAGCGCTCCCGTGGCGGCGGCGGTATCGATGTTCGCCGGAAAATACGAGCAGGACACCGAGCGGGCGGTGAATTTGGTAGCGCTGTCCACCCTGCTTTCTGTCGTTACCATGCCCCTGTTTGTGTCTCTGATCAAGCTGATTGCATAAGATACGCTTTTCCAAGGCGCTCAACTTTTGTTGAGCGCCTTTTTTATGGCAAAAAATAGATGTAGAATTTTGAATATTGTATCTTGATTTTTTATAAAAGTGGCGTTATAATGAAACCAAGTGGAGCAAAGTGGTGTAAAGTGGAGGTTTTCCACATTTTCCACAGAGTTTTCCACAGCCCGGTGGGGCGCATCTGAAACGGAGGTGAAGAACAGGTGCTGTACGGTCGTTTCCAACATAATATTGACGCCAAAGGGCGCTTGTTCGTCCCCGCAAAGTTGCGTGAGAAGCTGGGTATGTCGTTTATCGCCGCAGCGGTGATGGACCATTGTGTCAGCTTGTATTCCACCGAGGAGTGGGAAAAGCTGCAGGAGGGTCTGGCACAGATGCCGCTTACCAAGGCACGCAAGCTGCAGCGGTATCTTTCTGCCAACGCCGTAGACGTGCAGATCGATTCGCAGGGCCGTATTCTGTTGCCGAAGCATCTTCTGGATTATGCGGCACTGGAAAAAGAGGCGCTGGTCATCGGTGCGGGTAACCGTGCCGAGATCTGGAATCCGGCCTCGTACGAGACGGCTATGGGTGGCATGACTTCCGAAGAGGTGGAAGCCGAGTTCATGGAGCTGGGCTTCTGATATGGATATGACGCAAGCGTATGCGTATCACCGACCGGTGCTGTTCGAGGAAACGCTGGCGGCGTTGGCAATTTGTCCGGAGGGCGTCTACGTTGACGGAACAGCAGGTGGCGGCGGTCACTCGCACGCCATTGCCTCCCGGTTGCAAGGCGGTCGCCTGATCGCACTGGATCAGGATCCCGATGCGATCGTGCAAGCAAGCGCACGGCTGGAAGGCCTGCCGGCAACAGTGGTTCGCTCCAATTTCCGATATATGGATCGGGTGCTGCGGGAGCTGGGCGTGGAACGGGTGGACGGCATTTTGTTGGACATCGGTGTTTCGTCGCATCAGCTGGACGAGCCCGCCCGAGGGTTTTCGTACCACGCTGACGCACCGCTGGATATGCGGATGAGTCAAGAGGGGACGACGGCGGCGGATCTGTTGAGGGAGCTGACCGAACGGGAACTGGCGGATATATTTTTCCGCTTTGGTGAAGAGAAATTTTCTCGGGCGATCGCTCGGGCGATCGTGCGACGGCGTGAGACGAGCCCACTTAAAACGACCGCAGAGCTGGCCGAACTGGTAAAGGAAGCTGTTCCGGCGGCGGCTCGCCGAGACGGGCATCCTGCACGTCGGGTGTTTCAGGCGCTCCGTATCGCTGTCAACGCCGAGCTGGATTGCTTGTCCGAGGCGTTGGACGTTGCTTTTGATCAATTAAAGGTGGGTGGCCGTTTGGCAGTAATCACCTTTCATTCGCTGGAGGACCGCATCGTCAAACAGCGATTTGCCGATTTTTGCAAGGGCTGCACCTGCCCGCCGGAGTTCCCGGTGTGCGTGTGCGGACGGCGGGCGGCAGGCCGGTTGGTACTGCGTAAGCCGACGGAGGCCTCCGAGCAGGAGCTCGCGGAAAACCCACGCAGTCGCAGTGCGAAGCTGCGGTGTATTGAGAAGCTGGGCGAGTACACGCCGATACGTTGATGAGAAAGGAGAGTGGTGATCGTGGCAAAGTATGGTTCTGAGGCGTATGATCTGTCGTTGTTTGAATCCAGACCGGCAAAGATCACCCCTCTGCCGAACAAAAAAGCGACGAAGGCTGAACGCCGTCGGGTGAAGCTGCAGAAGATCATTAACGGCGCAGCGACCGTGCTGGTGACATGCTGCATCGTGTTTGTCCTGGGTGCTTTGATCACCAGTCAGGTGAAGCTGACTGAGACAAACAACGCTATCTCACAGGAGAAGGCGAAAAGCAGTGAGCTTGCAGGCGAGATCAAGCGGCTGGAAGGTAAGCTGGCGGCGATAACGTCTGCAGAGAGCGTGTCGGATTATGCTGAGAAGAATGGGTTTGAACCGATCCAATCCGGCCAGATCGATTACTTTACGGTTACCCCTGCGGTCTTAGAGGTGGAGCAACCGGAGGAGGAGCCCGGCTTTTTTGAGTCTCTGTGGGAGACGTTGACCGGCTGGATCGGCTGACCTTCCTCGACAGAAATAATCAACACAACAGGTCTATCTAACGGTGAGTTCAACATACACTGAAGCAGGACCTCGGACGATGAGAGTTGGGATGGTAGCGTCTTGACTCTCTTTTCTTTCCAATAAGTGAGGTGTACCGGGATGTTACACAAAAAAGGAAAAGCGCCGAAAGTCGGAGAACGGGTTGCCATGCGTAAGCGCGCGTGGAAGCTGGTCTTGGGCATTTTTGTTTGCTGCGTGCTGTTGGCGGTCAATCTGTTTCGTATTCAAGTTATTGAGACGGATTTCTGGAAGCAAAAGGCCGTGGTGCAGCAGCTGAGCGACAAGAAGATCCCGGCGGTGCGTGGACAGATCTATGACGCCAATATGACGGTGCTGGCGCAAACGCGTGAGGTTTGCAAGATCATTATGGCGCCTAAAAACATCCTGCGGGAGGAGACCCGTATTAAGATCGCTGACGAGTTGTCGGTGATGCTGGACGTTGATCGGGAGACGTTGTATAAGAAAACGAAGAAGGGCGAATCCCAGTATGAGGTGGTCAAATCCAAGGTCGACAAAGAGGTCGGCGATGAGTTTATCAACTGGGTAAACGAAAATGGGCTGGCGGGTGTTTTTCGTGTCGACACCGAGTATAAGCGGGAGTATCCGCTGGGAACGATGCTTTCTACCGTGCTCGGTTTTACCGGAGCGGATAACACCGGCCTGGAAGGATTGGAAAAGCAGTACGACGAAACGTTGGCAGGCATCCCGGGGCGTATGGTGATTGCGCAAAACACCTCGGGTGACAAGCTGCCGACGTCACTGGACTATGAATATACCGTCAATGCGGTGGATGGCAACAGTTTAGTGCTGACGGTGGATCAGTATATCCAGCAGGTGGCAGAAAAGTATTTGCAGGATGCGATTACGGAGTTTGAGGCTACCAACCGTGGCTGTGCGATCGTCATGGACGTGGACACGGGTGCCGTTTTGGCAATGGCAACGAAGGGTGACTACGATCCTAACAAACCGTTTGAGGTGGATCAATCCCAGTATCGCAACAAGGCGTTGGAATTTTATGAGCCGGGTTCGGTGTTTAAGACGGTGACGGCGTCGATCGCTCTGGAAGAGGGCCTCGTCAACGAAAATACCGGCTTTTTCTGCAACGGCTCGTATCATATCGCCGACCGCGATATGGACTGCTGGCACGCCGGACACGGACAACAGACCTTCCGCCAGGCGATCGCTAACTCTTGCAACCCGGCGTTTATGACGATCGGCGGTATGATCCGTGCACAGCTGTTTTGTAAGTATTACGTCGGTTTTGGGTTTACCACCCGTACCGGTACCGATTTTATCGGTGAGCCGACACCGACACCGGCACTGTACTACACTGCAGACACGATGACGCCCGTCAACGTGGCGGCGTCGTCGATCGGACAGACATTTAAGGTGACGCCGCTCCAAATGGCGACGGCGCTGTGTGCCATTGCTAACGGTGGCAAGCTGATGCAACCGTACATTGTGCAGAAGGTGCTGGATAGCGACGGAAACGTGGTGTCCGAGGCGAAACCGCTGGTTAAGCGGCAGGTCATTTCGGAGCAGACGTCGAGACGTGTGTGCGATATGCTGGAGGAAGCCGTCAGCGGCGGTGCGATCGGCAACGCCTATATTGCCGGTTACCGTGTGGGCGGAAAAACGGGAACTTCGGAAAAAACCGAAACCAAATCCGAGGAGGATAAGGATAAAAACGTCGAGGTTGTTGCCTCGTTTGGTGGATTTGCCCCCGCCGATGATCCGGAAGTGGTTGTGTTCGTCATGGTGGATGAGCCGCAGACGCTGAAATCCGGCGCCGGCGTTGCCGCCCCCATTGCACGAAATATTTTGCGGGATATTCTTCCATATTTGGGTGTTGAGCCGAACTATACGGAGGAGGAGCTTGCCAATTTGGATCAGAGTGTGCCGAAGGTTTCCGGCAAGCAGGTGTCGGTGGCGACCACCGCGCTGAAGGCCTCGTCGCTGAACTACCAGGTCATCGGCAAGGGTGACAAGGTCGTGAAACAGGTTCCGGAGAGTGGCGCCGCCATTCCTAAGGACGGCGTGGTGTGGCTGTACACCGACGACAGCGAGCTGAAGATGACAACCGTTCCCGATTTTGCGGATAAGAGCTTGTCGCAGGTGAACCAGCTGGCAAAGAATGCCGGTATCAACGTGGTCGTTGTTGGTATTAACACCTCCGGCGGCGTGGCGAAGGTCTCCAAGCAATCGGTGGAGGCGGGAACGCAGGTGGCGAAGGGTTCGGTCATCACCGTGCAGTTTGCCTACGAAAACAACATCTAAACAAGTAACAGATCTTTGAGAGGACGCCTGTTATGAAGCGAATGCATCAACAGGACGTTTCAATACAAGCCCCGTCCCGCATTATGTGGAAGCGTTCGCTGTGGGCGATGGTTGCTATGGCGTTTTGCTTTGCAATGCTGGGGTATCGGTTGGCGGTGCTGCAGCTTGCGGAGCACGAGCTGTGGCAGACCATGGCAGCGGAGCAGCAGTTGACGGACAGCGTGATCTCGGACAAACGAGGAGCGATCGTCGACCGCAACGGCGTGGTGCTGGCACGCAGCGTCGAGGTGGCAACGGTCATTATGGCGCCGCGATATATTCCGGACGAGGCGGCGAGAGAGACGATCTGCCGTGAACTGCCGTCGCTGCTTGGGATCAATGCTGACAAGCTGAAAAAGCAAGTCAACAAGACCGCCTCGCGGTATGAGATTGTTGCTTCAAAAATCGACTATGAGATATGCGACACCTTTATCGATTGGGCCAAGGATCACAGGTTGACCGGTGTGTTTCGGGTGATTCAGGATTATAAACGGGAGTATCCGTTCGGCAGCGCCCTATCGTGCGTTTTGGGATTTACCGGCACCGACAACACCGGGCTGGAAGGCTTGGAAGCACGGTATAATGAGGTGCTGGCGGGGACCGCTGGTCGGGTCGTTACTTCTACAAACGGCTGGGGCGATGCGTTGCCCAACGATATACAGTACGAGACGACGATTGCGCCGGGTGAGGGGAATACGCTGCGCCTGACGATCGATATCAATATTCAACGTGCGGTGGAAAACCACCTGGAGGTGTCGCTGGCAGAAACGAGTGCCGCGAATCGCACCTGTGCGATCGTTATGGACGTGCAGACGGGCGAGGTCTTGGCTATGGCGACCAAAGGGGATTACGATCTTAATCATCCCCGCACGGTACAAAACCCCGATCTGGCGGCGCAGATCGCCCTGCTTTCTGGGAACGAGAAAAGCGAAGCGTATTTATCGGCGCTCCAGAGGCAGTGGAAAAACAAGGCGATTTCCGAATTTTACGAGCCGGGCTCGGTGTTTAAGATCTTTACAGCGTCTATGGCGATGCAGGAAGGGTTGATCTCTGAGCGGTCGAGCTTTTACTGCAACGGCACCTACACAATGGCAGGTGTGCGCACGATGAAATGCCACGTCTATCCCCGAAGCCACGGAAGTCAAACGTTGGCGGAGGCGATCTCACATTCCTGCAACCCTGCTTTTATGAGCATTGGTTCTTTGGTGGGGACGACTCACTTTCCCCGGTATCACGCGCTGTTCGGCTTTACTGAGCCGACGGGGATCGATATGCTGGGGGAGGCCCGTGTTACCCCGTCGCTGTATCATCGGGCAGAATCGATCACGGCGGTGGACGTTGCAACGTCCTCGATCGGACAGACATTTAAGGTTACACCGATCCAAATGATCACCGGTGTGTCGGCGGTGGCAGGCGGCGGCGAATTGCTGCAGCCGTATATCGTCCGACAGGTGATTTCACCGCAGGGAGACGTGTTGAGCGAGACCGAGCGCACGGTGCGGCGGCGAGTGATCTCCGAGGACATCTCCTCACGGATATGCGCTTTGCTGGAGGGTGTCGTGGACGGCGGCGGTGCGAAAAACGCCTACGTGCCGGGGTACCGTGTGGCAGGAAAAACCGGCACCTCGGAAAAGACCGACCAAGGTCTCACGGCGAGCGGTCGCAAAAACGTGGTGGCATCGTTTTGCGGTTTTGCACCGGCAAACGATCCCCGTATTGCCGTGATCGTTATGGTGGATGAGCCGCAGACGGCGATTCGATATGGCGGTACGCTGGCAGCACCGGTAGCTCAAAAGATCTTTTCTGACGTGCTGCCGTATCTAGGAATTGAGCCGCAGTTTACGGAAGAATAAATACGAGTGCCGAAAATCGGACATGACAGAACAACGGAGGAAACGCAATGAAACTGGGAGCTTTGCTGAAAGAAACGGGTGTTACCTGCGCACTTGCGGAGCTGGAGATCACGGCGCTGTGCCGTGACTCACGCAAGGTAACGCCGGGCTGTGCGTTCGTGTGCATCAAGGGCACCGGCGTGGACAGCCATGCGTTTGCTGCGCAGGCACTGGAGCAGGGCGCCGCCGTTTTGATCGTGGAGCGTGATTTGGGATTGCCGAATCAGGTGATCGTTGCAAACACCCGCACGGTGTGGGCACAGCTTAGTGCGGCGTGGTTTGGACACCCGTCACGGCGACTGCACCTGATCGGTGTGACCGGCACGAACGGTAAAACCAGCACGACCTATCTGTTGAAAGCGATTTTAGAGCAGGCGGGTCACATGGTAGGTCTGATCGGTACGATTCGCAATCTGATCGGCGACCGTGAGATCGCCGCAGGACACACTACGCCGGATTCCTACGATCTGCAGCAGATGTTCGCACAAATGGCGGATGCCGGATGCGATTATGCGGTTATGGAGATCTCCTCCCATGCGCTGGATCAAGGACGTGTGGAGGGCTGCACGTTTGATGCGGGTATTTTCACCAATTTGACGCAGGATCATCTGGATTACCACGGTACGATGGAGCAATACGCCGCTGCCAAGCAGCGCTTGTTCTCGCTGTGTAAAACGGCGATCCTGAACAAAGACGACGCTTGGCACACAATGATGAGCGAAAGTGCCGCCGGCCCGATCGTTACGTTTTCCGAGCGGGACGATGCAGCGGATTATGTGGCTCGTAACATTCGCCAGCGCCCCGACGGGGTGGATTTTGAGCTGGTGTCCCTCGGTCAGATCGGCCGAGTTCGTTTGGCAACGCCGGGCCTGTTCTCGGTGTATAACGCACTTGGCGCTGCGGCGTGCGCCAGAGCGCTGGGAATCTCGTTTGACGACGTTGTAACGGCGCTGGGTCGGGCGGGCATCGTCAAAGGCCGTGCCGAGGTGGTGCCGACCGGGCGGGAGTTTACCGTGGTGATTGATTTTGCTCACACGCCTGACGGTTTGGTAAACATCTGTCGCACGCTGAACGCCTGCAAGGCGGGACGGTTGGTGACGGTGTTTGGTTGCGGTGGTGACCGTGACCGCACGAAACGCCCGAAAATGGGCGTAGCGGCAGCGGAACTGTCGGATTACATGGTGATTACGTCCGACAACCCCCGTTCGGAGGAGCCGGAGGCGATTATCGCCGACATCGTGGCGGGGCTGACCGAGACGAAAACGCCGT
This sequence comes from Acutalibacteraceae bacterium, assembly GCA_045630285.1. GTDB lineage: Bacteria > Bacillota > Clostridia > Oscillospirales > Acutalibacteraceae > RGIG3009. Next base: position 33,742 of record JAZQSX010000062.1, on the reverse strand, counting down.
ATTGTGTTATTCCCAACCGCGTCGAAGCGATCACCTGGGCGGTGACCAACGCACAGCCGGGTGATACGGTGCTACTGGCCGGAAAGGGTCACGAGACGTATCAGATCTTAAAGGACGAAACTATTCATTTGGATGAAAGAGAGATCGTGGCACAGGCGCTTGCGTCTTTGTCGAATGAGGAGCGATAAATATGGAGATACTAGCAATAACATGGGTCGCCACGGCAATCGTAGCGTTTTTTGTGGCGGCGTGGTTGGGCAAGAAGCTGATTCCGGTGCTGCACCGACTGAAGTTTGGCCAAACGATCCGTGAAGAAGGACCGGCGTGGCACAAAAGCAAGCAGGGCACGCCGACGATGGGCGGCATCATCTTCATTGCAGCGATGCTGATTACGGCGGTGCTTGCCATTCTGGTCAGCCAACTGTTCTTGCCGGTCAAGGTGATCGGGCCTGTTCATTCGACGGGGGATACCACCAAGCTGTTCGTGGGGCTGATCCTGGCGGTTGGCTTCGGTGCGATTGGGTTTTTGGATGATTTTATCAAGGTGGTGCGCAAGCGGAACCTCGGCTTGACCAGTAAGCAGAAAATGGCGGCGCAGCTGTTGGTTTCGGCGGCGTATGCCGTGACGATGTATCTGACGGATGCCACGCAGATGTACGTCCCGTTTTACGGGTACTGGGAGGCGGGCATCTGGTTTATCCCGATTGCGATGTTTATTCTGGTGGCGATGACGAACGCCACCAACCTGACTGACGGTATCGACGGCTTGTGTGCCTCGGTATCGTTGGTGGCGTTCCTGTTTTTGCTGGTGCTGTGTGGTGCAGCGACGATGGGCTACGGCATTGTCGTGTCAGCAATGGCAGGTGCTCTCGCAGGATTTTTGGTATGGAATTTCCACCCGGCACGGGTGTTTATGGGTGATACGGGTTCACTGTTTATCGGTGGTGTCCTGTGCGCTGTGGCGTTTGGTTTGGGACATCCGCTGATGTTGGCGCTGCTCGGCATCGTTTACGTTGCGGAAACGCTGTCGGTAATGCTGCAGGTCACCTATTTCAAAATCACCCACGGCAAGCGGTTGTTTAAGATGAGCCCGCTGCATCATCATTTTGAGATGAGCGGTTGGAGCGAAAACAAGATCGTAGCCGTATTCTGTTCAGTGACGGTGGTGGCGGGTGCGCTGTGCCTGGTGCTGCTGTTTGTGTGATGCACACCGTAAAGTGACGAAAGGAGGATACGTATGGCAAAAGCAAAAGCCAAAACGACGGAAGCGCCGAGCAATAGCCTGCGCCCGAAGCGTATATTGGGCTTGTTCACCCGTGCTTCCGGCTTTGATATGACCTTTTTCGTACTGACAATGCTGATTTTGGTGGTTGGTCTGGTATCGCTGTTTTCGGCGAGCTATGCGTATTCGTACTATCAAAACAGCGGGGATAGTTATTATTACATCAGCAAGCAGCTGGTGTTTGCCGTGGTCGGCGTGTTCTTTATGCTGTTGATCTCGCTGGTCGACTACCACGTTCTTCATAAGCTTGCACTGTGGGTCATGGGTATTGCCTGGTTACTGCTGGGGCTGGTGCTGATTTTGCCTGCTGTGCAAAATGTGCATCGTTGGATCCCGCTTCCGGGCTTTAACGTGCAACCGTCCGAAATTGCGAAATTTGCAATTATTTTGCTGTTTGCGCATCTCATATCTCTGTTTGGCGACAAAATGAAGCTATTTACCAAAGGGTATCTCCCGTTTATGGGGATATTGCTCTTTACGTGCGGTCTGGTGTTTATTGAGCCGCATTTGTCGGGTACGATTCTGATTATGGGCATCGGCTTGGTAATGATGTATATCGGCGGCACGAGGGGGCGGTGGCTGTTGCTGACGATCGCTATCGGTGCGCTCGGCGTTATCCTCATGGTGTTCGTGCTGGGGTATGAACAGGATCGTATCACCGTGTGGCAGGATCCGCTGGCGGTATATACGTCGGATGCGATCTACGAGGGCGGTCAAACGGGCCGTGACGTGGCATGGCAGACGGTGCAGTCGCTGTATGCGATCGGCTCCGGCGGGTTCATGGGCGAAGGACTCGGCAACTCCCGCCAGAAGCACCTATTCCTGCCCGAACCGCAAAACGACTTTATTTTTTCGATCGTATGCGAAGAGCTCGGATTTATCGGAGCCTTGGGAATTATCATACTGTTTGCACTGTTGGTGTGGCGTGGATTCGTTATCGGTATGCGAGCGTCGGATAAGTTCGGCTCTCTGCTGGCGATCGGTCTGACCACACAGATTGGTATGCAGGTGATCCTTAACATCGCCGTGGTGACGAATGCGATGCCGAATACCGGTATCAGCCTGCCGTTTTTCAGTTACGGCGGCTCGTCGTTGGTTATGCTGCTGGCACAGATGGGCGTTGTGCTGTCGGTGTCCCGACAAGCACATCTGCGGCGAGATTTCGAGTAGGAGGCGACGGTATGCGTGTATTGATGACGGGTGGCGGCACGGCGGGGCATATCAACCCGGCGCTGTCGATCGCTGATGCGATCCGTCGGGAGTTTCCGGATGTGGAAATGTTGTTTGTTGGCGCCAAAGGGCGTATGGAAACGGTGCTGGTGCCCAAAGCGGGATACCCGATCCGCACCATCACGGTGGAAGGCTTTCAGCGCAAGCTGTCACTGAAGAATATCGGTAAAAACATCGGTGCCGCCTACCATGCGGTTACGGCGGGGCGTGAAGCGGGAAAGATCATTCGTGAGTTCCGTCCCGACATTGCGATCGGCACGGGCGGCTATGTCAGCGGCCCGGTGCTGCGTAAGGCTGCCAAAATGGGCGTGCCGGTGCTGGTACACGAATCCAATGCGCTGCCGGGCGTTACGGTGAAAATGCTGGCGTCCGCCGCACGTGCCGTCATGGTATCGGACGAGGCGGCACGGAAGCATTTGCCGCCCGAGGCGACGGTGATCGTCACGGGGAACCCGCTGCGAGACGGGATGATGGCCGTTGATCGTGAGCAGGCTCGCCGTGAGCTGGGCGTCGACGACAGACCGCTCGTGTTATGCTTTGGCGGCAGCCTGGGCGCCCGCCCGATCAATGAAGCGATCGTGGGCGTGCTTGGCAAGCCTGAGTCTGAGCAGGTGCAATTTATCGTTGGTACGGGACGTGGAAAAAACCACGAGCACGTAGCGGCGTTACTGGAACAAAACGGGATCGTCCCCGACGGCGTGCGTGTACGTGTGCGGGATTACATCGACGATATGCCACGGTGTATGGCGGCAGCAGATCTGGTAATCTGCCGTTGTGGGGCGATGACGCTCAGCGAGCTGCCCGCCCTGAAAAAACCGGCAATTTTAATTCCGTCGCCGTATGTGGCGGAAAATCATCAGTTTTACAACGCCATGGCGTTGGCGGAGCGTGGGGCGGCGGTGTGCCTGGAAGAAAAGGATTTGACTGCCGAGCGCTTGTGGGATGAGATTCGCCGCATGGCGCTCTCGCCCGAAACGCTGGCACGTATGGCAGAGGCTTCCGGAGCATCGGCTGTGCTGGATGCCGACAGCCGCATTATGGCGGTGGTGCGTCAAACGTTAAATCTGTAACTTCGTCACCCTTTTTTCAAGGGCTCATAGGATGGTATATAAGCACATCCTGTGAAAACGTGGGAAAGGGGTCATACGATGGCACAGTTGATTGTGGAAGGCGGGCGTCGCCTGAACGGAGCAGTACATATTCACGGAGCGAAAAACAGTGCGCTGCCGATCCTGGCGGCGACACTGCTGGCTCACGGGGTTTGTGAGATAGAAAATTGTCCGGCGCTGTCCGATGTTCGGGCAGCGACTGCAATTTTACGGCATCTTGGCTGCACGATCCGGCACGAGGGCTCGTGTGTGTCGGTGGATGCGACGGTACTTTGCCGCAGCGATATTCCCGATGAATTGATGCGTGAAATGCGCTCGTCCATTGTGTTTTTAGGCGCTATAGCGGCACGTACCGGTGAGGCGGAGCTGTCATTTCCCGGTGGTTGCGAGCTGGGGCCGAGGCCGATCGACCTGCATCTGGCGGCACTGCGGCAATTGGGGTTACATATCGATGAACAAGGGGGCAAGCTGCGCTGTCGGGTGAAACGGCGGCTGACGGGATGCTCCATTACGCTGTCGTTCCCCAGCGTGGGGGCGACGGAGAATATTTTGCTGGCGGCGGTGACCGCCGAAGGAACGACGGCGATCCACAACGCTGCACGTGAGCCGGAAATTGTAGATTTGTGTGCGTTTTTGACGGCGTGCGGTGCACGGATCAGCGGCGCCGGAGAGAGTACGATCTTTATTGAAGGTGTCGATCGGTTGAACAGCTGTCGGCATCGGGTGATTCCCGATCGCATCGAAACGGTGACGTATATGGGTGCGGCGGCGGTAACGGGTGGGTCGCTGTTGCTGCGGGGCGTATGCCCAAAGCATTTGCAGGCGGTCGTGCCGTTATTTGAGGAAGCCGGCTGCGGTGTGTCGCTGTGGGATGACGAGATGCTCGTCAGCGCTCCGCCACGGCTACGGCGTGTCAAGACGGTTCGGACGCTCCCGTATCCCGGGTTCCCGACCGATGCACAGGCACTGCTTATGGCAATGGCGTGTGTGGCAGACGGGACCAGCGTGTTCGTGGAGACGATTTTTGAAAGTCGGTATAAGCACGTCGGCGAGCTGATGCGCTTGGGCGCACGGATCAAAGTGGAAGGTCGGGTGGCGGTGGTTGAAGGTGTACCGCAGCTGTCCGGTGCACCGGTACAGTGTACCGACCTGCGAGGTGGTGCCGCACTGGTGTTGGCGGGCTTGGCGGCGCAGGGAACCACCGTGATCGGAGAAACGTTTCATCTGGAACGGGGTTATGAAGCGTTGGCAGAAGGGTTGACACAAACGGGAGCATCCCTTATACTGGAAGAATAAACAGGACGGGAATGGCAACGTATGAAGCGTAAAGGAACAGCAAAACGATCAAACAGCCAGAGACGGGCAGTAAACCGTTTCCGGCTGTTTGTTGTGCTTACCGTGCTGGATGTTTTGTTGATCGTGGGTACGCTGCTGATGCTGCCGATGGCGTTGCAGAGCGTGGATGAAGCTACGGGCAAGCATAATGCGTGGTTTGGTGTGGAGAGCATCACGGTGAAAGGGAACACCCGTTACGACGACGAGACGATCATCGCCGTCAGCGGTATTGTCGAGGGGAAGAGCGTGTTTTCGATCAGCGAGCGCAATGCGGAGCAATATATTCGGGATACGTTTTCGTATATCAAGGACGTTTCGGTTGACGTGGCGATGGGCGGCGACGTGACTATTACGGTGACGGAGCACAAAGAACTGGGTACCGTCTACGCCAACGGCAGTTGGATGGTTGTCAGCGACGAGGGTATCGGCCTGATGCAAATGCCGGTGGAGAGTGAGCGCCCGTATCGTCGATTGTACCTGAAGGGCGCCGATATTTTGTCACCGAAGGTAGGCGCTAAGGTGATCGGTGGCAAGGACCTGGAGATCGCCAATTTACTGGTGAAATCCATGGCTGCCAATGGGCTGCACGACGTGGGTATTATCGACCTGTCGAACCGCAGCGACATACGGCTCAACTGGAAAAATCAGATTGAAATTGCGATGGGAAACGATTCCAATTTGAACTATGAGGTAGCGGTGGCGGTTGGCGCTTTGCCGACGGTTTTGAATCGCCACGGAGAGACCGCTACCGGCGTCTTGAACCTCAGCCAATACTCCGATGAAACCATTGATTCACCGATGGTTATCTTCACGCCGACCGAGCTTTTGAACACCGAAAAACCGGCGCCGGAGGGCGATAAAACCGATTCTGACAGCCCGGAAAATTCTCCCGAAGAATGATTTCAAATTTTTTTCAAAAAAAGTAAAAAAGTAGCCGTTTTTTGAAAAAATACAGTTGAAATCCTGCGTAGAACGTGGTAAAATTAAATAGGTGACTTGCAGTGTTTTGAAAACGCTGTCTGAATAATGACACAGCAGGGCTGAGAAAATATGAACTGGGAGGAAGTTTCATGAGCTTCGAATTTGAAGAGGAGACCTTCAAGGATGGTGTCCAGATAAAAGTTATCGGTGTCGGTGGCGGCGGCGGAAACGCTGTCAACCGCATGGTTTCTGCAGGTATTAAGGGCGTGGAATTCCTGGCGATCAACACGGATCATCAGGCGCTTTTGCGTTCGCAGGCGGATACCAAGCTGCAGATCGGCGAAAAGCTGACTCGTGGCATGGGCGCCGGTGCAAACCCCGAAAAAGGCCAGCGTGCCGCTGAAGAGAGCCGTGATGAGATCACTGCCGCTCTGAAGGGTACGGATATGGTGTTCATCACCGCCGGTATGGGCGGCGGCACCGGTACCGGTGCAGCTCCCGTCGTTGCGGAGATCGCCCGTGATATGGGCATCCTGACCGTCGGTATCGTGACCAAGCCCTTCGCTTTTGAAGGCCGTCGTCGCATGGAGCAGGCGGAGAATGGTATCGCCGTTCTGCGCGAGCACGTGGACAGCTTGGTCGTTATCCCCAACGAGCGTCTGCGTTTGGTCAGCGACCAGCGCATCACGTTGGCAAACGCTTTCCAGGAGGCAGACAGCGTTCTGCGTCAGGGCGTGCAGTCCATTTCCGAACTGATCACGGCGGAAGCTGTCCTGAACCTGGACTTCGCTGACGTTACGGCGATCATGAAGGATGCCGGCTATGCTCACATGGGTATCGGCCGTGCCGAGGGTAAGGACAAGGCTGAGGTCGCCGCTCGTGCTGCTATCGCCAGCCCGCTGCTCGAAACCACCATCAACGGCGCTCACGGCTTGATCATCAACGTGACCGCTTCTCCAGACGTTCTGCTCGAGGATGTCACGATGGCTTGTACGCTGATCTCTGAGGCGGCTCATCCGGATTGCAACACGATCTGGGGTCTGACCTTCGACGAGAAGCTGGATGATGAGCTGTGCATCACGTTGGTGGCTACCGGCTTCTCGGCTGACGGCTCCTATGTTGCACCCGACGAGAACGGCGGCGGCAACTATGACGACAGCGAGATCGATATCATGGAGCTCTTCCGCAAGAAGAACTAATCGCAAAAAACAACCCCGCAAGGAGTTTTCCTTGCGGGGTTTCTTTTTCTTTTCAATTAACCGTGATATAGGGTTTCCACCGTTCCAAATCCGCTTCGCTGATTTCGGGAAGCAACAGCAGCTCCTCGACTGAGGTGAAGCGCACGAAGCGGCTGCGGTACTCAAGGATCGCTCGAGTCTTGCCTCTGTCCATTCCGTCGAGCAACATCAGCCGTTCCTCGGAGGCGGTGTTGATATTGACGGGATGCTGCTCGGTGGCTTGGGGGTTTTCCTTGCGCCACTGTTCCACCGAATCTCCCGGCGAGGTTTCATACACGGCTGAGAGAACGATGCAGACAAGCAGCACTGCCGTCAGCACCACGATGACGAATACTCTGGGCAGGGACAGTGAACGAGGCGTATCGGACATAGAAGGCATCCTTTCGAGTGAATCAGGTGGTCTCCGGCGGTTTTTCTGTCGGGCGGACGGCCTGCAGGGCCTCCCGCAACGTATCCAGTGTGGACAATCCGGCTTTTCCCTTGACGGCGAGATACGGCTTGGGCCCGGCGTTGATCATCACACGCCCCGGCAGAGCGGCCGACATTTGCGAGCCGATTTCGAGATCCAGCTTGCGCTGGTATAGTAACACTGCTCCGTCGGGGGATTGGCGAATCTCGTAAATGCCGATGTTGGCCGCCAGGTTGCGCAGCAGGGCGACGTCGATCAGGCCCTGCACCGCCTCGGGCGGCTCGCCAAAACGGTCGATCAGCTCGTCGTAGACATCATAAGAGTCCTCTTCGGTGCGAATGTCGGCAATGCGGCGGTAGATGTCCAAGCGCTGAGCGTTGGTGCTGATATAGCTTTCGGGGATATGCGCCGACACCGGCAGGTCGATCAAGCATTCGGGCTCACGGCGGTTGTCCGTGATGCCCTTTTCCTCGTTGACGGCTTCCGCCAGCAACCGCAGGTACAGATCGTAGCCGACAGCTTCCATGTGCCCGTGCTGCTGGGCACCCAGCAGATTGCCCGCACCACGGATCTCCATATCCCGCAGAGCGATCTTAAAGCCGGCGCCGAATTCGGTAAACTCACGGATCGCCTCCAACCGCTTGGCGGCAACGTCGCTGAGCACCTTGCTGCGGGTAAAGGTAAGATACGCAAACGCACGGCGGGAGGATCGCCCAACACGGCCACGCAGCTGGTGAAGCTGTGACAAGCCGAACCGATCGGCGTTTTCGATGATCAGGGTGTTGACATTGGGCACGTCCACACCGGTCTCGATAATGGTTGTACACACCAGTAGATCGATTTCGTGGTCGATGACCTGTCGCCAGATTTCCGACATCTCGTCTTCCGACATTTTACCGTGAGCGTAGGCGACCCGTGCCTCGGGCAGACGCATCTGCCATCCGGCGGCACAGCGCTCGATCGTTTCCACACGGTTGTGAATATAGTATACCTGACCGCCACGCCGTAATTCACGGCGGATCGCATCAGCTAACAGGGTATTGTCGTGTTCCAGCACGTACGTTTGCACCGGACGGCGGTCCTGCGGCGCTTCTTCGATGATCGACATATCACGAATACCGCTCATCGCCATATTCAGCGTGCGGGGAATGGGGGTGGCGGACAGCGTCAGCACGTCAACCTGCGGAGCCAGCTCCTTGATACGTTCCTTTTGTGCCACGCCGAAGCGTTGTTCCTCATCGACGATAAACAGACCCAAATCTCGGAATTTGACGTCCTTGGACAGCATACGGTGCGTGCCGACAAGAATGTCGATGCGCCCTGCCGCCATATCACGCAGGATCTGCTCCTGCTGCTTGGGAGTGCGAAAGCGGGACAGCATTTCGATCTTGACGGGGAATCCGTCAAAGCGAGAGAGAAGGGTGTTATAATGCTGGAACGCCAAAATGGTGGTGGGGACGAGAAGAACACACTGCTTGCTTTGTGATACGCACTTGAATGCAGCACGCAGAGCGACCTCGGTCTTGCCGAAGCCGACGTCGCCGCACAGCAACCGATCCATAGGAATGGGACGTTCCATATCGGATTTGATCTCGTCGATGCAGCGAAGCTGATCCTCGGTCTCTTCGTATTCAAAGTGACGCTCAAAATCGTATTGCCACTCAGTGTCGGGATCAAAGGCGTAGCCGGGGGTTGCCATACGCTGGGAATAGAGCAGAATAAGCTCCTTGGCGATGTCCTTAACGGCGCCACGCACACGGCTTTTCGTCTTTTGCCACTCCTGGCCGCCGAGGCGGTGGAGCTTGACCTTCACCTCGTCCTTGGTGCCGATGTACTTGGAAACCAGATCCAGCTGCGTGACGGGGACGTACAAGGTATCGCCCTTGGCATACTGTAATTTCAGATAATCCTTCACAACGCCCTGTACTTCCATTTGACGGATGCCTTCGTACAGGCCGATGCCGTGTGCGGCGTGGACGACGTAATCACCCGGGGTCAGCTCCGAGAGACTATGGATCTCTGATCCACGCTGTTTGTTTAATCGACGCCGCTTGCGGGGCGCCGATGCCCGGCCGTGGGTTAGAATGGCCAGACCGGCTTCCGGGAACTCTGCGCCGGCGGAAATACCGCCCTGCAGTACCAGCACCTGTCCACGCACAGGCTTTTGCGGCGCGGGAGCATACAGCGCAGGAATACCGCGATTGACGAGATCGTCGGCCAATGCTTTGGCGGTACGCTCCTCTGAGCCCGCCAGCAAAAGGCACGCCGATTGCCGTGATAAAAGATCGGTGAGATCTTCGCACAGCAGCTCTAATCCGCCTGACCAGACGGGAAGCTGGCGGCAGGATAGCGAATACAAGCCGCCCAACGGGAGCTCCGCCGAGCTGCGGGCGAAGGTTTCCAGCAGCAATGTTGGGCGTTTGGTGAGAAAGGCTGCAACGTCCTCAAAATCTGCACGGTAGCGGCACAGCTCCCGACATAATTGGTTTTCTTCCAACAGTGATTTGATGTCTTCCTGAAGCTGCCATTCGGCGCTGCGCATCCGCTCCCGTACCTTTTGCATTTCCGATACGAAAACGAGTGCACCGTCGGCATAATCAAATACGGTGGCGGTGTCGGGATAGATCAGCGGCAAATATTTATCCGGTGCGGCGGGATTGGCGCCGCCACGCAGGCGGTCGGCGTCCTGCAGCAAGGATTCCCGCACGGCGGCGGCACGCTTGCCCGACAGTGAGGCCGCCAGCGCTTCAATGCGGGACGCCAGCTCCTCAGCGGAATCATAAAAGATTTCAGCTGCCGGAGGAATATCCACAGCATCCAGCGAATCGGTACGCCGTTGTGACAGCAGGTCAAAGGCGGAAATGGTATCGACCGTATCGCCCCACAGTTCAACGCGAAGCGGAGAGGCGTTTTGAGCGGGGTAGACGTCGATAATACCGCCTCGCACAGCAAATTGTCCCGCACCCTCAACCTGTGCACAGCGCTCATACCCCGCAGCGGCGAGCGCCCCGGGAAGATCGGTGACCGGCAGACGTTTGCCGGCGGATAAGTGCAGCGTGCGGGCAAGCAACGTGGCGGGTGGAATGGTGTAGCCGGTGACGGCGTCAATGCCGGCGACAACGATGTCATAATCGCCACGTGCCATGCGGGACAAGACGCCCAGCCGCATTTGCTCGTATTCACGGGATGCTGACTCCGCCCGATGCAGAGACAACTCTCGTGAGGGCAACAAAAGAGCCTCGTTGCCGAGGGCAACAAGGTCTTCACAAATACGGGTGGCCTCCGCTTCGTCGGCGGTGAGGAACAAGCCTCCGCACCGACGGCGGGCACACAGCGTGTGCGCTAACAGCACTTTATGGATGTGGCCGGGACCGGTCAGCATAACGGGCGATCGGCCTGCGGCAAGGTCGGATTCGACGGCTTTCAGCGACGGCAGTCCCGATAAGCCGTTTTCAAATACAGACATAATGCTCCTTACTTGGAAAACCGATTCATAGCGGCTTCAATGCTGTCTTGGAGGATCACGTGGGTGGCGTCGGCGGCGTTCTTGACGGCGTCACGCATCGGGGCTTTGTCCGCCTCGGCGAAGCGGGAGAGAACCCACGCCGCCAGATCGTAGTCCGGATGCGGCTTTTGCCCGACGCCTACCTTGATACGGGGGAATTGTTCGCTGCCGCACAGCGTGATGATGCTGCGCATACCACGTTGACCGCCGTCGCTGCCTTTGCGGCGAATACGAATGGTGCCGACGGGCAGGGTGATGTCGTCACAAATGATCAGACAGCGCTCCGGCGGCAACTTGTAAAAGGCTTGTGCCTCCCGCACGGCCTCACCACTGTTGTTCATAAAGGTCTGCGGCATCATCAGCAGCACCTTTTTGTCGCCGAACACGGCCTCGCCGCACAGCGACTTGAACTTGGCACGGTTTACCCGTACGCCGGCGAGCTCTGCCAACGTCTCAATCACCATAAATCCGGCGTTGTGTCGGGTGCCCTCGTATTTTTTTCCGGGATTTCCCAGCCCGACGACAAGAAAATCCACCGCACCGGTGACTGCCGGTTTTCGAAACAGCATAGTCAAAACCTCTTTACATTTACTATACGTCTATTATGGCAAAAAATCCCGTCCTTTGCAAGAGGGCGCGACCAAATAATTTTGGCAGAAATTCCGCAGGAATACAGCAAGATTTTGATATAAAACGCATTATTTGTCTAGAAATTTCTAAAAAACGGTGGTATGATAAGGAAAAAGGAGGAGTTACAGACTATGAAACCGATCAAACAGCTTTCTGCAGACCGTTTGCGTGTCAACGTATATGCCACCCGTGCCGAAATGGGCGCCGCCGCCGGCAACGCCGCTGCGGTGCGGATTCGCCAGCTTTTGGAGGAAAAAGAGCAGGTAAACATCATCTTTGCCGCCGCCCCGTCCCAGAACGAGACGCTGGATACGTTGGTTGCGGCCGAGGACATCGATTGGAGCCGTGTCAATGCGTTCCACATGGATGAGTACGTGGGATTGTCGGCGGATGCGCCGCAGGGCTTCGGCAATTTCCTGACCGAGCACCTGTTTGGTCGTCTGCCGTTTGGTAAGGTGTACCGTTTGGATCCCTCCGCAGCCGATCCGCAGGCGGAATGCAAGCGTTACGCTGCTCTGCTCAAAGAGTATCCCACCGATCTGGTGTGCCTGGGTATCGGCGAAAACGGCCACTTGGCGTTTAACGATCCCGGCGAAGCGAAATTTGACGATCCCGAGGTCGTCAAGGTCGTGAAGCTGGACGAGGTTTGCCGCCAGCAGCAGGTCAACGACGGTTGCTTCGCTTCCATTGACGAAGTGCCGACCCACGCACTGACGCTGACCATCCCCACGCTGATGCGTGCGGGTCATCTGGTTTGCACCGTGCCGGCTCCCACCAAGTGCGAGGCCGTGACGTTGACGGTGCAGGGTGAGGTTACCGATATGGTTCCCGCAACGGCGATGCGTTCGCACAGTGATGCGGTGATGTTCTGTGACGCCGACAGTGGCGCTAAGCTGTAAGGAGGGGTTTTCGTGACGATTATTCGTAACGGTCGAGTAATTCGTGGAGATGTGATCGAGAACGCTGAGATTGCGTTTGAAAACGGCAAAATCGTCCCCGTCCCTGCGAATACCGACGGTGCTGAGATTATTGATGCCGCCGGTAAATACGTTTCCCCCGGTTTTGTGGACATTCACACTCACGGTGGCGGCGGTGCGGACTTCTTGGATAACACAGTGGAAGCGTTTTTGACCGCCGCCAAGCTCCACGCACAGCACGGCACGACCACGTTGCTTCCCACGGCGACCTCCAGTACGCCGGCGGAGACGGTTGGTATTCTTGCTGTCAGCAAGGAGGCCGCCGAGGTCAACACCGTTGGTGCGGATATGCCCGGCATCCATTTTGAAGGCCCGTATTTTTCGCCGGTGCAGTGTGGCGCACAGGATCCCAAAATGGTGCGTCCGCCCGATCCGGCCGAATATGAGAAGATTCTGTCGCTGTCCGATCGCATTATGCGTTGGAGCGCCGCTCCGGAGCTTGAGGGCTCTCATGAGTTCGCCGCCGCATTGCGTGAGCACGGCGTGTTGCCCGCCATCGGTCACAGCAACGCCGATTATGACGAGGTCGTACAGGCGTTGGGAGATGGCTATACCCATATCACCCATCTGTATTCTTGCTGCAGCACGGTGCACCGTCGCAACGCATATCGTTATGCGGGCATCGTAGAGGCCGCTTACTTGCTGGATGATATCACGGTTGAGATTATTGCGGACGGCGCACATCTGCCGCCTCCGCTGTTGCAGCAGGTGTATCGTTTCATCGGCCCCGACCGTACGGCGTTGGTCACCGACTCCATGCGTGGTGCCGGTATGACGTCCGGCGAAAGCATCATGGGTAGCCTGGAGAGCGGTCATAAGGTCATCATTGAGGACGGCGTTGCCAAGCTGCCGGATCGTTCGGCGTTTGCGGGCAGTGTTGCCACGATGGATCGCCTCGTGAAGAATATGGTGACGCTTGCCAAGGCCACGCTTACCGATACGGTGAAGATGGCGGCCACGACCCCGGCACGTATCATGGGTCTGACCGACCGTGGCACGTTGGAGGTCGGCAAGCGGGCAGACATCGTTCTGTTTGACGATGAGTTCCGTGTATCTCGCACCATTGTGGCGGGACATACGGTGTACGAGGGTTAAGCATGATGAAAATTGCATTTGCCGGGTTGCGGCACAACCACATTTATACGTTATATAACGAGGTCAAAGCGCATCCCGATCTGACGGTCGTTGGTGCGTGGGAGGAGAATGCCGAGGCCGCCGAAGCGGCGAAGGCAACCATTACCGAGCCGTTTTACGACAGCTACGAAGCGCTGTTGGCCGACCCGCAGATCGATATTGTGGCGATCGGCGATTATTACGGGATTCGTGGAAAGCGGGTCATTCAGGCGCTGAAGGCCGGCAAGGCGGTCATCACCGACAAGCCGCTTTGCACCTCAGCGGAGGAGCTGGATGAGATCGAACGTCTCAGCCGTGAAAAGCGGATCCCCGTGGGCATCCAGCTGGAGATGCGTAATGATGCGACGCTGCAGACGGCGGCAGAGATCATTCGTGACGGTGCGCTGGGCGAGATTCGTGCTGTGCAGTTCACGGCACAGCATCCGCTGAACTACGGCGTGCGCCCCGGTTGGTATTTTGAAGAAGGTAAGCACGGCGGCACGTTTAACGATATTGCCATTCATGCGATGGATGTGTTGACGTGGGTGGCGGGAAGTCCGTATGACCGCACGCTGTTTGCCCGTCAGTGGAACGCCTATGCGACCGAGGTGCCGAGCTTCAACGATTGCGCTCAGTTCAACGGTCAGCTGGCCAACGGAGCGGCGGTTATGGGTGATGTTTCCTATGCCGCTCCCGCAACGGCGTTCCAGTTGCCGAGCTACTGGCGCTTCACGGTCTGGGGTGCACTCGGATACTTGGAGTGCCGCATCGGTGAGGGCACGCTGACGGTTGCCACCACCGAGGATACGGCGCCTCGTACGGTGGAAGCCAAGCCGTCGAGCCAGAACGTACTCCAAAGTTTCTTGGACGAAGTCAGCGCCGGTGCTCCGGCAGAAAACACGGCGAGCTGTATCGCCGCTTCCCGTGCAGCGTTGATGCTTCAGCGCTTTGCGGATGAACAACAGTAATTCCCGACGAGGTCGGAAATATACAATGTGAGACCGACATTGTCGGCAACAAGAAAAGAGGGAATATTATGCAGAAAAAAAGAGTAGCAATCATCGGTTTTGGTCGTAGTGGCGGTGACATTCACGGTGCATTTTTCGCCAGCGAAAGAAACGAGTGCTTTGAGGTCGTTGCTGTTGTTGACGAGCTGGAGATCCGCCGCAACCGCGCTAAGGCGCAGTTCAACTGCGACGTGTATGCGGACTATCACGAAATTCTGGATCGCAAGGACATTGACCTTGTTGTCAATGCGTCCTATTCCTACCTGCATTTCCCGATAACGCTGGATTTGCTCAAGCACGGCTTTAACGTGGTTACCGAAAAGCCGTTCGCTCTGCACGCCGCCGATTGCGACGAGATGATCGCCGCCGCCAAGGAAAACGGCGTATCGCTGTGCGTGTTCCAGCAGTCTCATTTCTCGCCCTACTATCAGGAAATCTGCAAGATTATCGAAAGCGGCGTTCTCGGCCGCATCGTTGAAGTGAAGCTCAGCTTTGGTGGCTTTGGCCGTCGTTGGGACTGGCAGTGCAGCCGTGCACACGGTGGCGGCAACCTGCGCAACACCGGCCCTCACCCGCTGGAGCAGGCAATCAACTTCTTTGACGATGACAAGATGCCCACTGTGGTGTCGTATCTGGATCGTGCCAATAACTTCGGTGATGCTGAAGACTTTGCCAAGGTCATCCTGACCCAGCCCGGCAAGCCGATCGTCGAGGTTGAGGTTACCACCTGTAACGGCTATTCCGATTACACCTATCTCATTCAGGCAAGCCAGGGCAGCCTGAAGGGTTCGCACCAGGAAATCGATTACAAGTATTTCGATCCCATCCAGGCGCCGACCCGCAAGCTGATCACCGAGTCCCTGCAGGGCCCCGACGGTGCACCGAAGTACTGCGGCGAAAAGCTGGAGTGGAACGAGGTACACCTGACGATGGAAGGCGATGCGTTCGGTGCCGCTGTGAAGGCGTACTATCACAACGTGTACGAGCACTTGACCAAGGGCACCCCGCTGGTGGTTCGTGCCGAAAAGATTCGTCAGGAAATCGCTATCATCGAGGAAGTCTATCGTCAGAATCCGCAAGAGTTCCCGCTGTAAGGAGGAATAACGATGTTTCGTATAGGTCTTTTGGGTAGCGAAAACTCCCATGCGGATGCATTTGCGTCCATCTTTAACGGCTACAAAAAGGAGTATGCCGGTGAATTTGACGACATTCGTGTTGTTGCCACGTACAGCACGTACGAGGGCGTGGACGAGAAGCTCGCTAAGAACTTCGGCATCGAAATGATTGCCAAATCGCCCGAAGAGATGCTCGGCAAGATCGATGCGGCGGTGGTTACGGCACGTGACGGCCGTTTCCACGCAGAGATGGCTCGTCCGTTTATCGAGGCGGGTATCCCGGTGTTCATCGACAAGCCGTTTACCCAGGACGAGGACGAAGCCATTGAGTTGGTTCGTCTCGCACGGGACAAGGGCGTGCCGCTGATGGGCGGCTCCAGCCTGAAGTTGTGCCCCGAAACCAAAGCGGCGATCCGTTTCGTGGAAGAGCTCCGCGAAAAAGAGATTCCGATTACCGGCGGTACGGTTATGGCGCCGGTCAACTTGAACAACCAGTACGGCGGCTTCTTCTTCTACTCCAGCCATCTGGCGGAGATCTGCCTGCCGGTGTTTGGTTATTATCCGCAGTGGGTTGCGGCTTCCGAAACCCAGTACGGCGTTTCGCTGATCATCCACTACGATGATTTCGATGTTTCCGGTATGTATACCGGCTGCCGTTGGGAGTACGAGGTTCAGGTCTTCACGCCCGAACAGTTGGATAAGACGAAGCCGGACAACAAAAACCTGTCTCAGATGATCTCCCTGGATATGGGTCTGATTGAAGAGGCTCGTGAGATTGCTCGCACGTTGCGCACCGGTCGTATGGAATACACCTATGAAGAATTGATCCAGCCCGTGATGTTCCTCAATGCGGTTTACCGTGCAATGAAGAGCGGTAAGCGTGAGGAGATCCGCATCGCAGAGCTGTAATCGTCCAAGGGGGAGAAAACAATGAAACAAGCGAAGTATCGTTCCGTGCAGATCGATCTGGCTCGCCAGATTGAAACGGTTGATACGGTCAAAGCGTATTTTGACACCGCCGCAAAAGCCGGCATGAATATGATCATTATGTATCTGGAGGATCGCATCCGCACCGAGACGTATCCCTATCCGTCGACGGCGGAATCGTATTCTCCGGATCAGATCCGTGACATGGTGGCATATGCCGATACGTTGGGCCTGGAGCTCGTTCCCGTGGTGTCGCCGATCGGTCACACCGAGCGCTTCCTGGAGCACGATGAGCTGAAGCACCTGGCGGAGCTACGTGGCAACATTGAGGGCCGCTTTAACAAAGCGGGCGAGGTCAGAGCGTATGGTGAGACCTGCCCGATGCTTCCCGAAACGGCAGAGTTTATGGAGGCGTATCTCACCGAGGTGGCAGCGCTGTTCCCGTCGAAATTCTTCCATATCGGATTCGACGAGATCTTCAATATGGGCTTTTGCGAGCACTGCGGCAAGGTGCTGAAGGAGCAGGGCCTGCCGATTCTGTTCCGTGACACGTTGCTGCACTATTATCACCTGATGAAGAAGCTCGGCAAGACGCTGATGATCTGGGACGATATGCTGGAGCAGTGCGACAGCGTGGTCGACGACATTCCGAAGGACATCGTGATGTGTGCGTGGTTCTACCGTTTCTATCCTCGATTCCCCGAGGCTCGGTTTACCACCAGCCGCCGTTACGATCTCTTTAAGAAGCTGGATCGTTGGGGCTTCCCGTATTTTGCCTGCACCAATATCCAGATCAAGTCGATCGATACGCTGACGGAGTACGCCCGAAAATACGAGCCGCTCGGTATGATGATGACCAACTGGGAGCTCAGCACGCAGGCAAATGCGATTGCCGATCTGTCGGTAGTATATGCCGGTATGCTGTGGAACGAGGGCGCCCGTCCGTGTTATGAGACACTGGTAAAAGCGGCTTCAAAGTTCACGAATAAGCGTGAATACGCCGAAGCGGTGGCAACGGCGGCGACGTATAGCTTCGTTAACCGCTATTGCCTGCCGTTGCCGAACGAAGCGAATATGGAACTCAACAAAAACTGGGCGCTGCGGCAGGAAAGCACCGCCGCTGTGCTGGAGCACAACCTAGAAGGTGCGTTTGAAACCGAATGCAACACGGTGAGATGCTTCGTGTGCAGTGTGAAGCAGAATCGTCTGGTGTATCTGCTGCGTGGAATTGCCTACGATCTTTTGGAGCATCGCACGGGTGAACGGCTTGCTAATATCGACGAATGCCGTGAGCGGATCGCCGAGGTTCGCCGTCGGTACGAAGAGTTGGTTGTACTGAACCGTGTGGTGTGGGATGAATGCCGCCCTGGCATTGCCTCGCCCAAGCTCGATGCGTTCCTCGACGGTTTCGGCAAGACGGTGGCTTGGTTGGAAAAGCTGGTCGAAACGGCAGCACCGGGTCAGATCGGACGCCTGGACGTCCATTTCAGTCTGCCGGAGTATACTGCTGCCTGTAAAACTCGGATCACGCTGCAGTATGCCGACGGCAGCAAGTACGAGGTGGCGTGCGGCACGTTCAAGTCGATGTTCGAGCGGGACGTGTATTACGACCGCTGCTTCATCATTCCTGCCGACAAGGTGCCGACAGCGATCAATCTGGAGGTCAACGGACACGGTGCATCCGGCTTCTGTTATGTGGATGTCACCCTGCCGGGCGTTGGCCGCCTGATTCCCGCTGCGGTCACGGAGTGCTACGGTCAGGTCGAGCATCCGGAGTATATGCTGATCGACGATTACACCTCGACCGTGTGCGGCGATCCGGAAATGCTTCGCGTGTATCTCCGCCCCGAGATCGGCAAATTGCCTCACGGCTTTACGCTGGCGCTGAAAGCAGAATAAACAACAAAAATAAAGCGCACCGCCAACAGGCGGTGCGCTTTTTGCGTTTCATTTTATTCCTCGGCTTCGTCGGTATCGGACAGTGACAAGAGCATTGGCACCTCGGCACTGTCGACCTCCTCGACCTTGTTGAGCTTGCGGCGGATCATATCGTTGCGATGCTGTGCATCGTCCAACGCACTGCCGGCTTCGTCGATCTTTTTCTTCGCCTTGGCGAGAATGCCCTCAAACTTATCATACTGCGTTTTAGCGGCGCCAAGCACCTTCCAGACCTCAGCCGCACGCTTGTCGATCGCCAACGTGCGGAAGCCCATACGCAGGGTGTTGAGAAAGGCGGTAATGGTCGTCGGTCCGCAGACCATGATCCGATATTTGTTCTGTAGCTCCTCCATCAAACCGGGACGGCGCAGCACTTCGGCGTACAAACCCTCGGTAGGTAAGAACATAATGGCGAAATCGGTGGTTTTTGGGACTTCGATGTACAATTCGGCAATGGTCTTTGCTTCGTTTTTCAGTACACGCTCCAATGCCTTGGAGGCAGCCTCTACGCCGTCCTTGTCCGCTTTTTCGGCGGCGTCGCACAGACGGACGTAATCCTCCTGCGGGAATTTCGAGTCGATTGGCAGCCACACGAAGGATCCGTCGTCATCGCGGGAGGGGATGCGGATCGCATATTCTACACGCTCGTTGTTGTTGCGGGTGGAGACGTTTTGATCATACTGCTCACGGGTGAGCGTTTGCTCCAAAATGTTGCCAAGCTGGACCTCGGCCCACGTGCCACGGGCCTTCACGTTGGAAAGCACTCGTTGCAGGTCGCTGACGCCACCCGCCAATTCTTTCATCTCTCCAAGCGATTTGTAGACGTTTTGCAGCTGTTCGCCGACAGCCTGGAAACTGGAATCCAGGCGCTTGGTGAGGGTGCTTTGCAACTTTTCGTCCACCGTTTCCCGCATTTGATCGAGTTTTTTCTCGTTGCTTTCCTGCAGGTTTCGCACGGCGGCGGTCAAAGCGGCGTTGAGCTTTTCTTGGTTCTCACCGGAGGTTTTGAGCGACTCCTTTTGCCCTTCGGCAATAATGCGGGTCATTTCTTTGAGAGCGTCGTTGAGTTCACGGCGGGTGCTGCGAATCTCCTCACGCAGACGGCTTTCGGCGTCTGCAAGCTCCTTTGAGACGGAAGCGGTCGGCTTGCGGGTCAGCAGCACGATGAGCAAAACGATGGCAACGACCAGCAATCCGATAATAATATACAGTTCCATACGATCACTCCTGCACGTCGTTTTCGGCGGACTCCTCCTGCGGCTTGCCGCTCTTACCGCCCTTGCCGTCACGAATGATCTTGACGTCGTCACGGTGCATGGCAACGGGAGGAGAATCGGGCGCCTTATCCAAGCGCACCTTCAGCGCGCCGGTGAGCAGATTGACCTCAGAAACGATACCACGGCCCTCCGGCGTGTTGACGAGAGCGCCTTGACGGGGCGTGATCTTGAGAAGTGAGGAGTATGCCTCCTGCTCGTATTTCAAGCAGCACATCAAACGGCCACAGGTGCCGGAGATCTTGGTGGGGTTGAGCGACAGTCCCTGCTCCTTCGCCATTTTGATGGACACGGGGTGGAAATCCGACAAAAACTGCGAGCAGCACAGCGGACGACCGCAGATTCCGAGCCCGCCGAGCATTTTCGCTTCGTCACGCACGCCGATTTGGCGCAGCTCGATGCGGGTGCGGAAAATACCCGCCAGATCCTTGACCAGATTACGGAAATCGACACGGCCCTCGGCGGTAAAGTAAAACAGGATCTTCGATCCGTCAAAGGCACACTCGGCGCTGATGAGTTTCATATCCAGCCCGTGTGCGGCAATGCGCTGCGCACACGTTTCCATAGCCTTTTCCTCACGCTCGGCGTTTTCCGCCGCACGCTTGACATCCTCCGGTGTGGCGGGACGCACGACGGCACGCAGGGGCTTGATCAGCTCCTCGTCTGCCATGTCCCGGTTGGGCAGTGCGACTTCGCCGCACTCCAGTCCCCGTGCCGTTTCCACGACCGCGTGCTGGCCTTTTTCCAGCGTGTGACCGGCGGCGTCAAAGTAATAGATTTTTCCCATGTTCTTAAACCGAACACCAATGATGTTTGCCATAGTATATTCGACCTTTCTTATTTTCCTGCCGCCTGCCGCAGACGGGCGCACAGGAGAGTGAGAAACAACGTATGATTGATATTGCGTTCACGGGCAGCCTGCAGCTCGCCGATGACGTCCAGCGCTGCCAACAGCTGTTGGCGGGTGAGCTGCCGTGCCAATAGCTTGGCGGATTCGGGCGAGGTGCTGATCAGCGGGCCCGAATCATAGCGGCAAAAGAGCGCATCCCGCAGAATAAGCTGCAAACCGCTGAGCACCGCAGGAACGGCGTCCTTGGCCTTTTCGAGTGGAGCTGTTGCTTTTAAGAATTCCAGCTCGGTCGGTGCGGCGAGCCCTTGCGCCAGCGGCGGCAGCAGGTCCAGCACGTCACGGTACGAACCGTCTTGCAGGCTGCGGAGCGCCTGACCGATCACGCCGCCCCACAGTGTGGCGGCACGCAGCAATTCTTCCTCGCTCTGTTCGGGAAGCTGCTGCCGCAGCACGGTGACTGCTTCGGCGGGATCGACACCGCCCAGGGTGACGGAAAACAGACGGGAGCGCACGGTTTCGAGCAGCTGCGAGCGGTTCTCACACGTCAGGATCAAGCGAACGTGTGCGGGCGGCTCTTCCAGCAGCTTGAGCAGTGCGTTTTGCGCCTGGTCGGTCATCGCCTGCACGTCGCACAGGATAAATACCCGCACCGGTGCCTCGTTGGGGAGAATATAAGCCTCTTCCCGCAGCGCACGTACGGCGTCGATGTGAAACGACCGGGTCTCCTCGTTGCCGCCAAGCTCGGTAATGTCCGGATGAATGAAGTGCAGCGCTTTGTGGCAGGCAGGACACACCCCGCAAGGGCGATCACCGTCATTCCGACAAACGGCGGCGGCCGCAATCAAGCGGGCCATAGTACGCCGTCCGCTGCCGATCGGACCTTCCAGCAACAACGCATGGGGCAGAGAGCCGCTGTCCAACCGTGCGGAAATGGCGGCTTTTGCCGCAGCGTTTCCTACAAAAACCGAGCCGTTTGGCAACGTCCAGTTCACAGCAACCCCTCCCGTACAAAATACTCCGATATTAAGTATACTGCATTTTATGTAAAGAGGCAAGAAAATTCTTGACAAAGTATCAGGAAAGACGTACCATTATTGCGAATGGGTTGCAATAACGGAGGTGAGCGCCATGAAAGTGCCGTATAAATCGATCGCGCTGCTGCTGAGTGCGATCGTTGTCGTGTCGTTGGGATTGACAGCACTGTGTGGTGTACGCCGAGTGGACGAGGACGACGGAATCGTGGTGGTGGCGAGCACCTATCCGATGTATACGGCAACGCTGCAGGTCGTCGGTGACGTGCCGGGTGTTTCAGTGCGGTGTTTGACACAGCCGACCGCCGGGTGTACGCACGACTATCAATTGTCGCCTGCCGAACGGATGCTGCTGGAAAAAGCGGAGCTGGTAATTATAAACGGCGGGGGAGCCGAACCGTTCCTGGAACCGATATTGCCTCAGCTTCGTGCGGCGGTGGCGGATACGACGGCGGCGGTGGCGACGCCGCACCACGAGGAGCATCACGACCACGAGCACGGAGAGAATGAGCATAGTTGGATGGACCCGGCGACGTATACGCAGCAGGTACAGGCGATTTGTGAGGCGCTTTGTGCGATCGATCCGTCACAGGCGGCGCAGTATCGTGCCAATACACGGCAATACCGGCAAAAAATCGATGAAACCGGGCGGCGTTTACAACAGATCGCTTTCTCGTTGCCGTTTGACAAGGCGGTCGTATTTCACGAGTCGGTGGCTCAGACGGCAGAAGCGTTGGACTTGACGGTTGTCGGGTCGTTGCCGCTCGGTGAGGACGTGGGCATTTCGGCCGCACAGGTAAAAGCGGTCGCCGATGCGATCAAGGGACAGCGGGTGCTGTTTTTCTACGATGATCAGTATGCGATACAGCAGGAAACGCTGATGTCGTATGCCGCACACGGAGAAGCGGTGGTGCTGAGCAGTGCCGTGCTGCCGATAGACGGCGTAGCGGACGGTGACGTTTGGCTGTACGCTATGGAGAAAAATATACGGGCTTTGAAGGAGGTGGCGTCGTGAGTGAATGTCGGTTACATTGCTTGAAAATCAGCAACATCGGCGTAAAGGTCGGTGACAAGGTGCTGTTGGATAACGTGAATCTGCACGCCCATTGCGGGGAGCTGACGGCGCTCATCGGGCGCAACGGCGCCGGGAAAAGTACGTTGCTGAAGGCAATTTTAGGTGAGATCCGTCACACGGGACGTGTGGAGTTTTCGGGGCACAACGGGACCCCCGTCAAGGGGCAGCGTCCCCGTATCGGGTACGTGCCGCAATCGCTTTCGCCGGATGAGAATTCCCCGGCGACGGTGTACGATATGTTGCAATCGCTCGTGGGACACTATCCTGTGTTTTTGCCTCGTCGCCGCCGCATTGTGGAAAAGTTGACGGCGCACCTCGAGCGGTTTGATGCGGCGCATCTGTTGGATCAGCCGGTGGGGCGGCTGTCGGGCGGTGAGCTGCAACGGGTACTGCTGGCGGCGGCAACGCTGCCCTGTCCCGATTTGCTGATTTTGGACGAGCCGGTATCGGGAGTGGACCGTAACGGCTTGTTGGAGTTCTATCGGGTGGTAGAGGATCTGAAGCGCACGGAGGATATGGTGATCCTTATCGTTTCGCATGATCTGGAATTTGTGCGACATCACGCCGATCGGGTGGTGCTGCTGGATCGCTCGGTGCAGGCGGTCGGCACGCCCGCCGAGGTGTTTGCACACCCCGCCTTTGCGGCGGTGTTTGGTGGAGAGGAGGGTCCGTATGGAGCTTCTCGCTGAACTGTGGTCGTATGACTTTTTGCGGCGAGCACTGATCGGCATCGTGCTGATGATGCCGTTATTCTCGCTGCTCGGCACGTTGGTTGTCAACAGTAAAATGTCCTTTTTCTCGGATGCCTTGGGTCATTCGGCACTGACGGGTGTTGCCGTGGGCGTGATTTTCGGATTGACAGATCCCACGCCGGCGATGCTGGCGTTTGCGGCGGTATTTGCGCTGCTGATGAATGCGATCCGCCATTCCCGCCTATCCTCGACCGATACGGTGATCGGTGTGTTTTCCTCGTGTGGCATTGCACTGGGCCTGGTGTTACTATCCCGCAACAGCGGGTTTTCGGGGTATCAAAGCTTGCTGATCGGCGATGTGTTATCCATTACCGATGAGCAGCTGTGGGTGCTGGGCGGCACGCTGGTCGTGGTGGCAATCGTGTGGCTGCTGTGCTTCAACGGATTCTACGCCGTATCACTCAGCCCGTCGCTGGCACGCAGTAAAGGCTTGCGGGTACGGTGGCTGGACAACCTGTTCGTCGTCATTCTTGCGCTGTCGGTGATGCTTGCTATTCGTTGGGTGGGTCTGCTGCTTATCAATGCGATGTTGGTGCTTCCTGCGGCGGCGGCTCGCAACGTGTCACGGGGTATGCGAAGCTATCTGTCACTGACGTTGATCTTTGCGCTGTTTTCGGGACTTTTGGGCCTGGTGCTGTCGTGGCTCAACGCCGTGGCAACCGGCCCGATGATCGTGTTGGTGGCGGCTGTCGTGTTTTTTGGCACCTTCTTTATCGCACGGGCAAGACGATCGTAAATCAAGAAAACCGGGGCATGCCGCCTCGGTTTTTTGTTTGACAAACGGACGAATGAAGGGGTATACTAGAGGGGAATTGCGAAAGGAGTGGGGAAGCGTGCAACAGTATACGGTAACCGGGATGAGCTGTGCAGCGTGCAGCGCACGAGTAGAAAAAGCTGTTCGTGCGGTAGACGGCGTGACGGCGTGCTCCGTCAATCTACTGACCCATTCCATGGGTGTCGAAGGCACTGCCGAGGTATCGGCGATCGTGGCGGCGGTGGAGGAAGCGGGCTATGGTGCCTCACCGAAGGGCGAGGAAAAAGCGAGCGGCGCATCCGCCGACGAGGAGATCCGGGACACCGAAACGCCGGCACTGCGGCGACGCTTGGTGGCGTCGCTTGTGTTCCTGGCGGTGTTGATGTATGTATCGATGGGACATACGATGTGGGGGTGGCCCCTGCCGTCGTTTTTTGAAGCCAACCCGCTGGCGGTCGGCTTGTTACAGCTGTTGTTGGCCGCCGCCGTTATGGTAATCAACCAACGCTTTTTTATCAGCGGCGTACGTGGCGCACTCCACGGCGCACCAAATATGGACACGCTGGTGGCGCTCGGTTCCGGTGCGGCGTTCGGATACAGCACGGTCGTGCTGTTCCAAATGGCACAGGCGCTTGTGCGTGGCGACGCTTCGGCAGCGGCGCATTACAGCCACGATCTGTACTTCGAGTCGGCGGCAATGATCCTGGCGCTTATCACGGTGGGGAAGATGCTGGAGGCCCGCTCCAAAGGAAAAACCACCAACGCACTGCGGGAACTGATGCGATTGGCACCCAAAACGGCGACGGTGGTGCGAGACGGCAAAGAGGTCGTCGTGCCGATCGAGCAGGTGCGCTGCGGTGACGTGTTCGTGGTGCGGCCGGGAGAAACGATTCCGGTGGACGGTAGGGTCTTGGAAGGACACAGCGCTGTCAACGAGGCGGCGCTTACAGGGGAGAGTATCCCCGTAGATAAGGCGGCGGGAGATGCGGTCTTCGCTGCGACGATGAACCAGTCGGGGTTCCTGCGTTGTGAAGCGACCCGTGTCGGAGAGGACACCACCCTGTCGCAGATCATTCGTATGGTCAGTGATGCAGCGGCAACCAAGGCGCCGATCGCCAAAATCGCCGACAAGGTATCGGGCGTGTTCGTACCGATCGTGTTGCTGATCGCAGTTATTACGACTGTTGGGTGGTTGCTGGCAGAGGTGAGCGTCGGCTATGCACTGGCCCGAGGGATTTCGGTGCTGGTCATCAGCTGTCCGTGCGCATTGGGCCTGGCAACGCCGGTAGCGATCATGGTCGGGAACGGCGTTGGTGCCAAGCAGGGCATTTTGTTCAAAACGGCCGTTTCGCTGGAGCAAGCCGGTAAGGTCAGCGTCGTGGCGCTGGACAAGACCGGTACGATCACCGCCGGAGAGCCGCAGGTGACGAAGGTGGTTCCCGCCGAAGGTATTGGCGAGAAGGAGCTGTTGCAGCTGGCGTATTCGTTGGAGCAACACAGCGAGCATCCGCTGGCACGTGCCGTGCTGCGGGAGGCACAGCGGCAAGGGGTCGCCGCCGACGAGGTGACGGCGTTCGAAGCGTTGCCCGGCAACGGGCTGCGTGCCCGACGGAGCGGAGCGGCGATATACGGCGGCAGCGTTAAGTTTATCAGCGAGCAGGTGACGGTTCCCCCGGCAATGCTGGACGAGGCAGAGCGGTTGGCGGAAGACGGAAATACGCCGCTCTTATTCGCCGAGGGGGATGCGCTTGTTGGTATTCTGGCAGTTGCGGACACCGTTAAGCCGGACAGCCCGGCGGCGGTGGCAGAGCTGCGACGGCTGGGATTGCGTGTGGTGATGCTGACCGGTGATAACGAGCGGACAGCCCGTGCCGTGGGCAACCGGGCGGGGGTTGACGAGGTGATCGCCGGTGTGCAGCCGGACGGCAAGGAAGCAGTGATCCGTGAATTGCAAAAGCAAGGCCGTGTGGCGATGGTGGGTGACGGCATTAACGATGCACCCGCCCTCACCCGTGCCGACATTGGCATGGCGATCGGCGCCGGTACGGACGTAGCTATTGATGCGGCGGACGTGGTGCTGGTCAACAGTTCTTTGTCCGACGTGGCGGCGGCGATTCGTCTCAGCCGTGCAACGCTGCGCAACATTCGGCAAAACCTTTTCTGGGCATTTGCGTACAACACGCTGGGTATTCCGCTGGCGGCAGGGGCGTTTATTCCCCTGCTTGGGTGGGAATTGGAACCGATGTTTGGTGCGTTGGCGATGAGCTTGTCCAGTTTTTGCGTTGTTTCTAACGCTTTACGGCTGAATTTTATGAGATTTTCGCCGAAAAACACGAAAAAAACGGAACAAATCAAGGAGGAACAACCGATGAAAAAGACTATGAAGATCGAAGGTATGATGTGCGGCCATTGCTCCGGCCGTGTGAAGACAGTACTGGAGGCGCTGGACGGTGTGGCTTCCGCGGCGGTTAGCCACGAAACAGGCACAGCGGAGGTTGAGCTGTCGGCGGCGATCGAAGATGCGGTTCTCAAAAGCGCCGTCGAGGCGCAAGGCTACACCGTTTTGAGTATTGAATAAAGGAAGTGTTTTTGTGAAACGATGGGTATCGTTTTTATTATCAGCGTTGCTGGTTGTCGTACTGTTGCCGAGCGGCATCTCGGTGTCGGCGGCAACGGTTGATTTGGAGCTGACCGACTTTAACTGGAATACGGCTACAGAGGTTACGCCGGGTACGTTGGTGACGTTTTCGGTAACGATCAAGAACAAAAGTAACGCTTTGGTGAACGACGCGCTTGCGGTCACCTTCGGCACGGTGGACACGACGTTCGAGACGGTGAACTACTCCGGCGGTATTGCTGCCGGTTCCAGCGTGACCATTAAATCACAGCCGTGGAAGGCTGTGGCAGGTGATCATCTGGTCGTAGCAACGATCAACGCGACAAATACCGTTTCGGAAAGCACTAAGGCAAACAACACGAAACTGGCAACGTTGCGCGTTGCGAACGGCAAATTGGCTTCGGCGCATTCTTCCACGCAGACGATGATAGAGGAGTGCGGCATAACCACGTTGATTTTCAGCGAGGATTTTAATGATCTTTCCTCGGTAGATACCACCAACAGCGGCAAGATCGGCTACAAGTGGTATGTGGCTCGTCCGTACGGAGCAAAAACGCTGACAACAGATGATTATTCGGTAAAAAATGGTGTAATGTCGGTACATAATATCACGCCGACGTATAACTACGGTCTCGGAACGTACAACCACAGCACCAAGGTTGGTTTTACTTATAACACCGGATACATGGAGATTCGACTGCGCATTCCGCGTCCGCGCGAAAACACATCGACCGAGAAAGGCGTTCCTGCTATTTGGGCGTTGCCTCCCGAAAAGCTTACGAATCAAGCAAGAAAATGGGTGGAAACCGACTGGATGGAATACTGGGGCATTAACGCCTATAACAGCGACTGGCCGGATGGTTTTTATACGGTTTGTCTGCATGAACAGCACCTGACAGGCACTACCGTTACCACGCACTATAAAAACACCAATTATATGTTAAGCGGTCTCGGTGATGCCGAATGGCACGTTATGGGTTGGTTGTGGCAGGAGGGCTTGTTTATCACCTATCTCGACGGTGTCGAAGTGATGAGACAGACCTACGGCGCAAATATCCGCCCGAATCCGATTGCTAGTATGATTAAAGGCGATTCCGCGGCATCCAAAATCGGTGTTTATTCCATGCTGGATACGCAGTATAATCCGATCATCATCGGCGGCTCGAAGGATAATCCGATGGAGCTTGACTACGTGCGTGTCTGGAACGGC
The DNA here is from genome assembly GCA_045630285.1 of Acutalibacteraceae bacterium. GTDB lineage: Bacteria > Bacillota > Clostridia > Oscillospirales > Acutalibacteraceae > RGIG3009. The sequence continues at coordinate 5,443 of JAZQSX010000062.1, read as the reverse complement.
GCACGTACCGCCAACCCGGGTGTTGTTACGACACCGGAAGCTACCGCGAAGGAATTTCTGTCGATCTATACGACCAACGATGAGGGTGACCCTATCAAAACGGTCACAGAGGACACCTACTCCTATTTGTTGGCGGGTGAAAGGGAGTGGAATACGATGGATTCCGCTACCAAAGCGGTGATTGACGCGATGCTCGCAAAGAACGGACAACCCACATTTGCCCAATTGTTAGCACAGGCAAAAAAGATTCAGTCGGGCGGGTCTGTGACAACGACAACGAAAACGACCACCACAACGCGCACTACAAAAGGCAGTACAACGACGAGAGTTACCGCAACGGCTACCACAACGACGCGGCTGACAAGCGGTGGTACCGTCCCGTCGTCGAGCGGTACGGTCACAACCTCGACTGCGACAGGCGGTACAACGGTTGCAGGAATGATAACGGTCGAAACGATCGATACAACGGCCTCGATAACGGCGACAACACAAGACATCGCAGAAACGAAGTCCGAATCGAAAGAGCAAAAAACAGAATCTTCGAAAGAGATGACAGTGATCGTTGCTATTGCGGTGCTCGCGCTGGCGTTGCTGGGTGTGATGATTTGGGTAATCACAAAGCGTAAAAAGAAATAAAAAAGAAAAGCCTCCCTATCACGGGAGGCTTTTGTTTTTAGTTTTCGGCTTCGGTTTCGGTTTCGGGCTCTTTGCGACGAATGTGGATCAGTTCCACGCGGCGGCCATCCATCTTCAGCAACGTAAGCTCCAGATCGCGGTAGAGCACCTGAGCCGGCTCATCAGCCGACGGAATATGGCCGAGCTGATCGATAAAGAACCCGGCCAGTGTCTCGTAATCCCCTTCGGGGAAAGCGGTGCCGAGCAATTCGCCGACTTCGTCGATCGCCATCGCACCGTCGATCTCAAACGAGTTATCACTGCGTTGTTTGACCTCTTCTTCCTCGTGGTCGTATTCATCCTGAATACTACCCACGATGGATTCCAACAAGTCTTCCATCGAGACGATGCCGGCAAGACCGCCGTATTCGTCTACCACCATAGCGAGCTGAATGCGTTTTTCGATCATTTCCGTCATCAGGTCCTGGCAATTTTTGGTGCCGGGAACAAAATGTGCGTCGCGCATCAGCGAGCGCAGAGAGAGGTCGGCGGGCAATTCCTTGCCTACATACGGGAGCAGGTCTTTGATGTACAGAATACCGATTACGTGGTCGATGTCCTCTTCATACACCGGCATACGGGAGAAGCCTTCCTCCACAGCAATGCGCAGGGCATCCAGTACGGTGTCCTCCACGTCGAGGGCTTCTACCTCGGTGCGGGGGGTCATGATCTCTTCGGCGGTCATTTCGCCGAATTCGAAAATGTTATTGATCATGTCCTTTTGGGATTCTTCGATAACGCCTTTTTCCTCGCCGGCGTCCACCAATTCACGAATGTCCTCCTCCGTCACATCCTTGCGACGATCGGACAAGCGCTTGGACAGCGATTTCCAAAACGACGGGGTCGACGTTATATTCCCGTCAGGAGCAGGGTCAGCCATAGTTGATTTTTCCCCTTTCATAGTTGGTGGTATTATCATAACGGATTTTTTTGATTCTGTCAAATTCTGCGGCACGCAGAAAGGTGGTGCGAGGAGGAAGAAACGGCAAACCCGTTCCGTTAAAGTGGGATATACCGCCATTTTTGGAGAAAATCGTCAAAAATCGAGGAATATTATTTTTTTGGAAAATCAACGATTTTTCTTTACACCGTGCGGATTTTGTGGTATCATTACCATTGGTGTGTTACGCACCGAGCTTTTGTTTTTATTATCCTAAAAGGAGGACATATCTCTATGGCAAGAAAGTTCAAAACCATGGACGGTAACAATGCGGCGGCGCATGTATCCTATGCGTTCACCGAAGTGGCGGGCATTTACCCGATCACCCCGTCCAGCCCCATGGCGGACTACGTGGATCAGTGGGCCGCTGCGGGTCAGAAAAACATTTTCGGCACGACGGTTAAGGTGTCGGAGATGCAGTCCGAGGCCGGCGCTGCCGGTACTGTGCACGGTTCTCTGGCGGCCGGTGCGATGACCACCACGTACACCGCATCTCAGGGTCTGTTGCTGATGATCCCCAACATGTACAAGATCGCCGGTGAGCTGTTGCCCTCCGTGTTCCACGTGTCCGCCCGTTGCGTGGCGTCGCATGCGTTGAACATCTTTGGTGACCACTCCGACGTGTACGCCTGCCGTCAGACCGGTTTCGCTATGCTGGCTGAGACCAACACGCAGGAAGTTATGGACCTGGGCGCCGTGGCACACCTCGCCACCATCAAGAGCCGTGTGCCGTTCATCAACTTCTTTGACGGCTTCCGCACCTCTCACGAGATCCAGAAGATCCAGATCTGGGATTATGAGGATCTGAAGGAAATGTGCGATATGGACGCTGTGGCGGCGTTCCGCAAGCGTGCACTGAACCCCGAGCATCCCGTGATGCGTGGTTCTCACGAAAACGGCGATATCTTCTTCCAGCATCGTGAGGCTTGCAACGAGTACTACGATGCCGTTCCCGGTATTGTCGAAGAGTACATGGGTAAGGTCAACGCAAAGCTGGGTACCGACTATCAGCTGTTCAACTACTACGGTGCGCCGGATGCTGAGCGCATCATCGTGGCAATGGGCTCCTTCTGCGACGTGGCAGAAGAGGTTATTGACTACCTGACCGCCGCCGGCGAAAAGGTTGGCTTGGTCAAGGTTCGTCTGTATCGTCCTTTCTCCGCAAAGCATCTGCTTGCGGCGATCCCCGAGACGGTCAAGTCCATCGCTGTTCTGGATCGTACCAAGGAGCCCGGTGCATTGGGCGAGCCTCTGTATCTGGACGTCGTTACCGCTCTGGCTTCCCAGGGCCGCACCGGCATCCGCGTGATCGGCGGTCGTTACGGTCTGGGTTCCAAGGACACCCCGCCCTCCAGCGTGTTTGCTGTGTACAAGGAATTGGCGAAGGCCGATCCCAAGCCGCAGTTCACCATCGGCATTAAAGACGACGTTACCAACCTGTCTCTGGACGAGGAAGCGGCTCCCAACACGGCTGCCGCCGGCACCATCGAGTGCAAGTTCTGGGGTCTGGGCGGCGACGGTACGGTCGGTGCCAACAAGAACTCGATCAAGATCATCGGTGACCACACCGATAAATACGTGCAGGCATACTTCCAGTATGACTCTAAGAAGACCGGCGGTATCACCATTTCGCACCTGCGCTTTGGCGACAAGCCGATCAAGAGCCCCTACTACATCAACAAGGCCGACTTCGTGGCTTGCCACAACCCGTCCTATGTGATCAAGGGCTACAAGATGGTCAACGACGTGAAGCCCGGCGGTGTCTACATGATCAACTGCCAGTGGACTCCCGAAGAGCTGGAGAAGCACCTGCCTGCTGAGGCGAAGCGTTATATCGCCAAGAACAACATCCAGTTGTACACGATCAACGCTATCGACCTCGCTATGCAGATCGGTATGGGCAAGCGCACCAACACCATTCTGCAGTCTGCGTTCTTCACGCTGGCAAAGGTTATGCCGCAGGAAGAGGCTATCCAGTACATGAAGGATGCCGCTACGAAGTCCTACTCCAAGAAGGGTATGGACATCGTTGAGATGAACCACAAGGCGATCGATGCCGGTGCTACGGCGTTCGTGAAGATCGATGTGCCGGCCGCTTGGGCTGACGCTGTGGACGAGACTCCCGAGGCTACCGAGAACGGCCCGGCCAAGCTGGTCAAGATGGTGGACAACATCATGAAGCCGGTTGGCAAGATGGAAGGCGATTCGCTGCCTGTCTCCGCGTTCGTCGATCATGCTGACGGTACCTTCGAGCAGGGCGCTTCCGCTTACGAGAAGCGCGGCGTTGCGGTTATGGTTCCCTCTTGGGAGGAGACCACCTGCGCCAAGTGTAACAAGTGCTCCTTCGTTTGCCCGCACGCGACCATCCGTCCGTTCGCGCTGAACGAGGCTGAAGTGGCTGCGGCTCCCGAAAACATGAAGAAGGCGCCGAAGCCGGTCATCAAGACCAACTACACCTACACCCTCGCCATCTCCCCGATGGATTGTATGGGTTGCGGCGTCTGCGTGGGCGTCTGCCCGACCAACTCGCTGAAGATGGTTTCCCGCGAGTCTCAGGAAGATCAGCAGAAGGTGTTCGACTACTGTGTGGCTGAGATTTCCGACAAGCCTGAGGTTCAGAGCAACACCGTGATCGGCAGCCAGTACAAGCAGCCCCTGCTCGAGTTCTCCGGCTCCTGCGCCGGCTGTGCTGAGACCGCTTATGCCCGTCTCATCACCCAGCTGTTCGGCGATCGCATGTATATCTCCAACGCAACCGGTTGCTCCTCCATCTGGGGCGGCCCCGCGGCTACCTCTCCCTACACGGTCAACAAGAAGGGCTACGGTCCGGCTTGGGCGAACTCCTTGTTCGAGGACAACGCTGAGCACGGCTTCGGTATGTACCTGGGCCAGAAGGCTGTCCGTGCCCGCCTGATCGATCAGGTCAAGGAGATGGCTGAGTCCGAGAAGGCTTCCGCTGAGTTTAAGGCGGCGGCTGAGGAATATCTGAACACGCTGGAAGACGGCGCGAAGAACACGGCGGCTACCGAAGCGTTGGTCGTCGAGTTGGAGAAGGCTGCCGCTGCCGGTTGCCCGATCGCTCCCGCCGTTCTGGAGAGCAAAGAATTCCTGAACAAGAAGTCCGTCTGGATCTTCGGTGGCGACGGCTGGGCATACGACATCGGTTTCGGTGGCGTGGACCACGTCCTGGCGTCCGGTGAAGATGTCAACATCATGGTGTTCGATACCGAAGTGTACTCCAACACCGGCGGTCAGGCCTCCAAGGCTTCGCAGATCGGTCAGGTGGCACAGTTTGCCGCTGCCGGTAAGGCGATCGCTAAGAAGAGCCTTGCCGAGATCGCTATGTCCTACGGTTACGTGTACGTCGCTCAGATCGCTATGGGTGCTGACATGAATCAGACCATTAAGGCGATTGCGGAAGCGGAAGCTTATCCGGGTCCGTCCCTGATCATTGGCTACGCTCCCTGCGAGATGCACAGCATCAAGGGCGGCATGGTCAACTGCCAGGCCGAGATGAAGAAGGCTGTGGATTGCGGCTACTGGAATATGTTCCGCTTCAACCCGGCTGCTGAGAAGAAGTTCGTCATCGACAGCAAGGCTCCGACCACGAGCTACCGTGACTTCATCATGAACGAGGCTCGTTATGCGTCGCTGACCCGTTCCTTCCCCGAGCGTGCCGAGGCGCTGTTCACCGAGGCGGAAGCCACGGCGATGAAGCGTTACGATCACCTGCTCAAGCTGCAGGCGCTCTACAACGAGTAAGTCTCGCTCGCACAAGCATAACAAAACCGAGCCCCCCCACCGGGGGGGGGGGTGGTGTGGTGTGAT
>JAZQSX010000061.1:0-235149 GCA_045630285.1 Acutalibacteraceae bacterium | reverse complement strand
CGGCTGTCGTTAAACGACAGCCGGGGTTTTGGTTTAACAGGTGGATCAATACATACCGTCCATGCCACCGGGAGCGGCAGGTGTAGGCGGCAGCGGCTCTTTCTTATCGGCAACCAGCGATTCGGTCGTCAGCACCATAGCGGCGACGGAAGCAGCATTCTGCAAGGCGGAGCGGGTCACCTTTGCCGGGTCAACGATACCGGCGGCGAACATATCCACATACACCTCGTTTGCAAAATCGAAACCGAAATTGAGCTTATTCTCGGTGCGAATCTTATCGATGATAACACTGCCTTCCAAGCCGGAGTTCAGTGCGATCTGACGTACCGGCTCCTCGATCGCTTTCAGCACGATCTTCACACCGGTCTTTTCATCACCGTCGGTTTCCTCCAAAAGCGGCAGCAGCACGTTGGACGCATTGATGAGCGCCACACCGCCGCCGGCGACCAGGCCCTCTTCCACAGCAGCCTTGGTAGCTGCCAGTGCATCCTCAATGCGGAGCTTCTTTTCCTTCATTTCGATCTCAGTAGCCGCACCGACCTTGATCACAGCCACACCGCCTGCGAGCTTCGCCAAACGCTCCTGCAGCTTCTCACGGTCAAAATCAGAGGTGCTGACTTCGATCTGCGCACGGATCTGACCCACACGGGCTTTGATCATATCGGCATCGCCGGCACCGCCGACAATAATAGTGTTTTCCTTCTGCACCTTAACCTGGCGAGCACGACCGAGCATCATGATGCTCGTATCCTTCAGCTCCAGGCCAACCTCTTCGGAAACGACCTGACCACCGGTCAGAATCGCAATATCCTGCAGCATTTCCTTGCGGCGATCGCCGAAACCGGGCGCCTTGACAGCAACACAGGTAAAGGTACCGCGCAGCTTGTTCACGATCAGCGTGGACAGAGCCTCGCCCTCGATATCCTCAGCAATAATGACCAGTTTCTTACCGGCCTGCAGGATCTGCTCCAGCAACGGCAGAATATCCTGAATATTGGAGATCTTCTTGTCGGTAATGAGAAGGTAAGCGTCATCGATAACCGCTTCCATTTTGTCGGTATCGGTAACCATGTACGGGGTGATATAGCCACGATCGAACTGCATACCCTCCACGACCTCGGTATAGGTCTCAGCCGTCTTGGACTCCTCAACGGTAATGACACCGTCCGCTGATACCTTTTCCATCGCTTCGGCAATCAGCTTACCGATCAGGGCGTCGCCGGCAGAAATCGTTGCCGCACTGGCAATATCCTCGGAGCCGTTGACCTTCTTAGAGTTCTTGGCAACCTCGGCCACGACAGCGTTCACAGCCTTCTGAATGCCACGCTTAACGCCCATCGGATTGGCACCGGCAGCCACGTTCTTCATGCCCTCACGGATCAGAGCCTGCGCCAGCAGCGTCGCCGTGGTAGTACCGTCACCGGCCACGTCGTTGGTCTTGGTGGAAACCTCTTTGACCAACTGAGCACCCATATTCTCAAACGCATTGTCCAGTTCGATCTCCTTGGCAATGGTAACGCCGTCATTTGTGATCAACGGAGCACCGTATTTCTTATCCAGCACCACGTTGCGGCCACGGGGGCCCAGGGTGATCTTCACGGTGTTTGCCAACTGATCCACACCGGACTGAAGAGCCTTGCGGGCTTCTTCACCAAACAGAATTTCTTTTGCCATAGCTCAAATCCTCCTAATCTATGCGATTATTCCACAATAGCCAGAATATCGTTTTGACGAACGATCGTGTACTCCACGCCGTCCATTTTTACTTCCGTACCGGAATACTTGCTGGTGATCACCTTGTCACCGGGCTTGACGTACATCGTGATCTCTTTGCCCTCCACGTTGCCGCCGGGGCCAACAGCAATAACCTCTGCGACCTGCGGCTTTTCTTTGGCAGAGCCGGCAAGAATAATGCCGCTCTTGGTGGTCTCCTCGGCCTCAACCATTTTGATAACCACACGGTCAGCCAACGGTTTCATCGTCATAATAAACTCCTCCTTATGAGTTTGCTTTATTCGGTGTTAGCACTCACCAAAAAGGAGTGCTAACACCTATTGTATCTATTTTATCGGAAAAATCAAGCCTTTATTTGGTAATTTTCGGATAATTCATGATTTTTTAATAATTCCTCCTCCGTGGAAGGAACTACAAAGGAAATCGCCTTGGGAAGAAGCTGATAAGTCACGTCTGTCGTCTTAAAGCACTCTCCGTCCGCCGTCACAACGACCGGCTGGACAGCCTTCACGCGCATCTTCGTTCCACGGAACGACTCACAGCATGGCAGATCCAAGTGCTGGCCTTTTTTGTACTTACCCAAAATCGTCAGAAGCTTCAGATGGCTGATATTCTTGATCAAAATAAAATCCAGCAAACCGTCATCCGGCTGGGACAACGGCGACCCATGATAGCCGCCACCGTAGTATTGACCGTTTGCCGCCAAAGCAAACAGATACTCCCCTTCCCGTTCTATCGTACCGTTTTCCGTCTCCAGAACAATGTTCAATCTTTGGCTAAGACGGCCAAAAAATGTTCTGACAAGCGCCAGATTGTACGCCATAGGGCCGGAAACAAGCGGAAGCCGCTTATAATTCACCATACGGTCGGCAACGTTCGCATCCAGACCCATGGAGCAAATATTCAGCGAATACAGATCATTGCATTTTATCAAATCCACGCACTTGGCTGTTCCGCCAATGATAGCCGACAAATCACGAAAACGCTCCGGTTGCGGGAAAAACCGCAGAAAATCGTTACCCGAACCGCACGGAACGCACGCCAGCTCAGCAGCAGGAGCCTCGGCAAGCCCGTTAACAACCTCCAGCACCGTGCCGTCGCCGCCACAAGCGTATACACGTGTCTCTCCTTCGGCGGTGATCCGCTTTGTAAACTCCGTAGCTTCGCCGGCACAAGTGGTGACATGAATATCATAGTCAGCCGGATGAGCCTCAAAAAACGCTTCAATTTGCGGCCTAAGCTGTAAAGAGGCTTGATTCTTTCCCGCCGTAGGATTCAGGATAAACACGTGCTTCATCGTAATACCTCCTGCTTTTTCAGCGATAATAGATATACAGCTGACACTTTAGCATACCGTTATACAATTTCCGCCGTTTATCGGCCTTGCGTCCGAAGGACGTTTCAAAGGTCTCGTCCGGACTGATGATAGCGTAGCTCCACCCCTTCTTGGGGATAAAGACCTTTCCCATGGTGCGGTACAACGCACGTGCCGCCTCCACGTCCAGCAAGCGCTCACCGTACGGCGGATTACACAGCACTACGCCGCTATCACCCTGCGGCTCAAAATCACGCAGATCACGCTGTGTGGCACGTACCTGGACCCCTACGCCCGCTTTTGCCGCATTTTCAAGAGTTAAACGGACGGCATCGGCATCAATATCACTGCCCAAAGCGAAAAACGCCCGGTCAAGCAGAGCTTGTGACATCGCACGTTCCCGTTCTTCCTTCCATACAGCTTCGTCCATCCAACCCCACTGCATGGCAGCAAAGCGACGGCGAATACCCGGTGCGATCCGTCGAGCGGCCAGCGCCGATTCAATCAGCAACGTACCGGAGCCGCAGCACGGATCGATCACCTGATCTGCCAACCGAGCCCGTGTCACATCCACGATAGCGGCTGCCAACGTCTCCTTCATCGGTGCGCCGCCGGCATTCTGCCGATAACCACGCTTATGAAGACCAACACCACTGGAATCGATCAGCAGCATCACTTCGTCTTTCAAAATCGCAAACTGTACCTGTACCGTAGAACCGGTCTCTTCAAACCAACCGATACCGTATTTGCTTTTCAGACGCTCAACGATTGCTTTTTTAACGATCGACTGGCAATCCGGAATGCTGTGCAAAGTCGAGTTCAGCGACCAGCCCTTTACGGGGAAAGCGTCACGAACGGCAATAAACTGCTCCCACGGCAAAGAACGAACGCCTTGAAATAACTCTTCAAAGGAGGTCGCTCGAAACGTACCCATTAGAATTTGAATACGCTCCGCATAGCGGCTGTTGATATTGGCACGTGCCAGCATAGCGGCATCACCTGCAAAGATCACACGACCGTTTTGCGGCGTTACCGCTTCTGCACCCATACGGCGAAGCTCATCGCCCAGTATACCTTCTACACCGAACAAGCACGGTGCGCAAAATTGCAACTGCTCCATAATACCCTCTTTTGCAACCTTTATCATAAAAAATGCCGTTGCCATGGGGGCAACGGCTATGTTTTGCTTCGACTTTAACTACCGGAACGCTTGCGGGTAAAGCCGCCATGCTTTCCGTCCAGCGAACGCTTCAGATCCAGCATTTTCTCATCGCTGGTCTGTTTGAAGCGAGACATCATCTCTTCAAAGCTTGCGTTTTCTGCCGTGCGGTTGGGTTGCCACTCAAAGCCGCCGGGACGACCGGGAGATGTACGACGAGGCGCCGGGCCACGAGGGGCACGCGGCGGAGGATCCATTGCCTTTTTGATAGAAAGGCTGATCTTGCCATCCTCACCGATGCTCAGGATCTTCACCTTGACCTGCTGATTTTCGGTGACATGATCACGGATCTCTTTGACATACGTCGGCGCTACCTCCGAAATATGTACCATACCCGTTTTACCGCCTTCCAGCTCGACAAACGCACCGAACTTGGTAATACCGGTAACCTTACCCTCGACACACGCTCCAACTTCCAAAACCATGTTGCGGAGTTCCCCCTACTTGATAGAAATGCTACATTAATTCTCGCTCGGGACTTCGACCAAAATCGACTCTCCCGGCTTCGCCATACTTTGTTCGCGCAGTTCACTTTCCAGATCGTTGTTGCTGTTTTTCAAGCTGTCGTTCAGTAAATCGATTCGATCCTGATACGCTTGATTGCCGCTTTGCCACGCCTGAAGCTCCCCGTTTTGCGCATTAAGTTCCACACGAATGCGAATCAGCGAAGCAATAACGTAGATCGCCAGTGCCAACAAGGCCACGCGCAGCAAAACACTTTTCTTTTTTCCTTTTACGACGTGCACCGTCAGCACTCCTTCCTGTAAAACTATTCCTTGAAATTATACTATAAACTTGGCTTCCGTTGCAACACTTTTTTGAAAAAAACTTTGCTTTTTTTTGCGATTTTTCGACAGAATTTCCACACTTTTCCACAAACGCCGAAAAAGCAAGTTCTTATACCGCCAAAAGCAACGGCCAAGATATGATAAATCCATTCACTCAACCGATGAAACCACCGCACAAGAACACCTACCGCACGCAGTAATATGTTCCCTACCGTATACCGATAAGCAAAAAATCCGAAAGCGATCCCGAGCAATACGTACGTGCGAACCACGCCGTCAGTCATAGCCAATGAAAACAAAAATACGATGGCCGCAGACGTTACAAAGTAAAAGCAGTCCTGAAAAAACACCGACACAGTCGAAGAGTGCCCCGATTTTCTCCAAATCCGAAACACGTCATAATACAGGCCCAGCAGAAATCCCATGCCGCCGGATAGGTAGAGCTGCCGCAGCTGTTCGCTGTTTGTAAAGCCCATACCCTTTACCGAAAGAGCCTGCCAAAGAAGCCGCCGGAACGGCTATGGATTTCCGTGTACAGCAAGGATTCGACCTGACCCTCCAGCGACAAATCACCCGTCTCGATATTTAACCGGTTGATATGCAGTCCCATTCCTTTGACCGTCAACTCACCAAGCTCGGTATAAATGATCACCGTCGTATCATCAAAGCTGTCCACATCCTGTACGCCGGAGACAGACAATAACCGTCTATCACTGAGGCTGACTACGTGCGGTGTATTGCGACTTTCCTGTTTCGGTTGCTCTTTCATACACGGTCCCCCTTACACTCGGTACACTGTATGAAAGAAATGCGCAGAATATACGACCGAATACGTTACAGTATCTTATACAACAACGAAGCGTCGTTTTTGGCCACGGTTTCATGCACCGCCAAAACCTCCGCTTTCAGCTCCCGTGTGCCGAATTGAATGGTCAAAACGTCTCCTACCTTCACATCGTACGATGCACGGGCAATCTTATCATTCACCAATACACGTCCCGCATCGCACGCTTCATTTGCCACGGTGCGGCGCTTGATAATGCGGGATACCTTCAAATATTTGTCCAATCTCATAGTAAACTCCTTTATAAGCAAAAAGCCGCCCGAAAACGGGCGGCTTCAGGATTGCCAGACTTATTTCGCAACAGCGTCCTTGAACGCCTTGCCAGCCTTGAAAACGGGCTGCTTGGAAGCCGGGATCACGATCTCGGCGCCGGTCTGAGGATTCTTACCCTTGCGCTCGCCGCGAGCACGAACCTCAAACGTACCAAAGCCAACCAACTGAACCTTATCGCCCTTAGCAACAGTTTCAACAACGGAACCCAGGACAGCAGCAACAGCCTTCTCGGCATCTTTCTTGGACAGACCAGCCTTTTCTGCAACAGAAGCAACCAATTCAACCTTGTTCATGAGAAAAACCTCCAAATTTTTTGTATTCCAACGGATAGCTCCGCTTAGAATCATTTTAGGACATACCCTACGACGTATTTTACCTCACTCGCAGTTCTTTTGCAAGTGCTTTTTGAAAAAAAGTTCAAAAAGGAGCTACTTTTTGACAAAAACACCAAACTCGGGTGACATTTTTTGAATATTTTAACGAAAAATTGTTCACATACGAAGGATTTGCTCCGTACACCGCTGTGTCTCGCGACGAATCTTTTCGATATCTAACGTTGTATATGCCCCATCACGATACAGAATTCGACCGTCGACCATCGTCATGCGCACAGCACGACTACCGGCACTGAACAGCAAATTGGACAGCGGCGCATGTGACGGGCAAAACCCAATATCGGTCATATCCAGCATAACCAAGTCGGCACGGTAACCGATCGCCACATCACCGCAATCCTCACGACCCTGTGACAAGGCACCATTACGTGTACCGCAGCGCAAAACCTCCGACGCAGGAAACGCAAGAGGATCGCACGCTACGCCTTTTGCAAGTAAAGCAGCAAAACGCATCTCATCCAGCAGATCCAGCGCATTGTTACTGGCCGCAGAATCGGTACCGATTGCCACCGTAACGCCTTTTTGAAGCATCGCTTGGGTCCTGGCAATACCACTGCCCAGCTTCATATTACTTTTAGCGCAATGTGCTACCGTTGCACCGTGCGTTGCTAATCGGTCTATGTCCGCATCCGTCAGCCACACACCGTGCGCCACCGTCAACGGACGATCCAGCACACCGGTTTTCTCCAGTAACGCCGTGGGTGTCATGCCGTGTCTGGCAACGCACTCCAAATGCTCCTTATTGGTTTCGGAAACGTGAACTTGCATCCGCAGACCGTATTCCTCCGCCATTGCTACCGTATCCCGCAAAATATCAGGGCGAGTGGTGTATTCCGCATGCGGCGCTACGTCGATCAAAATACGACCGTCCCCACTGCCGTGAAATGCGGGAATCATCTCCTTCAATTCCGAATAGGCGGGCAGATCGGAAAAGTGTTTACCCGCATCAAAGCAAGAAACACCACGTCCGATATTGGCCTTTATACCGCATTCCAACGCCGCTTTGACGGTTTCCTCACAGAAATAGTACATATCCGTGAACGCCACCGTACCGGTAGATAGCATCTCAGCCATGCCGAGCAGGCTGCCCCAATACACCGCTTCCGCAAACAGCTTATCCTCAAACGGAAAAATACGATCAAAGAGCCACGATTGCAGCGGAAGCTCCTCACCGTATCCACGCATCAGCGTCATCGCCACGTGGGTATGAGCATTGTAAAAACCGGGCATCAGCAGGCGATTTTCTCCGTTAATACGCTCACCGAAATCCTCGGATGGCGGAGCATCAGACAGCCACACAATGCGGGAATCACGAATTCCGACATATTGGTCGGTCAAATAGGTACCGTCTGCTTTCAAAAGAGCGATCTTTTCAAACAGCATCCGTCTTCCCCCATCTCTCTAGCACCGCACACAGCAACGAACTGAAGCGATCCGAGGCTTTTCCTGCCACCTCGGTGACTTCTTCATCGCTGATGTACGTACCGGCAATCATACCGGCCGCCATATTCGTGATACACGATATACCGAGCACCTGCATACCGCACCGTGCCGCCACAATAGCTTCCGGGACCGTCGACATACCGACGGCATCCCCACCAAGCAAGCGGAGCGCACGGATCTCTGCCGGTGTTTCAAACTGAGGTCCACCCATATAACAGTACACACCCTCGTGAATCGACATCGACAGCTCCTCGGCGGTTTTCTTCGCCAACTCCCGCAATGCCGGCGTATACGTTTCGGTCATATCAAAAAATCTCGGGCCAAAAAACGGATCGGCAGCGCCACGCTCCGGACCGTCCGCACACAGCTTGATATGGTCCCTGATCAGCATCAGATCCCCGGGGACGTAAGCAGGATTCATGCCTCCTGCCGCATTCGTCAGTACCAAGGCCTTCACGCCGAGGCAATACAAGACACGCACGTAGAAAGTTACCGTGCGAAAATCGTAGCCCTCGTAAAAATGGAACCGTCCGGAAAAGGCAAACACAGGTTTCCCCGACAGCTTACCGATACACAGCTCACCGGCGTGCGACTCCACCGTGGATACCGGAAACCCGGGAATCTCCTGATATGGGATACGGACTGTCTCCTCCATATGTCCGGTCAAAAAGCCAAGGCCGGAACCCAGGACGATCGCCGTATCGGGAATCGAAAAAGCGGCAGAAGCGATGCGCTGCTTGATATATTCAGCCGCACGCTGCGCCTGTTCACGCTCGGTCATCATCAATCGAGCTGCTTACCGCACTGGTTGCAGTACATGGCCGTGTTGACGTTCAGCGTGCCGCAATCGCAACGAATGACATTTTTGCTTTCCATCACTTTATCTTCCAGCTTTTCAAGCTTTGCCTGCAATACTTTCAGCTGCTCAACGCACGCTTCCACCATATCCTCAACCGGCTCGTTAGCAGTGCGGCTATCGTAAACCAAGCGGCCCAAGCCCTCATACAAGGCAGAGATCTCACGGCGAAGATCGGCTATCTCCACTCGAACGATGGTCATTTCCACAAACTCCTCGGTTTTTTTACCGGCCGTTTGCGCAACCGATTTTGCGCAGGACAAAACATCTTCAAAAGTTGACATACGAATCTCTCCTTTTTCGTTCTTACAGAATCATTATAGAAAATCTCGGCAAAAAATACAACCCTTTTGTTCAAAAGCGCCGATCATCCGTTGCCGGGTGCTTGCCTGATCCGTTCATAAAACGTACGAACTTCATCCTTGCGCTTCAGCATCTCCTGCAGATCGGCGTTGTATTCGTACGGGAATTTGTAGTTAAAAACGCGCTCCAAATAATCGGTCCCCGGCTGCTTCAGCTTAGAAACAGCCCCCGCACCGCATCCCAGGATCGTATGTGTCTCATCCATAATGAACACGTTATACAACCCTTCACAGCCGGGCTTGGCCCAGCCAACGTTTTCCTGATTCCCCACCGTGCGGCTCTGCCGATACAAATAATAGGAGTGATAGCCATTTTGCGGTAGAATCTGTGCCGTATGTGAGACCATACGAGCCGCATCATCGGCCGTTCGATAATCCGCTCGCTTTTGTAATGTCAAATTCGCCGCTCGCTTCATCGATAGTGTATGTACGGTAACGCTTTCCGGCGAAAGCGAAAGAATTCCTTCCATCGTACGGCAGAAGCTATCATACGTGTCGGTCGGGAGCCCCGCAATCAAGTCGGTGTTGACATTGCTGTGACCGCATCGGCGTGCAATATCGAACGCTTCGTAGAACTGTTCCACCGTATGTTTGCGACCAATATGCAATAACACGGCATCGTTCAACGTCTGGGGATTTATGCTGATACGGGATACCCCCGCCGCCTTCAGCGTTCGCAGTTTTTCCTCAGATACGGTATCGGGACGTCCCGCCTCCACCGTATATTCTCGTACGGTAGAAAGATCGAAATGCCGTTCTACCGCATCAGTCAGCTGCTTCAGTTGCGCTGCCGACAGCGTGGTTGGCGTACCGCCACCAAAATATACCGTCTCCAGGCGTAAACCCAATTCCTTGGCAATCGCACCGGTATAGGCAATCTCCTCGGAAAGTAAATCGACGTATTCCGGCATCAGCTTTGCCGCTCGTGTCACCGTCTGCGAGACAAAAGAGCAGTAATCACACCGTGTCGGACAAAACGGGATAGAAACGTACAAGCTAAATGAATCAGGGCGTGACAATCCCAGCAAGGCGTCCTCTGCTGCCAACGTGTTGCGGCAAAGCTGCAGTTTGGTTTCACTGACCAGCAAACGGTCCCGCAACCAAGCCACGGCTTTATCCTCACCGTATTCCGCCGTTAAACGCCGCAGAAGCTTCACCGGACGAACGCCGGTCACAATTCCCCAGTCCTGCGAAACGCCGCACATACGCACAAATAAACGGTACAGCAGATCGCACAATACCAATTCGCACTCGTCACGGTATTCCGGATGCGCATTATCCACCTCAGCCGACTGTGTCTCATCAAAGTCATCCCACAAGAGCCGACACGTGAGCGTTGTTTTTGCATCTCCCCGCTCAAGACGGGTTTCCGCTACAATACCGTCACTCGGGCAGAGCCCGTCGTCCGGTATGATGATCTTCTCACTCGGAAAAAACAAACGGCAAATATTTTGTAATTCAAAATGATAAGTATGACCATGCAGTAATAAAACCATAATTACGCTCCCGCAAGGAAAGGATTGTAGCGACATTCGTAGCCGATCGTGGTTTCTTCACCGTGTCCCGGAATCACTCGAACGGTCGCATCGAGAGACTTTAAACGCCGTAGACTTTGAAACAACTGCGCCGTGTCTCCACCCGGAAGATCCGTTCTGCCAACACTACCGGCAAACAGGGTATCACCGGCAATCAGCAGGTCACCGCACCGATAACAACAGCTTCCCGGCGTATGACCCGGCGTATGCAATACCTTCAGCACCAGTTCTCCAACAGTCACCGTATCGCCGTCCTGCAGCAGCCGATCCGCCGACAACGTATATGGACGTCGGTGCGGTGGAATCAAACTGCGTCCCACATCCGACAGTGCCGCAGCATCCTCGGCATGAACATACAGCGGGGCGCCGGTTGCTTCTATCAATTCACGCACTGCCAGCATATGATCAAAATGCGCATGGGTCAGCAAAATCGCTTCGACCTGCAGTTCCTGTTCGGTCAACCGCTGCAGCAGCCTGACTGCCTCATCCCCCGGATCGACCACAACCGCTCGGCGTGCTTCATCCGACACGATAACACAGTTGGCCTGATAATCGCCCACAGGATAATACGATACCCTCATTACTTCTTCTCCCAATCCACGGTATCCAAAAGAATCGTCACAGGGCCTTCCCCGTTCATCGCCACGGTCATATCCGCTCCGAATTCACCCGAGGCAACGCGAATACCCAAGGAACGCAGCTCGTCCATAAACCGCTCATACAGTGGCTCGGCCACTTCGGGACGTGCCGCCGCCATAAACTCGGGGCGTCGACCGTGGGAACAATTGGCGGCCAACGTGAAATTAGAGACCACCAAGGCTTCGCCACCAATATCCAACAGTGAAAGATTCATTTTATCGTTTTCATCGGTAAACACACGAAGATTAGCGATCTTTTGCGCCATAAGCGCCGCCTGCTCCGCAGTATCCTCCCGCATCACGCCCAACAAAATCAACGCACCGGCGCCGATACTACCGGTTGTGCGCCCCTCCACGGTTACCGAGGCATCATATACCCGCTGAAATACCGCTTTCATCTGCATTACACTCCGCTTCGTTCAATTTCTTCAATACCCTTAATACGCTTCAGGCGGGTGATAACCTCCTGCAAATGCTGCACGCTGTTTACACCGACCGTCATCAGCAATTCGCCCTTACCGCCACGGCTCTCACGTGCCTGCATACCGTAGATCATCACGTGCATTGCCGCCAATTGGGCAGTAATATCCGCCAGTAATTCAATGCGGTCGGTTGCCATAATGTGCAGTTCGGCCTTGAATTCCTCACGTACCGAGTCCTCCCAGGTAACCGACACCCACCGCTCCGGCTCAGCACAGTTTTTTAGATCACGAGGCACGTTGGCGCAATCACGCTGATGAATCGAAACACCGTAGCCACGGGTGATAAAGCCCACGATCGAATCCCCCGGCACCGGATTACAGCACCGAGCAAACTTGACCAGACAATTATCCATATTTTCGATGATAACGCCGCCGTTATGGTGTTTATGCGGGCGGGTAGACGTTACGCTCTCCGGCGTAACGGTTTCCGCCTTGATATACTTTTGCGACTCTTCCTTCAGGCGAGGAATCAGACGGGACAGCAAAATACCGCCGTAACCGATCGCTGCATAAAAATCATCCAGCGTAGCACAGTGCTGCCGCTTGGCCTGCGCCAACAGGAATTCCTGCAACTCCTCCTCGGGCATACGAATGCAGTTCCGAGATATTTCACGCTCTAATTCTTCTCTGCCCTGCTCGATATTTTCTTCACGCCGCTCCCGCTTGTACCAAGAACGGATCTTATTGCGGGCTTCACTGGTTTTCACCAACTGCAGCCAGTCACGGCTCGGCCCACGGTTCGGAGCCGACGAGGTAAGGATCTCCACGATCTCACCGGTTTTGACCTGATAATCGATCGACACGATACGGCCGTCCACCTTGGCACCGACCATCTTATTGCCAACCTCGGAATGAATGGCATAGGCAAAGTCAATAACGGTAGAGCCGCTGGGAAGGTTAACAACTTTACCCCGAGGCGTAAACACGAACACGTCATCAGAGGACAGGTCGGTTTTGATCGAACGCACAATGTCGACCGCATCGTCCACATCCTGCTGATTTTCGATAAAACGACGCACCCACGCCACTTTATCCTCCAGGCGATCCTTCTTCTGAATCCCCAACTTATATTTCCAGTGCGCCGCAATACCGTACTCCGCCGTGTGGTGCATTTCCCACGTA
Source organism: Acutalibacteraceae bacterium (assembly GCA_045630285.1). GTDB lineage: Bacteria > Bacillota > Clostridia > Oscillospirales > Acutalibacteraceae > RGIG3009. Next base: position 222,143 of record JAZQSX010000061.1, on the reverse strand, counting down.
CGGATCTGTACCTCGAAGGGAATCTTTTCCTGACTGATCACCGTGGTATGCAGTGATTGATACATATTGCTTTTCGGCGTTGAAATATAGTCCTTGAACCGATTGGGAATCGGACGAAACAGATCGTGGACGATACCCAGCACGTTATAGCAATCGTTCACCGTATCAACGATAACACGCACGGCGTAGATGTCGTAGATCTCGTCAAACGAACGCCCTTGCATATACATCTTGCGGTAAATACCCGTAATGCTCTTGATACGTCCTCCGATGTAGGGAGTAAGATTGTATTCCTGCATCCGTTCCTGCAAGCGCTGCTGAATATCCGCCAGAAACGCCGCACGGTCCTGGCTGTGCATATCCAGATTCTCCTCAATCTCCTGGCACGCCATCGGATCGAGCAAACGAATCGAGATATCCTCCAGTTCATCCTTGATCGCACGGATACCGAGGCGATGAGCAATCGGAGCGTAAATGTCCAACGTTTCCTTTGCCTTGTCACGCCGCTTTTGCGGATCCCAACCGGAATTGGTACGCATATTGTGCAGCCGATCCGCCAATTTTATGATAATGACACGAATGTCCTGCGACATCGCCATCAGCATTTTACGCACGTTTTCCGCCTGCTGCTCCTCTTTGGTGGAAAACGGCATCTGCGTGATCTTGGTAACACCGTCGACCAGCAGCGCTACGTCATTGCCGAATTGCTGGCGAATTTCCGAAAGCTCTACGCTGGTGTCCTCCACCACGTCGTGCAAAATGGCCGCCACAACAGCCTCATTATCCATACCGAGCTCTGTCAAAATACACGCCACCTGCAACGGGTGACACACGTAATCGCCACCGGAATAACGGTATTGACCGCTGTGTGCTTCACAAGCCAAGTCAATCGCACGGTGGATCATATCCATATTATAGTTTTTCTCGTTATCTCCGATTGCTTCACGCAAAGCGGCAATCGCATCCTCTTTGTACTTGATTTCCTTTACCAAAGCGGTCACACCTCCTTCATTCCGTTTAAGTAGACGGCAGTTGCCGTTTGAGTCAGATCCGCCTTTGTCGACGTCTCACGAACACCGACGAAAACAGTATCCCCTTCATCACGCCATGTTATCAGCTTTGCTTCACGCAGCATACGGCAGGCGACCAAAATATCCGTACAAGTAAAAGACGGCGTTTTTAGACGAGAACACAGCACATCCAAAGAGCCTGTAAACGGCTGCTGCTTGAAAAAGCGATATACCCGTGCGAGGCATTCCCGCTCCGGCAGACGGACCGTCGCACCCGCAGGCAGATCACGACGAACGACCGCATCAACAGAACCTATCGACTCAATAAGTTCTTCCTGCGGCAACTCGCTCAGGTGAATATCCTTTACAACAATCGATACGCTTACCACACCGTGGTATTCATTGCGATCCAAATATACCAACAAATCGACCGTCTCACCGACACGGTACGGAAAAGCATCCGCCGCCGTTGAAAATTTCATCGCTGTAATGCGGGCATCGTCCCGTGTCAGTGTCAGGCGCATATGCTTACCGCCGCCAACAGCCTCCATGTGCTCCAGCGTCATACGCATCAGCGCAAACAACGGACGAGGATTACCGGCGCCCACCGGCTCAAGTGCCGATAGTGCCAACAAAATATCCGCTGTGATCTGGCCCGGACGCAAACGACAATCCACCGTCAGTTCTGAGACAGGCATCGTCGGGACAGCCTCCTGCGCATACCGGTTGATCCGTTCCCGAAGCTCCGGCAACCGTTCCGCTTCCACCGTCAGACCGGCAGCCTGCTCGTGACCACCAAAGCCCAGCAAGCAATCCTCACACGCTGCGAGCGCATTGTAAAGGGAAAACCCTTTCATACTGCGACCCGATCCGCGAGCAATCCCGTTTTCCACCGTGAGAACCAAGCAAGGCTTCCCAAAACGTTCCATTAAACGGGCGGCAATGATGCCCAACACACCTTGATGCCACCGATCGCCCCATACGACCAAAACGCGCTGTGAAAGCAGATCCGGATCCGCCGCCAGCGAGTCCAATAATCCTTTAAGGATCTCCGTCTCGGTCGTCTGACGCTCGTTATTCAGCTGATGAACCTCATTCGCCAGCGTCGACGCCTCTTCCTCATCCTCGCTCAGCAGCAACGCTGCCGCCTTATACGGATCACCCATACGTCCTGCCGCATTGATGCGAGGGGCGATCGTAAACGCTACACCGGTGGCGTTCATCGCCTTTTCAACACCGCCAAATTCACGCAAACGGCGTAATCCGAGACGGCCATCCGCCCGATTGAGCAGCTGCAGGCCGCGGCGAACCAATACGCGGTTATCGCCATGCAGCGGCATAACGTCCGCCAACGTTCCCAGCGCTACCAGATCGGCATATTCAGCCAGTATGCGGTCGGTGTCGCCCTCCAGGGCGCAGACGAGTTGAAAAGCCACGCCAACGCCCGCAAGATCCTTAAACTCGCTCGGGCAATCACGGCGGTGCGGATCCACCACCGCCACGGCAGACGGCAAACGATCCGAGGGCTGATGATGATCGGTCACAACTACGTCGATACCACAGGCGTTGGCATACGCAATTTCTTCGACAGCGGTAATGCCGTTGTCGACCGTAACGATCAGATTAACGCCGCAATCCAACAGTTCATCGATGCTTTCCCGATGAAGACCGTAGCCCTCGCCGTCACGTCTCGGAAGACGGTACTGCACCCGTGCGCCACGGTCTCGCAGATAAGTATACAGCAACACCGTCGCCGTAATACCGTCTGCATCATAATCCCCATAGACAGCGATGCTTTCGAAGGTATCGATCGCACGCTGTATCCGATCTGCCGCCGCATCCATATCAGCATAAGAAAACGGATCGCAACTCAATTCATTTCCAACCAAAAAATCCAGCGCTTCCGAAGAATCGGTAATCCCACGACCGGTCAGCAACAAACACAGGAGCGGATCCAAGCCGCACTCGGCAGAAAGCTCGCCGGCAAGTTCCTTATTCAATTGAGAAAATGTCCAGCGCTTATAACTCATCACATAATCCGCCTTTGAAAAAAACATTACATTTTATAATAACACTTTTTAAAATGGTATTCAACCAATTTCTTTAACTTTTCTCTTCTCTTCGACCATTTTTTCGCATCGCCACTTTTTCTTGACATTTTTTTACAAATATGGTATCGTAGTGCTGCAAACAAGGAGGTGTTCGCTATGAAATCCACCGGTATCGTGCGAAAGCTGGACGATCTCGGTCGTATCGTTCTTCCCATTGAACTTCGCCGAACGCTGGACATTGCCGATAAATCGCCTTTGGAAATCTTTGTGGAAGGTGAAAATATCGTGTTGCGAAAGCATGCCTCCTCTTGTGTTTTCTGTGGTGAAAGCGCCACAATCGAGCATCGTGGACGCACCGTCTGCTCCCGCTGCTTGGAGGAATTGACACAGAAAAAGTAATCTATCGTCTGCTAAACGCCGTTCTGTCTTTACCGACAGGACGGCGTTTTTGTTCTTTTTTCACTCTCACTTCACATATACATTGGTATCGCAAGAAAGGTGGGATACCATGAAACCGGATACACCCGATTTTTATTCTTTGCGGGAAAAATACCGTCAGGAGCTGCTGGCATTACAGCAGCAATCAGAGCCTGTCACTGCTGCGATCACTCAGCCAAAATCACCAGGCGCCACGTCTCAAACAACTCTGCAGATCCGTGTCACCGCTGCCAATCTGGCCATTCCCGTAAGCGGTGCTGTTGTCACCGTCAGCCCTGCCGGGCAAACCGCACCCTTGTACATGCTCACAACCGATAACAGCGGCTTGACCGAGACCGTCGTCCTGCCGGCAACCGACCCTTTACTGACGCAGCAACCGACTGAGAATATTCCGTTGGTTACGTACGATATCCACATCGCTGCTCCGGGGTATTTTTCCGTACTGAACAGCGACGTTCCGCTATTCGGAAACGTTCCCACCGTACAGCCCGTCACGATGATCCCTTTGCCGGAATTCGGCGATCCCGCCACCTCAGAACTGCGCTTTTCCGTCCCACGAAACAACCTGTAAAGGAGGTCAGATTATGGCTGATCTGCCGTTTGTTCCGGATACCATCACCGTCCATTTAGGCGCTCCTAACGTCGATGCGCCGAACGTCACCGTCCCGTTCCCCGATTATATCAAAAACGTTGCTTCCAGCGAAATCTATCCTACGTGGCCTGTCAGCGCCCTACGTGCTAATATTCTGGCGCAGATCTCCTTTGCGCTCAACCGCATCTATACGGAGTGGTATCCCAGTCGGGGATACAATTTTGACATCACGAATAACACCCAATTCGATCAATCTTTCGTACAAAACCGTGATATTTTTGACAATATCAGCCACTTGGTCGATGAGATCTTCAACGACTACGTGCGACGTGAGGGAACGGTCGAACCATACTTCACGCAATACTGTAACGGCACCACCAGCACATGTGACGGATTATCTCAGTGGGGCACCGTACCGCTTGCGGAGCAGGGACTCAATTCTGTCGAAATCCTGAAGGAGTATTACGGCGACACGATCGAAATCGTGACTGATGCACCCGTTATGAACAATCAGCCCTCCTACCCCGGCACACCGCTTCGTCTCGGCGACATCAGCAATGATGTCCTTACCAAGCAGATCCAACTCAACCGTATCTCCCGCAACTATCCCGCCATTCCGAAAATCGAAACGGTCGACGGCATCTTTGGCACCGGCACGGATGCCGCTGTTCGGGCTTTTCAAAGGATTTTCGGTCTAACGGCGGACGGGATCATCGGAAAAGAGACCTGGTACCGTATCGCCTACCTGTACACCAGTGTAAAACGCTTGGCAGAGCTGGACTCCGAGGGCATTGCCTTGGAGGAAGTACGCAAGCAATTTTCCGAGGTGCTGCGATTGGGAGACAGCGGCACCGACGTGCGTGTCCTCCGCTATTTTTTAGCAGTGGTCGGTAATTTTTACAGTACCGTTCCCCCTATTCCGATTGGTGATGAATTCGATGAAACAACCGAGAATGCCGTCCGTGCCTTTCAACGTACCGTCAACTTACCGGAGGATGGCATTGTCGGTGAGCAAACGTGGAACGAGCTCTACAACGCTTATCGAGGGATCGTCGATACACTGACAATTCCCGAAAACCGCATTGCTCCCTATCCGGGTGAACCGCTGACATTAGGAACAACGGGACCATACGTGACCTATCTTCAGGAGTATCTTGCGGTCATATCCACCGTCTATCCCGCTATTTCCGCCCCCGCAATCACCGGAACTTTTGACGAACAAACCGAAGAAGCCGTCAAGGCGTTTCAGCAGGAATTCGGTTTGTCACCGAACGGAGTGGTCGGAGCGGTAACCTGGGGATTGATCGCAGATTTGTACGAAGATCTGGCTGTAGGTATGGAAAAGCAAATCGGTCAGAACCCGGGCTATACCATTGGTCAGGAGGTGCCGTCTTGACATACACACCGTGGCAACGAGCAGATCACATTCGTGAAATTCAAGAGTATCTTCGCATCATCTCACAGACGGATAATAACTATCTTGAGATTGCCGTAGACGGAATTTACGGCGACAAAACTGCCGAAGCCGTACGTGCGTTTCAGCAAGCACACGGCTTGCCGATAACGGGAGCTGTAGATTTTGATACCTGGGAGCGGCTTTCATCCGATTATCCGGACGCCCTGACGTTGCTGTCTGCGCCACAAACGGCACAGCACTTTCCCTCACCGCAGCACGTCATTCAACGTGGTGACAGAGGGAATCTCATCTACGTTTTACAAGCGATACTGAACGACGTGACAGGAACACATGGAACGGTCACAGACCTCGTTGTCAACGGTGAATACGACGAGGCGACCGCCGCACGTGTCAAGGACCTTCAACGCATCGCCGGTTTTGCGGAAACCGGAGAAGTCGATCGCTATTTTTGGGATTTTCTTATCACGTGGTATAACAATTTGTAACAGGAGGTATCTGCGGTGCGACGCCACTCCGTTTTCCTGAAAAATGCCGCAATTTTGACCGTCACCTCGCTGATCTTGCGCGCGGTAGGTATCTTTTTTCGGATGTATATGTCCAATAAGATCGGCGCCGAAGGCATGGGGTTGTACCAACTGATCGTATCAATTTACGTGCTGGGATCAACCTTTGCAACCTCCGGAATTTCCACAGCAGTAACACGTCTGGTTGCCGATGAATTGACCCGTGGTACGGCAATCTCCGTTCGTCGGATTCTTAGGCGTTCGCTTCTGCTCAGCTTACTTCTCGGAGTGGTATCTGCCGCCATTATTTATGGAGCCGCCGAGCCGATCAGCGTCTATTGGATCAAGGATGCTCGTGCGACTACGGCATTGCGTGTACTGTCGCTGAGTCTGCCGTCAATGGGGCTTTCTTCCTGTCTTCGTGGGTATTTCATTGCCCGTCGGCGTGTGGCAGTTTCCTCTCGGGCGCAGCTGTTGGAGCAAGCCGTCCGAATCGGTATTGTCGTTTTCCTCTTAGAGCGCTTCTCGGCGTTCGGTATCGGTATCGCCTGCACCGCCGTCATGGTTGGTGACACCGTCGCCGAATGGGCGGCTTGCGGCTGCGTTGCCGTGGGATACCAGTTGGATAAGCGTCGGCTCAAAGCCGACCTTGCCGATCGCCACGCACCACCCATTACCTCGGTCGTGCGCAAGCTCCTGACCATTGCTATTCCGATCACGGCAGGACGGTATCTGCACACTATTTTGCGCACGATCGAGAACATTTTGGTGCCGAACAGTATCGCAACGTACAGCGGGTCCAGAGAACGGGGTCTTTCGCAGTTTGGCGCATTAAAGGGAATGGCACTCCCTTTGATTTTCTTTCCTGCCTCGTTTTTATCCGCTATGGCAACGCTGCTCATTCCCGAAATCTCCGCTGCCAATGCTCTCAACCGACACGATCGCATTCACGCCGCCGTGGAGAAGGCTTTGCGGATCACACTGCACAGTTCCATTGTCATCGGCGCCGTTTTTACTGTGTTTTCAAGAGAGATCGGGGTCCTTCTGTATAACAGCTCCGAGGTCGGCGTGTATCTGCGGGTTTTGGCACCGCTGACGCCGATCATGTATACGGAAAGCATCGTTGACGGCATCTTAAAAGGGCTGAATCAGCAAAACAGTTCTCTGAAATACAGTGTTACCGACTCCGCCTTGCGCATTGTTTTGATCTTTATGCTGGTTCCGTATTTCGGTATGGGATCGTTCCTGGTTATTATGGTTATCAGCAATCTGCTGACATCGTTTTTGAACGTCCACCGTCTGATGAAGGTTACGGGGATGCGTATTCAGTGGGATACGTGGATCCTGCGTCCGTTCCTTTGCGCCTGCCTGGCAGCCGCCGCTGCCTTAGGGGTTACCCGTCTTCTGTCGTTTTCTTCCTTCACCGACGCCGGTATATGGCTGACATTTCTTGGCATACTTTGCTTGGGAGGGGTGTATATTGCACTGCTGTTCCTCTTTGTGCGCACTCCAAATCCACTGCAAAAGGAAAGATAAATAAAAATGTTAAAAAAAGAAAGAAAAAATTAAAAATTACCCTTGACAACCGTCGGATGATAGTGTATTATAGTCAAGCAGTTTGACACGCACCATTAGCTCAGTTGGTAGAGCACCTGACTCTTAATCAGGGTGTCCAGGGTTCGAGTCCCTGATGGTGTACCATCCGGCCCGTTGGTCAAGTGGCCTAAGACTCCGGCCTCTCACGCCGGCAACACGAGTTCGAATCTCGTACGGGTCACCAACGTGGGGACTCTTCCCCACAGACATTCCCTCATAGCTCAGTCGGTAGAGCACGCGGCTGTTAACCGCGGTGTCGTTGGTTCGAGTCCAACTGGGGGAGCCAAAAATAAAGGATCGCCTTTCGGCGGTCCTTTGTTTTTTATTTTTTTGCTGCACTCAAATTGACACCCGTGTTAACAGCCGCGTGGCGGCTGTTAACTGCAACGCTTGCGAGCGCTGCCTGCGGCAGATGCAGCGAGCAAGGGTTGGCGCCGCGGTCGGCGATTGGCAAGGCGACATATTCGCCGCAGACAGAGCCGGGCACCGCAAGAGTGGGTGTCGTTGGTTCGAGTCCAACTGGGGGATCCAAAAAAGCTAAGGATCGCCTCTCGGCGGTCCTTTGTTTTTTTATTTTCATTTTGCTATTCAAACACGTAAAACCCGCTGTTAGTCATCAACAATTACAAAAAATGACTTTCCCTTATATATTTGGTATAAAATGGTCAAAAAATGGCACTAATAAAACCTTTTCTGGCAAGAAAAATCTTTCCTAATATGATATTATAAAGCTAACATCGGTTATTGTCACCATATAAAGGAGAGTTTTTTATGAAATCAATCAGACAGTCCTTAGCGATGCTGCTGGTTGCCGTGTTGGTTCTCACCTGCACGATCACCGGTCTGGTATTGCCGGTCGCTGCCGAAGGTGACACCTTCAAACTAATGTACGATGAGCTGTACCTGGCTCCGATGGACAGCGGTACGTATGTTGTATACGGTGCTTCTCCGGCTTTGACCATGGACGGCAAACCGTACACCGAGACCTTAACGTGGACCACCAGCAAATCTTCCGTGGCCAGCGTTAACGCCACCAGTGGAAGAATTGCCTCCAATGGTCTTGGCACTACTGTCATCACAGCAACCAACGCCGCCGGCGAAAGTCATTCCTGCACGGTACATGTCACATGGGATGGCGAACGTGTTGCAGGCGGCCACTTTGAAAACACTGCGTGTAACGACAGTAACCGCTGGACAGGTGACGTTCTGAAAACCGGTACAATTATCACCGAAGCGGACGGTAACCACTGCTTGGAGATTCCCTCCGGCAAAACCGACTTGTGGTATTACAATTTGGTCGGCGAAGCTAACAAGACGTATCTTGTTTCTTTTGATATCAAGGGTGATACCGGCGAAATCAAGCCCATTTTCTTTTCCGGAACCACCAGTAACGGTTGGAAATATGCCACGCCGAAAGCAGACAGTTGGAAACGATACAGTTGGAAAATCACTACTACTTCCTCGTTTGCTCGCAGCTCTATTTTAGGATTTGGTAACCAAAATATTAGCGGCGGTACCAACACCAATCCGATCTATATTGATAACGTGTCGGTCATCGAACTTGGCACCGCCGAGTCTGTGGCGATGAACGCCGAGACGCTGACGCTGATGGAGGGCGAAACCTCCCAGATGACGCTGACTGCCTCCCCTGCTGATTCTACCCTGAACCGCGCTCAGTGGACCTCCAGCGACGAAGCGGTCGCTACCGTGGATAAAAACGGTGTTGTTACCGCCGTCGCCCCCGGCACGGCCACCATCACCGCGAAGTGCGGTCTGCTGACCACCACGTGTGCCGTCACAGTTACCAAAGTGGCTGCTAAGGGAATTGCGCTGAACAAAACTGAACTGGAAATGAACGCCGGCGATGAAGAAACACTGACCGTGTCGGTAGTACCCGAAGGCGCCGAACTGGCAGAAGAGATCACGTGGCGTTCGACTGACGCGACGGTTGCCACCGTGGAAAACGGCACCGTTAAAGCAGTCAGCAGCGGCACAGCGGTCATCGTCGCCACAGCCGGCGACTTCTCAGCTTCTTGTGCTGTTACCGTTTCGAACATTTCGGCGAACGATACGTTCAAACTGGCGAAGGACGAGTTGTATATCGGCCCGTCGATCACCAGTTACACGATGTATTCGGCAGTACCCGCACTTACCATTGGCGGAGAAGCATACGCCGAAACGCTGACCTGGACTTCCAGTGACACCAGTGTGGTTAAAATCAGCAACGCTTCCACCGGGTTGTTCTATTCGGTCGTTGGCGCCAGCGGAACGGCGATCGTCACCGCCACCAACGCGGCGGGCGAAAGCCATTCGTGCAAGGTGACCGTTGCATTCGACGGCGACCTGGTTTCCGGCGGTGATTTTGAGTCGGTTGCGAGCAACACGACAAAGTGGACGAGTGCTCTCATCAATTCCACAACACGAGTGGTCGTTGAGGATACAGACGGCAATCATATGTTGAAGATTCCCGCCAATACCACCTCTGCTAGCTATTATTATTACCTACCCGCCGTACCTAACAAAAAATATGTCATTGCCTTTGACGTAAAAGGCAACACCGGGGAAGTTAAGGCTTTCACTACGAGTAGTTCTTACGGAACGGTGTTCGGTTCCAGCAAAACCTCCTACAACGCTTCCGGTTGGCAGTGGGTCACACCGAATGCGAACGAATGGAAGCATTACGAGTTCTATTTTGAGACGAAGGCGTCTATCAACCGCAACTATATTCTCGGTTTCGGCAACAGCTCGACAACCCAGCCGTTGTACTTTGACAATATCTCGTTCTACGAGCTCGGCACCGCAGAGTCCATTACGCTGGGCGCGACCGAGATGAACCTCGAGGTCGGTGATACCACCACCCTGCCCGTAACCGCTTCGCCCGAAAATGCAACCTTCAACCGCGTGGAGTGGTCCAGCAGCAACGAAGCCGTTGCCATCGTGGACAAAAACGGCAATATCACCGCACTGTCCGCCGGTACGACGACCATCACGGCGAAGTCCGGTTTGTTGGAAGAGGTTTCCTGCACCATCAAAGTATTTAACGAACTGCTTGACGTCACGCCCGACGTTTCTCTTCAGAACGGCTCGCTGTCCTCGGATGCCGTATTCGGCGAATTGGAAGCCGGCGATATCGTCACCGTAACGGTAACTCCCGATGACGGCTATATCATGGTGCCCGGCAGCCTCAAGTACACGCTGAGCGATGGTACTACCATGCGTATTCTGAACGAATCCTGGACGACTCTCCCTGAGTTCGGTCGTGAATCGGCAGGTAACACCTTCCAGTTTGAAATGCCCGACAAGCGTGCGACCATCTCGGCCGAGTTCGTTCCTTCCACGGAGCAGAACTTCCGGGTGAACACCATCGGTACCTCGTTCCACTACTATCTGAACGAAGACGATGAGCTCGTGTATGACGGTATCCGCTTCCTCACCCGTATGAACCTCGCGGTGACGTTCGATGAGAGCAGCAGTGCAATGACGGTGCTGTACGGCGGCAAGGAATACACCGTACTGGAACTCGGTTCGCTGCTGAAGCGCGAGGAAAACAAAACCGAACTGAACTATGCGAATGCCCTCGCAAACCAAAGCACAAGTGGCACCGGCAGAATGTGGGTCAGCAAGGCTTACACTGCCAACAGTGGCGTGTTCAAATTGGTGGACTACACCGATTCCTACATCGACTTTGCATCCATCATGCTGACGATGCACTACGACCGTTTCTACACGGCTCGCGGCTATGCCCGTCTGCAGGATGCTGACGGCCAGATCGTCACCATCGAATGCGATGAAATCACCAACAGCATCAGCGCTGTTGTCCCGATCCTCCCGCCCGTACAGACGGTTGAGGGCTTAGTTGTCGATAAGACAGCCTCCCTCCCCGCCTCCCACGCGATTGGCCCGAATGAGAAAATCACCTACACTCTCACCGTAAAGAACGAGGGCAGCGAGAGCGGCCCCATCACCGTGTTTGATCCCATTCCCGAGAACACCACCTATGTGGACGGTGCGGATGATTTCATCACCAAGAATGCGGTGTGGACTGCTACCATCAACGCCGGCGAGACCAAGACCTTTAGCTATACTGTCCGCGTGGACAACGACACTGCCCTGTGCAACGGCGGCACGGTTGAACCCACAACGGCTCAGGTTGGCAATGTCAATGCCACGATCGATTATCCGATCTACATCGAGCGCGTTGTTAACTCGGCGGATGCCCAGTATTTCAACAAAGCCATGAAGGCGCTTGCTGATTCCCATTACTCCGATATGACCTTTGTGTACTGGGCATATTACACCTCTTTCACGAATGGCTTTACCGGTTACCGCACGGAATCCGTCTATGACGGCTACAGCGCTGCAGAAATTTTGAACAGCATTATCAACGGCACCGGCATTACCTCTTACAGCTATACCGACAGCACCGGCAAAGCGCAGAGCGGCACCAACAATCATCTGGATAACATCGCCCCCACATTGTTTGGCGGCGCGGATATCACCGGCCCCATCGAAGGCGTTAAGGGTGCTCCTGCCGCTTCGGTCGCCGAAAAGGATCTGATGATCGGTGACGTCATTATCGTTAAAGTTGATGACGCCGTCTCGCTGTACATCTACTGCGACAAGGGTCTGATGAAAGTCAAGTCCACCGGCGGTACCGAGCAGGCCGACATGGCTCTGTTGAATACGCTGACCACATCGCAGGCATACGTTGTATTGCGCCCGCGCACGGGCTTCACATCCACCTCTTCGGATCCCGATGAAATCCCCGCCGAAGAGAGCTACACTCCCGAGCAGAATGCTGTTATCAAGACCGCCGAAGCCTTCTTTATGCGCGGCGACAAGGTGCAGTATTCCGACACAGACTACAACTACGGCGGACCGGATACTTATGACGGTTCTTACACAGAGTATCGTTGGAAGATTCGCGAGGATTCTCCCGAGGATGCGACCATCGATAACATCAAGTACACGAACTGCGCCGCATTCACGTTTGACAGCTACTACTTTGCTTTGAACTACGACATCGGCATGTTCACTACCTCTCAGTTGGCAGGTTCTACGCAGTATAAGGTATTTAACTTCCTGCGAGAAAAGTCCGGCAGCACCATCACTGCAACGCATACCGAAGAAGAAAAGGCTGAAATTGCACAGCAGTTCCTCGACACCTTGCAGCCCGGCGATCTGATGGTTGTCCGCCGCGCCGACACTTCCGGTCACGTAATGATGTACATCGGCAACGGTAAGATGATCCACTGCTCCGGTTCTGTTTATCGTTACGGCGGCAACGGCAAACCGGCTGTGGAAATCGTCGAGCCGGCTATCCTGTATGGTCAGGTTGAAGACTATTTCCTCAACCCCACGGCTTCCAACTACATCTTCGGCAGCCGTGTATATCACACCGTTATCGTCCGCCCGCTGAATGGCTTCACCAAGGCGATTCCGCAGAACACCCAGAATCGTTTGAACAACCTGAGCGGCATTGTGGCGCAGAAGCTGGTTCCCTACAGCCTCGGCAAGACGGTAAATACCGGCACTGAGCTGACCTTCACGTTCGATCTGCGCAACACCAACGACGAAGCCAAAACGCTGACCATCGTTGAGAATCTCCCCGCCGGCGCCACCTACCTTTCCAACACCGGCAACGGCGTGGTAGCGGACGGCAAGATCACTTGGAACGTGACTTTGGCGGCTAACAAGCACACCACGGTTACCTATACGGTGCGTGTAAACGACGATACCGCAAGCGGCACCAAGATCGTCAGCACGACCACCATTAACGACGTCGCAGTGGATTGCCCGGCTATCACGGTCGGCAACACCTTCACCGAGAGCGAGCAAACCGCGATTGTGGATGCACTGAAAGAGCTCATCGCAAACGGCACCGAGCTGCGTGACTTTGAGCTGATCAACGAGATCTACAAAAACGCCGGTATTCAGGATGTCACCTTCGCTGACACCGATCTTGAAACGGTGGCGTTGGGCGAGAAGGGCTTTGTTAAAAACATCAGCACCACCAGCACGCTCTACTATGCGATGCAGCCCTCCACCGAGAACAGCACCTATCGCAACATGATTGCTCCCACGCTGTACGGCGGCGAACGTCTGCACACGCCCAGATGGACACACGACCGCACTCGCCTTGTGTATGAATCGGATATGGTGATCGGTGATATCATCATCTTCCGTAACGGCTACTACAGCAACGGCTACCGCATGTACCTGTACACCGGCGAAAACACCCTGTACTCGCTGACAGAGGGTAAGTACGATACGATTACTACCACTGCACAGCTCGAGCGCTTGCTTGGTCGTCCCAACTGGGAATACAGCACTCACTACTTCGCCGTACTTCGTCCGTCGCTGGTAATGGAATAAGGAGGTATATGACAATGAAACAGTATAACGCCCCCCTCCTTGAAGTGCTCAACTTGACTGCCGACGAGGCACTCGCTGCTGTCATCCAAAGCGAGCCGACCGTCGAGGATAACGACGATGATTTGAGCGTATAAGTTTCCAAAAAGCACCCCGTATCCCCTGAGGATATGGGGTGCTTTTTCTTGCCGATTTACAACACTTTGCTTGACCGCCAAACGTCATCGTGGTAAAATATGAATATCAATTTATACTATGAAAAGGTGGTTATTTTGATGAACGAAGCACTCCTTGAAAAAATCGACAGTTTGATTGACTCTGCGCGCACCGATCTGGCCAAAACCACCATTCAGCTTGTTAATATCAAAAGTGTCCAGGAAGCAGCGCTTCCCGGCGCGCCATTCGGTGCAGGTCCCCGTCGTGTGCTGGATACCGTTCTGGAAATGGGAAAGGATGCAGGTTTCCACTGCACCGATCACGGTGTCGGTGTGGTCAGTTTGTCTTTAGACGAGGGTCAGCCCGATCTGGGAATTTGGTTGCACGGTGACGTGGTTCCCGAGGGCAGTGATTGGCGATTTGAACCGTACAATGCTGTTGAGTACAAGGGTTGTGTCATTGGCCGAGGTGCCACCGATAACAAAGGACAATTAGCTGTCATTTTCCATCTATTGAAAATATTTAAGGAATTGGGAATCAAGCTCAACTACAATCCCGCCCTTTACGTTGGCAGCAACGAGGAAACGGGAATGAAAGATATGGTTGGTCTACCCGATAACGATGACGCTAAAGGATTTGTCAACGTTTGCACGCCGCCACGGTTGTCTCTGGTTCCCGACGGCGGTTTTCCCGTCGGATACGGCGGTAAAGGTGGTATGACTCTGCGATTAAAGAGCAAAGAACCGTTGCACGGTTTGACCCTCACCTCCGGGTTGCCCGAAGCACCGGGGCGTGCAACAGCGGTTTTCGAAGAGACGACCGTGCCTCCCTCACTGCCGCTCTGCACGGTGATCGGCAACACCGTTACCGCCGAAACGCCGCCTCGGCACGGTGCTCATCCCGATCCGAACGGCAATATGATCACTAATCTCGCCGCAGCGCTACTGGATGCTGATTTGGTACCGCAAGACCGCACCGTGTTTGAGTTCTTAAAAATCGTTTCCAAAGATATCTACGGTCATACACTCGGGATCGCCACCACCCACGCCGAGATGTCCCCGCTCACCGTTTTTGCCCAGCGCATCACGCAGGAAAACGGATATATCACCCTTTCTCTCAACATCCGCTATCCTGTCGGTATCACTTATGAGGAGATCGTGCAAAAGGCGTCGCAGGCTGCTGAAGCGTATGGCTTTACGCTTGATACGAGTATAAGCGGCACCAAACCGTATATCAACGATGCCGGCACAGCCGTGGTACAGACGCTGTGTGACGTTGCCAACGGTGTCACCGGTGAGGCCGGCAAGCCGTATTTGTTGAGCGGTGGCACCTATGCACATCGGTTACCTAACGCGTTTGTGTTTGGTATGAGCGGCAACCTGCCCCCTGCCGATTTTCCGGCAGGCCGCGGCGGTGCACACGGTATCGACGAAGCTGTGTCTCTGGATCGCTTGCAGCGTGCCATGCGCATCTACGCCCGTGCTCTGCTTGCACTGAACGAATTGGAATGGTAATTTTTTCTCTTTATATGAGGGTGTCCTATGGAATCTTTGATTTTTGCGGTCAACGCCGTTTCCCCCATTATTCTGACGGTGGTTGTCGGCTATTTTTTGAAAAAAGCAGGTCTTATCAACACATCGCTTGCCAAAGCGATGAACAAGCTGGTATTTCGTGTTTTTCTGCCTTCGATGCTGTTCCTGAACGTCTATAACATTCAGGATTTTGGCACCATAGACTTGGGATACATCGCCTACAGCGCCATCGTTGTCCTTTTGATTTTCGGACTGTCTCTCCCCGCCGTCATTTGGTTTGAAAAGCGAAGCGGCCGTCGAGGCGTTCTTCTGCAAGCGACGTTTCGCTCGAACTATGCCTTGATCGGTATTCCGTTGGCTCAATCACTGTTTGGTGATGAAGGGGCAATGATCGCCACCGTTCTTTCTGCTGCTGTCATTCCGTTGTTTAACGTGTTGGCTGTCATCAGCCTCACCGTATTTCGTTCGGGCGGCGAAAAACCGAGTGTAAAAAAAATTCTGCTCGACATTGTCAAGAATCCACTGATTCAAAGCATTGCGCTCGGCTTGGTCGTCCTGGGGATTCGTGCCACATTCGCAAGCGCACAAATCTCCTTCCGTTTGGACGAGATCCAGCCGCTGTTTACCGTGCTGCGTTATCTCTCCAATCTCGCAACACCGCTCGCTCTGCTGGTGCTTGGTGCACAGTTCGAGTTTTCCGCCATCTCCGCTTTGAAGCGTGAAATCATCTTTGGCACCGTGATACGAACGGTTATCGTGCCCATTTTGGGCGTTGGAACGGCTTGGCTGTTCTTCTCAGACATCTTCGGTGGTGCGCATTTTGCGGCATTTGTGGCGATGTTTGCCACACCTGTGGCGGTATCCAGCGTGCCAATGGCCCAGGAAATGGACGGCGACACCGAGTTGGCGGGTCAATTGGTAATTTGGACAACCCTTGTCTCTGCAGTTTCCGTCTTTTTGGTTTCCTATCTGCTGAAAGTCGGCGGCATATTCTAATCCTGAGCCATAAAACAAAAGACTCTTCCGCAAACGGAAGAGTCTTTTTTATATTCCCAGAAGCCTTTGTGCATTCGTGTGGGTAATGCGGTCCATTTCTTCGTCTGTCAGGCGCAGGCTTGATAACAGACGCATTTCCATAGATGCTGTATGCCACGGTGTATCCGTACCAAACAGAATGCGCTCGGTACCGTGCTTTTCCACGATTTTTTCTGCATAGTATTTCGGCATCATCGAATACCCGAACGAGGTGTCCAAATAGATGTCTGTGCCGCACAAATACTGCAATGCGGCCTCGTTACAGTTGATACCTCCCCAATGGGCGGCAACTACCGGCGAATCAAACCAGGACAAGGCTTTGATCATTTTGTCCGGTGTAGCTCCGTACGGAGGCGGAAATCCATAATCGACACCGGCGTGAAATACGGTGATCAGCCCCAAGGAGGAAATCTTGCGATATATCGGCTTCATTTTCGGATCATCGACGTGAAACCCCTGATAATCGGGATGAAGTTTAACACCTTTGAGTCCCAATGCTTTGATATGCTCCAGCTCGTCAAGAGCATCAGGGCTATCGGGAAACACCGATCCAAAGGCAAACACATCAGTTTGATTGTTGATCGCTGCGGCAAATTCATTGACCTTCGCCTGCTGATGAGCGTTCGTGGCAATGCTCAGCACTACCGACATATCCACGTTATGATTTTTCATCGAGTCCCGTAAACCGGCAACAGTGCCGTCCGTGTGCGGATACAACCCACCGGCAGCGTCCGACAGTTTCGCAACGGCACGGGCGGCAATCGCATCCGGAAAGCAATGGGTATGAAAATCAATCAGCATATGGAGACCTCCCGTCAATGTAGGAGTTATTATACCCCCTTTTTTACGATTTTTCAACGAAAAAAGAAGGAAAAAGAAAAAGAGCAAGCCGAAGCTTGCTCTTTGGAGATCGTAAGCGATACGATTTTACCAACCGGGAGTCCAGCGGCTCTCGTAGAGGAACCAGTCACCGTCGATGTTGATCAGACGGATCTCCATATCCTGCTCCTTCGCCTTCTTGCTGCCTTCGATAGTCACGTCACACTCAACGTCCATAACGCCCTCGATGGTATCGGGATCAAAGATAGCCTTCTTATTATTGTTGTCTTCCCAGTTCTCGACTTTCTCCTTGAAATTGTCGATGAAGGCTTCCAGATCTTCCTCGTCGAGCTCATCGGTATCGGTGATCTCATAGCTGATCTCGATGTCCTTACCGTACATCGCTTCAGCTTCGTCACCCATTTGGACATTGCTCTTGTAATACTTCTTGATGGTCGTTTCCTTGTTGAACTCAAACGCATACTCGGGCGTGATCTCAAGGATGAGCTCAGCATCCCCGTTTGCGTATGCATCGAAATAATCCGAAACGACACCTTCGTGACCGCCGCCGCAGAACAGGAGGCAGATCACCAAAACAACGGCGACCGCACCCAGCACCAACGCACCGAGCTTCACAAACTTCGGATCCAGCTTAGCCTTTGCTGCTGCCGGAGCGCCGCCCTCCAGAGGAGTGCCGCAGTTGCCACATACGAGCGCCGTATCATCCGACTGATAACCGCATTTGCCACAAAACTTTGCCATAGAAAAAACCGCCTTTCATATTTCGTAATCACATCCACTTATGCAAGTGGTTATTACCGCCATTATACGCCGACCGCAAACGTTCCGGCATAGGCCTTCTTCTGCCGGGATTTCCGAACGCAGCGACGCACGATAAACCGTGTCACCAACATCAGTACGCCCACGAGCAAGATTGCAACAAAGATCAGCAGATTGGTTGCCAGCACTTCACGAATCAGTACCGCCAAGAGTTCTTCACCGATCAACGACTCCAGCACTGCCGGAACAGCCACCACAACGATGCTCGGCACGGTAAAGAGAGCACCAATGATCGTAAACACGATACCGGCTCCCATAGCACCCTTCGAAAGATCGTTAAGAGCCAAACCGATCAGGCAAAGAGCCACCAACGCAAGCAAAATCACCATGGTGAGATACGAGAAGCCAATGTTCAGAGCGTAGTACACCGATTCGCTTTCTTCCTTAACGACCGACGCATTGATCTCATCCAGGATCTGCTCATCCACCAGCCACTCTGACAGCTCCCTGGCAGTTTCATTCGTTATCGCAACGTCAAAATGCTCGACAATGACATCTTCATTGTCTTCCAGCAATTCCATGACATCCCGACGGGTGATCCGAAAATCATTCGTACCGGCATAGATGTCACTCATATAGTCAGCCGCTTTTTCTGCCAGGAACTCTTTGATCGTGGAATCTTCAATAAACGCATTGATCTGCTGCTCAGAAACCTCCACACCGACCGACGTTTCGAAATAATCCGAAAGATAATCTGCAAACGTCCAGGATTCATCGCCATAATTGGCATCCGGATCCGAACTGGGGACAGAATAGATGTTATTCAGCACATCGACGCAATCGATATCCTCAACCACCGATTCCACAACCGACAGAATGCCGGATTCCGACGTGGTATGACGCACAAAAACGACCGTCAAAGAGAGCATCGTCGTCAGGAACAACAAAATCGACAAAAAGACAGCAAGCAGAGTGCGTCCCGCACCCGACTTCTTTTTGGCAAGCTTTTCCTCCAAAACCGGTTCTTCCGCAAGCAGTGCCGTGACCGGTTCCTCAACCGCCACAGTCTCCTCCGCTTCTGCCGGCTCTTCGGCAGGTGCCTCCTCAATAACCGGCTCTTCAACGGGCTGCTCCGCTGCCACAGGCTCCTCAATGACCTCGGGGGCAGCCTCAGCAACGGGAACGGTTTCGGGCTCAATCGCCTCGGACTGCGTGCAATTCGGGCAGTTCCCGGTTGCCGGATCGATCGGTGTGCCGCACATCATACAGAAGTTAAGCCTCGGCTGAGGTGCTTGCATCGCAGCCAGCTGCTCACGATCGCATACCGGGCACAAACCGGTGCTCTCATCGTTTAATGATCCGCAACGAGAACAAAACTTTGCCATAGTATCCCACTCCTCAATTTCAGACAGACTGAATAATCGTTTTGGAAACAAAACACGAACTTTACCACAAGGAATAGGTAATAAACATTCGTATACTGGGATTTTACCACAAGATCTTGCTTTATGCAACAGTCTTTTACAGTTTTGTAAGAGGCTGCCTTGACTTTTTGTACGGTTTTTATTATAGTAAATACCGTAGTCAAACCGATTCTCGGAGGTGGTTTTGTGTCTTCACATACCGTTTTACATATGCTGACGGAAACCAGCCCGTTTATGATGTCGTTTGTCATTGTCACACAGCAGGACCGTGTGATCGTCGTAGACGGCGGTCGTGCAGAGGATATGCCGCTTTTGAAAGAGTATATCGGTGGACGCCCCATTGCGGCTTGGATCCTCACGCACGCTCACGATGACCATATCAGCGGCTTTATCCACGAGTTTAAAACAAACGGCGGTGCTGATTTTGATATTGAGGCCGTGTATTACCATTTCCCGCCGTATGAGCTGATTGAAAATCATAACGTCCCCGATTATGACTATATGGTACGAGAGCTGAAGGAATGCCTGCCCGATTTTGACGAAGTGGAGCCGCTGTTCCGTGACAAGGCTCACATTGTCACGCAAGGCGAAGCCCTTGACATCGACGAGTGCCATATTGATTTTCTCTTTTCCTATCACCAGGGCCTGACCGTCAACCTGATGAATGACAGTTCGTTGGTGTTCAAGCTTACAACACCGAATACCAGCGTGCTCTTTTTGGGTGATCTCGGGCCGCAGGGCGGCGATCTCTTGTATCGTGAATCTCGCCACCTGCTTTCTGCTGACATCGTACAAATGGCACACCACGGTCATATGAACGTCGGTATGGAGGTCTACGCCGCCATTCACGCCAGCACCTGCCTATGGTGTGCGCCGGACTGGTTATACGCTGAAGAAGAGCTGCCGGATTATCTGCGAAATCCTGCCTATCTCTCCCCCGATCCCAGCCGTCTGCGGATGTATGGCACGGCGACGACCCGTCAGTGGATGGATCAGCTCGGCGCCACGACGCATTACGTCACGAAAGACGGTACGCAAACCGTGCTTTTGTAACATAAAATTCATTTTTTGCTCTTTTACCATATCTTGACAACGTCTCGTGCATTGTGGTATGATGACAACAGTTTCTATGAGGGAGTAGCAGACGTGCTTCGCACGCAACAGGTTCGTCAATACGGTCTCTGCGACCCGGCCTGTTTTCAATTGCGAGACTCATGTGCCCGATGTGGTTCGTGTCTGGGTCTCTTTGGTAGGCAAAAAGACTCGGGTATGACCGCACGGTGTACCCGAGTTTTGTGTTTATCTCGGTGGAAACCACCTATGCTATTCTTTGAAAAACGGAAGGAGAACATGGTATGAAATTCTACTGTGAAGGTTCCGACGCCGTCCTGCAGGAAGTCGGTTCCACAGCCGAAGGCCTCACTCAGGCCGAAGCGGAAAAGCGCTTGGCGGAAAACGGCAAAAACAAACTGGACGCCGCACCCGGCAAGTCGCTGATCCGTCGTTTCCTGGAGCAGCTGGCTGATCCAATGATCATCATTCTGCTGGCGGCTGCCGCTATCAGCGGTGTGCTGGCCGTCGTAGAAGACGAGGGCTTTACGGATGTTATCATCATCCTCGCCGTCGTTATCATCAACGCCGTTTTGGGCGTGTATCAGGAAAGCAAGGCGGAAAAGGCAATTGAGGCGTTGCAGCAAATGTCTGCCGCTACCTCCAAGGTACTGCGTGACGGTCGCATCGTGACGATCCACAGCGAAGACCTGGTGGTAGGCGACGTGGTGCTTCTGGAAGCCGGTGACGCCGTCCCTGCCGACGCCCGCATTCTGGAAAGTGCCAGTATGCAGGTTGAGGAGGCTGCTTTGACGGGTGAATCGGTGCCGGTCACCAAATTCATTGATCTTATCAACCTTGCTGACGGCCAGAAGGACGTCCCGCTCGGCGACCGCAAAAATATGGTCTACATGGGCGGTACGGTCGTGTACGGCCGTGGTGTCGTTGTTGTCACCGGTACGGGTATGGACACTGAAATGGGTAAAATTGCCGGTGCTCTGGCGCAGGCCGAGGAAGGCAAAACGCCGCTTCAGATCAAGCTGTCTCAGCTGTCCAAAATCCTGACCTGGCTTGTTTTGGGTGTCTGTGCGGTCGTGTTCGGCGTACAGCTCATCAACGCCGGTGGCTTCAGCTTCGATGTTATTTTGGGCTCCTTTATGGTCGCCGTCTCGTTGGCGGTTGCCGCCATCCCCGAAGGCTTGGCTGCCGTTGTTACCGTGGTGCTGTCCATTGGCGTTACCAATATGTCCAAGCGAAATGCGATCATCCGCAAGCTTACTGCCGTGGAAACACTCGGTTGTGCACAGATCATTTGCTCGGATAAAACCGGTACGCTGACCCAAAACAAAATGACGGTCGTCGATCATTTCGGTGAGGATGCCGGCCATTTGGCCTCTGCTATGGCACTTTGCTGTGACGCCGAGCTGGATGCCGACGGCACAGTGACAGGTGAACCTACCGAAGCAGCGTTGGTCGTTTGGGCCAACACGCTCTCTCTCCCCAAGCTGGAACTCAAGGCTGCTTTCCCCCGCTGCGGCGAAGCGCCGTTTGATTCCGGCCGTAAAATGATGTCTACCGTTCATACCACGGCAAATGGGATCGTCCAGTACACCAAGGGCGCTCCCGATGTCGTCGTCGACAAATGCGCCTATTACCTGAAGGACGGAAAAGCCGTCCCGATGACCGAGGAGTACCGTCAGGAGATCATGGCTGCCAACAAAGCCATGGCTGACCGTGCTCTGCGTGTACTGGCGTGCGCCGAGCGTGTGTGGGATAGCACTCCCGCAAATTACGATCCCGCCACGTTGGAAACCGATCTTTGCTTTGTGGGTCTCACCGGTATGATCGACCCCGTCCGTCCTGAAGTGAAGGATGCGATCGTCGAGTGCCGCGGCGCCGGTATTCGCCCCATTATGATCACGGGTGACCACGTCGACACCGCTATCGCCATTGCCAAGGAGCTTGGCATTCTGGACGAAAATACCCGTGCTATCACCGGCGCTCAGCTCAATGAAATGAGCGACGAGGAGTTTGAAAAAGAGTTCCGTAACATCAGCGTTTATGCCCGTGTACAGCCGGAGCATAAGACCCGTATCGTCAACGCCTGGCGCAACGCCGGCTACGTCACCGCTATGACGGGTGACGGCGTCAACGATGCTCCCTCCATTAAGTCCGCTGACATCGGCGTTGGCATGGGCATTACCGGTACGGACGTCACCAAGAACGTCGCTGATATGGTGCTGACCGACGATAACTTCGCCACCATCGTCGGCGCCGTTGAGGAAGGCCGTCGCATCTACGACAACATCCGCAAAGCCATTCAGTTCCTGCTTGGCTCGAATATGAGTGAGGTTATCAGTATCTTTGTCGCCACACTGATGGGCTTTGTCATTCTGGAGCCCGTTCACCTGCTGTGGATCAACCTGGTTACCGACTGCTTCCCCGCATTGGCACTGGGTATGGAAAAAGCAGAGTCCAACATTATGCGCCGCAAGCCTCGTGATGCTAAGGCCGGCATCTTCTCCGGCGGTATGGGCTTTGACGTCGTCTATCAGGGCTTGCTCGTTTCGGTTCTTGTGTTGATCTCTTACTTTGTCGGTCACTACGTGCAGACGGGAACCTGGGTTATCGAAAACAGCACTCACGGCACTGCTATGGCGTTCCTGACTATGTCAATGGCAGAGATCTTCCACAGCCTGAATATGCGTTCGCAGCGTGGAAGCCTGTTCACCATGAAAACCGGCAATGCTGCACTGTATTTGGCAGCCATTGGCTCTTTTGTCGCTACCACACTGGTGGTTGAAATCCCATTCCTGGCAGGCGCCTTCGGCTTTATACCTGAAGGAATGAATTCCGCGCCTATCGGCCTCGGCGAGTATGCCATTGCGATCGGCATCGGTGCCTGCGTCATCCCGATCGTTGAGATCGTGAAGTTCTTCCAGCGCAAGTTTGAAAAGAACTAATCGACCAAGAAAAACGCCCTGCGGCAGTGAAAACTGTCGCAGGGCTTCTTTTTTAGATTTCCGTTGTCCAATCCTCATCCCACGGATAACGCATCCGCAGTACCGCGCCGCCACGCTTTGCGGATTCCTCAGCATAGATTCCGGGCAGCGTCATTGCCAGTCCCTCTTTCAGCGAGATCGGTGCGGGATCGCCGTTTTGCAGGGCATCAAACAAATGGCTTAACAGCGCATAGTCCAGACCGCCATGTCCCTTTGCTTTGGGATCGTTGGCGAATTCCGGCGGCATAAACTCGCCGCTGATCTCTCGAAGCGCGTTGTTATCCGTGTTTGTGAAATTGTAACGGATCACCGGTTTGTCAAAGCGATCGATTCGCTCCATATAACCTTCCGTTCCGAAAACACGGTAGTTGTGAGCCCCGATGTTCGCACGGCAACGGCCGTTGCGCATCAATCGTACGACAACGCCCGACTCAGTCCGGAAGTTGGCACACATCATGTCGTCCTTGATGGATTCCGGCGACTGCTTTCCGGTGCCAAAGCAAGAGACGTATCGTAGTTCTTCATCCAGTACCGTCAGCAACGGTCCCAAGGAATGCGTGCAATACCGAATCGGAATCAACAATTTCCGCCAATCGCCGTTTTCGTTCAAATGCTTTTTCTCTTCGCTGTTCGGCAACGACCAATGAATGTATTCCGCTTCCATACAATACGGCTTACCCAACGATCCGTCCTGATAAAACTCCTTCAGGAGTGCGGCGAACTTTTGCTCATTGGGGTTGGCCCCCACCGAGATGATCGCCTTCGATTTCTGTGCCGTCTTCCAAAGCTTTTCCGCCTCAGCAAGGCTGGCTACCACAGGAATATCGGTCATCACGTTGATGTTCTTTTCCAGAGCTTTACAGCAAAACTCGGCGTGAATGTCCGCACCGGTCTCCACGATCACCAGATCCAACGCTGCTTTTTCCAGCATCTCATCATAATCGGTGAAAAACTGTGCATTCGGATATTTTTCCGCAAAAGCGGCGTCAGCACGCCATTGCTTTTCATACCAGTTTGTCGGCTTGATGTCACACGCAGCCGCCGCAACCGCACAATCGAAGACATCAACCGCCAGAGAAAACATATCACGGCCACGATGACCGAGGCCCACAACACCAACACGAATTTCCTTCATACTCATTACACTCCTATCACGCAAAATTAAACAATACCAAGGCTACTGCACCAATTCCAACGCCAATGATCTGCTGCTTGTTAAACCGTTCCTTGAAGAACAGCAATGAGATTGTAAAGCTGATGATCAAGCCTAAACCGGTCTTCACCGGCGTTGAAATCGAGATCGGCATATACAAAAGCAACAGGAGATTTGCCAGATTTTTTCCGCCGTTGAGCAAGCCGCCTGCCATACCGTAAAGCATCCCGCTCTTTACCGTCTTTTTAAAGGTACCCCGTTCCTTAAAGAAGCCCAGCACAACCAACGATACAAAGGCGCCCGTCAAAGAAATGATCATAAATTCATTGTCATATGCGTGAGAAAAATACAACTGCTGCTCACGGGATATAACGGAGATCAAGCTGTTACTAATCAGAGAGGCCAACGTCCAGAACAGCCATTTTGCCGACAACGCCTTCTTTTCGGCGGGATCCGTTTTTTTGTAACGAATCAAAACCAGCGAAAGGAATACCATGCCAATGGCTAAGAAAGTAATAAAGCTATACCCTTCGTTCAGAACAAAAATACCGTAAAAAATCGAAACTACACCGGAAAATGAGTTGATCAAGCCGGTAATGACAAAAGATCCCAGCCGCAAGGCTGCATACATCGCATAAAACCCAATGGCAAAGAATGCACTGCTGACAAGTCCGTACAGCACCAACTCAGTTGGAAAACAAAGACCGCCTTTGTCCGTTGCAACAAAAAAGATAACGGAAAACAAGCAGATAATGGCGTTAAAGAACATCCCGCCGTTATCATATTTCTTGCCGTAACGACGCACGACCATGCTCTCGCCCAAGTGGATAAGGATGCCTGTCAGCATCAAAATAATACCCATGCCCTCACCTCATTGCCTGCAGTATAGCATTTCGGACGCCGTCGGTAAAGTATCAAAACCCATATTCACTTGTAAAAAATCCATTTTTCTTGCTTTTTAACAAACAAAGTGGTACACTCTGAAAAGGAGTGGTGTGCTATGAACGATATTTGTAATTTCATACCGGCTGAAGAAAGCCGTCACAGCATTGAATTTTTCCATTTCGTCTACGAAACGGATTTTGAAAAAATCTGTAAGCCGACCCGTCGGTCCAACTACTATGCTTACCTGATATTCAAAGGCACTCCTACCCTGCAAATTGAAGGGATACAGCACGAGCTTGCCCCCGGTTCTTTGTTTTTCACACGTCCGTTTCAGCCTTTTAAGGTTACCACAACGACCCCTTTCACCGTTCTATACATCAGCTTTAACGGTCAAGGTGCCGAAGAACTGTTGACACGTGTCGGCGTTGTCACTGACAACTGTGTGTTCCATTGTCCCAAAGAGCTGACAAGCTTCTGGATGAACGCCGTGCGCCGCGTCAACGAAAAAAACGCCACACTGCTGACCGAAAGCGTTCTGCTTTACACCCTATCCTTCATCAACTGCGACGACAGCAAAACGGCCACCACAGCCGATCGCTTTAACGAAGCGCTGGACTACATCAACGCCAACTACGCCGACGTTGGTATGAGCGTCGTCCGTGTCGCCGATATGTTTTTCTATAACGAAAAATACTTTTCTGCACTGTTTATCAAGCGTACCGGCATGAAGTTCACCGAATATGTCAACCGGTTACGAGTACAACACGCCATTAAACTGATGAAAAGCAACCAAACCGTTATTTCGGCCATCGCCTCTGAAAGCGGTTTTTCCGATCCCGCCTATTTTTCCAAGGTTTTCAAGCACATATTGTCCCTGACACCGAAAGAATATATCCGAGAAAACAGCACACGCATCAGTTAAAAAAGGCGCAGATGCACTCTGCGCCTTTTTTATACGGTAATATGAATGAACTGCGTATCGGCATACCGATCCTGTAACAGCGAAAAATCGCAGTCACTGATCACGTAATCCACCTCAGAAAAATCGCACAGCACCTTGGATAAGCTCCGATTGCGTTTGTTGTTATCGACCAAATAAAAGCTCTGATTCGAGTTTTGCATCATCACGCGGTAAAGCCCGTAATAGATACCGCCGCTGCAGATAAACCCATCATCGGTGACACCACCGGTTGAGAAGAAAGCTTTGTCGGCGCGGTACGTCCGAGCCATATCAATGGTATCAATACTACCCGTCATACTGGGTGCTTCTAAAATTCTGCCTCCCAAAACCACGCACTGAATACCCAAATCGCTCAGATAACTTACCAGGGTGATATTGTTGGTAATCACCGTGATATCGCTTTTTTCGGCCAAATACGGCCCCATGTGCTGCGCCGTGGTCGATCCGTCAATAAAAAGAACATCGCCATCGCACACAAACTCCGCCGCTTTTTGTGCGATCTTTTCCTTGGCACGGTGCTGTTTATGCTGGCGAAACACCAGCGGCACCGCACCGGATTCCACCAACTCCACCCCACCATAACTACGACGCACCATCTGACGTTTCTCCAAAACATTCAAATCGCGGTTAATCGTCGCTGAGCTGTAGTGTAACTTTTCAATCAGATACGCCACCGGAACATACTGATGCTTTTCCAAAATAGCCAGAATCTCATCCTGCCGTTCCTGAGGATACATCATTTCGCCCCCAAAAATGAGAATTGTTGAGAAATTACCGTTTTTTTCAACACGGTTGCAAAAAGTTGAAAGATTCGTTATTATTATAGGCAGAATTTGACACGGTGTCAAGTGGGGGTGCATATTATGAAAGATCTAACCTCCGGAAACCTTACCAAAACCTTTCTTCGTTTTGCCATACCGGCAATTTTGGCAGGGTTGTTGGGTCAGGCGTATTCCATTATCAACTCAATCATTATCGGTCAGTTCATGGGAACGGAATCCTTGGCGGCCTTGGGGGCAACCGGTGAGTTTCTGTCACTGGTCGATTCGATCTTTTGGGGTTACGGTGTCGGCTGTGGCATTTATGTTGCAAAGTTGTTCAGCTCCGGAGACAAACTGAAATTGCGCAACACCATCATCGCCACCTTACTGACCGAAAGCATTGTCGCTATTCTGCTCGGTGTCACGTTAATCGTCTTCCATCAGCCTTTGTTGGATGCGTTGCAGGTTGATCCGCTTATTCGTAAAGAAGCGGCGCAGTATTTCTGTGTCATCGTCGGAGGTCTCGCCATCCAAAACTTCTCGTGGCTTGGTGTCTACCTAACCAACGCTCTGGGAATCTCCTCGTTCCCGCTGTATATGTCCATCATTACCTGTGTTGTTACCATCGCCGGCAACCTGCTATCGGTTTTGAAATGGGACGCCGGCGTCGTTGGTGTTGCCTTATCCACCATCTTCGCCTCTGCGATTGTCGCTGTCTGCTATGTTTTCAAGTTCTTGAGAATCTTCCGCGAGCTTGGCGCGGTGGGACGCTTTTCGATGGCGGGATACTTCCGTGGCACTACCCCCTACGCCATTCCGTCAATGTTCCAACAAGGTCTGATTTACATCGCCAATGCCTTGGTCACACCGCTGATCAACGCCAATGGCTTTGCTGCCACTGCCGCCTTCAGTGTTTCCAGAAAGTATTATAATCTGGTATCAGCCATCTATCAGAACTCGACCAAGGTTTTGGCCAACTTCACCTCGCAATGCACCGGCAACGGTCGATACGACCGCATCCGCGGCGGTATTTTCATCATTCTGCGACAATCCTCCTTATTTGTACTGCCGCTGCTTCTTGTCTGCGCACTGTTCCCCACCTTTATGGCAAGTCTGTTCTTCAACACCGATGCGCCGATAGAAAGCTATAATCTGGCTACCCCGTTCCTGCAATTCTTCCTGCCGCTAATTCTGTTCAACCTTATCAACAACTTGTTCCATTCCATCCTCAAAGGATTAAAGGCGACCCGTTTGCTGTTGCTGGCATCCTTTATCGGCTGTGTCACCTATGTCAGTACCGGTTATCTGCTGGAACCGGTTTGGGGCTTGTACGGTATTTATGCGGCACTGGCGCTCTCCTGGATCGTTGAAGCTATCTTTGCGATCATCATCTATTTCAGCGGAAGATGGCAAACGCCCGCCATGCGACAAGCACTGCAAAATGCATAAAAAAAGCCGACGGATCATTCTCCGTCGGCTTTTTTTGATCGAAATACAAATAGTTTACTAACAATATAGTTCAAGATGAGTACCACGATTTGAGCGGCGATTTTAACTGTCAACTCGTGGAAATCGAGCCATGTGATGAAGACCAGCAAGATGACTTCCTCAGCCAAAAAGGTCGCCAATCTTCCACCGTAAAAGCGAAGTAGCTGCATCCATAGTGCCGCACCCTTTGCAGGCGCCTGAAAAACCCACAAACGATTTGTCACAAAAGCAAACAACACGGCCAGCAGCCACGAAATCGTGTTGGCAATATGTACTTGTATGCCAAGCCCGTCTTCGCACAGCCAGAACGAGCCAATGCTGATCACCGTCGTCAAGCCGCCAAAGAGAAGATACAACAGTACCTCACGGTGACGCTGCCAAAACGGCTGCAACGGCTTCAGAATTCGGCAGGCAAACAAGCGGTCAAAGACATCTCCGCCGGCCATGGGGTACCCTCCTCCGGATTACCGTATACCACGGCGCACCGCTGTAATAATACGTTCTGTCGTGGGTGACAGCACGAGATTCAAACCCAATTCAATCAGAAAATTAACACCAATCAGTGTAAGAAAGACATACGACACAACTTCTTGTCCACCCGCCCATGCGACAAGCGTCTCACGAAACAAGAACCACATACCTAATACAAACAGACCGGTGTTCACAATCGGGACTGCAAGCGCTGCAATAAGGACCCCAAGGAAAGGCACATTGGTTTTCTTGCTAAACAATTTTGCAACCGCACCACCGACAAAACCGGCAGTTGTTCCCTTGACCAAGCAAACCAGCACCGTAAGCCAGGGGTTAACGTTCCAAAGGATATTACCGCCGGCATCCATGCCGGTAACGCAGCCAACAATCACAACTGCGCTGAACAGAGAACCTAAAATAGCGCCTGCCAAGGGACCGAACAT
Organism: Acutalibacteraceae bacterium; assembly: GCA_045630285.1. Lineage (GTDB taxonomy): Bacteria > Bacillota > Clostridia > Oscillospirales > Acutalibacteraceae > RGIG3009. Next base: position 192,204 of record JAZQSX010000061.1, on the reverse strand, counting down.
AACGCCGCCGATAACCAGCGGAATCAGCACCAGCGATAAATTAAAGGTGCCGATTTTTATGTTGTAGCTCATCAGCTGGAGCACCACGATCAGTGCTGCCAAAATGGACAACTGCGTTAATTGAACCGTTTTCTTTGATGCCATAGAAATTACACTCCTTGCTGCTGCTCCCTATGGGATGCAGCGCATTTTTTATAAAAACCGTCAGGCACGGTTCTTATCATAAATCAAACGAAGACCGTCCAACAACAGACGATTATCATATACAGTTTCACGGCGGCAGGCAGCAGCGATCTCACGACCCAAGCCACCCGTAACTACCACCGTAGCCTTCACACCCAGCTCCTGCTCAATGCGGTCGCACATACCCTCCATCATCGACGCCGTACCAAGCACTACGCCGGAACGCATGGAATCACTGGTATTCGTGCCTATGGCGTTCTCAGGCGCCTTGATATGAACACGCTGCAACAACGACGCATTGCTCACCAAGGAATCCAGCGAGGTTGCCACGCCGGGCATGATCGCACCGCCGCGAAAAGCGCCGTTCACATCGATTGCCGAAACTGTAGTTGCCGTGCCGAGATCCCACACGATACACGGTGCTCCGTACTTATGCACCGCCGCTACAGCGCCAACCAAGAGATCCGCACCAAGCTGTGCCGGATTATCAATACGGATATTCATCCCCGTTTTGATTCCCGGGCCAACCAGCAACGGCTCAACGCCGGTAATACGCTCCAACACCATACAAAGAACCGTGTCCAAGCCGGGAACGACCGAGCTCAGGATCGAACCGTGGATCGCCTCGGGATCAATACCGTTTAATTTCAAAATGGACAGCAGCTCCACGGCGTATTGGTCGCCGGTGCGGGAACGATCGGTTTTTAGGCGACATTCGCACACCAGCTCCTCTTGTTGAAACACACCAACCGTCAGATTGGTGTTGCCAAGATCAAGTGTCAGCAGCATGTGCCGTCGCCTCCTCTGTACGATGTGCGATGATATATCGCGGGCGGTTCTTCACTTCGTCATAAATACGGGCAATATAGTGGCCGATAATGCCAAGGCTCACCATAATAGAGCCTCCAATCAACAGCAGCAACAAAATAACGGTTGTAAACCCTTCCACGGCATCGCCCATAAAGAACTTCACCAGTGTTTGAACACCCAAAACAAGGGTACACGCCAGCAGAATGCCGCCAAGCACCGTCACCAGTCGAAGCGGCGCCGTCGTAAATGAGGTGATATTGTTGATAGCATACTTCAGCAAGCCCCGAATTGACCACTTGGACGTGCCGTTGATACGCTCCGCCACCTCAAACTCCACCGTAGCCGTGCGGAAGCCCGCCCAGAACGACAAGGCACGGAAGAACGTGTCCTTCTCCTGCAAGGAATTCATAACGTTGACAACGCAGCGATCCAACAGCTTAAAATCGGAGGATGATTGCATATCCATACCGACGGCTTTTCCTACCAGACGGTAAAATAGGCGGGCAAACAAGCCGTGTGAAGCACTTTCCTTGCCACGGCTGCTCTTTTTGCCTTCTACAACCTCATACCCCTGCTCCCACAGGTCAACCATTTGCGGTATCACTTCCGGCGGGAACTGCATATCACAATCCGTCACGACGCATGCGTCGCCCTTCGCTTCGCGAAGCCCTGCAAAAATCGCCGCTTCTTTGCCGAAGTTGCGGCTGAAGGACACGCCCCGCACCGCCGGATTTCTCTTCGCTTCCTCGCAAATGAGCTCATAGGTGCGATCACGGGAGCCGTCATCCACAAAGATCAGCTCGTACGAAATATTGGCATCACGCAACACTTCAGACAAGCGTTGCGCCGCCAAGGCAATGTTTTTCTCCTCGTTATACGAAGGGATGATCACCGATACAAGGCTCATCCGCTTATCCCCCTTCCCACCATTTACATATCCCGACGCAGAGCACGCTCTGCTTCACGCTTCATATCCCGTTTTGCCGCATCCTCACGCTTATCGTACAATTTCTTACCACGGCAAAGTCCCAACTGCACCTTCACACGGGAGCCCTTAAAATACAGTGACAACGGGATCAAGGTCAAGCCCTGTTGTTGCTTCAACAAACCGTACAAACGAAATATCTCCCGCCGATGCATCAACAGCTTTCGCACACGCATTGGGTCACGGTTGAAGATGTTTCCCTGCTCATAAGGACTGATGTGCATCCCTTTGATAAACAGCTCTCCGTTATCCACCGTGCACCAGGCGTCCTTCAGATTTACCGAGCCCTTGCGAAGGGATTTCACCTCAGTGCCGCACAGCTCGATGCCTGCCTCCATAGACTCTTCGACGAAATAGTCATGGAAGGCTTTTCGGTTTTCAGCAATGGTCTTGGTTGCGACCCGTTCGCCGGCCATGACGATTCCTCCTTACAATTCGCTGCGTCCCTCCAACGAACGACGCAACGTAACTTCATCAGCATATTCCAGATCGCCGCCCACAGGAATACCGTAAGCCAGGCGGGTCACTTTAATCTCAAACGGCTTCAGAAGCCTTGACAAATACATGGCCGTCGCCTCCCCTTCTACCGTGGGATTCGTCGCCATGATCACTTCAGAAACGTCCGTATTCGCCACACGTGTCAGCAGTTGCTTAATACGCAACTGCTCGGGGCCAATACCATCCATCGGCGAGATCGTACCGTGGAGAACGTGATAGACGCCCTGATATTCCCGGGTGCGCTCAAACGCCAGCACGTCCTGCGGCTCCTCAACCACACAGATGATGCTTTCATCACGGTTCACAGCTGAGCAAACACTGCACTGCTCCCCGTCGGTTAAATTGCAACAGATCTCACATTCGTGGATATTTTTACGGGCATCGACAATGGCATTGACAAACCCGTTTGCTTCCGGTTCCGACATGGATAGCATTGAAAATGCCAAACGAACCGCCGTTTTATGACCAATACCCGGGAGTCGCTCCCATTGTTCGATCAATTTATCCAGTGCAGCCACACGATACGCCATGTGTCAACCTTCCTTTTGCTTTTGCTTTTTCTCACGGCGGCGCACAACCAAGCGATGTACCCCCGCCACCAGCGCCATACCCAACAGCGCACCTATACAATCCTTCACCACGTCCACCAGCTCAAAGGCACGTCCGGCATTGATCCACAGCTGATGACACTCGTCAAACACCGCATAAGCGGCACATGAACCAAAAGTGATCCACGTCCAGCGCTTCACGGAATAACAGCGGACGAGCAATGCAGAAAACAATCCCAGCAAGGCGAAGGATAACACGTGCGCTGCGCCTCGGATCAGAATGTGTACAAACTCCTGCTGTGCCTCGGTAAACTTAAAAAACGAAAACAGACTCCCCAACAAGCCTTGCGTCACAGCGCCGCTGATTGCAGAGGATTGTTCGGCAGACTGTTCCGAAAACACAAAGATGCCCACGGCAACCGACAAAGTCAGCGTCCATAAAACGATCTTTTTTATCATACCGTTACGCATTAGAAAGGCAGATTCATACCGCCGGTGAGTTTGCCCATTGTCTCTTCCGACTCGGTTTGCGCCTTACGAACCGCTTCGTTCACAGCTGCCATGATCATATCTGCCAGCATCTCGGTATCTTCCGGATCTACTGCTTCGGGATTCAGCTCCAGCGAACGGATCAGATGCTTTCCGTCGACCGTCGCCGTCACCATACCGCCACCGGCCGCAGCGCTGTACTCCTTTGCTTCGAGCTCAGCCTGAGCCGTCGCCATATCTTCCTGCATCTTCTGAGCCTGGCGAAGCATCGCTTGCATATTGTTGCTTCCTCCGCCGTAGCCCTGAGGCAATCTTGCTTTCATATTCCTCAACCTCTTTCTTCAATCGTGATACCGGACTCCGCACTGCGCCGCAGAAAGTCCGAGAGCGGATCCGCCGCAGCAGCCGGTGCATCCGTGCGGGTCGGTCGACCGCGCTTGATACGCATCGGCTTGCCGACAACCGCTTGCACAGCACCTAATAAGACCGCTTTATTGCCATCCGAACGCACTAAGGCACCGAACAACTCGTTATCCGTCAAAATAATCAACTGTTCTCCGTCGATCATAGCGGTGGAATCCGTTAACACGCCGTATAACGGAGGGCTTTGCGTCGCAATATACGCCAATACATCCGCCCAGCCGGAAAACGGCACGGGGCCGGACGTTATGCGCTCGGTCGTTTCTGCCTTTGGCTCCTCGGGCTCTTCTTTCAAAGCATCAGACACCGTCGGTTGAACGGCAGGTGCTTCTTCGCTCGGTACTACCGTCGCAGCAGCGGTGGGAACAACCGAAACGGGGCGCATCTCCAACGCTTCAATGCGCCGCAGCAAGCTTTCGGGCGTGGTATCCAAGCGAGGGTCGCACAAGCGAAGCATCGTCGTTTCCATTTCCACACGACGGGACACACCGCTTTTCAGTCGGTTCAAAGTGTGCTGCAGCACATCCATAATGTGCAGAATCGTCTCGAGCGACAGCGCATCGGCCTCCTGCCGCAGCTCGGTCAGTTCGTCAGGCGACATCACAATCAGCGCACCGGGATCGCCGACACTCTTCATAATCATCAAATTGCGATAAAAATCCACCATTTCGACGCACAAACGCTCCATATCCTTTGAGCCTTCGTACAGCGAATTGAGCAGTGTCAAAGCACCTGCGCCGTCCTGACAGCGAATCGCCGAAGCCAAGCGGAACAAATACTCGCGGCCCGCCATGCCGGTCGCCTCTGCCACCAGGGCAGCGGTCACAGTATGCGAACGAGACAAGCACTGATCCAACAGCGACAATGCATCACGCAAGCCACCATCCGCCAGACGTGCAATCAGCAACGCTGCATCGTCTGCCAGTGTGAACTGTTCCTGCTCTGCCACGTATTTCAAACGTGCGCTGATCTCCTCCGCCGGAATACGACCGAAATCAAAACGCTGGCATCGGGACAAGATCGTCGCAGGCAGCTTGTGGACCTCGGTGGTAGCCAGAATGAAAATCACATGCTCCGGCGGTTCTTCCAGCGTTTTCAGCAGCGCATTAAATGCGCCTGCCGACAGCATATGGACCTCGTCGATGATATACACACGATATTTAGCGATCGAAGGTGAAAAGTTTACCTCATCGCGCAGATCACGAATGTTGTCCACGCCGTTATTGGAAGCGGCATCGATTTCCAAAACGTCCAAAATCGTTCCGGCATCAATTCCACGGCAGTTGTCGCACTCGTTACACGGATCGCCATCGTGAAGATTCAGGCAATTAACAGCCTTGGCCAAAATCTTGGCACAAGATGTCTTACCTGTGCCACGCGAACCGGTAAACAGGTAGGCGTGCGCCAAACGGCCGGTGCGCAATTCATTTTTCAGCGCCGTGGTAACGGCAGGTTGTCCGTAAACCTCAGTAAACGTCTGCGGACGCCATTTGCGGTACAGCACCTGATACAAACCGGATCACTCCCTTCTTTGGCCATAAAAAGAGCTATACACCTTCGGGCGTACGGGCGAGCAGGCTCCCTGCGGCGCACGGCAGAAGACCGCTTAATGCTGCTCGGTTCCCCGCCTGACATGGTTCACGGGTCGCCGTCGCGCAGGACCCACCCGTCCGTACGCCCCAAGGTGTATAGCATTACAATTCAGTATATCGCATTTTTTTTAAAAAAGCAAGAGTACAAGCGCACTTTTTTACTGCAAAGTGTACCGTAACCCGTCTGTAGCACTCACAGTACCATCATTTCGAATGAACAGTGCTTCCACCCCATCCAATTTTGACAGCAAAACAGTTGCTTCCGGCTCACCCAGCACAAAGCAAGCTGTCGACAAGGCGTCGGCACGCACTGAGCTTTCACAAACGATCGTCACTGATGCCAAACCGTTTTGTACCGGCATACCGGTTTTTGGCGACAACAGATGATGATATCGAACGCCGTCCAACGTAAAGCCCCGTTCATACACGCCGGAGGTAACAACAGAAAGATCCTTCGCTTCAATAACCGCACGCAGCTGCTCTGTATTGGCAGGATCCTTTACACCGATCCTCCAGGGCTCCCCCTGCTTACTGCCCACAGTCACAATATTACCGCCCAGATCGATCAATGCCGACGTCACGCCGCTCTGCAACAGCAACTCACGAACCTGATCGGCAACATACCCCTTGGCAATACCTCCCAGATCCAGCGCACCCTCGCTGAGCACCACCGTTGTGTCCGACACGGCCAAGTGACGGTAATCCACCGTCTGTACCGCCGCTGCAAGTGCGGCATTATCCGGCACGGACGGTGCGTCGGCAGAAAAGTCCCACAATGCAATCACCGGACGCAACGTCACGTCAAACGCCCCGTTTGACAACTCGGCATACTCTAAGCTCAGGCGGAGCAACTCCGTCGTCTCGGATGACACCTCAACGGCGCCGCCGTTTGCGGCATTGATACGTGCAATATCGCTTTCGGGAATCGTCACGCTGAACAACCGCTCCAAACGCTGGATTTCGGCGAAGCAGGCATCCAAAACCGCTTCCCCATCAACGGATTCCTCCGCATCCCGTATCGTGATACTGATCACCGTATCCAGTGCAAAGCCCGTACGACTGCATTCGGAAAAAGCAGCGGAACGGCATGCCGTTGTAAGCAGCAATGTGAGAAACATAACTACAAAGAGCACCCTGCTGCACCACCGCTTCACTGCTATCCCTCCCGCCAAAATCGTATCGCTTTGCCCATGTATAATCAGTGTACCACATTTCAAAGTAAAAGCAAAGATTTATTTACAAGTTTGTAATAAAGATTGCGAATATATTGCTGATTACTGTATAATAATTTCGACTCAAAAGACGACAAAAGAAAGGCGGTGTGTTATGTTACGACGGATTCGTGCCCTCCGCGCCGAAGGCGGCGCTTTCCTTACCTCGATCCTCTCCGTTGTCTTGATTCCGGTTCTCCCGGAATACTTTTCACCCGTGCTTGCCATTGTCGCTTTACTGGCTGCGGTTAAAGACGCTCACAAACGAGACACCACCGTGCAGATCGGCCCTTTGGGTAAACTGCTGCTGCTGTATATCACCTATATGGCGATCGGCGTCTCGTACTCCTCTCACAAGATGAACAGCATTGCCACGGTCGCCATGTGGCTGGTAATGCTGTTTGTGTATCTCACTCTTACGACCGTCTTATGTAATCGTGAGCGAGTGCACGGTGCGTTGTTTTTAACTGCCGCCGCTGCGGGCCTGGTCGGCTTTTTGGCATGTTTCCAATATCTATACCGCATGGTCTTCGGCTCCACAGCTCTCTCCAATCAGATTTGGCTACCTCTTGACGAATGGGCATATCAATATTTCCCTTTGGACATCAACCTGGATATGGGCGTCGATCGCTCTGCCTCCACCTTCAACAACCCCAATATGCTGGCCGAGTACTTGGTTATGATTGCACCGATTGCCGGATATTATGCTTTTTGCGGCAAGCGTACGACGCCCCGCCTGATGGCACGTGCATTCACGATCCTTGCTGTTTTCGGCGCCATTATTTCCTTCTCTCGCGGTGCGTACCTCGCTTTGCTTTCCATGCTCCTTTTGATCATCGTCACACATCTGCGCAAGATCACTCCTTTTATGATGTGCGTGATAGCAGCTGTTTCGCTGATTCCGGAAGCGATCATCGGCCGTTTCCTGTCTATCGGTCAAGGCGGACACGCCGTTTTTGAGCGCTTGGAAGCCTGGGAGATTGCGCTGGAAGCTATTATTGACAGCCCTCTGATCGGCATGGGCCCCGGCGTCTCCAACTTCTGGGATTACGTCGTTCGTATGGGTGTCAACGTTCCTCATGCGCACAACCTGATCCTTCAGGTGTTGGTCGAAGGCGGCTTCATCGCCCTCTTCCTCCTGTGTTTGGTTGCCACACGATTACTGCAGGACAGTTTAACACTGCTGAACCGTTCTCGCCAGGCTGCTCCCGTGGGACGTGTGTTTTTGATGTTTGCGGTAGCGTTTATCGTACACGGTATGGTTGACTATCCGTTCCTCTCTCCAAAATTGGTTGGCATTTTCTGTATGGTGCTTGGTTTCTTCGATGCGATGTCGGGTATGTACCTCACCCGCCGTACCACACCTCTTAAAAATCTGTTTGATCCCGTTTTCCGACGCTTCCGAAAAAAGAATGTCCTGTAAAGCAACAGCCCTGTCCGTTGGGACAGGGCTGTTTTCTTGTTATTAAACGTATTCCACGACGTCCACCCAGCTCAGCAGGAATTCACGCTCGTGCGGATTTCCTTTGACCGACTGCGAGGCCGCCACGATCGGCATCCACTTTTGCACGTACTGATGTGCCGTATTGCTTTTTCGGCAAAACAAGTCGAGATACTTTTTGGCCGCAGCAACGTCGTCATTCAAGCAGAACAGCAGGTAGGTTCTCGCCGCATCTGCAGACGCATTTCCCTGCGTGGCATGTGCCCAGTCGATAATATACGGCGTTCCGTCCTCCGTAAGAATAATGTTACTGGGGTTAAAATCACCGTGACATACCTTTTTGTGCTTTGGCATCCCCGCCAGCCTTGCGTGCAATTCATAACGCGTGGTAGCATCCAGATCTGTTTCGTTGATCTTGCGATCCATTTTATCCTTAAGCTTGTTCAGCAACGGGCAGGTCTTGGAATGCATCTTCAGCTGCAAATCCACAAAGAGCTCCAAATACTCCTCTGTTTTATCCGGGTTTTCCCGCATCAACTGCTCCAGTGTTTTTCCTTCGATAAAATCCGTTACGATCGCCCAACGTCCATTGATCAACGTCACCTTCAAAACACGCGGTACGTTCAATCCGGTCTCCTCGATGCGGGCTTGGTTCAACGCTTCATTGAGCACGTCTGCCTTCGAAAAATGCTCGTCAAACACCTTAATGCATTGATTACCATCCCGATAGATCGTTTTATTGGTTCTCACCGCAACAACAGTATCCAGATTCATCACAGTTCCTCCTTACCGTTTGCCGTAATAGGCGTTGAGATACATTTGACGGATCTCGCTCATCAGCGGATAACGTGGATTGGCGCCGGTGCACTGGTCATCAAAAGCCTGCTCCACCATATCGTCCAGACGATCCAAGAAATCCTGCTCATCGACGCCGTACTCACGAATGGTCGCACGAATGCCGACACGCTCTTTCAGCGCATTGATCGCTTCGATCAGCTTTTCCAGCTTTTCTTCTGCCGTCACGCCGCCAAGGCCCAGCGCATCGCTGATCTCGGCATACCGTGCCAACGTGTGCGGATGATCGTATTGCGGGAACGTTCCCATTTTGGTCGGGACCTCAACCGCATTGAACCGCAATACCTCTTCGATCATCAACGCATTGGCAACACCGTGCGGCAGGTGATGGAATGCACCCAGCTTATGCGCCATCGAGTGACAGATACCCAAAAAAGCGTTGGCAAAGGCCATACCCGCCATTGTTGCGGCGTTTGCCATTTTTTCACGCGCCACGGGATCCTTGGGGCCGTTATCGTATGCACGGGGCAAATAACCGAAGATCATTTTCAGCGATTGCAGCGCCAGGGAATCGGTATAATCCGTCGCCATCATCGACGCATACGCTTCCAAAGCGTGGGTGACCGCATCAATACCGGAGGCTGCCGTAAGACCTTTGGGCGCCGTCATATGGAAATCCGCATCGACGATCGCCATATTCGGCATCAGCTCATAATCCGCCAACGGATATTTGATCCCGGTCTCTTCATCGGTAATCACCGCAAAGGGCGTGACCTCCGAACCGGTTCCCGCCGAGGTGGGAACCGCAATAAAATACGCCTTTTCTCCCATTTTCGGGAACGTATACGTGCGCTTGCGAATATCCACAAACCGCATCGCCATATCCTGGAAATCCACTTCAGGATGCTCATACAGCACCCACATGATCTTAGCGGCATCCATCGCACTACCGCCGCCGAGGGCAATGATGCAATCCGGCTTAAACGCCTTCATCTGCTCCGCACCGCTCTTAGCGCACGCCAACGTGGGGTCCGGTTCCACGTCAAAGAAGGTCGTATGCTGCAAACCCATTTCATCCAGCTTATCGGTAATAGCTTTAGTATATCCGTTGGTATACAGGAACGAATCGGTGACGATAAACACACGCTGTTTATGTAAAACCGTTTTCAACTCGTCCAACGCCACCGGGAGACACCCTTTTTTCATATACACCTTATCCGGTGTGCGGAACCACAGCATATTTTCTCTCCTCTCAGCCACTGTTTTGATGTTCAGAAGATGCTTAACACCCACGTTTTCCGAGACGGAATTGCCGCCCCAGGAACCGCATCCCAGCGTCAGTGACGGCTTCAGCTTAAAGTTGTACAGATCGCCGATGCCGCCGTGAGAAGACGGTGTATTCACCAAAATACGGCATGTTTTCATGCGTGCTGCAAACTCGTCGAGCTTCTCCTGCTCGGTCACTGCATTCAGGTAGATCGATGACGTATGACCATATCCGCCGTCAGCAATCAGGCGCTCCGCCTTCTCGAAGGCTTCGGTAATATCCTTCGCCCGATACATCGCCAGCACCGGAGAAAGCTTTTCGTGCGCAAACTCCTCGGACAGATCAACACTCTCCACCTCACCGATGAGGATCTTCGTGTCTTCCGGTACCGTAACCCCGGCGAGAGCAGCAATGGTTACCGGTTTTTGTCCCACGATTTTAGCATTGAGTGCGCCGTTGATCAAAATCGTTTTTCGCATTTTCTCGGTTTCGTCGCTATCCAAGAAATAGCACCCACGAGCAGCGAATTCCGCCTTGACCGCATCATACACCGCATCCAGAACGATCACCGATTGCTCCGAGGCACAGATCATACCGTTATCAAATGTTTTCGAATGAATGATCGAGTTCACCGCAAGGATGATATCGGCGGTATCGTCAATGATCGCCGGCGTATTTCCGGCACCGACACCAACCGCCGGTTTACCGCTGGAATAAGCGGCTTTCACCATACCCGGGCCACCGGTTGCCAGAATAATGTCCGCTTCCTTCATCAGGGCATTGGTCATATCCAGGCTGGGTATATCGATCCACGCAATGATGTCCTCCGGCGCACCGGCAGCTACTGCCGCTTCCAAGACGATTTTCGTCGCAGCAATCGTAGACTGTTTGGCACGGGGATGAGGACTGATAATCATACCGTTCCGTGTTTTCAGCGCCAAAAGGGTCTTAAAAATCGCAGTTGAGGTGGGGTTTGTGGTGGGAATGACCGCCGCCACCACACCAATCGGCTCTGCAACCGTTTTTGTGCCGTACGCTTTGTCTTCCCCAATCACGCCGCACGTCGGCGTGTCCTTGTACGCATTGTAGATATACTCCGAGGCAAAATGATTTTTAATCACCTTATCCTCAACAATGCCCATTCCCGTCTCGGCGACCGCCTGCTTTGCCAGCGGAATGCGGGCGCGGTTTGCCGCCATAGCCGCCGCCTTGAAAATGCGGTCTACCTCCTCCTGTGTGTACCGAGCAAACGTCTGTTGCGCCTTACGTACACGCACCAAAGCACGCTCTAACTCTTCCACACTGTCTACGATCGGATACTGCTTGTGTTCCATGGAATCGCTCCTCCTTAGTTTGCCGTCGGACGGCTAATATAAGCAGCAACACTCCGGAACTCCTGCGCCACTCAATGGTTACCAGTGTATCACGATGGTTTGGGTTTGAGAATAATCAGAAAAGTATATCAGTTATATCAATAAAAATATACCCCTGTTTGAAGCATCAAACAGGGGCAAAATGACAATCACTTTTAGAACGCATCAATTCCTTGATAAATAACAGATCCAGCTCGGTCAAATGGTAGTTTCGCCGATGAACAAGTACATCCTTATAGCTTCGACGGTTATCCGAGCAATCCCGCTGTACCAACCCATACCGATCCAACAGTTTCTGGGGCACCGGTGATACCCACATGAAGGTTTGGTCGTTTTCAGCCAGCAGATCCAACTGGCTGGCACGTTCAAATACAAAGATACGTCGTTCGATATCGTCCGGCAATTCCGCTTTTTTTACCTCCGCCATGGACAACGACGGTACGAACGGATCAGCGTGGGCGATCTCAATATACGGCTTCAGATCGGTAAAATGAAGTTCACTTTTCTGCGCCAGCGGGCTGTTCTTTTGCAGCAGCAACACATAGTGAAACTCCGTGATCTGTTCACCGACCAACCCGTTTTCCTCCAGCATGGTCTGATAGTATTTTTCGTAATCGGCGGCATATCGCACGATTCCCAATTTATAGTCGGAGCGAAGCAGATTGTTCAGCGTACGTTTAGAGTTCGTTTCCTTATAAAATATTTCGGCCGGTTTATCCGTTAACACCATAGAAAACCGTGAAAACGCATCGGAAATATAGCACGCACGCGGCACGGAAATCGAAAAGGTCTGTTTGTCAGAAGCCCCCTCCTTGTACAGCCGATCCACAGAATCGATCTGATTGATGATCTTCCGTGCATACCCCAGAAACTCCTCGCCGGCGGCGGTCAGTACCATACCCTTGGCAGAACGATCAAAGATCACGATTCCAAGATCTGCCTCCAACTCCTTGATAGCACGGCTCAAATTCGGTTGAGCGATCATCAATTTTTCGGAAGCCTTGTTGATCGAACCCCGCTTGGCGACCTCCACCGCATAACGCATATGGAGAATATTCATACCTTATTCCTTTCCCGTCCAACAATACGTGCAGAAATTGCACGTCGGCAGACCCGTGGCTTCGATCATATCGTCCAGCCGCTGGTATTTAAGTGATGTAAAGTGGAGCTCTTTGCGGATCTCCTCCACCATTTTGGCATATTCCGGAGTGTCGGGGTCAGTGTACAGCGACAGTTTTTCATCCGCCTTATCCCCTTCCAGACGAGCCACCGTGCGGCGGGCGATTAGGTCCATTTCCGAAGTGGAACGGGAGAAATTCAGATACTTACAGCTAAACATGATCGGCGGACATGCCGTACGGATATGCACTGCTTTTGCACCACTGCGATACAAAAACTCAGTCGTCTCACGCATCTGCGTGCCACGTACCAACGAGTCGTCAATCAAGATCAAGCTCTTATCACGAATCAACGTATCGACCGGAATGAGCTTCATATGGGCGATCAAATTGCGCTGACTCTGCTTTTGAGGCATAAATGATCGGGGCCACGTCGGGGTATACTTGATAAACGGCCGTGAAAACGGAATGCCCGTGCTGTTCGCATATCCAATGGCGTGCGCCGTACCCGAATCAGGAATACCGGCTACACTGTCAGCCTCCAGCCGATCCCGTTCGGCCAGCTTTGCGCCGCAACGACAACGCATTTCTTCTACGTTGACACCCTCGTATGAAGAGGTGGGATACCCAAAATATACCCACATAAACGTACAAATTTTCATCTGATCTCGTGCCGGAATCAGCGTTTTAACCGAATCGGTAGTGAGGAACACCACTTCACCCGGGCCAAGCTCCCGCTCCTGGTCGTAGCCCAAATTCAAGAAGGCGGAAGACTCAAAGGAAGCGCAGTGTGCCCCCTCTTTTTTGCCGATCGACACCGGTGTTCTTCCCATAAAATCACGGGCAGCGTACAGGCCTTCTGCCGTAAGCACCAGCATCGACATCGAGCCTTCAATCATCGTCTGTGCGTAGCGAATACCTTCCTCCAGCGACTCCTTTTGATTGATCAAGGCCGCCGTCAACTCCGTGGGGTTAATGTTGCCGCCGCTCATTTCCAAAAACTGCGGTGTACCGCCGTCGAAGGCCAGTTCCACCAACGCATCGGCGTTGTTGATCCGACCGACCGTGGTGATCGCAAAACTTCCCAAATGCGAACGAACGATCAACGGCTGCGGCTCGGTATCCGAAATACACCCTATTCCGGAACACCCTTGCATTTCCTCCACGTCCCGTTCAAATTTGGTGCGAAAAGGCGAATTCTGGATATTATGAATGGCACGATTGAATCCCTGCTCACCGTACACGGCCATACCGCCACGCTTGGTGCCGAGATGCGAATGATAGTCTGTGCCGAAAAACAAATCGAACACGCAATCCGTTTTAGAAACCACACCGAAAAAGCCGCCCATGGCAGTAACTCCTTTGTCAGAGAAAATAGATGTCCCTATAGTAACATATTTTCCGTGTTATTTCCACTATCTTTTTCAAAAAAAATTGTGTTTTTCGGTGTATTTTTTTCAAAAAATCAGTCGTTCTCTTCACTATAACGAGCTTAAAAGAAAGTAACACGTTTCCCCTGTCTTTAACAGTTGACGAAATCAAAGAAAAAAGGTATAATTGTAAGGATACAAAAAACGTTGTGAGGTAGCGATATGGACATCAAAAAAATACTGTCGTATGTAGATCACACACTTCTCTCTCAAGGCGCAACCTGGGATGAAATTCGGGCACTTCTGGACGACGGAATGAAATACGCCTGTGCATCCTGCTGCATCCCCGCTTCGTATGTGAAGCAGGCAAAAAATTACGTCGGTGACAAGCTCGCCATTTGCACGGTTATCGGTTTTCCGAACGGATACTCCACAACGGAAACCAAGTGCTTTGAAACGGCTAATGCTGTGGAAAACGGTGCCGATGAGATCGATATGGTTATCAATATTGGTTGGCTGAAGGATAAAAAGTATGATCTGCTGCTTCATGAGATCCAGACTATCAAGACCGCCTGCAACGGGAAGCTGCTGAAGGTCATCATCGAAACTTGCTTGCTTACTGATGAAGAAAAGATCAAGATGTGTGAGATCGTTTCTGCTTCGGGCGCAGATTTCATTAAAACCTCGACCGGCTTCTCGACTGCCGGCGCTACACGCCACGACGTGGAGATCTTCGCCGCACACGTGGCACCCCACCTGCAGATCAAGGCCGCCGGCGGCATCTCCTCGTTGGAGGACGCCGAGGAGTTTATTGCTCTCGGCGCTACCCGTCTTGGGACAAGCCGTATCGTAAAAATTGTAAAAGCTATGGAAAAGGGTGAGCAGCATGACAAACAAGACGCCTCATATTGATTTAAAGCAGCCGGATATCGGCTTTGGCAAAACCGTTCTGATGCCGGGCGATCCCCTGCGTGCCAAGTATATTGCCGATAATTTTCTGACCGATGCCGTTTTGGTCAACGGTGTTCGTGGTGTCAATGGCTACACCGGCTACTACAAAGGCGTGAAGGTATCGGTCATGGCAAGCGGTATGGGTATGCCTTCGATTGGCATCTACTCGTATGAGCTATACAAATTCTTCGGTGTTCAGAACATCATCCGTGTCGGCTCGGCCGGTGGTATCAACGAACAGGTGAAGGTGCGGGATATCGTCGTTGGAATGGGTGCTTGCACCAATTCCAATTTTCCTGCACAGTACGGTATGAACGGTACCGTGGCACCGATTTGTGACTTCACCATGCTGGATATTGCCAACAAGATCGCCGCTGAAAAAGGATTGAACCTCCATATTGGCAATCTCTATTCCTCTGATACGTTCTACGATGACTCCTTCCCCTCTTCTCGCTGGGGTAAGGTTGGTTGCCTGGCTGTGGAAATGGAAGCGGCCGCACTGTATTGCACGGCTATGCGCTACGGTATGCGCGCTTTGGCGATCTGCACGATATCCGACATTCTCTTCCCGCCGTTTACCGCTCTGGATGCACAAGAGCGCGAGCAGACCTTTACGCAGATGATGGAACTGGCGCTGGACTGCGCCGTGGAATACGAAAAGCTTCCCGTCATCGAGCCCAAAGAGTAATGAGGTGTGAGTATGCAATATCATATTCAGCTTTCTGAGGAACACGGCGCAAAATACGCCATCATTCCGGGCGACCCGGGCCGTGTTGAAAAAATCGCTGCCTTTCTGGACGATGCGCATCAGGTCGGCTGTAACCGTGAATATAACTCTTATCTCGGCTATTTGGACGGCGAGAAGGTGTTGGTTGTCTCTACCGGTATTGGTGGCCCTTCCTGCGCTATTTGCGTCGAAGAGCTGGCAAAAATCGGTGTTGACACCTTTATTCGTGTGGGCACCTGCGGTGGTATGCAGCCAGAGGTAGCACCCGGCGACGTCATCATCGCTACCGGCGCCATTCGTATGGACGGTACAAGCAAGGAATATATGCCGATCGAGTTCCCCGCTGTCGCCGATTTCGGAGTAACAACAGCACTGTACAACGCTGCGGAAAAGCTGGGTTATCCCAACCACGTGGGTGTTGTGCAAGCAAAAGACAGCTTTTACGGACAGCATTCGCCCGAAAGTATGCCGATTTCCACGGAATTGCTTGCCAAATGGGAAGCGTGGAAGCGGGGCGGCTGCTTGGCCTCTGAAATGGAAGGCGCCACACTGTTTATTGTCAGCGCCGTTCGCAAGCTGCGTGCCGGCGCCGTATTCCACTGCGTATGGAATCAGGAAGTGGCTAAATCGGCGATGCCGAAGGAGCGCAAGGAAGATACTTCCGCTGCCATTAAAACGGCCGTAGAGGCCATTCGCTTGCTGATTGCGCAAGATAAAAAGTAAAAGGAAACGCTGATTATGTTTGAAGCCATTTTAGACTGCATACAACAATACGATACGATCATCATCCACCGTCACAGCCGTCCCGACGGCGACGCCATGGGCAGCCAACTGGGAATGAAACAGATCATCCGTGAAAATTTCCCCGAAAAAACGGTGTATGTCGTCGGAGATACTTCCAAATTCTTTGGATTTATGCAGGATTCCGCAATGGACGAGATCCCGGACAGTGTGTTCGACGGAGCGTTGTCCATTCTGCTGGATTCTGCCGTCCCCTCCCTCATCAGTGATGATCGCTACCGTAAAGCAGCACGTACCGCCCGCATTGATCACCACATCTATTGTGAGACCTTTACCGACGCAGAGGTCGTGGACGCCAGCTTTGAGAGCTGCTGCGGTATGGTCACTGCTTTTGCTGTGGAATGTGGATTGCGCCTGAACCAGGCTGCGGCAACAGCGCTGTATACCGGTATGATCACCGATTCAGGCCGTTTCCGCTACGACAGTACTAATGCGCAGACGTTTCGGCTGGCGGCAGTACTCATGGAAGCCGGTGTCGATACCAACGAACTCTTCCGTCATCTGTATGCAGACGATTTCAACAACAAGGTGCTTAAAGCAAAGTTTACTTTGAAAATTCAGTTTACCCCTGCGAACGTGGCTTATATTTATACCACCAAAGAGGAACTCGCCGAGCTTGGCGCTGACATTTTCTCGGTCTCACGTGGTATGGTGGGAACCATGTCGGATATGAAAGGGGTCGACATTTGGGTCAACTTCACCGAGAGCGAGGAAGGCGTTTTGTGTGAGCTTCGCTCCTCCCGCTTTAATATCAACCCCATTGCCGTTAAATACGGCGGTGGCGGTCATCAAAAGGCCAGCGGCGCCACTGTTGCTGACCGTGAGACCGCAATGGCTATGCTCCGTGATCTGGATGCCCTGCAAGGAGGACTCGTATGAACCAGGCAGTAAAAGAACAGATTCTTCAAAAAATCAAGGACTACGACACCGTGATGCTGTTTCGCCACGTGCGTAACGACGGCGACTGTGTCGGTGCCACCAAGGGTCTCAAACGAATCCTTCAGTTGTCCTTCCCCGACAAGGCGATCTATCTGATCGACAACGAGTGCTCGGAATATCTTGAATTTTTGGGAACAGATGATGACGAGGTTGCGGATGACGTGTACTGTAATGCTTTAGGCATTGTCATCGACACCGCTTCGGAGGCACGCATCTCCAACAAAAAGTACACTCTGTGCAAGGAACTGATCAAAATCGATCATCACATTCCGTTGGAAACCTACGGCGACTTGATTTGGGTGGAAGAAGAACGTTCCTCCGCCTGCGAAATGATCGCCGATTTCTACAGAACGTTCCGTGACGAACTGAAGATCGACAGTGAGGCGGCAACCTACGTTTATACCGGTATGGTCACCGATTCCGGCCGCTTCAAATATGAAGGTATCAATGGAGAAACCATGCGTAATGCCGCTGCTATGCTCGATGTCGGTATCGATACGCAGTTGCTGTATGCTCAACTCTATCTGGAGGATTTCAGCTACTTGAAGTTCAAAGCATACATCTACGAGCATATGCATATTACCGAAAACGGTGTTGCGTACATCTACGTTGACAAAGCAATGCGTGAACTGTTTGATCTTTCCTTGGAGCAGGCCAGCGCCTGTGTCAACAAGCTGGACGCCATTCGCGGTGCAATCTGCTGGATGGCATTTATCGAAAACGATGACGCCGAGCACTCCATTCGTGTGCGTCTGCGCTCCCGTTTTGTACAGATCAATCCCATTGCCGAAAAATATCACGGCGGCGGTCATGCCTGTGCCTGCGGCGCTACCGTTTACAGCAAGGATGAGATGAACGCACTTTTGCGTGATGCCGATGCGTTTGTCAAGGACTATAAACAAACTCACGAGGGTTGGTTATGAGAATTTTAATTACAAACGATGACAGCGTAAACGCTGAGCAGCTAATACCGCTTATTCGGTGGTGTCAACAATTGGGCAATGTGACGGTCGTCGTTCCCCGCTTTGAACAAAGCGGAAAAAGCCACGGAATCGAGTTCCACGCTCCGTTCCGAGTGGAAAAAGTGCAGCTGGAGGACGATATTTCTGCGTATGTGGTTGATTCCACGCCCGCTGACTGCGTTCGCTTTGCTGTATTAGGCATGGAAATGCCCTTTGATCTGGTGATCTCCGGTATTAACCGTGGATTTAACATTGGGGCGGATATGCTATACTCCGGCACGGTTTCCGCCGTGCGTGAAGCGGCTTTGCTGGGCATTCCCGGTATCGCCTTCTCCACCAGCCCCGAGTATTACGGAAAAGCAATCGAACAGTTGCCGATGGTGTGGGAATATATGCAAGCCCACAAGCTTTGGGATATTCACAGCATCTATAATGTGAACATCCCCGAAAGTCCCAAGGGCATCCGCATCACCCGTCAGGGCGGCCCCTATTTTTCCGATTCCTTCGACCACGTTGGCGGTGGCATGTACCAGGCACAAGGAAAATGCGTCTTTACCTCTTGCGGCGATACGACTCTGGATACGGAAACCACACTTTCCGGCTACGTTTCGATCATGCCGCTCACTGTGGATATGACCGACCGAGATATTTATGCAAAGTTGACCACATAAACAACTAACCCGCCACTCAGCACGGAGCGGCGGGTTGCTTTTATCTTGTAAGATAAAAAAACAGCAGTGGATGTCCACTGCTGTTTTTTGTTAACCTAAAACGAAACGATTAGGCACGAACCTTTTTGCCGACTACCAGAGCAGCCGCAGCCAGGATCAGAGCCAACATCGGCAGAACGTAATCGGTAGCCTCGCCGGTGGTCGGGATCTCAATCTCGTCGCCATCGTTGTCAGCGCCTTCGTCATCGTCTGCATCCGAACCGTTGTTGGTGTCGTCATCAACATCGGTGTCGGGATCCTTATCCTCTTCAGGATCCTTGTCGTCCTCGTTATCCTTGTCGTCTTCGTCGTCGGGAGTTGCAATAACAACATTCGTCAGAACGCAGCCGGAACCGAACTCGACGGTACCGTTGTAGTTGATGATGCTACCAGTAACGGTAATGGTGTCACCAACCTTAATGGTATCAGCGCCTTCGCCCTTCAGACGATACACGAGCAGATCCTTCGCACCGGTGGTGCCTTCCACGGAGATGATAACAGAAACGTTCTTATAACCGTCGTCATAAGGAGTTTCGATCGCCGTGATCTTACCGGTCAGAGTGGCTTCATAAAGCAGCGAGCTGCCGGGAGCCAACTCAAAAGCGGCGTCAACGATCTCTTTGGGATCTTCCGGAGCCTTGGGAGCTTCGTTTTCACCCTTAACAACAGCATCCAGCGTGCAGCCGGTGAGTTCAATCAGACCGTTATAATTCTTCATGATACCGGTCGTGGTGATAACGTCGCCAACAGCCAGATCAGCAGCGCCTTCGCCCTTCACACGGAAGACAAGGATCGGCTTCTCAGGATCAGCGCCTTCAACAGCGATGACGACCGAGATGTTCTCATACTGAGAGCTGTAGGGCGTGTCGATCTTGGTGATCTCGCCCTTGATGGTGGTCTTGTAAGGCAGTTCCTTACCGGATTCCAGAGCATATGCCGCATCGACGATCTCTTTGTAATCGGTCAGGGCAACATAGTCCAGCTTCGGCTTGTACATCTGCACAGTGCCGTTGTAGTTCTGGAACGTACCGGTCACACCGATAACAGTGCCGACAACGACCTGATCTGCATCCGCAGCGGGCAGATACTTGAGCTGAACGGTCTTCAGGCCGTCCGTGCCTTCCATCGTGGCATTCACCGTCAGAGTGCCATAGCTGGGATCATACGCGCCGGTAACCTCGGTCACAGTGGCAACCAAGGAAGCCTCATAGGGCAGGCTCTTGCCGGAAGCAAGCGCAAACGCTGCATCCACGATCTCTTTCGGATCTTCGGGGATCTCAATTTCGGTCGTCGCCTTGACAACAGCCGTCATCTTGGTGCCGGCACCGAACTGGACGTTTTCATAGTACTTGGCCAGTTTGCCGGTAACCGTGATGGTATCACCGACAGCCAGCGCCTCGACATCGGCCAGCTTACTTTCGTCAGCGGTCAAACGGAAGCACTTCAGCTCGGTACCATCCACGTCGATAGTCACGGTGATGTTCTTGTACTGGCTGGAATACGCCGTATTGATCGCCGTGATCTCACCGGTCATGGTGGAATCATAGTCGAGCGACTGGTTGTGCTCAAGCAGCATCGCCGCCGCAATATCCTCGGCCGGGGTGCCTGCGAAAGCGCCGATCGCCATAGCAGAGACCAACAAGCACAAGCAAGCGAACAGGGTCACAAACTTTTTGATTTGCGATTTCATCTTGGGTTTCCTCCTTTGTATGTATTATTTTTTAACGAAGAGGCATCCGGTATTGAATTCCACTTCGCAATCGCCGGAAGAATGCTGATAGTTCTTGATGATACCGGTAACGGTAATCACGTCGCCAACCTTCAGCGCTTCGGTCTCAGCCGTATCACCGCTCTTAGCCTTCATACGGTAGCACTTGAGGGGTTTATCATCATAGCCATCAACAACGATGGTAACCGTGATGTTCTTGTAAGCAGCAGCATAAGGCGTGTTGATCTCGGTGATCTTACCGGTCAAGGTAACATCATGAGGCAGCGTAGAACCGGGCTCCAGTTTGAATGCCGCTTCCATAATATCAGCCACAGTGGTCAACTGCTGTGCTTCGCCTGCCTCACGCTTACGCATCGTGCAGCCCTGACCAAACTGGATTTTACCGTTGTAGTTCTTGATACGGCCGGTAACGGTAATGGTATCGCCAACCATAATCTTATCCGCATCCTTACCGGTCAAGCGGTAGCACAGCAAGTTGGTGCCGGCAACCTTGATAACCACGCTGACGTTGTCAAAATCGGGGTTGTATGCCGTGTCCATACCGACAACTTCACCGCGCAGGGTGACATCATAACCCATATCTTCGCCAACTGCCAGCTTCAGCGCCGCAGCCATGATCTTCTCGGGATCCGTTTCCTGCTTGATGCTGGTCTGACCGGCAACACGCTTATCCAGCGTGCAACCCAGATCGAACTGAACATTGTTCGAACGCTTCTTCAGGATACCGGTAACGGTGATGGTATCGCCCTTGATGATCTTTTCCACGCCGTCGCCCTTCAGACGATAGCACTTGATCGGCTTGTCCTCACGGCCGGTAACAGAAATGGTGACCGTGATGTTCTTGAACTCGTCGCTGTACGCCTCATCCACAGCAATGACCTTACCGGTCAGCGTAGCGGTCGGCAGTTCAGCGCCTTCAGCCAATGCATACGCAGCATCCACGATGCCGGTCATAGTAGAGGGCAGCTTGATGCCGGAGGTGGGTTTGGTGGTCGTGCCGGAAGTGGGCTTGTTACCCGTACCGGAGGTGGGCTTGGTGGTCGTGCCGGAAGACGGAGTCGTAGTTGCCGTCGTACCGGTGGTGGACTCATCCGTATCAGGCTCTTCAGGATCGGTCGTGCCACCCTGGCCCTCGGAAATCACCTCATCCAACGTTGCACCGGCCTTGAATTCGACCGAGCCGTTGTTGTTGGTGATGTAACCAACAACCGTGATGGTGTCCCCTACCTTAATAGCATCAGCGCTCTCCACCGCAAAGCCGGGGCAAAGCAGCAGCTTGTCAGCGAGATCGCCAACCTGGATCTTCACACCAATGGTCTTGTCGGTCTCGTTCCACGGCGTCTCGATAGAAACGACCTTACCGGTGATCGTAGCCTCGTCTTCCAAGGACTCGCCGGCAGCCAGCTCGTACGCCGCTTCCACGGTCTCTGCATCGGTCATACCGCCGATCACGATACCCGTTACCTTGTACTTAAAGTTAGCAACTTCCTTCTTGCCGTCCTTATCGGTAACGGTAGCGGTGGCGGTGAATTCGATATCCTCTTCCGGAAGGTCGGGAATATCGATCGTCACCTGATTTTCCTTCTCGGATTCACCGATAACAACCGCATCGGAGGAACCCTTCGTAATGGTTACGGTCCAGGTGACCTTGTAGCTGACACCGTCCACGGTGACAGACGCCAGAACGTCCTTGTCCTGATACAATTCCACGACCGTATCCTTACCGTCGGGCTTGTACATCGTTTCCAAGAACTCCTTGGCCTTTGCCAGCTTGCTACCGGTCTCGGTAGTCTCATTCGCCGGCGTATCGCTGCAGCCTGCAAAGAGAGACAACGTCATCAGCAAGCAAACAGCAATGGCAATGATCTTTTTCATACTCTACACCTCTCTTGATTTATTCATGCACGGTAATATCTTCGGTTGTGAACACCTTGATCTGATAATCGCCGCTGAAGAAGTCGATAATACCAACCACGTCGATCGTCTTGTCAAGATAATCATCCTCAGTCATCAGCTGTCCGTTTTCATCGTACAAAACGATGGTGCGAACATCGATGATCGTACCGTCTGCATCACAAGTCAGCGTCATAGCGCCATCGGAATCTCCGCCGTTGCTGGTCGTGTACACGCTCAGCACCTGCAGATTCTTCAAAGACACCGAGGTGCTCATAGCAAGATGAGCATACGTGAAATACTTGGTTTCCGTTTCCTCGCTGCCCAGATCGTTGCTCACCTCTACCTCAACCGAGGTATTCAGCAACTGAGCGGCAGTCAGCTCACGGTTCGCAGCTTCGTGCCCGGAACTGAGACAAATGGTATTGCTCGGATCCATCGGCTTGAACTCACGATAATTCAAACCGGACACCTGCCACGTACCGCCGGTCTCATAGTACGTTACCGTACCAACCACACGAATGCGATTGCCCACGCTGAGAATGTTGAGCAATTCGCCGGTCGCATAGCCGTAGTACACCGACATACCGTAGTACATATCGGTTTCCGCATCGTAGTTCTCTACGTACACCGAGTTGTTATTATTGCGAGTGACAACGCCCTCAAAGGCAACCTTCGCATTGTCGTACAGTTGAATGTTGGTACGCAGTTCCTTCAGATCCAGCTCGTAAGCATCACCGTAGAAGAAATCGGGATCCTGCTTGCCGGAGAACACGTGAAGCTTCTGAGCCTTTGCCTGCTGGAAGGCATCGGAAGCCGCTTGACCGTAGCGATCAGCGGTCGTACCGCAGGAGATCGACAAACCGTTCTGGATCAATTCCAGATTCAGGCAACGGTAGTCCTCGCCACCCTGCGGTTTGTACCAAACCCACACCAGGTGACGGTCACCGGTGGAGTCGACGTTCCAGCTGCTGTTGTCCGATTCCACAATAATGGACTCGGCGCCCATCAGCTTTTCTTTGGTGAAATTGGAGGCTTTTTTGCCCCATTCTTCGATCTTACCGGTCGACTCGGGGGTATTGATACCCATATAACGTGCCTTAAGAATACCGTCAGCACTGATGCTTTCGGGAACGTAGAAATGCGTGGTATCACCGTCGATATAGCTCTTTACGGTAACTTCCTGCTTCTTCGTATCCGAATTCAGGTTGAGCTTCGTCTTGGCAACGTAATCGACCGTGGTGACCTTATCGCCGTCGGTCGTCGGCGTTGTCGTTTGATCGGACTCCTGTCCCTGACAGCCCGCACACAGGCAGACCGTCAGGCACAGTGCCAAAACCAACGACAGAAATCGTTTCTTACTCATCATCGTCTCACACATTAATATTCACACTCGTCAATCGCATCCTCAAAGGCTTCATCGATCAACGAATCGACCGAGCCGCCACTGGGAACCTCGGCGCTCAAGCACTTGAGGAGCAGAGCACCTACCTGCTCACGAGCCTTGGAAGAACCGTTGAATGCAGGAGAAACGAAGTAGTTGTCACGGCCGTCGATACCAACCTGGACGCACTTAGCGACCAGATATTCGTAGCCGTTACCCTTTGCCAACCAAGCGGCATAGGTTTCGTTCTCGGTCACCGACTTCAGAACGGGCATATAACCGGAAGCCATGGAGAACTCAGCCTGGAAATCAACGTTGGTGCAGAGGAACTTGACGAACAGCCAGGAAGCCATGATCTGATCATCCGTGGTGTCCTTACCCTGCAGGATGCACAGGCTGGGACCCTGAGAAATAACCTTGCGGTTGTCGGCGCTGTACTGCGGAATGGGAGCGACGCCCACTTCAAAAGCATAGCTACCGTCCGTCGTGTCGTTGTTGGACATCTGATAAGAAGCGCCACCCGAGGAACCAACGCACATATAGCAACGGGTATCGGTCGTCTCAACGAACAGGTTGGAGGTGTAACTGCCGTACAGCTCCTGCGTGGTGAAGTAGCCCTTCTGATAGTAGCCTCTCAGTTCCTTCACAAACGCCTTGTTCTTGGCGGTGTTGAACAGGTACTGACCACCGTCCTTCGCACTGGTATAACCGGTCTTCATCTGCTCGCAGAGCGTGATGAACCAGTTATCCTCAGCGTCATAGCCGAGCGGATAGCAGGTGGGATCGATCTCCTTGATCTTTGCGCAGGTATCCCACAGTTCTTTCCAGGTGGTAGGAACCGACAGGTTGTGCTTCTCGAAGAAGGTCTTGTCGTAGTACAGCACTTCGGTGGACTTGCTCAGCGGCATAGTGTACATATGATCGTCACCATACGCAAGGCCCTCGTTGTAGTAGCTGGAAATGAAGTCTGCCTTCTCTTCCGCAGTCAAGCCGATCTTCTTGTGGTCGATCAGGTTATCCAGCTCAACGACCGATTCAGCAATGTTGTACATTGCCACGTGATCGGGATAGCAATATGCAATGTTGGGCTGGGTGCCGCCGGCGATCTCGGTATTGATCTGGCCGTTGATGTCCGACCAGCCACCCGCCGACTGATGCGTGATCTTAATATTCGGATAGATCTTGTTAAACTCCGCAATGTAGGTATTCAAAACCTCCTGGAGCTTAGCACCCATCGTGTGTGTGAAAGTAATCTCGACGTCCTTGGTGGTCACAAAGCCTGCTTCAGGCGGCATGTACACACCGGATTTGGCGTCGTTGGTGTCCGAGCATCCCGTCAGCGAGAAAACGCCGAGCAGCAGGACGATCGCACTGAGAACTGCCATAAGTTTTTTACACATAACTGATTTCCTTCCTTTCTTGTATCTATAATAACAGACAAAGCTGCCTATTACCCCTTGATACCGCCGCGGCTGACGCCCGACATAATGTACTTACGCAAGCAAAGGAACACCAGGAACAGCGGTGCAGAAACAATGGCAACTGCCGCCATCTGCACAGGATAGTTCGCTTGTCCCGACGTATCGGTAAATGCGTTGCGCAAGCCGTTGGTGATCATTTGATGCGCATCATCATTTGCCACCAATTTCGGCCAAATGTAGGAGTTCCAAGCACCCATCATCTTCAAAATCGTAATCGAGATGAGCGTCGGCAACGCCAACGGGATCATTACCTTCCACAGATACTTCAGATCCGACGTGCCGTCGACCTTGGCGGCCAGATACAATTCGTTCGGTATCTGCATGAAGTTTTGACGTAACAAATAGATATAGAACACACTGACTAAGAACGGAACGATCAGTGCCGTAAACGTGTGCATCCATCCCAACTCGTTGATCGTAATATAGTTGGTAATAGTGAACAGCTCACCGGGGATCATCATCGTGGCAAGCAGGGCACCAAACAGCGTTTCCTTTCCCTTGAACTCCAAGCGGGCAAACGCAAACGCCGACAGCACGGTGATCACCAAGCTCAGCAACGTTGAAACAATACCCACATACAGTGTATTCAGGAACAAATCGCCCAATCGAGCGGTGGTAAACGCCTCGGTATAGTTTTCAAGCATCACTTCGTTCGGCCAAAACGTCGGAATGGCCTGACGATACTCGGACAGCGTTTTCAGAGAGGAAATGATCATCCAATAAAACGGGAACAACACGATCAGTGCCATAATCAACAAGAACACGTAAGTCCACGTTTTGGAAAACACACGGGTAACCTTCTGCCCCGCTGATACCTTTTGGATATTTCTTTCCTGCATAACGTTAATAACAGTTGTATATAACATAGCGGCACCTCTCAATAATGAACGCGTTTCTTGATGACCTTGTTGTTAATCAACGTAACAACAAGGATAATCGCGAACAGAATCAGTGCTGCAGCACAGGCACGACCTTGCCTGTCTCGTGACAAGGAATCGTAAACGAAACCAACCATGGTATTCAGGCGTCTTGCATCGTCGGCAGGGCCCATCTTTTCCCCGAAAATACCGATAATGCTGGAATATTCCTTGAATCCACCGATAAAACCGGTAATGATGACATACGCCAGCATCGGAGACAACAGCGGAATGGTAATGCGGGTCAGCACCCTTCTGCGAGGCGTGCTGTCGACCTTGGCGGCATCGTAATATTGCTTGTTGATGCTTTGCAGACCGCCCAACAGAATCAAAATCTTAAACGGTAGCGCATTCCACACGATATAGATGATCATAACGACCATATTTGCCGTGTAGGACGAGCCGGCGTTGATCCAGTTGATCGGTTCGCCGCCAAAGAACTGAATGACGTTGTTGACGATACCCCATGTCTCCGCCAAGCCTTCACCGGAGCGCAAGCCAACAATGTTGAACATTGCGGCGAACACCATACCGATAGCGATCGAGTTGGTGACGTACGGCAGGAAGAAGATCGTCTGCAAGGTTTTCTGCAGCGGCTTGATCGAGTTCAGCGCCACGGCGATGAGCAACGCCAAAATCGTCGAGATCGGAACGGTTGCAACGCACAAAATGGCGGTGTTCTGCAAGCACTGCAGGAAGTTCTTGTATTCGATAACCTTAACGAAGTTATCAATGCCAAACTCAAACGTTTGACCACCGATTGCTGCCATGTTGCCGTAGCCTTCCAAGAACGCCATTCGCACGGTGTTGATGATCGGCCAAACGGTAAAAACAAGCAGCAGGATAATGGCGGGAGAAAGATACAGCCACGCCTTCCAATGTTGCTTATTATCAACCATGTTACTTCACCTCAAAATAGAGACGCTGCTCGGTTTCTTTGTTGAACAGGAAGAACTTATGTGGCTTGATGTTATAGCGGATCGTCGCAGCCGTGGTATCCACAGCAATATCCGAGCTGATGATCGCACGTACAACCGGTGTCAGCGCAGCATCGTGAGTCGACACAACGCTGGCATCACGACCCATGATCTCAATGTTGCTGAGTTTGCACTCCAGCACGCCCTGCGGATTTGGCTCAATACCTTCGGGACGGATACCAATGTAGACCTCCTGATCCTCCACCCCATTGACCTCCATCACAACCTCGTCACCGATATACACCTTGCCATCTTCGACCTTGCCTTCCAGCACGTTGATAGGCGGTGTACCCAGGAACTTAGCAACAAAGAGGTTTTTCGGATCGTCATACACAGCCTGCGGCTGACCAATCTGCTGTACCACACCCAGCTTCATCACAACGATAATATCCGAGATAGACATCGCTTCTTCCTGATCGTGGGTAACGAAAACGGTAGTAATACCGGTTTCCTTCTGAATACGGCGGATCTCTTCACGGGTCTGCAAACGAAGACGGGCATCCAAGTTGGACAGCGGCTCGTCCAGCAGCAGAACACGGGGCATCTTGACCAGAGCACGGGCAATTGCCACACGCTGCTGCTGACCACCCGAAAGCTCGCTGGGCTTTCTGTCCATCAACTCGTCGATCTGCACCAGTCTCGCCGCCTCCTGCGCACGATCCAGCATCTCCGACTTGGACAGCTTGTCCTTGCCCTTCAGGTTTTGCAAGGGAAACAAAATATTCTGCTTAACAGTCATATGCGGATACAGCGCATAGTTTTGGAACACCAAACCGATGCCTCTGTTTTCCGTGGACAGTTCCGTGACGTCATCGTCGCCGAAAAAGATCTTACCGCTAGTAGGCTTCTGCAAGCCGCTGATCATATACAACGTCGTGCTCTTGCCGCAGCCGGAAGGACCAAGCAAACCAACGAGCTTTCCGTCCGGGATTTCAAACGTGAAATCGTTGACCGCAACCACTTCTTTGTTTGCCTTTTTGTCTCGGCTTGGGAAAATTTTTGTCAGATTTTGCAATACAACCTTCATTTTAATTCCCTCACATTATTATATAGTATACATTTATTGAAACCACTGTGGGTTTGTTCCTTAATAATCACTGCGAGCTGCTTTCTCGGCGTGCAACGCCTTGGTATATTCGATCAGCTGCTCACGATTTTTGAAAATACGCTGGCTGGCGATATCCACCGCTACCGTACCCGCCATTACGTCGTGCAAAAACGAATTGTTGTGTTTGGTGCACAAGCACACGATCTGTGCCACGATCAGAATCAAAAGAATCACGGTTCCGACGACACCGATCAAGCCAAAGAAGATCATAACCAGGATGATCAACGGAATCATCAGCTCAAACACAAACTTGCCGAGAAGCGTGCGGATAAACAGTTGAACGTGACTGACTTGTATGCCCTCGGTATGCATAATGCCGATACCAAAGATCTTCTTTCCAAGCGTCTGGCCGTTCCCGAAGAACAGCGGAACCACAAAATCGATTACCAGCACACCGATAAGCACCGAAAGCGACAAAATCAGCAGCGTCAGGTTGATCAGCATATTGTAGGCGTATACCACCGCTTTGTCCTCGTTGATAGCCGTCACCGCTGCTTTGTAGTTTTCCTGTTGCGCTTCAGACAGCTTTTCGTATTCCTGCTGAGTCATCTGAATACTGACACCGTATTCCGCCTCGTATTTCTCATACGCCGCCTCGACGGTCTCGATATGCGCATCGTAGCCAAACACCGAAGAAAACGTCGTCGCCAACCCCACAGCAATAATGCTCAGCAGAATAAAATCAAAGATAGCGGCAACGATTCGCTTTCCCATGCTTGCCTTTTGCAAGTCGATCATGTTGTCCCCCCTTGTCGATGCTTTCTTAAACACACAGCTTCTGACGGATGCGGGTCGCTGTCGACTCACCGCCGTCGAAGGCAACGGTATAATCGCAGACCTGCGCATTCCGCTCCTCTGCAGCAATCGCTAATAAGCGATTCGCCTTATCCTCAATCGTACAGTTCTTCTCGAGGATCGCAGTAATCAGCTCTTTCTTATCACGCTTAACGTAAACCGTCGTTACGTTGGAAAACCGAGTTTTCAGAGCCATCGCACCGCAAATATCCATAACCGTCAGCACACGCTTGCCAGCTGCCAGGATCTGCTCCACGTCGGCGATACGTGAACCGTACGCATGGTGGGCGTAGGTCGTGGATTCAAACCATTCGCCGGCATCCGACATACGGCGGAAGGTCTCTTTGTCTACAAAGTGATACCCACCGTCCTTATCGGCATCGACCGTTTCGTCTGTCGTGTAGCTGACCAGCTTTTCAAACGAAGGTACCTGCCGCAGCAGCTCACCGGCGATCTCGTTCTTTCCGCTGCCCGAAGGACCGACCAGCACCAGAATGTCCGGACGCTCCACGGAGGATTCCTCCTGCTGCACACGATAACTGTCGGCGATGATTTCCACCAGTTTTAGAAACTCATCATAGTTGTTGACCGCCAACACACCGGTGGCTTCACTATTCCACGGACGGCGCATCAAAATAGGATAGGCGGCATTGGATTGCAGCACATTATGCATACCGTCGTCAAACAGAATATCTACGTCGATCAGGTCCTTGCGGGAGCCCATCAGGATGTGATTTTTCGGGATCTCGGGGAACTCCTGCAGGATCCGCTGGAATCTCAAGCTCATGTATTCCGGCCACACAGCGGTCGTTACAAAAATCTCGGTCATCTTCGAGAGTTTCTTCACAAACTCTCTTGCGCCGCTGATCGGCGGCTGATTTTTGAAAAACTCCGGGTCATCCATAAACTCAAAAATAACGTCCGAACGAGTCCCGGTCCTGCCCCAGCGATTAACCTCATGAATCGTCAACGGCGGATCAAACTGATATTTTTCATTCGCCAGCCGAATGGCATACGGGACGCATTCCAGCAACAGATCGTCCACATCCAACGCTGTAGAAAGCCGAAAACTTCTATCCATAAATTGGTAACTCTCTTTCCGTCATAAAAAGACACACGCACACTATTTATAATAATATAGAACTGCTAAAAGCGCAAGCCCATTTTTTGTTTTTTTGCTTTTTTTGTCAAACTAAATAAACACTTGTCATTTTCCCGGGCACATTGTATAATAAAACCAACTTTAAGTGGAATTGGTGATGTTTATGAAACGATTTTCCATATTTCTCCTTGTTGCCACACTGTGTCTGTCCCTCTTCCTCGGAGGATGTCAGGACACCGAGAAAACTGC
Source organism: Acutalibacteraceae bacterium (assembly GCA_045630285.1). GTDB lineage: Bacteria > Bacillota > Clostridia > Oscillospirales > Acutalibacteraceae > RGIG3009. The sequence goes on along the minus strand of JAZQSX010000061.1, from coordinate 161,379 downwards.
GGCACATAAGCATACCGACACCGATAGTAACGGCGTTTGCGACCGATGCTATGCGTCACTGTTCGTTTATTTCGACCTATATACCGTCCACGGTCAGCCAACCGATATTGACGTCCTGGAGCAGCAGCTTAAACAGGCAACGGCGTCCAAGCCAAACGCCATGTTGCTTTCCACCGGCAACCTGTGGCAGGATACCACAACGGCAGAATCCTCTTCGTGGGTAAACGAGCTTGGCTTTAGTGCTGCGTCGCTTGGCGCTCTCGATTTCGAAAACGGCGAGCAGCACCTTTCGCAAATTGACAAAAATGCGACATTCCCACTGCTGGCAATCAACGTGTACGACCGCAAAACCGATAAGCGTGCCGCCTATTGTACTCCCTCCGTTATGGTAGAGAAATCTGGTATCCGGATCGGTGTTATCGGTGCTATTGGTGACTGCTACGCAACCATCAATGAGGACAATTGTGACGAAGTATATTTCAAGGTCGGCAGTGAGCTGACGTCGCTGGTAAAGAAAGAAGCCAAGGAGCTTCGCTCGCGCGGTGCCGACTTTATCGTCTATCTGCTTCATGACGGATACGGGCGCAATCACACCGGTGCTGTGCAAAACGTAACGGACGATCAACTGACATCGTATTATGACACCGCTCTCTCCGACGGCTATATCGACCTGGTTCTGGAAGGCGGCAGCGATCGCTCCTATCGCCTGCAAGACAGCCATGGGGTCTATCATCTGCAAAACCCCAATGCGATCTCCTATGCCGAAATTGCGTTCAATATCACCGACAACACTGCCACCGTTCGTTCTGTAAAGCTTTTGAGCATTACGGAAAGCAACGACGCCACAACGCCTTCGGCACCGTCATCGTCGTCTCCCTCCGGAGACACAACATTTCCTTCCGGTGTAACGCCTCCCACCTCATCGGGAACAATTGAGCCCGGTCAAACCAACGGCTCTTCCGGAGGCACGACCACACAAACCCAACGCCCCACCTCTCCCACGCAGACGCCGAGCGTTGACACCCCCTCCTGTAAACACAAGGACAGCGATGACAACGGCACCTGCGATGTGTGTTCGACCTCGGTGCTCGTCCTTTTTGATTTCTATGCAGTCAACGATCTCCACGGCAAGTTTGCCGATACCGATGATAACGTCGGCGTCGATGAGCTGACTACCTATCTCAAAAACGCCCAAAAAACCGACGATAATGCGGTTTTCCTCGCTACCGGTGATATGTGGCAAGGAAGCTCCGAATCCAACCTAACCAAGGGCTTTATCATCACCGATTGGATGAACGAGTTGGATTTTGCCGCTATGACGCTGGGAAATCACGAGTTTGACTGGGGTAGCGAGCATATTGCCAATAATGAGAAAATCGCCGAGTTTCCGATCCTCGCTATCAACGTTTACGATCGAACCACCAATAAACGTGTCGACTATTGCGAAGCCTCCACCATTGTCGATATGGACGGCATCCAGATTGGTATTATCGGCGCAATTGGCGACTGTTACTCGTCCATTGCCGTGGACAAGTGCGACGATGTCTATTTCAAGGTTGGCCGTGACCTCACCTCGCTTGTGAAAGCGGAATCCGACAGCCTGCGAGCGCGTGGTGCCGATTTTATCGTCTACATCCTCCACGATGGTTACGGTAAATCGCAAAGCGGCTCGGTAAAACAGGTCACTTCCTCTGATATTGCTTCGTATTACGACACCTCTCTGTCAGACGGCTATGTTGACCTTGTATTCGAAGGTCATACGCACCAGGGCTATCGCCTGAAAGACCAATATGGCGTATACCACCTGCAGCACCGGGGCGATAACAAAGGCGGCATTTCACACGTCGAGATCGCCATTAACAGCGTGACATACTCTAATACCGTATACGCAGCAGACCTGGTCACTACCGGTCAGTATCAATCGCTGAGCGACGACCCACTGATCAACGAGCTTTTGAAAAAATACGATGACGTTATCTCCCCTGCCAACAAAGTTCTGGGCTATAACCGGGCATATCGCAACAGCGATTATCTGTGTCAGTTAATGGCAGATCTGTACTACGATCTGGGCGTCGAGGTTTGGGGCGACGACTACAATATCGTTCTGGGCGGCGGATTTATCAACACCCGCAGCCCGTACAAGCTGGTGGCAGGCGACGTGACCTATGCGGATATTCAATCTATTTTCCCCTTTGACAATCAGCTGATGCTCTGCTCCGTCCAAGGATATAATTTACGCAACAAGTTCTTCCAAACGAGTAATTCCAGCTATTTCATCGGGTACGGTGACTACGGTGCTTCGGTCCGAAACAACATAAACAACAACAGCACCTACTACGTTGTTGTGGATAGCTACACCGCCAATTATGCACCCAACCGCCTGACGATCATTAAAGAGTACGACCCCACCGTGTTCGGCCGCGATCTGCTTGCCGAGTACATCAAGCAAGGCGGCCTCTCCTAATACAAGCAGCCAAAGGGTCAAACGGTCTTTCCGTTTGACCCTTTCTTTTTTCAAAAACCAACACGCCCACGGCAATAATCTGCCAGTTTCCTTGACGAAATCTCTGTATCGTGCTATATTGTTGGCTATGGAGGAATGTACAATGATTGATTTTATATGTTTGTTTTTTCCCGCTGTTGTATCACTGGGATTGCATACTGTACTGCGCCGGCGGCTCCCGTCCGTGGCAGGCGGTATTTTTCGCTACGTTACCTACGGCGTCGTCATCAACCTGCTCGGCTTCTTGATCAACGAGTACGTTTTATTCGACGGGGCCTATTTTCCCTTTGTCACGGGTGGCAATATGGACAGCGCCAACGGCCTTGTCTATTTGGCGGTCGTGGCAGTGCTTGCTCTGCTCATCCCGATTTTCGAGATCGTGTTTTTAAAGAACATTACTATCACCGTAGAGGAAGATACCGATGAAACTCCGTAAAACTTTTGCCGTCGGCGGCAGTGCACTATTGCTGTTTATCGGCTCTCTGTGCTATTTCTCTGCCAATTGGTATATCACCACATACGGTGACATCGGATTCGACGCCATTATCAGCACGCTGTTTGCTTCTCTCGGCGGTTTGGAAACCGATCTGCTTATCAGTTACCTACTTAGCGGTTTATTGCCATGCATCTTATTTACCGCATTGCTTGTCACGCTTATTTTTGCTCGCTCTGACCGACACGTGGTTCTCCGTAGTAAAAAGTGGAAAATCACGGTATATCCCTTCCGAAAAAACTATGTTTCGGTGATCGTTTCCGCCGTACTTTCACTGGTTTTCCTGGTCAACGCCGCCACGTATTCGGGTTTTGTTCGCTTTTTGATCGCAAACACCGAGTATTCCACCCTATTTGAGGAGAAATACGTAGAACCGACCGAGGATATTATCACTTTTCCCGAAGAAAAGCGTAATCTGATCTATATCTACATGGAATCCATGGAAACCGCTTTTTTGGCAAAGGAACTCGGCGGTGCCAATGAGAATCTTGTGATTCCCGAGCTGTACGATCTCGCCGTGCAGAACGTCAATTTTTCTCATAACAGCGGTGTCGGTGGATTTACCGCCACCAGCGGCAGTACCAACTCGATCGCCGCCCTGGTTTCTCAAAGTTCCGGTGTCCCTCTCAAAACACCGTTTGACGTCGGCAACAACGACTACGGCAGCTCCAAAAGCCGTTTCCTGCCGGGGTTGACCACGCTGTCCGATATTCTCCACAAAAACGGATATTCTCAAGCGTTTATGATCGGCTCCGACGCATCGTTCGCCGGGCAGCGAGAACTATATGAACAGCACGGCACCGATATGATCTACGATCATACTACCGCCCGCAAGGACGGCATCATTCCCGACGATTATTACGTTTGGTGGGGTATGGAAGATAAATACCTGTACGAATACGCCAAGCAGGAGCTCACCGAGCTTGCAAGCGGTTCTCAACCGTTTGCCTTTACGATGATGACCATTGACACACACCACGTCGGCGGCTATCCGTGCAGTCTCTGCAGATCACGCTACGATGAGCAATACGAGAACGTCTATGCCTGTGCATCACGCCAAGTCGCACAGTTTATTGCATGGATCCAAGATCAGGAGTTCTACAAAAACACCACGATTGTCATTTGCGGCGATCACCCTTCAATGGATGCGCAATATTTCGAGCGAAACGTGGAGGATTCCTACGACCGCACCGTGTACAACTGTTTTATCAATGCCGCTGTCAGCAGCGAAAACACCAAAAATCGGGCAATCTCCACTGTGGATATGTTTCCCACCACACTTGCTGCACTCGGCTGTACGATCGAGGGTGACCGCTTGGGACTGGGAACCAACCTCTTCTCCTCCACTCCCACTCTTGCCGAAGAAATGGGCATGGAAACGTTGAACCACGAGCTCGCCAAAAACTCCAAATACTATATGCGCAATTTCTTCCGTGAGCGATAAGCAACGAAGCACCGACAAACATCGGTGCTTCGTTTTTAAATTCATAAAATAAAAAATACGGACACCGCATAAGCGGTGTCCGTATCCTTGGCGCGCCCGAAGGTGTTTGTACAGCATAGTCGTCGCTTCTCGTCTTTTCGTTTCGGTACAGCCCGTCAGGGCGCATAAACGCTACGGCCTAAAAACGTGCCCCCGGCACGTTTTCTTTACGGCCTTTCGAGTCCCTTCGGGCAAAATGAAAAATACGGACACCGCATAAGCGGTGTCCGTATACTTGGCGCGCCCGAAGGGACTCGAACCCCTGACCTCTTGATTCGTAGTCAAGCACTCTATCCAGCTGAGCTACGAGCGCAGGTTGTTTAGACAACGTATAGAATTATAGTGGTTTTCCTTTGAAAAGTCAAGAGAAAAAACAGAAATTTTATATTTTTTTTGAAAGAAAATCGGTTGCAATCACGACAGCACTTATGCTACACTGCATTCAAGGAGGGATGATGGATATGTCCACACAAAATTTGGTATTTGAAAATGCTCGATTTTCTTTAGTTGTAGGCACAGATGCGATCGTCAAGGAGCTCCGCTTGAAATCCACCGGCGAGGATTGCTTGGATCACACCGAAGAAACATCATTGTTCGCTTTGACAGAGGATCGCCCGTATAACAATGAGATCAAGTTAGCACATCCCAACAAGCGCACGACATTTGAGGCAAATCGCCTCCGCCTTGATGGAAACCGCTTAATCGTCGGCTTTGAACAGATCTTGTTCGAAGCCATAGTCGAGGTAACGACAACCGATAGCTATCTTGCCTTTACCCTCGTGGACTTTATCGTACCCAAAGAAGCATTTGACGGTTTGGCAATGTCGCCTCCTCCTGTCGCTGAATTTCGCCTGTTACAATTACCCGTACGAAACCGAGAGCATTTCGGTGAATGGCTGAACGTCGTATGGGATGACTCCGTCGCCGTAAATCTTCTCGGCACAGGGCCGTTCACCAAAATCGATTCTCAAAAACGCAAAGGGTACCGTATTCTCACTGCCGATGCCTTGCGCGAATTCCAATTGCAAGGCTGTTCAGCAGCACTGATCGTCTCCTCAACTGAAGAGCTGTTGGATTGTATTGATACCGTGGAACAGGATTATGATTTGCCGCGTGGTGTCGCCAGTCGACGCAACAAAAAAGATATAAACACATCCATTTATTGGACAGGAAGCATTACTCCTCAAAACGTTCAGATGCACATCGATCTGGCCAATAGAATGGGCCTCAAAAAAATGCTCGTCTTCTATTCCGCTTTTTGCAAAAACGAATTAGGCTATGATCATTGCGGAGATTATGAATTTAACGATTCGTATCCCAATGGGCGGGAGGACCTGAAGACCGTTCTCGATGCGTTACATAAAGCAGGGATTACACCCGGGATACATATTTTGCATACCCATATCGGTATAAAAAGCCGATATGTTACCCCCGTTGCTGATCATCGGTTACATCTCACACGCTATTTCACTTTGGAAAAACCCGTATCCAAAACGGATACGGAAATCTATGTGTCTCAAAACCCGTGCGGCACCGTGATGCACCCTCAATGCCGCGTGTTGAAATTCGGCGGAGAATTGATTGAATACACTGGCTATACCACCACACCGCCTTACCGTTTCACCGGATGTAAACGCGGGCATTTTGACACCGATATCGCCCCGCACGACGTCGGTACGATTGGCGGCATTTTGGACATCAGTGAATTCAGCGCCACCAGTGTATATCTGGATCAAGACACCGATCTTCAGGATGAGATCGCCAATAAAATTGCCGACATATACAACCTTGGTTTTGAATTCTTGTATTTCGATGGCTCCGAAGGCACCAATGCGCCGTTTGAAATCCATATTCCTTACGCCCAATATCGTGTATACCGCAAACTAAAACAACCCCCTCTGTTTTGCGAAGGTGCCGCCAAAGCACATTTCAGTTGGCATATGCTCAGCGGCGGCAACGCTTTTGACGTGTGTCTGACACAGTATTTAAAAGGTAATCTTCTGCGCCACCAATTACCCGAAGCTGAAAGAATGGCAGATGACTTTACACGCATCAACTTCGGATGGTGGGGATTGTTTGATGATTCACAGCCCCACTTATTTGAATACGGAACCTCAAAAGCAGCTGCTTGGGGAGCGCCTGTAACGATCCATTCGAAGCTCCCCCACTTTTACACCGCACTTTCTGCCTTCGTACCGGGCGCGCGAAGTGCTGATAATTACGAGGTTCTGCGTCGTTGGGAGGACGTGCGACAGCAGCAGTTACTCACCGATGAGCAATTGCTCGCTCTGCGCGATCCCGACGCCGAATATACCCTGCTGGTCGACGAAAACGGGCAGTATGAGTTGGTACGCTATTACCCGATAAGCGCCCCCGAAAACGTCATAGCCTATACCTTCGATCGTCACGGGCGGACGTATGTGGTGTACTGGCACGTAAACAGCGAAGGCGTGCTGAAGCTTCCGGAGACAATCGACGATCTGCGCTGCGAAAAGACGCTTGGCTCTCCCCTGTCGATCCACAACCATCAACTCCCCCTCGGCGACAAGCATTACATCAGCACTGAGCACCACAAAGACCGTTTGTTGGCGGCATTCCCCTCCGCCGACACACTCAACGCTTAACGACAAAAAGAACCCCTTGGAAGGCATTCCAAGGGGTTCTTTTCTCATTTTAGAAGCATGCGACCCGGGCATTCACCGGTATAGACGGCATTTTGAGCTACAATTTTACCGCCGACTAACACATAATTCAAGCCCTCGGCACGGCGAGTACAATCCGTATATTCCGCACGGTCGATAATCGTATCCGCATCAAAAATGCAAATATCCGCATCAAAGCCCTCGGCTAACCGTCCCTTCGTTGCCAAACCGTACACCATAGCCGGCAGCGAGGTCATCTTGCGGATCATTTCGGGCAGCGAGGTCACACCACGCTCACGCACGTACCGCCCAAGCACACGCGGGAACGTACCACGCAAACGGGGGTGATAGCTCGTCATATTACGTGCCACGCCGGAGTCCGTGCCGATCATCGCACGGGGATGTGCTAACACAGCTTCAACGTCCTCCTCACACATGGAGAAAGACGAGGAGGAACAGGAAACGTGACTATCCCGAATAATATCGAAGGCGGTATCATAATGTGATTTTCCTTGCTCCTCGGCGATTTCGGAAATTCGCCTTCCTTGCACATGCGGCAGCGCACGGCAACCGGTGATCATGATCCAACTCAGATCCTCGCCAAACTTACTCGAGGATTCCTCGTATATCCGCCGACGCATTGCCTCGTCCGACAGCATCTTAGCAATATCATCATCACTCTGCGCACGATACTGTTGAGGAATCAGGATAGCGCACAACGAGGTATTGGACGCAACGTACGGATACACATCACAATATATGTCTAAACCACTTTGATTCGCTTCGTCGATCATACGAAGCGTCTGTTGTATCTTTCCCCAATTCCGTTTGCGCGCCGCCTTATGATGCGAAAGAACGCCACGCAAACCAGCTTCACGCACGATCGTGATGAACTCTTCCACCGATTCGACCAAAAAATCGCCTTCATCACGAATGTGAGCCGTAATGATCCCGTTATACTCCGCAACTACTTTTGCAAGCTCAATAAGCTCCGAAATTTTGGCATAGCATCCCGGCGCATAGTACAGGCCGTACGATAAGCCTATCGCACCGTGCTCCAGCCCGTCCCGCAGCAGATCCTTCATTTTTTGCAATTCCACCGGAGTGGGATCACGATCCTCCACACCAACAACCAATCGGCGCAGCGTGCCGTGACCGATCAATAAAACGGTGTTGGAGCCAAATTCTTTATCCTTTAGGGACTCCAAAAGCTCTCCCGCTGACATCTCGGCAGTCGGCGCTGCCGAGCCGCCGCACTGACCTGCAATCGAGGTGGTAATCCCCTGCTCAGCCTTTTCGATCAACGACGGATGCATCAGCAGCGCATTATCCGAGTGGCTGTGAGAATCGATAAAACCGGGGGTAACCGTCAAGCCGGTCGCATCGATCACCTGCTCCGCCAACTCCTCGAAAGCCGTACCGATTCGTTCGATTTTTCCGTTTTTAACAGCAATATCCGCCTGAAAAAACGGGTTGCCGGTTCCGTCGATGATCTTGCCGTTTTTAATGATCAAATCGTACATCCTGCATCCCTCTGTTCCAAAAAGTTTTAACAATCCCATTATACGGTTCTGCATTTCAAAATTCAAGACTTCAAAAAAGAAAAAGCCCTTGAAACCGCAGTTTCAAGGGGGTTGGTGGGCGTAAACGGACTCGAACCGCTGACCTCCTGCGTGTGAATAAGCTTATTCTGTTGCATCGCGCCGAACCGCTCAAAATCAGCGCTTTTCGGCACTCCCTATCACTGCGAATGGTTATGAACTTAAAAAGTGACCGCCTGTGTTTACCATAATGCTCATTCGTTTTTTATATCGTCACACATAAACTGCCACAAATCTCTCTCCATTTGATTTTCGATTATTCGTGATATTGATACTGCTGTGCCTTTACCCGCTTCTGTTGGGATTTCCTTAACGCCAAATTTATACACATCATAGTATGGTGCGCGAAAGAAACCGTGTCTTGTTTTCATATATGCATATGTCATAAACAAATCGTAACCCGTCAAATACTTATGCTTTTCTGTATCTTGTGCACAATTGTATTTAAGTGTTGTTGTGAACACACCAGCACAAATGTCGGCAATCTGTAAACCGTGGCATTGATTTGAAAAATCAATATATAATCCCTTTTTTATATTAGTATATTGGACATAATCTCCTGCCATAGTCAGTTCATAGACAGCTTGTTTTAAGCTCTTAGTTTTATCGTTCAAATCGTCTGCAATAACAATTGCAAACGCATCCTTTTCCAACATTGTAGCTTGTACCCTTTGCAGTGCATTTTGGAGATGCATTTTTATCAATTTCACTTCATCAATGTGCCCAATGGAATCGTTTTGCGTAAGTGTATACCCTTTTGAAACAAAAGAAAGGAGCGGGACACACGCCCCGCTCTCCCTTTGCTTAATAATTACAAACCAAGTAATTGTTTTTTCTTTGCGTCAAATTCTTCTTGCGTGATCGCACCCATATCAAGAAGTTCTTTGAATTTCCTTAATTCATCAGCAGAAGAAATTGTTGGTTGTCCATTTTGTTGTGCGTTGATTTTGGAAATATCCTCATCGGTTACATCTATTAAATTTCTTGAACCACAAGACGGGCATTGATCATAATCTATTATTCCGCTGGCTGTATTCTGCGCAGTTTGATGATTTATTGCACCAGCTGCATAATTGCCTGACAAACTACCTGCTACACTAGCGGCGCTTGACAAAAGCCCTCGATACGCTTTCCTTTTGTTTTCTTCAAGATCCTCAAAGGTATAGCAAAAAATCCTACCACAAATGGCGCAACGCTTTTTGAACTCTTTTTTCGTTTTAAGCGTCCGCTCGGAAATGCATTTTGCAATATAGTTTGCAGCTTTTACACCATCTTCCTCTTGCCGTGAAGGATATATAAGCAGAGTATGATGAAAATCCCCCTGCCAAAGCTGAATACTACCATTCCAACCAGCTCTTTTTACTGGCGAATGTGACATGTTGGTGATTGAAGAAATCAATATTTCTTTTTTTCCTATAATGATTTTGTCGTTTGTTAAAGTCCATTCCTTCGCCCATGCGGCTTTAAAAGTTAAATTCATATCTGTTTCACCTAACCCCTTATTGCTTCTTTGAAAGTGTGCGCTACAATAGCGGGAGTGTTACTTAATTTTATATATCGGGCGACCTCAGTATATTATATATACATATATATTGTCAAGCATTTTGAATGAAAAACTTGCAAAACATTCCTTTTCCTCGCAAACGAGCGCAAACGCTCGAAAACAAACAATTTTACGGTAATTTCGTCACAAATGCAAGGCGTTGCAATCAAATGCATCACATTGCAACGAAAACGGCGAAATTTAATTACAGTTGGTCGCGGCGCGGCAACCTGCGTTTAGCAGAAAGTTTATAATTACCCACGTGCGATAAACGGAAAAGCGGCACGTGTCGGCGGGGCGTTTCAGCAGTTGTTCCGGTTCCACATCGGTATACGTTTCTTTGAGCGTTTCTTTCTCTTTGTATTTTGGCATCGTTACCTGACAATACTGTTGCCTATTACACCAATTCAGAAACGTTGTCACAACACGCGTATAACTGCAAATGGAATTCGTTGCTAACCCGCTTTCGCGCATAGATACCACCATTTCATTGAGCGTGGAGCGGGTCAACTCTGACAGCCGTATTTCCGTATCAAAATGTAACGAAACACAATGGAAATGATTCTCGTAAGTGCGTAGCGTTTTACTGGATAATCCGCGTGCCGCGCTGTCAGTAATAAACTCCTTAAACGCAGTAGAAAACGATGGGCTGTTTGATTTTCTTTTTGCTGTTGGCATAGTAATTCGACTCATTTTTTGTGACCTCCTGATTGATTGAAATTGATATGTAAAATCAGGCGGTCACTTTTTTGTCGCAAGAAAAGAAAAAGCCCTTGAAACCGCAGTTTCAAGGGGGTTGGTGGGCGTAAACGGACTCGAACCGCTGACCTCCTGCGTGTGAAGCAGGCGCTCTAACCAGCTGAGCTATACGCCCATATTCACCCGCCGCTACTGCAGCGACCAAAAAGGTGGTGACCCGAACGGGAATCGAACCCGTGTTACCGCCGTGAAAGGGCGGTGTCTTAACCGCTTGACCATCGGGCCGGAGTGGTGGCTGTAATTGGATTCGAACCAATGACACTGCGGGTATGAACCGCATGCTCTAGCCAACTGAGCTATACAGCCGTATACGTCCCCGCAACGGGGACGCTGACTATTATATAGTATGTCCTATCGGTTTGTCAAGTCTGTTTTTTAGAAAAAAACAATTTCTTTTAAGAAATTACCGACAAACCTCTTCTGCGCTCACCGGCATCGTAATCGTGATGCAATGCACAGGGCAATTTTCAGCGCACTGACCGCAGCCAACGCACTTTTCAGGATCGATCGACGCTAGGTTATCCGTTACCGTAACGGCACCGTATTCACACACCTTGACGCACTTACCGCATCCGATACAACCCACTTTACACGCCGCACGGGTCGCCGCGCCTTTATCGTGACTGGAGCAACGCACAACGCCAAGCACGTGACTGTCATACATCGCAATCAAGCCCTTCGGGCAGGCGCTCACGCACATCGAACAGCCACGACACACCGTCGGATCCACACGTGCCAAGCCGTCCTTAACACTGACAGCTTCGTACTCACACACCGACACACAATCGCCATAGCCAAGGCATCCGGAATTACATAACCAATTGCCACCGTAGAACTGCGCCGCAGCGCGGCACGACGGAATACCGTGATAATCCAGCTTGCGGGCCGTAAATTCCTCACAGCCACCGCAACGTACCATAGCCGTCTTGTGTGCCACAGCGACGTTATCCACACCCAGCAGGCGTGCCGTTGCCTCTGCAACCGCCACACCACCGGGGGAGCACAGACCGACCTTCTCCCCTTTGTTCGCCATAGCGTCGGCATAGCCGTCGCATCCGGAATAACCGCACGCACCGCAGTTGGCACCGGGAAGCAGATCACGCAAGGCTTCTACCTTTTCATCCTTCGGCACTGCCATCAGAATGGAGGCGATCGCCAGAATCAAGCCGGCGACCAAACCCAGACCGCCAACCAGCAACACCGCTAACAAAATAGGATTCATGGGTTCTACCTCCTTTGCTTACAGTCCGAACAGACCTTGGAATCCCAGGAATGACACCGAAACGATTGAGGCTGCCACCAACGTAATAGGAAGCCCTTTGAGCGTTTCAGGAATCTCCGCACTTTCCAAGCGTTCACGCACGCCGGCAAACATCACCATAGCCAGCAAGAAGCCCAAACCGGCACCGAGGGCATTCACGATCGATTCGATAAAGGTATAGTTGCTATCGATGTTCAGGATCGTCACACCCAGCACAGCACAGTTCGTGGTGATAAGTGGCAGGTAAATACCCAGCGACTGATACAGCGGCGGGATATACCGACGCAATACGATCTCAACCAACTGCACCAAAGCAGCAATAATGAGAATAAAAACGATCGTCTGCAGATACTCTAGTTTATTCGGCACAAGCAGGCCGTGGTAGATCGGATACGTCGCCGCCGTTGACAATACCATAACGAAGATGACGGCAACTGACATACCCACTGCAGAGTTCAGCTTTTTAGAAACGCCGAGGAACGGACAAATACCCAAGAACTGCGACAACACGAAGTTATTGACCAGCAAACCGCCAATCAAAATCGCAAACAGATTATTCATTCTCCGACGCCTCCTTTCCATGACAGGAACCGGCCATCGGACAGGCTGCACACGACGTTGTCGCCGCCAGCTCACGACGGGTCTCGTTCTGCTCCAAGCGGAGGGACAAACGGTTGGCGAGCCAAATCAGCATACCAAACACGAAGAAACCGCCGGCAGGCAGAACGAAGATCGCAATCGGCGGCAGCAAGCCGCCCTCCGGCCAACCAAAGATCGTTCCGTTTCCGAGGAATTCACGAATACCGCCCATAATGATCAACGCAGCGGTAAAACCAACACCCATTCCCAAACCGTCCAGCGCCGACAGACCAACGCTGTTTTTACCGGCAAACGCCTCCGCACGGCCGAGAATGATGCAATTCACCACGATCAGCGGTAAATAGATGCCAAGCGCCTCATCGATAGCCGGCAAATACGCTTTGACAAGCATCTGCACGATGGTGGTAAAGCCGGCGATTACCACGATATAGGAGGGCAAGCGCACTTTGCCGGGAATCAGCTTACGGAGCAACGAAATGGCGATGTTGGAGCAGACAAGCACGAAAGTCGCTGCTGCACCCATACCCAGGCCGTTGATCGCCGCCGTAGTAATTGCCAAGGTCGGGCACGTACCTAATACCAGGCGAAACACGGGGTTTTCACGCAGAAGGCCCTTAGAGAAGGTGTTGAAGTATCGCTTATTCATCTGCAGCGCCTCCCTTCACCTGTTTGTACAAAGCCATTGCCTGATTCACCGCATCACAAATACCCTTCGACGTTTTCGTCGCCTGAGATACCGCATCAACATTCTCTTTCAGGACGAGCGGTGTATCAGCGTCCCACGCCTCCAGCTTTTTCAGGAGACCGCCTTCCTCGATCTTTTCCACGTAACCGGCAGTCTCGTTATTCTCAGTGATTTTCACGCCGGTGATCTTACCGTCAACGGAAATACCGGTCATCACGACCAAACCGGAGCTCTTACCAACCGCTGTCGTCGTAAACACATATCCGACGATCGGGCCGTCTTTCTCCGCCCTGGCAATGTGATACACAACCTGCTCGCCCGCTACTGTGATTTTTGCCTCGTCAAACGCTTGGGCTTCAATCACTTCATTTCGGGCTTTGTTTGCCTTTTCCTCCGTCAGCTTATCGATCGTATCCTTGGTAAGGGCGTTCGTTCCCGCCAAAGCGGCAGTGACAACACCGGCGATGATCATCAGAGCCAATGACGAAATCAAGATTTCACGAAACGACTTCTTCATTTCGCCACCGCCTTTCCTCGCTTATTACCGAAAGGACGAGGACGCACCGTACGCTCAATAAGCGGCGTAAGAATATTCATAATCACGATAGCAAACGACACACCGTCCGGCAGTGAACCGTACAAGCGGATCAAAACGGTGAGCAAGCCGCAGCCAATGGCGTATACCAATTTGCCGGAGCGGTTGATCGGGCAGGTTGCATAATCGGTTGCCATAAAGATCGCACCCAGCATCAGACCGCCGGACAAAATGTGCGTCACCGGGTCGGCGCCCAAAAGCCAGGTCATCACGAACACGGTACCGATATAAACGACGGGAATCATCGGGCTGATCACACGACGGATCACCAGATACAAGCCACCCAAGATCAACGCAATAACGCAGGTCTCGCCGAGAGAGCCGCCACGGATGCCAAACAGAAGCGGAACGGCATCAATATCCGTAACCCCCTCTGCCATCTGTGCCAGCGGGGTTGCAGAGGTCACAGCGTCCACTGTGCCGAGATGTCCAATCGGATCCGCCAGCCACTGGAACGGATCGACCCAGTTGCCCATTTCCGCAGTAAAGCTGCCCATAAGCACAATGCGACCGACCAAAGCGGGATTAACAAAGTTCTGACCCAAGCCACCGAACATCTGCTTCGCCACCACAATGGCTACCACGCTGCCGAACGCCGCCTGCCACAGCGGGATCGTTGCCGGCAGATTGAACGCAAGCAGCAGACCGGTAACCACGGCGGAGAGATCCCCCACCGTTTGCGGACGCTTCATTACACGGCGGCTCAAATATTCTGCCGCCAAAGCCGAAGCCACGCAGACCAGCTCCACTGCCAAGGCACGAAGACCAAACAGCCAGATCGAAGCCGCCAACGCCGGGGTCAGGGCGATGATCACGTCACGCATGATGTCACGGGTGTTCATCCCGCAATGAACGTGCGGCGACGAAGAAACGAGTAATGTATGTTCCATATCTTCCCTTCCTTTCCGGTTATTTGGCAGTGCGCAAAATGTCTTTTGCCATACGAATGGTTTGCAAAATCGGGCGATGCGCCGGGCAGGAAAAGCTGCAGCAGCCGCATTCCATACAAGTCAACGTCGACAAGCGCCGCAACGCCTCGGTGTCCTTCGCCATATAGGCTTTGGTAATGGAGGTCGGCATCAGGCTCATCGGACAAGCATCCACACAGCGACCGCAACGAATGCACGTGCTGGCGGGGATCTCCTGGACATCCTCCTCAGCCAGAGCAACGATTGCGTTGTTTTGCTTCAGCACCGGCAGATCGGGATCCATCAGTGCCAAACCCATCATCGGGCCACCGTACAACAATTTGCGCACCGGCTTTTTCAAGCCGACAAAGTTCAGCACATCCTGAACCGGTGTGCCGATCCACGTACGAAGGTTCATCGGCTTTTCCACCGCCGAGCCCGCCACCGTCAAGCGCTTACGAATCAGAGGCGTGCCCGTTTTAAGATAACGGCGCAGCTTTGCCACCGAGGTCACGTTCATTACGATACAACCGACATCGGCAGGCAGTCCCCCAGCAGGAACGATGCGGCCGGTGCATTCTGCAATGAGCACCTTTTCCGCACCTTGCGGATATCGAGTGCGTAGCGCTTTTACGGTGATCGAACGGCGAGGATCGTTGATAGTCGCCGCCATGTGCGACAGTACGGCGATCGCTGCCGGTTTATTGCTTTCAATACCGATAATCGCACGAGAAGCACCAAGGAAGGCCATGACCGTACGAATACCGGAAATGATGTCCCACGAGTTTTCCATACATTCACGGTAGTCGGTAACAATATACGGCTCACACTCTGCCGCATTGATGATGATCGTGTCGATCTGATCACGGTTTTTGGGATTCAGCTTTACGTGTGTCGGGAAGCCCGCACCGCCGAGACCCACCATACCGGAAGCCCGAACCGCCTCGATAAATTCCTCAAACGTCTTGGGCTCCTGAGGCTTCATGCTGCTGTGCGGGCGCCGCTCGCCGTCCGAAGTAATTACCAACGCCTGAGATTTTCGTCCGCCGGGAAGCAGCACATCTTTCATTCCGGTTACTGTACCGGAGATGCTGCTATGGATCGGCGCAGAAACCAGCGCATCGCTGTCGGCAACGATCTGACCGACATCCACCGTATCCCCCACCTTCACTATGGGAGTACAAGGAGCACCGATGTGCTGTGACATCGGCAAAATGATCTTTTCAGGCAACGGCATCGTGATGCTTTCGATTTCCGCCGCTTCCTTATGATGCGGAGGATGTACGCCGCCGTGCGGTCTCCGAATGTGAGACAAAAAAGACATGGGATCACACCTTTCAAAGAAAATTTATCGAGAAAATTGTCGAAGATACGGGTAGGTTGCGTTCAAAACCAAGCCGGTAATCGTACCGGTCGGGATCGCCATCAGCAACAGCAGCGGCGCATAATACCACATGGCAGGCCCCAGCAGAACCAGAGACACAGCTAATTGACCGATATTGTGCGCAGTCGCTCCCAATACGCCTACTCCAACGAAGCTGACACGGGAACGGCAGGTACGCCACACCAGATACATGGCGATCAAAGCTGCAGCACCTCCTGCAGCACTCATAAAACAGGCAACGGCACCTCGCAGCAAAGCAAACAGCGTTTTTACCGCCGTGATTCCTGCCGCACACGGCAAGGATAGCTCCGCCAGTGCATACATCACCACTAAATTGGCCAATCCAAAACGTGCACCCGGTATCGGCAACGGCGGAAGCAAGCCTTCCAAAAAGGAAAGAGCCAACGCCAGCGCTGCCAGAACCGCGGTAACCGTCAGACGGTAGACGGAATGTTTCTTCATGCCGTCACCCCATCAATCTGACTTTCGCCGCCGACGACCTGCACGCAAACACCTGCCGGAACACACGCAGCTGCTTGTCCGCTCTCGGATAGCCACCCACTGTGGACACACACCTGATCCGGACACTCACTGTGTTTGACACGCACACGCCGATCGGCGATCTCAACGACCAGGTATATCCCTTGATCGCCCTCAATCGCCACCGTGCGATTCTCGTTAATCGAAAAAAGCGCCGTTGAACCATCCGGGTACTGAATTGAGACCCGGGTAGCCGGCGCACGATTAAACCATATGATGATGCCAGAAAACAGCACTATCGCAAGGATAGCGCCAATAATCACAACATCTCCACGTCGCAACCATGCCGGTCTCATCGTTCTCCCTCGTCTCAGTGCTATCGTGTAGGTTTTGTTATCGCTATTCATTATACAACATCTTATCTGCGAATACAAGAGTAAATTCTTACAGAAACAGCGATATAAGCAACATTTCCCGTGCCTTTTGGTAGATATTTTCAAAATCATCGAGCGGCAATGGGTTTACACCTTTTCCCAGCTCAATCGTAAACCCCGGACGGTGGTACGTTTCAATAAACCAATCCTTAAATCCCCCATGTGAGGCCAAGCCCTTCGGCTCCGCAACACGGTATCCGGAAACCGTCGCCATCGCCTTTGCCATCAGCTCCGAATCCGACGGAGTATGCTCTCCGTATTGCCAGTATATCTCCTCTCCCTGACTGTGCAAAGCCACCACGTGACGGAACGAGGCACGCTCACAAAGGCCGACCAACGCCTGCGTTTCCGGTTCACTTTCAGGAAATTTTCCACCCCACTGCCGTGCCGAAAACCCCACGATCCCCTTTTCACGTTCTGCCTGTTGCAATTCTTGCCAACCTGCGTTAAAATTATGATTGATATCCACGCCGTTGGCGTTTGCCTGCCAACGTCCCGGTATGTCTCCACCAGCTTCGTGTACGGCCCGACTGTTCTGTTTTGCCGACTGCGATCCATGCAGAGCGATCTCAATGCCGTCGGGATTCACCATCGGTACAAAAACCATACTGCGCCCCAGCATGGCACGCCGAATATTCCAGCCCTCCAGCGAGCGGCACGCCGCATACGAACTGCAAATCTCCTCACACAAGCGCAAACAGATCAGCGACGTCAGCCACTCTTGTCCGTGAAAAGCCGCAGCCATTAACACACGGTGCCTGCCGCTTCCCAACATCACGCCTCGGATATCACGTCCCAGCACGCTGCGTCCGATAGGTGCTGCGTATAGGAACGGGTATTTGGCGGTCAACGCACCGATCAACCCACAAACGGCACCGTAATCCGTCGTCTGAACCGCTGTTACATACCCCATACCGCTCACCCCTATACTTCACCTTATGAAACGGGAGGTCCTCTTATGAACTTAGAAGAAAAAACGCTCACAAAAACCTACCAATTCAACGGCCGAATCATCAATCTGCGTACCGATACTGCCGAGCTCCCTAACGGTGCTGTTGCTGACCGTGAAGTGGTGGAGCACCCGGGCGGCGTTTGCGTGGCGCCGTTGACCGCCGAAGGGGACCTGCTGTTTGTTCGCCAGTTCCGCTATCCGTACGGTGAAATACTGTTGGAGCTTCCTGCCGGAAAGCGTGATCGCAATGGCGAGGATCCTTTGGAATGCGGCAAGCGTGAGCTGCTGGAAGAAACCGGTGCCACTGCCAAGCAGTACCGCTCGTTGGGGTGCGTATATCCCTCCCCCGGCTTCTGCGACGAGGTGATCTACCTCTACCTTGCCGAGGAGCTGTCCTTCGGAGAAGCACAACCGGATGAGGATGAGTTTGTCGAGGTAATCCGCATTCCGTTAAAAAAAGCCGTGGACATGGTAATGAATGGTGAGCTCACCGACGCCAAAACGCAAATTGCCGTTCTGAAAACCGCACAATTACTTCGTCAATAAGAAAAAACGCCGCTCAAAGCGCAGACGGAATCCGTCTGCGCTTTTGTTCTGTGAGAATGCGACCGCCACATACACTGTTCCGAGGAGGAATCGGATATGATAGATCAACTGGTTGTGTTCGGATACCTTACCGTTTTGGTAGCGGTCGGGTTACACGGCGGTCGGCAGGTGAAAAATGCCTCGGATTTTCTTGCATCTGACAAACAATGCGGCACCTGGATGATGTTTGCCACGCTCTCAGCTTCGTTTGTCGGTGGTGGATATTCCTCAGGAAACGCTGCTGCTGCATACGAAGCGGGAATCGGCACGGCACTTTCACTGTTTGGATTCAGCATCGGCATGATCCTCATCGGTCGCTTTTTGGTAAAGGGTGTTGCCCGATTTCCGCAGGCAAAAACGGTAGGCGGTATTATGGGCGCTGCCTACGGTGACACAGTACAACGGCTTTCCGGCGTCTTTTCCTTTCTATGCTGCGCCGGTGTTGTTGGCGCACAAATGGAATCCATCGGATTGGTGTTCCACTCACTGCTCGGCGTATCCCGCCACATCGGTATGCTGCTCGGCTGCTCCGTCGTTCTCCTATACACCACGTTCGGCGGTATGTCCTCTGTCTTAGTTGCGGATATGCTTCAATTCTTGCTGCTGGCAATCGGTATGCCACTGCTTTTGTGGATCGCCGTCATTGCCGGCGGCGGCATTGACGAGGTCAGCAGTGCTATACCCGATGAATTGCTGAATCCCTTTCACGCCATGTCACCCCTCGCCTTTGCATCGCTGTTTTTTGCAATGATGTGCGGCGAGGCACTGGCACCTCCGTATATGCAACGCTTACTCATCGGGAAAAATCCGAAAACAACCGCTCGAGGAACGATGCTCAGCGGTCTCTTTTCCATGCCTTTTTTTCTGGTAACCGCCGGCATCGGCTTAGTAGCACGCACTCTGGGGAATTTCGACACAGCGGCATCCGTAATGCCCGATCTCATCCTGCGTATTCTCCCCGTCGGTCTGCGTGGCATTCTGATGGCTGCCATGACCTCCATTATCTTGTCTGCCGCCGACGGATTTTTAAACGGCGCGACGGTCAGCCTTGTGTGTGATACCATCCTCCCCCGTCACCCCCATATGGTCGATCGGGAACAGCTGCACTGTCTTCGACGTGTCAACCTGGCAACCGGTATCGCCGCAATGGCTCTTGCTTTCGTCGTTCCCAACGTGTTTTCCATTTTACTGATCGCCTATTCCTTCTGGAGCCCGACAATGCTGGTTCCGCTCGCCGCCGCCCTATTAGGCGTATCCGCCGACAAAAAATCCTGCTTACGTTCCATGATACTTGGACTGGGTACCTGTCTTGTCTGGAATCAAGTTTTCTCTCGCCCGTGGGACGTCGACGGCTGTGTAGTCGGGACGCTGATCAACCTGCTTTCCTTTGCGTTTTCTGTTTTTTATCAGCAATACCGTGATAAGGAAAAATCGTCTTGACAACAGTTGGAAAGGGGTGTATGCTCCAAGTAAATGATTCTTTGGGAGGAAGTTATATGTTCATTGACATTCATGCCCACGCCTATCGCAAGCGCCCACCCGGATATATCTTCTGCGAGCCGCATGAGCTTATTAAACGATTTGACGAACTGAAGATCGACGCCGGCGTGCTGTTGCCGATCGTCAGTCCCGAAATCTATCTTCCGCAGTCCAACGAGGACATTCTGGAGATGTGCGAGCAGCATCCCGATCGATTCATTCCTTATTGTAACGTCGACCCTCGGGCGTTGACAAACTCCCCCCGTGCACCGCTCGGCGAGGTACTACAATACTATAAAGACCGGGGCTGCAAGGGTTTGGGCGAGGTTATGCCCAATATGGAACTGTTGGATCCCATGGTACAAAACTTATTCGCTTGCGCCGAGGAGGTCGGCCTTCCGGTCGTATATGACGGCTCGGTGCAGAAAACCGGCGACTTCGGTTTGTACGATGATCCCGGCTTGCCGCAGCTCGAATACACCCTGCAGGAATTTCCGAATCTGAAAATTTTTGGGCACGGCCCGGTATTCTGGAATGAAATGGCAAAGCTGGATACCGTCGCCGAGCGTGGTGTGTATTTCGGCTGGCGCAACACGCAGGTCGTGCGTCTCCCCTCCGGTCCCGTTGAGGTGGAGGGTACTGTTCCCCGTTTGTTCCGCAAATATCCCAACCTGATGGGTGATCTGTCCGATTTCACCGCCTACAACGCTTTTGCACGTGATCCGGAATACGGTCCCCGCTTTATGACCGAGTTCCAAGATCGTCTGTTCTTCGGCACCGACATGTGTGCTCCGGATATGCAGGTGGATCTGGACAAATTGATGATCTCGTGGAAGGAAACGGGCAAGATCAGCGAAACGGTGTTCCGCAAGATCGCTTGGGAAAACGCCGCCAAGCTGTTGAAACTGTAAAGGAGTCGTATCATGCGTAACGCTCACCCGAAATACCTCTGCTTTCCGTCCGTCGTTTGCGTCGGTCGGGAAACCGAAATCACTATCTTCCCCCGTGATATCAGCCGCATTTTTCGAGATGAGAACACATACGACCTTGCCGTTGTCGGCTTGTATGATGATCAACTGCTGTACCGTGATCCTGTACCGCACGACCATCCGTGCTATGTGAAAGACGGATGCTTACATTTCACGTTCACGCCGGAATACGAGCAGGAATATTCCATTCGCTTTAGTAAGGTTGGTGATGCGGAAATCCGCATTCCGCTGTATGCTGTCGATGAGGACCTGTACGCTCTGCGCCCGTTGAAAGGCGATCTGCATTCCCACTCGTACTATTCGGACGGTATAGACGGTTTGGCAATGACTCCTGCCGATTACCGCGAGGAGGGCTTTGATTTCTTCGCGCTGACCGATCATAATCGTCTCTTCCCCTCGGAGGAGTGTGCTACGCTCTACCGCGACATTCCTCTCGGCATTCATATGATGCTTGGCGAGGAGATACACCCGCCCGTATCCTCGATCCACATCGTGGGTATCGGCGAAACGGAAAGCGTCGCTAATTTCTATATTCATCACCCCGAAGAATATGAAGCCGTTCTGGACGAATTGGAGCCCACCTTTACAAATCTTCCCGCGGAACACCGTCGCCGCGCCGCCATGGTAAAATGGGCGTGCGACGCTATCCGTAAAGCGGGTGGTATCGCCATTCTCCCCCATCCGTTTTGGCGTCCCAACCGTTACAACTACGCTAAGGTGTTCTTGGACTTCCTGTTTGATGAGCACTTGTTTGACGCATTGGAAGTTATTGGCGGTATTGCTGCTGCGGCCGTCAATTGTCCTGCTAAATTCAATAATATGCAGGTGGCCTTGTGGCAGGAACAAGCGTCTAAGGGTAATGCCTTGCCCGTCGTCGGAAGCAGCGATTCGCATAATCACGATTTTTCCAAGGGTGGTTTTGGGCGCAACTTCACGATGGTATTTGCCAAGGATAACACCACCGAGGCGATTCTGGAAGCAATTCGCAACGGCTACAGCGTTGCGGGCGAAGTGCCGCTTAACGACGACGGTGACATACGTTTCTATGGTTCTCAGGTGCGTTTGGTGGCTTTTGCCCACTTCTTGTATGAGAACTACTTTAACGAAACGTGGCGCTTGTGCATCGGCGAAGGCATCTTGATGCGTCGTTATGCACAGGGCGAGCCGGTTGAAGAGCTTTTGGCGGCTTTGGCAGATACCGTGCCGAATTTCTACAAGCAGTTCTACGGTCTGCTCCCCGCCCCCACACTTTCCGCCGAGCGCACGGCTTTTCTGGACGAGTGCCGCACACGTCAGATCGAAGAAGGACCGCTCAGCAACGGCGGTGTCATCAAACTGTACGGCAACAACGACCGTCGCCTGTAAAAACATAAGAAGCCGAACGGAGTACTCCGTTCGGCTTCTTTTTCGTTTCCTTATTTCAACGGACGAGCGTTCCAGATCGTCTCCGCATAATCACGGATTGAACGGTCGGAGGCAAATTTGCCGCTGCAAGCCGTGTTCAGGAGCGCTCTGCGTGCCCACTCCTCACGGTCACGGTAGACCTCACCGGAGAGACGCTGCGCCTGCTGATACGAAGCAAAATCCGCTAGCACCATATACGGATCACGTCCTGCCAGCGAACCGGCAATATCCGCATAGGTGCGTCCGCCAAAGCCCTTGTACATCGTATCGATCGCACGGCGGATACGAGGATCGGCCTGATAGAAATCCTGCGGGCGGTAGCCCATTTGCTTGCGGGCAGTGACCTCCTGCTCATTCATACCGAACAGGAACATATTCTCTGCGCCGACCTGCTGACAGATCTCCACATTGGCACCGTCCAGCGTACCCAGCGTGATCGCACCGTTCATCATCAGCTTCATATTGCCTGTACCGCTCGCTTCTGTACCCGCCAGCGAGATCTGCTCACTGATATCCGCAGCCGGCATCAGAAGCTCTGCCAAGGTTACACGGTAATCCTCCAGATAGACAACCCGCAGCTTTTCGCGGATCACGGGATCTTTTTCGATCTCCTCGGAGAGCTTGCAAATAAAGCGAATGATCTCCTTGGCAAGGAAATAGCCGGGAGCGGATTTTGCACCGAAAATATAGGTGCGAGGGGTAATATCCAGCGTAGGATCTTCCTTCAGCGACAAATACGTATCCAAAATATTCATCGCATTCAGGTGCTGACGCTTGTACTCGTGCAGACGCTTGACCTGCACGTCAAACAACGAGTTGGGATCCACCGTGATCCCATTATTCTGCTTGATATACTTCGCCAGTCGTTCCTTGTTATGCTGTTTGATCGCCATAAACTCGGCACGTGCCCCGGCATCCTCCGCCAACGGCTTCAGCTTTTCAAGCTCGGCGGCATCCAGCACGAAGCCATCACCGATATGCTTGCTGATAAACGCCGTAAGCTCGGGGTTTGCCTGGCACAGCCAGCGACGATGTGCAATACCGTTCGTCACGTTATGGAACTTCTCCGGCATCACACTGTATGCATCACGGAACACCGTTTCCTTCAGAATCTCACTGTGGATCTGCGCCACGCCGTTGACTGCGTGCGACGCTGCTACGCAGAGGTTCGCCATACGTACCACACCGTAGCTGATGATCGCCATACGGCTGACCTTTTCCACATCACCACCGGTTGCCGCCATCATCTCGGCACCAAAACGGTTGTTGATCTCACAAACGATCTGATGAATACGAGGCAAACGCTGACGGAAGAGATCCTCCGGCCAGCACTCCAGTGCCTCTGCCATAACGGTGTGGTTGGTATAGGCCACCGTGCGGGTAACGATATCCCACGCCTTTTCCCAGGTATAGCCGCACTCATCCAGCAGCAGACGCATCAACTCAGGGATCGCCAGCGTGGGGTGTGTATCGTTAATGTGGATTGCCGCCATTTCAGGCAGGTTATCCAACGTGCCAAACTGCTCCAAATGTCGCTGAACGATATCCTGCACCGAGGCCGACGCCAAGAAATACTGTTGCGACAGACGCAACGATTTACCCTCACGGTGATTGTCGGCAGGATACAAAACCTGCGTGATGATCTCCGCCATTGCCTTTTGCTCCACGGCACGCATATACTCACCCTGATTAAAGAGCGACATATCCATACCGGGCGCCGTTGCCTTCCAAAGACGCAGCGTCGATACACCCTTGCCGTCTTTACCGGCGACCATCAGATCGAACGGCTGCGCAATCACACGGGTAGCACCGGCGTGCTCCACGTGATGATAGGTGCCGTCCCACCATTCGTGGACCTCACCGTCAAACAGCACTTCCTTCGCCAATTCCGGACGAGGAAGCAACCAGCACTGGCCGCCCGGCAGCCAGAAATCGGGAAGCTCGGTCTGCCAGCCGTCCACCAGCTTTTGGCGAAAAATACCACACTCGTACAACAGCGAATAACCGATTGCAGGAATCGACGAGGTCGCCAATCCGTCCAGGAAGCACGCCGCCAAACGCCCCAGACCGCCGTTACCCAGACCGGCATCCGGCTCCAGCTCGTACAGCGAATCGAGCTTTACGTTGTATTCCGACAGAATGGTCTTTGCCGCCTCAGTCAGGTTCAGATTAAACAGCGTGTTCTTCAAGGAACGACCCATAAGGAATTCCATACACAGGTAGTACACCTGCTTGGATTGCTGCTTATGGGTTTTGGAAATATACTGTATGCGGGACGAGCGCATACGATCACGCAGGACCAGTGCCAACGCCTGATAGAAATGCTCGTTGGTCGCCTGCTCCGGCGTTACGGAAAAAGCCGTCATCAGTTTTGCGCACAGATCCTCGCGAAGTGTATCCTTCTCCGCAGCAGTGCGTGTTTTCTTGGTGGAAGCTGCCATGGTTCCATCCCCTTTTCGTTGGTATAACAAGAGTATGCTCACAGTATATACTACTTTCTAAAAAAATGCAATACTTATTCATAGTGACCAACATTTCCCTTGTTTCTACTTTTTTCTTGCTTTGTTTTTGCTTTTATGCACAAAAAACAGAGGAATTTAGAATACAACAAAACTGCATTTGCAATTTGACGTATTGTGTGATACACTATTTCTACGTAAGGAGGGGCTTGTATGGCACAGCTTAACATCGTTTTGGTAGAACCCGAGATTCCGCAAAACACAGGAAATATCAGCCGCACATGCGCCGCCACCGGTAGCCGTCTGCACATTGTTAAGCCTATGGGCTTTACCATTGACGACCGCAAGCTCAAGCGTGCCGGCCTGGATTACTGGCATCTGCTGGACATTACGTACTACGAAAATCTCGCCGAATTTTTCGAGAAAAATGCCGGCCCGTTCTTTTATTTCACTACCAAGGGCACACATATCTACTCTGATGTTGCGTATCCGGACGGAGCCTATCTGGTATTTGGCAAGGAAACCGCCGGTCTCCCCGAAGAGCTGTTGCACGAGCATCCTGAAAGCTGTGTTCGCCTGCCGATGCTGGATGACGATGCCGCACGGTCGCTCAACCTGTCCAACACCGTCGCCGTCGGCGTGTACGAGGTTTTGCGTCAGTGGGGCTTCCCCGCCTTGCGAACGCAAGGACATTTGACAAAATACTAAAAAATGCGGTTGACAAACCGCGCCGCATCTACTATAATAGGTGTGCTGTGGAGAGTTGTCCGAGTGGTCGAAGGTGCAGCACTCGAAATGCTGTGTACGAAAGTACCTAGGGTTCGAATCCCTAACTCTCCGCCAGAAACAGAAAAGGTCGCCCAACCGGGCGGCCTTTTTTGTTTTAATGAAAAGAGTTAGGGATTCGAAAGGCTGTTTGGAAAACGTGCCGGTGGTACGTTTTTAGGCCGTCGAGTTGCACCGCCCTACCCGGCTGTACCGAAACTCACAAACGAGATCAGCCTTTCTCGCTGCACCGCCCCCTAACTCTCCGCCAGAAACAGAAAAGGTCGCCCAACCGGGCGGCCTTTTTTTGTTTTAATGGAAAGAGTTAGGGATGTGAATGATTTTTTCGATAAAAATGGGTTTTTATTAGACTTTTTTGAAAAATTGTGATATATTTAGAAAAGTTTTTACCGTTTGGTAAAACCGTTCGGCGCTCCACCTCCCCCTCACCATTGTCAGATGAAAATCTGCATTATAAACGTAAGGAGATTTTGTTATGAAAAGAATCACGGCTCTTGTACTTATTCTGCTTCTCGTTATCGGTTTATCCGCCTGTGGCAAGAATAAGCCTTCAGACAACAACTACGTCACTGACGCTCCCATGGTAACCACGACCAAGCGGACGACCACCACGACAGAGGAAGCGGCAACCACGACAACTAAGGCAGCCATCGCCACTGAAGTGGTTGAGGAAGATACCACCACGGCGGCAACCGAGGACAGCGATACGACCACTCTTCCCACCTCTTCCACCACCGTTCTTGTCGAGGATGAGGAGGCCGTGTCGACGACTGCCGCTCCGTCTACCACGACTTCAAGCAAGCCGACCGTGACCACCAACGACTTCACCACGGCTCAGAACACAACGACTACGAAAGCACCCACCACAACGACGAAAAAGCCGACCACAACTAAAGCAACCACTACAACTAAGGCAACTACCACGACCAAAGCAACCACGACGACCAAAGCAACCACGACAACCACAAAAAAGCCGACTGATACCGTTTATAAAAACTATGATATCGACGGCCGCTGGCTTGTAAACAAATTGTCTGCTGTTCCCGTCGAATGGTGTTGGAAGGACTCCAAGCTGGTTGTGAAGGTATATATTGTCAATGGCTATGCCGACCGCACTTTGACCAACGTTTCCCTAACCGGAATCAAAATTCACAATGCCAACACCGTCATCGCTCAAGGCGGCTTCAGCAATACCAATCAGCATTTCACCCTCGAGCCGCGGACGTATGTCGAGCATCAGTTCACCTTCTCCGGAAACAGCATTATTTTGCCCGGTGCCGACATTTCCAGCTTTACCGTCTCTATCACCAACTTCGAGGCGAACTGATCACACTCCACCGATATTACAATCAAGGGGCCACCGAAAGGGCGGCCCCTTTCCTGCTTATTCGCCCTCATTATCCAACCAAAACCATCACAAATTTTACATATTTCTTGCAATGCTGACAGCTTTCTTGTATACTATTCGTATGCTTATTCTTGCTGAAGGAAGGGGTCACAATATGGACATTTTTGAAAAATGCAGAAAAAAAGGCTTGGTACACGAGGTTCGAGAAAAAGGCGTGTACCCCTATTTTCACGCGCTGGAAAGCCGCCAAGATGTGGAAGTTATCATGGAGGGCAAGCGACGCATTATGTTGGGTTCCAACAATTATTTGGGTTTAACAACCCAACCGGAAGTAGTGGAAGCCGGCATTAAAGCGCTCGAGCAATACGGTACCGGTTGCTCCGGCTCACGGTTCTTGAACGGCACTTTGGAGATGCACCTTGAACTGGAGTGTGAGCTGGCCGAGTTTCTCCACAAAGAGGCGGTTATCACCTTCTCCACCGGTTTCCAATCCAATCTTGGTATCATCAGCGCCATTGTAGGTATGGGCGACTATGTGATCCTCGACCGTGAAAACCACGCATCGATTTATGACGCTTGTCGGTTAAGCTACGGTAAAATGCTCCGCTTCCGCCACGCCGATATGGCGGACCTGGAGAAAAAACTGAAGGAGGTTCCTGAGGATAAAGGGTGCCTTATCGTAACTGACGGCGTGTTTTCTATGGGTGGCGATATTGCGAAACTGCCCGAAATCTGTGCCTTGGCGAAAAAATACGGTGCTCGTGTTATGGTGGACGACGCCCACGGTCTCGGTGTGATCGGTGAGGGCGGCAGAGGTACTGCCAGCCACTTTGGGTTGGAGGATGAGGTTGACATCTATATGGGCACCTTCAGCAAATCACTGGCTTCGCTGGGCGGATATATGGCTGCCAGCGCAGAAGTGGTCGATTACGTTAAGCACGCCTCCCGTCCGTTCATCTTTTCCGCCTCCATTCCTCCTTCTTCCTGTGCGGTGGCGTTGGCATCACTGCGTTATATGAAAGCGCATCCGGAGATCGTACAGAAATTGGCGGATAACAGCGCTTATTTCCGAAACGGTCTGAAAACACGCGGTGTGAAGATCATCGAGTCTGAAACGCCCGTCGTGCCGATCTATACCTATGAAGCCTTCAACACTCTGGCAAAGACAAGAATGGCATACGATGCCGGTGTGTACGCCAATCCCGTGCTCCCTCCGGCTTGTGCTCCCAACGAATGCTTGATCCGCACCAGCTTAATGGCAACGCATACCTATCCGTTGCTGGATGAAGCGGCTGACATTATCGCTGCGGTGATGAACGATGAAGGCTAAGGTTGCTGTTGTCACCGGCGGAAGCTCCGGCATTGGGAGAGCCGCTGCCATTGCGCTGCGTGACTGTGGATGTACCGTCTACGAGTTCAGCCGCCGTGATCATCCGATTGAAAACATTCGTCATCTGTGCGTCGATGTCACGAATGAGGCAAGCATCCGTGACGCTCTTTCTCAAATCGAAGCGGAAAACGAAACGATCGACATCGTCGTAAACTGCGCCGGAAACGGTATTTCCGGCGCAGTCGAGTTCACCGAGCTTGACGATGCCAAAGCGCAGTTTGAGGTTAATTTTTTTGGAATGGTCAACGTCAACCGAGCGGTTCTCCCGATACTGCGTCGTCAGCAGTCGGGAATGATCGTCAATGTCAGTTCGGTGGCGGCAGTTGCACACATCCCGTTCCAGACCTACTATTCCGCCTCCAAGGCAGCGACCGAATCCTATACCTGCTGCCTTGCCAACGAAGTCAGACCGTTTGGCGTTGCCGTCACCTGCGTTCAGCCCGGTGACATCGCCACCGGCTTCACGGAGGCCCGACGCAAATCCGCTGTTGGAGACGACGTGTACAGCGGTCGTATCTCACGCAGCGTTGCCGGTATGGAAAAAGACGAAAAAAACGGGATGAAGCCTGAAACCGCCGGCAGATACATCGCAAAAATTGCTTTGAAAAAACGTGTAAAGCCCCTCTATACACTGGGCTTTGGTTACAAATGTCTCAGTGTTCTTTGTAAGGTATTACCCTGCCGTTTTCGAAATTGGGTCGTTGGTTTACTGTACGCTCGCTAGACGACCGTCCAGCAGACCGATCAGAATATTGAAAAGGGTGCCGACGGTACCCTTTCGCCGTATACTCTATGAAACGAGGAATGATCGTGGAACGTGAAGCACTGATCGCTTTGGTAACAGCGGCACAAAACGGTGACAGCGACGCAATGAACACATTGTTCAATGCGTTTTATGAGCGTGTATATTACTTTGCTCTGAAAACCGTGAAAGATGAGACCCTCGCCTGCGATATTACGCAGGAAACGTTTGTGGAAATCATCAATACACTGCATAAGCTGGAGGAGCCGGCGGCATTTGTTTCCTGGACACGAAAAATCGCCTATCACCAATGCACCCGCTATTTCCGCAAAAGGCAGGACATTCTCGTCGACGAGGATGAGGACGGAAACACCATGTTCGATGATATGCGGGAGGAATCTGCCGAGTTTATCCCCGACGAGGCGTTGGATCAGGACGATTTCAAGAAAACGATCCATGCAATCATCGACGAACTGCCCGCAGAACAGCGGTCGGCTGCCTTACTGTACTATTTTGATGAGCTGAAGGTAGCACAGATTGCCGAAATTCAGGGGGTCTCGGAAAATACGGTAAAAAGCCGCTTAAATTACGCCCGCAAAGCCATTCGCTCCTCCGTGGAGGATTACGAAAAGAAACACGGCATCAAGCTGCACGCTATTCCCTTCTTCCCGCTGTTCACCTTCCTGTTCGAGGGGACTGCCGAAGCAATGCCGATCGCCTCGGCTACGGCAGTGGCCGAAGGTGTTGCCGCTGCAACAGGAACGACGATCACCGTGGCATCCGCCGCAACAACGGCAACCGCTGCCACCTCTGTCGGTGTCGGCGTTGCCACGGCAACCACTACCGTCGCAACGACCTCTGCCGCTACGGCAGCAACGGTCACGGCCGTCAGCGTCGGTGCCAAGGCTGTTGCTATTCCGCTGGTCGCCAAAATCATCGCCGGCGTTGCAGCCGCCGTTGTCGTTGTCGGCGGCGGTACGGCTGCCACGATCAACCTCCTCAACGACGACGAAGCAGAACCGACCGGCACGTCGATCAGCACCACCCTTAACGAAACCACGCCGACGACCTCCGGCAAGGACAACCCTGTTGTGAAGCCTGTTGAGGACCCCGACGTATTGATCCTGGAAGGAACGATCCCGGTCGGCTGCACCTATACGAAGAGTGACGGCACCGTACTGAACGCTGGTGAACTGTTTCCTGAGGAATGCACGCAAGGCGACCGTGTTTCATACGATCAGTTCGACTATTATTATGAATGCGTTACCGACGGTGAGGTCATCTATCCCGTCCAGGAAATCGACTTTGATGATTTCGATTATACCGAGGACGATATGCTTAATTCCTGGTATCCGTTCAGCGTGCGACAAAGCACCCGTGAGAAATCGGTGATTGCTACCGGTATTAACGGCAAGCCGATTCGTCATCTATACGCTACTTTCCACCAAAATTTCGCCTCGCCGCAGGATACCGATCTGAAAAACCTTGTCATTCCGGACACCGTATTCAGCATGGTCGGCGCCTTTCAGGGAAACCCCTACGTCACGGATGCTTCCGAGCTGAAGATTCCCGACGGTGTGGTCAATATGATAGGCACCTTCTATGGTTGCACCTCACTGACCACTGCGCCGACGATTCCCAATGCCGTCACCGATCTGTACGGCACATTTGAAGACTGCACTTCTCTGACGGGCGATATTACGATCAACAGCCGAAATATTCGGACTCTTGGTTCCTGCTTTGCGGGCACAATAAAGCCGATCAATCTGTTGGGCAGCTCCAACAACCTTTTTCAATTAGCACTCACCGGAAACAACGGAAACGTTACCGTATTCGGCAAACAGGTTACCGGAGTGCCGCAAGACCCCACAATCCCCACAACGCCAACGGCATCAACAACGCCAACGACATCAACAACGCCAACGACATCAACGACAGCTCCTGCATGGAAGTCTTTTGTCGTGCCTTCCGGGTGCACGTACAATTTTGCCGCAGGCGGCAGTGTTGGCCCCGGTGGAGTCGTTACCGTTCCCCCACAAAAAGGCGACACCTTCACCACCGCTGATTACATCTATCGCTATCAATACCATGCTTTTGCAGAGACGATTGACAAAACTCCCGACTGGTACGATCTCTACTGGGACGGTTGGGGTGTCATGGTGAAAGACCGTTCAAAATCTTCTTATTCCGCCTTGATGTCCTCGATCAATCATATGCCTCTCCTCAGCATGGATCATTTGTTTGACAACTGCACGGCGCTTACAAATCCACCCGATATTCCAAACGGCGTCTTGTTTATTACGAACTTGTTTGAAAATTGTTCTCTGCTGACCGAGTCTCCGGCCATTCCTGACGGCGTTTATGATATGTACTGCACATTTCGCGGGTGCACCTCACTGACTACCGCACCCGTTATTCCGAACAGTGTGCAGTCCCTGCTATACACGTATGCAGGCTGTACCTCACTAACTACCGTGCCCAATTTTTCCAGCTCACTGGAAAACCTGGTTGGTACGTTTGAAAACTGCATCAGCTTGAAATCCATCCCGCCTATTCCCGGTTCGGTTACTAGCATGGACGCCACTTTTTTCGGCTGCACCGCCTTGGAAAGAGTTCCTACCATTCCCGATGCAGTTGCCAGTTTGAACAGCACCTTTACCGGTTGCAGCGCCCTCAAAAGCATCCCAAATCTTCCAAGTTCGGCAACTAATATGATCTACACCTTCTCCGGCTGCACCGTCCTAGAAAGTGTTCCGCCTATTCCCGGTTCGGTTACTAATATGAATAACACCTTCTCCGGCTGCTACGCCCTCAAAAGTATTCCAAACATTCCTGGCTCAGTTGCCACTATGTATGGCACATTCTGGCATTGCAAAACCTTAAAAAGAGTCCCACCCATTCCAAGTTCGGTTACTAATATGTACCGCACATTTTTTGGTTGTACTTCGTTATGTGCCTCCATCGAAATCAATGCTAATCTAGCATTCACCGCTGATTGCAACGGCACGTGTGACATTTGCTCAGATGCGAATTATCCCAGTGAATGCTACGATTGCAGCGAATGTAATCCTTTTTTTGAATGCTTTCTGGGCACCGAAAGTCCCATTCAGCTGACGGGAAGCTGTACGTACTTGAAAGAACTGGCAGCAACCGCAAACAACGGCAATGTCACCGTAAAATAATTTTGATTTTTCGGAAAATCCCTAAAACCAAAAGGCAACAAACATCCCCTTTATTGATGTAAGGACGAAACCTCGTCCAAAAACATGATAAAGGGGATCTTTTTTATGAAAAAGCTCGCAGCCTGTCTTTTGTGTATTCCGGCACTGCTCTCGCTGGTCGCCTGCAGCAAAATACCATTCGGCAGAGGCACCCAGGCTACCCAAAGTACTACGGCAAGCACGGTCACCGAGATCGGTACCGTTCCGAACACGACGGCAACCACAACCGGTATGACTACCACAACCACGACCTCCTCACTCCCTCTCGACGTATTCGATGATGTGGAGGATTTTGAGGACTTCGTCGATCAATTGGATAAAGAAGGCGTTGAGTTCGAAGAAACCGAAACCGAGGACGATACGATCATCGTGGATATGGTAATCCCTACAAAGCCGATCCGCCCCACCAAGCCGACCGTCCCCGTTACACGGCCGACACACGATGATTCGAGCGCAGCAGCCACCAAGCAGCCGTCCACCACGACGCCCAAGCCGACTGCAACGACCACCAAACAGCCGTCCACTCCCTCGACTACGACAACCACAACACAAGCAACAACGATGACTTGTCCTACGACTACGACGATCCAGCCCACCACAACCACAACGACGCAGCCGACCGCACCTTCCAAGCCGGCTGCCCCGACCTACACCTACACTACCGGTCAGGTTCACAAGGCGTTGCCGTATACCGAGCGGTATCTCTACTCCAAGCTGGACGACGAGTGGAAGGAATGCTATCGTAAAATCGATAAAGCGATCAATAATCTCGAAGAGAGCGTGGACCTGAATATGGAGCTCTCTACAAATGGTGGTTACAAAATCTATCATCTGTATATGTTTGATAATCCCCAGCATTTTTACCTACAGAGTCAGGTGTGCGTTCACAACCATGGCGACGGTAACGATTCGCTCTCCTTCTACTACGCTGTTGGCCGTGAAAAAGGAGAATACTGCGGATATGGCTACGGCAACCTGACCGACGAGTTGCGGGAAAAGATCCGTTCCAAAAAAGCGATCTTTGACGCTGAAGTACAGCGCATTATCAGCACCATTCCCGCCAAGGCCCCGGACGTTATTAAAGAAAAGCTGATCTACGACCGTATTCTCCTTGATTCTCACTACAACTTATCCGCCAAATGGGACGGTCTTGCCAACGACAACTGGACGGCTTACGGTATTCTCGTCAACAAATACGGCGTTTGCGAATCCTACTCCGAAGCCTTCCAAACACTGTGTCAAGCGGTCGGCATCAACTGCACCGGCATCGTCGGCACCGTAGGCGGCGGCCACAAGTGGAACGCCGTTCAGCTTGACGGTGAATGGTATCAGTGCGACATCACCTTTGATGATCCGATCGGCGGCGATCCCGAATCGGCGTACCACTACTATTTCAACCGCACCTCCGAAGAAATGACCGAGATGAATCACGATTGGAGCAACTGCGACTGGCCCGTCCCCGAATGTACTGCAACTAAATACGCCTACAGCAATTATTTCGGCGGCAGTTATTGGTAATCGCCGCACCGAAGCGCAGAAAGGAGTGAGGTCTATTGACGCAGACGCATCGGACACGTGAGCATTTCAATCTGTATTATCTGTTTTTAGAGGATCAGGCGACACACCCCCCGCCCTCCGATTATGCAGAGCATATGCGCCAATTTGTTCTGGAAGCCTTTGCCAAGCGCAATGCCTCACAAGATGCCGATCCTCCGTAAAACAAAAAGCGATCGTTCGTTGAACGATCGCTTTTCTTATTTCACAACACGACAGGTCTCGATGCCGTAATAGCGAAAGCATCGAACGACCTCTTCGGTAATTCGCTCACCGCACACTACGATCGGCACAGCAGGCGGACAGGTGATCGCCGCCGAAGCAAGAACGCATCCGACACACGCCTCCACCGCCCTTTCCTCCGACGGAGACAGCATTGCCTCCCGCAGCGACAGAACACGTTCCGTCTTCGGAGCAGACGGTGCCGTTTCCAGCAACGGACTCCTGGG
Source organism: Acutalibacteraceae bacterium (assembly GCA_045630285.1). Classification (GTDB taxonomy): domain Bacteria; phylum Bacillota; class Clostridia; order Oscillospirales; family Acutalibacteraceae; genus RGIG3009. The sequence goes on along the minus strand of JAZQSX010000061.1, from coordinate 126,650 downwards.
CGGAATGGACACAAGCGCCTCTTTTAGCCGTTTTAACCCCTCAAAACCGATTTGCGGAGTCAGCATCATCACCAGATAATCTGCATCGAAAAACTCGCAAATGACGCCTTTTTCCGCCAATAATGACGCCAACTCATCACCGGTATACCCACATGCCTTGGCGGCGACCGTCAATTTCAGCGGTTCATTACCGCACAGCATAAATCCCGCACGCTTGAGTTCGCCCTTCAGTGCATCAGCTTCCGCAATAAATGCCACCAGCTGTTCCCGATAACCGTTTGCCAAATAGGCGTTTACTCTGTCCAGGGACTGCAAGATCAAGTATGACGGACTCGTCGACGCAAACACCGACAGCGCCTCCTCGGCGTGTTCGCAGAACATTGACGGCGCTGTATGGGCAATGTGCAGATAGGCACCGCCGGTCAGCACCGGTAACGTCTTGTGTGCCGAGTCGCAGCAAAGATCCGCACCGAGTGCGATCGGATGACAGGATTCCGGCAGAAAGTGTAAATAGGCTCCGTGCGCATTGTCCACAAGCATCAGCACACCGTAGCGATGACATACCTCGGCAATCCCACGAACGTCTTGCACGTTGCCGAGATAATCCGGACTGGTAAGATACACGGCAAGCGGCAGCTCCGCTGCATTTTTTAGATACGTCTCCACCGAACGTGCCGTTACCGTGCAAGACAGCAACGACCCCTGCTGTTCGGGATACAACCACTCGACTTCCATATCCAACAGCGCTGCCGCCGTCATAAACGTCTTGTGAACGTTGCGTGCAGCAGCGATCATCGGACGTTTTCCGCAGGCTTTTGCATGCAACAACGCCAGATACAGCATTCCACGAATGGCAAGCGACGAGCCCTCGGCAGAATACACCGTGCGAGCTGTTCCAAACAGTGTTGCTGCATTATTTTCGCTTTCCCGAATGATCCCCTCTGCCTTGTAAAGCACGTCGGCGCCGTCGATCTCGGTAATGTCCCACGCCTCGCAGCCGAGAACCGTCTGTCCCTTGTGACCCGGCATATGCAGCCGCAAGGTGCGTTCCTCCGCATAACGACGCACAAAATCGCAGATCGGCGTATTCATCACGGTTCCCCCACGGTTTTCGCCGCTTCCAGCATAATGGCACATTCCATACGCTTGCGGAACAGATCGCAACCGTATTCGTAAACACCCTTGACGGAGCCCGTTGCGTGGTAGGCGTTGGCGGCACAACCGCCCGAGCAATACAGCTTGGCCCAACAATCGTTGCACTCGGGACGGGTATACACGTTACACGCCGCAAACTCATCCTGCATCGCCGTATTGGTCACACCCGTCCAGATGTCGCCCAGCTTAAACCTTTCCTCGCCAACAAACTGGTGGCACGGATACAGGTCACCCCACGGCGTAACCGCCATATACTCAGTTCCCGAGCCACAGCCGGACAACCGCTTATAGATGCAAGGACCGCCCTTGAGGTCGATCATATAGTGGTAGAAGGTAAACGGGGAGCCCTCACGGTGCTTTTTCAGCATCAGCTCCGCCAGCTTCTCATACTGCTCCATAACGACGGCTTTATCCTGCTCCGTCAAAGCAGACGGATCGTCGGCGGCACACACCACCGGCTCCATACTAAGCTCGGTAAAGCCAAGCGAGAGCATTTCCTTGATGTCTTCAAGAAAATCGGGGTTAGCGTGGGTAAAGGTGCCACGCATATAGTAGTTTTTATTGCCACGCTTCTCGACAAACCGTTGGAACTTGGGAACGATCTTTTCCCAACTGCCATTGCCGGCATAATCCACACGATAGCGGTCGTGGATCTCCTTTCTGCCGTCAAGGCTAAGCACCACATTACTCATTTCACGGTTGGCAAAATCAATAACGTCGTCATCGACCAGCACGCCGTTGGTCGTCAGTGTAAAGCGGAAGTTCTTACCGCACTGCTTTTCCCGTACACGGGCATACGCCACCAATTCCTTGATCATGTCAAAGTTCATCAGCGGCTCACCGCCGAAGAAGTCCACTTCCAAATTGGTGCGGCCGGGGGAATTTTCAATCAGGAAATCCAGCGCACGTTTGCCGACCTCCAGACTCATAACAGCACGATCTCCGTGATATTTTCCCTGGCTGGCAAAGCAATACGCACAGTTGAGGTTGCAGGTATGCGCCACGTGCAGGCACAGTGCCTTCACCACACCGGCGCTGCGCTGTTTCAAATCACCCGCCATTCCAGAAAACGTGTCTGGAGCATACAGCTTTCCCGCACGCTTGAGCACCTCGATCTGATCAAGGCACTCCTCAATCTCGGCAAGAGTAACGTCTTCGCGGCTGCCGTATTTCTCCATAATCGCCGTAGCCACAGCCTCCCGAGGCTGCGTTTCGTACAGTTCGATCGCATCGTACGCCACTTCATCCACCAAGTGGATCGAGCCGGAATAGACGTCCAGTACGATATTCAAACTGCCTAGTTTATAACAATGTAACATCTTGACATCTCCTGACTATCACAAAAAATGCCGCCATTCGGCGGCATTTGTGGGAATTGGATTACTTTTCTTCCTGCTTGTTCTCGCACTGCTGATTGGCGATGCCACAGCTGGTCTTGCAAGCGGACTGGCAAGAGGTCTGGCACTCACCGCAACCGCCGTTCTTTGCGCTTTCGCACAGGTTTTTGGTATCCAAAGTCTGAATACGCTGCATGGATGTTACCCCCAAAGATTTTATAGTTTACTGTATTTTACCACACGAAACGGTATAAGTCAATGCATCGGACGACAATTTTTTCACGACTTAGCGCCAATACGAAGCGGTATTTGCCGCATCGACGATCGCACGGATCGGAAGATCCTCTTCTCCGGTGATCATTGCAAGCAGCTGCGCACGACCTTCGTCGGTCAGCACCGGACCGGCAATGCGGTGGAACTTATCGCACAACCACTCCACGCTGATATTCTCCTTCGCTTCGCCGCGAGGCTCACATTCCTCCGATAAGAAGCGACGATCGTCCTTGGTAACGATCTCCGCACGGCAGATGCGCTGCGCCGGGAAACGGGCGTCCATACTCTCGTCCACGACGAAGGACAACCGCTTCATCATCGAAAGCACCGCCGGATCGTGCAGATTCTCCTCACGTACCTGCAGCAAACCGAAGTCACCGTATACCAGCGAAGCCGCTACGGGATACGCAATATTGTACTGTGCCTCGTCGGCGGTTTGCGGCACGATTTTGGACAACCGGGTGGCACGGTCAAAGGTATGAATCGTCACCGATTCAATATCCTCCGCACTCAGGCCGTGTTCCTTCATCAACCCCACACACGCATCAATGGCAGGATGTGCCCAACGGCAGCAGGGATACGGCTTGAAATACAGATCCATCACCTGGTATTTACTCCCCAGATCATCCAGATAATGACGGTACTCCTCGGCCTCCAGCATATGCTTGTTGCCCTCAAAGCCGCTCATGGCATCCATAACCGCCAGCACGCCGACCATTACGCCAAACGGCACACCGTCCTTGTTCATCGACGGATACTCCACGCTGCGGATGCCCGGCACCAACGGTGCATTAAACTCCGCAACCGACAGCACGTTGTTGATCTGCTCACGATCAAAGCCGTACAGACGGCCAACACCTGCCGCCACACCGACGGCACCGAAGGTGCCGCTGCTGTGGGCGTATTGGTAGTAATCCATAATGGCGGCCCCCATACGAATGGTGGCCTCATACGCTACCAGCATCGTGGTCAAAAACTCATTGCGGCTCACGTTTTTCTCATACGCCGCCGCCAAAATAGCACCGACAAAGGAAGTGCCAGGATGCGCACGGGTCATATTGTGACCGTCGTCAATATCGTACGCATTGGAGGAATGTCCCATCGCCGAAGCGGCACCGGCAAAGTCAAACCGCTTTTCCGAACCGATGACCGGAATGTCACCCGCCCCAAACAAGCGCTCCGCCAGGCGCAGACCCGCTTCAAACTGGCGGCTGCGGCTGCCAATGACCAGGGCACCCATTAAATCGACAAAGCAGCCCTTCATCCGTTCACGCACCTCATCAGGCAACTGCTCCCACCTGGTGTTGACGATGAACTCTTCCAGTTTATAATCCGTTTGAAACTTCATTGGTGTCCCTCACTTATCACTTGCCAGATCACAGATCAGCTCATACGCAAAATTGGTATGCGGCTGAATGGTGGAGATGGCGAGATATTCCTTATCACTATGGTCAAAATCACCTGTAGGACCCAAGCTGTCAATGCAAACAGGTCCAAAACGCGAAATATGGTTTGCATCGGATAAGCCGCCACGCTTTTTAAGACCAAACGGGTACCCGATACGCTCTGCGACCTTCTTGATACGCTCCACATACGCCCAGGTTCGCTCGTCCGGTTCGAGTGCCGATGACCCTCCCAGTTTTAGTACTTCCACACGATAACCGCCAGCCTCGGCGTGCCGGATCAGCTCGTCAATGCAATCCCGAACCTGCCCGCTGACATCCCGCTTTTCGTAGCGAATATCAAATTCAAACCGTGCAACCTCAGGAACGACGTTGCGCTTCTCTCCGGCTTGTATCACGCCGATATTCACGCTGGTCCCTTGCTCCTGCGAATGAAACTCGTCCAATTTGTTGATCCAGTAGACTAGCTCCTTCACAGCGGAAAGAGATTTCCCCTCAAACATATATCCCGCGTGACCGGCGCGACCGTGAATGACGATATTACCGCTCGTCGCTCCCTTACGCTGAATCGTAATGGAGCCATCCTCCGCGCCCGCCTCAAAAACAAACACCTTGTCGCACATTTTGGCATAGCGGTGCTGAATATCTCGCGAATACGGACTACCGATCTCTTCATCAGGATTGAAGATCGCCACGATGTTCAGTTTTTCATTCACATCTGCCGGCAACGCTTCCAGGATATGGAGCATCGACAAGCAGCCCTGCTTCATATCGATAACACCGACACCATAGCAGTTCTTTTCATCCCGACGAAACGGACGCTTTTGCGTTTCCCCCGCCGCAAACACCGTGTCCACGTGACCGATGAGCATCAGATCGTAGTGATCCGCTTCACGGTTCTTTACCACGGTGCAATTCCCGGTGTGCGGACGCAGATCATACTTCTCAACGATCCACCCCATAGCAGCAAAGCGGTCGGCGAAAAAATCGCCCACCGCCGTAATGCCTTCCGGGTTTCCCTGACCGCTGTCTATGTTGACCAAAAGCTCCAACTCCCGAAGGAACTGTTCGACATCAACCTTCATAGCAATCCCCTTAATTTCGCAACAAGTGCGTTTTACAGTTTGATAAAGTTGTTGCTACGGGTGGTGGTAGCCGGAGGTGCCGGATCCAACGCACGGTCAGCAATACCCAAAATATCCTCCGGACGGATCCACGGACGATTCTGGATCGCACTGGTCTCCTCATGAGTCAAATAACCCTTGTAGGCGGTCAGGCAGCGGCGGATAAAACCGTCACGCACACAAGCCTCTTCCAGACCGTTGTTCATGATGTTCAGCAGCATCGGCAGCGTCTCTGCCGCCAGAGCCACGGAGGTGGAGTGAGCCACCGCACCGGGGATGTTGCTGACGCAGTAGTGCACGACGCCGTTGACAACATACCGAGGATCGTCGTGATGCGTCTCGTGGCTGGACTCGATCGCACCGGGATCATCGTTGGAGATATCAACCAGCACGCTGCCGGGCTCCATCAGCTTCAGCATTTCCTTATCGATGAGGAAATCCTTGCGCTGCTTGGGCCACTTCACAGCATTGATGACCATATCCGTCTGCGGCAGCAGAGAAGCAATCGCTTCCTTGGTGCAGAACATGGTATTGATCTTCTGGTGATAACGATCACCCAACATACGCAGAACGCCGGCGTTAATATCCATTACCGTAACGTTGGCGCCAAGAGCCTGCAGCACCGACAGAGCGCCCTGACCGACGACACCGCCGCCGAGAATCAACACGTTCATACCGGGGGCGCCGGCAAAACCGCCAACGAACTTACCTTTACCGCCGTTAATGGTCAGCATCGACTCCAAGCCGAACAGCGCACCCTGCTTACCGGCCGCCTCGCAGTTGGGAGAACCGTAGCGGTGGCTGTCCTCTGCAGTCAACGCAATACAACCGCTCTTGAGGATCGCTTCCACTTCCTCCGGATGACCGGCGGGATGAATGCAGCAGTATACCAGCTGATCCTTGCGGAGAAGATCATACTCACAAGGGAACAGCTCCTTGACCTTGGCAAGGAAATCGCAGCGTGTGTACATTTCCTCCATCGTGTCAACGATCTCAGCACCTGCTTCAACGTACTTCTCATTCGAGAAGCCGGAGCCAACACCGCAATCACGCTGTGCCAGTACGGTGTGACCTGCCGCAACGATCGAAGCAACCTCAATCGGCGTACAAATGACACGATTCTCGCCTTCTTTGATGTCTTTCAAAACGCCAAATACCATTTTATTATCCTCCACTCTTCTATCTGATAGGGTCTCCCCAATTAACCTACAAAATATTATAGCACCCACAGACTAAAAAACAAGCAAATAATGGTACTCTTTGTGCCAAATTTTGACTTTTTCAAGAAAAACCGCGTAAAATTGTTCCTCCGCCGACGACGACATCCTCCTGGTAGAGTACCACGGCCTGTCCCGGCGTTACCGCACGCTGCGGTTCGTCAAAGAGAACACGGAACCCGTTTTCACCATACGGCTCAACCGTGGCAGCACATTCACGCTGCTGATAGCGTGTGCGTGCCGTGACCCGCATCGGGGCAGTCAGCGACTCAACAGCGATCCAATTCGCCGCCTCTGCAATCAGCGACCGCGAGAACAGTGCTTCGTTTTTCCCGAGCACTACCGTGTTGCTCACCGCATCCTTGGCCACCACAAAGCGAGGCTCGCCAAAAGCGATCCCCAGGCCCTTGCGCTGACCGATCGTGTATGCCGCAATGCCACGATGCTCACCCAGCACAGCACCGTTTTCATCCACAAACTTGCCCGGCATACCGCACACACCCAACTCTTGTTCCAGGAACGCAAGATAATCGCCGTTCGGCACAAAGCAAATGTCCTGGCTGTCGGGCCGATTGGCCGTTACCAACCCCCGTTCCTTCGCCAAGTGGCGCAGCTCCGGCTTGCTGTATTCACCCAGCGGAAACAGAATATGCGCCAACTGATGCTGAGTCAGCATATACAGCACATAACTCTGATCCCTGGCGGGATCGGCTCCTTTTTTCAGTAGCCACCGCCTCCGTGTCCCGTCCCATTCCGTGCGCACGTAATGCCCGCTGGCAATGGCATCATAGCCCTCCTCCAGCGCCTGATCCAGCATCCGCCCGAACTTGATGCAACGATTGCAGGTAATACACGGGTTCGGCGTGCCGCCGCTTTGGTACACATCGGAAAAGGATTGCACCACGGTATCACGGAACAAGCGGCTGTAGTCCCATACGGTGTGCGGAATGGCTAAGCGTTGTGCCACAGCAGCAGCATCGCGCTCCGCCTCCAGCGATTTTTCTGTGATCCGTTCCGGATCAGCGCACAGTCGCAGCGTCACGCCTTCCACCTGAAAGCCCTGCTCCTTGAGAAGCAGTGCCGCAACCGAGCTGTCTACGCCGCCGCTCATACCGACCAAAACACGCTGTGGCATCCCACACACCTCCTTATGATTGCATTATACCATTCGCCGTCATAAATCGCAATATGAAAAATCCCCCGAAATTTCGGGGGATTTGGGTTGTTGAACGGTTTTCATCCGCTGGAGTTGCTCAAAAATATGCTGTACTGCTTCGGGCGGTGCCGTTTCCGGAATGAACGCCCGATAAGCGGCATCCACCTGTTCGACAGTAATACCGACGGCAAGATACTCCTCTGCCGTGTGCTCAGCCAACCACTTTGGCGTATAAAATCGGTCTTCAATAGCAATCGTCTGCTGCGTGACAAAGTGGGGAAACAGCTCTTTTTCGGTCAGCGTATACAGCATCTCGATTTCCCCGGGAGTCAGACAGCGTTCATCAATAGCCTCCTGTGGATACCCCCATTCATCACGGTACAGCGCAATGCGCTCGGCACACAGCCGCTCTACCGTTTCACGAGGAATATTCAGTTCACGAATCATATTATACACCGTATATTCATGCTTGGAACGAGTTCCACCCTCATTGGCGTGCTCAAACTGACAGATCCATGCGTAATACACCTCATTCGAAACGACATCCTCGCCTTGAAACGCCCCGTCGGGATAAAACTTATCCTGAAACGGTCGATCGTAATACAAATAGTCTGCGCCCCCGATTCCGATCGGTGCAGTAGTTGTGGTGGTACTGCTTGAAATCGTACTGTTGGTACCCGATCCCGTCGCAGAAGGGGTGGCCTTAATATTCGACGCTTCAGGCAACAGACTCAAGCCTCCAACTGCTAACAGCACCGCACCGAGAGAAACCGTCGAAACGAGGATTCCGGCCTGTCGCCTCCGGGCACGCTTTTCTCTGTGTTGCTCATGCTTTTTCATGATCAATTCATAAAACTCTTTTTCACTTTTCACTCTGCTCCGCCTCCTTAACGGTATTTCGTAGTTGCAGTCGTGCACGATAGCACAAATTACGAATTTGTGTAGGGGTTTTCTTCAGTGCAGCGGCGGCTTCCTCGTAGGACAGTCCCTCCTCTGTTGTCAGTAATAGAGCCATACGGTAATCTGCCTTTAATACCTTCAAAGCCGCCCGCATTTCTTCACGCCGTTCCGTTGCAATCACAGCATCCTCCGCACTGCCCGTAGGGTGTGGAAGCTGTTCCGCCTCCTCCAGCGGAACAAGTCTCCTGCACCGACGGATGTGATCGATCGCTTTGTTCCGTGCGATCGCATACAACCAGGAACTGAAACAGCCTTCCCCACGATAGCGTTTCTTTTCCAAAACAACGACAAACACATCGGCCGCTACGTCCTCCGCTTCGTCTTCGCCCGGCAGAAATCGGCGAAGAAAGCGAATGATGGACTCTCGGTACATCCTTACCAGTTCTTCAAACGCCCGTTGATCACCCTCCAAGAACTCTTTGTATAGTTTATCTGACATTGTATCGCTCACCGCCTTTCACTTATATATCGTTTCAGCAACAAAAAACTCTCATTACAACGCAAAAAATCCTGAACGCATTTAGCGTTCAGGATTTTGGAGCTACCGATCCGATTCGAACGGACGACCTGCTCATTACGAGTGAGCTGCTCTACCTGCTGAGCCACGGTAGCATAAACAGCCTTTGTATTATAACAAAGTTATCCGACGCCGTCAAGAGGTATTTTTTCGATTCACGCATTTTTTCTTGCAAATTTTGTCGAATTATGGTTTACTTAGTATGTAATCTTGTGACAGATAGGATGTTTGCCATGTTGAACGAAACTGAACGCAATACCACCGCAGCACGGTTGCACTATCTGCGTACCGTCTGTTCGCTGACGCAAGACACCCTATCCTTGGCTGCCGGCATCGACCGCTCCACCCTTTCCTATTACGAAAACGGGCAGGTCTATCCTTCAATGGCCCGACTGTGTATGCTCGCTACGTTGTACGGGATCACGCTGGATGAACTGCTTGGCGAGGATACCAAAACCACAAGAGTTACCTTTAGTGACAGCGGTGATCTCCTCGCCGAAAAGCTGGGCGATCCCGTCATTCCGGATATGCCAAAAAATATTACCACGCTGAAGCCAGAGGAGCAGCTGTTGGTTTTGCTGTACCGTCAGTTGCTGGAGGAAGGTAAAACCGAGTTCTTGGAGCAGTTGTCAAAAACGGTCAGCGAGCTTCAACTGCAGTTGCTGGAAAATGCCGACGAGGATATCCTTCTCTGTCCGGAAATCCCGCTCCCTCCCGATCCCGAAGCGTAAAACAAAAGCGCGAGTGGCACTGCCTCTCGGGGTTTTATTATTTCTCTTCGACGACGTCCGTTACCTTCAGTACGGATTCACGCACAATAAACCGCACCGTGTAATTGGCAAACGCCAGCGCATACACACGTGCCGGATCATGCTGATAAGCCGGACGGGGATCCTGACGCAGTACAGAAAGCAGGCTGTCCCGCTTTTCAGCGGTAACCCGAGCCAAGAGCTCCTCGGGGAACTCAACGGTCAGCGCATAATCCACGAACGCATCGGCAAAGCCCCCGACCGCATCGGGATGAGCGTCGGTGTACGCCAGATAGGGTTTGATATCCAAGATCGGCGTGCCGTCCAGCAGATCCGCACCCGCAACACGCAGCACCGTCCCGCAGGTAGTGCTGTGCTCCACGCCCAGCAGCTTTACGGAGGACAGACCGATCGGGTTTGGACGAAACGGCGATCGGGTAGCAAACACGCCCATACGCCGATTGCCGCCCAAACGAGGCGGACGTACCGTCGGGCTCCAGGTGTCACGCTCCGCTTCGGAAAAATGCCACAGCAACCACAGATGCGAGTATTCCTCGATCCCTCGAAGCGCTTCCCGATTACGGTACTCCTCCTCAAACACGATATACGACGGCATCTCCGGTACCAGTCCGCTTTGGCGCGGAATGCCGAACTTGTCCGAAAAATCGTTATGTATACGTGCAATTACCTTCCATTCAGCCATAGTATTCCTCACTGCTTTGGAATAAAGCTTTCAAAAATATACGTCGAAAACTGACGACGGCGTCGATTTAGGTCGTCCTGACTGCGGAATGTCCACCCCACCGAAAATGCGCCTAACAGGACGCACAAACGGCGGCAGACGTGTCCCGCATGCGTGTGATCATACGATACAAAATCGGGACGGGCAATGACGTTGAACAGCAAGCACCCCAACAACTGTCGGTGCAGCGCCTCACCGAAGAAAGCGCTCGCCAGCTGTCCACGGCAAATATCCCGCCGATGACGGCGATACCAACGCAGCACAAACGGGTAAAACGATTGGATGCAATAGTCACCACTGTACTCCCGCAGAATCAAATCCGCCGCTTCGCACAACCGATTGCACAGCCCCACAGATAAGCACTTGAACTCGATCAGCAACGGTACTTGCCCGTCAATCAGTTTCAAGCACTCCCGCAAGGTGGGAATCGATTCCTCGGTACCGCACAAACGAAGCTCTTTAAGCTCAGCCAGTGTCTTATCCTCGATGCGTCCCGCAACACCGCATACACGCTGCAAATCATCATCGTGAAATACAACCACTTCCCCGTCGGCCGTTAGATGAATGTCGATCTCGATAGCATACCCGTTGTCAATTGCCGCCTGAAACGCCGGCAACGAGTTCTCCGGCGTGTTATCCGCAAGATCGTGTAAGCCACGGTGTGCAATATACAAGCCCGAAAGCAAACGGCGGTCCTTGTGTCGACGGGACGACGGAAAAATCAAGAATAGGAACAAAAGAAACAAGACTGCCACGATAATCAGAGCCACAACCATATTAATCACCTACGTCAAAGTTCTCCACCAGAGAAGCACGCTTAACCGGCTTGGAATCGCCGTGCTTAACAAACGACATCGTCACGAAAGACAACGCCGAAAACACGACGGCGTACGGGAACAGGATCCCGTATCTCCAGTCCAGATTATCGATCAACAGACCGGACAGCAGCGGCGTGGCAATCTGTGCCGCCATAGAGAAGGTATAGTACAGACCCGTGTACTTTCCGACGTTGGAGCCGGAGCACATTTCCACCACCATCGGGAACGAGTTGACGTTGATCGACGCCCAGCCAATACCGACCAGTGCAAACACGGCGTACATCAGCGGCGTTTTTTCCGTGAAGAGCATCGCAGAGGCGTAGCACACCGTCATCAGCGCAATGCCCAACAGTACCGCTTTCTTGCGGCCCACCTTGCTCGATAAGAAGCCCAGCGGCACAAACGCAACAATGGCAGAAATCGTTGCCGTCAGCAGATATCCGGAGGAGGTGCCGATATCCACCTTCCACTGCTCCACACAATACCGTGAGAACGCCGTGGTTACCGCATTGTACGCCATAAACCACAGGAAAACCGACATCAGGATCAACGAAAGGCTGCAAAGCACCGGGCGGGACAGCTTGCCGCCGCTCGGCGTATCCTCGGTCGGCTCGTCCTGAATCTTGGTCTCCGCCAACACACGGTTTTCACGTACGGTCAGTACCATCACCAAAACTGCCGTCAGCATAAATCCGGCAATAACAAAGTATACAGGCAGGAACGACTGATCGTCACTGTACACGGCGTTACCCTCCGCATCAGTGCCGCTTTTGTTCAGCATAAACATCATCACTACCGTGGCAAAAATACCGCCAAGATAGCCCACCAGGTTAATAATAGCATTCGCTTTGCTGCGCAGCGGCTTTTCCGTCACATCCGGCATATAGGCCACTGCCGGCGTGCGGTACGTGGCCATAACGACCAGCAACAGGATCAGCACTACCGTAAAGCCGGTGAAATTGCGCATTTCCTGGAAAAAGCCCAACACTACCAGCAGTATCACCGAAGCAATGGTGCCAAACAGAATATAGGGTGTACGACGTCCCAGACGGGTGTGCGTACGGTCGGAGATCATACCGAACAGCGGCAGCATAAAGATCGCCAGCACGTTGTCGATCGACATGATCGCATTTGCTTCAAGCGTCTTGAGTCCAAATACATTTTCCAACACGTACGGAATCACCTGATCGTAAAACTGCCAAAACGACAGAATCGCCATAAAAGCAAAACCGATCAGGATCGTACGCTTATAGTTCAACTTCATACACCGTCACCTCGTTGCTATTAGTATGTCCATCATACCACATTCTGCCCCGTCGTGCAAGCCGCCGCTTTGAAATTATCACTTTACGAAACGGATATGGAGATTTTGCCCAAAACTATGGACACATCTTGCAAAAGTAAAGAAATAAATTGTAAACCAAGTCGTATTATGCTACAATTTTTTCGAAAAAAGCACAAAGGATGGTGTTCCCATGATATACCGCTTTAAGCCATATAAACCCACGCCTCTGCTCACCAACCACCTGAAGCTGGGAGGCTGTGCTCCCACCGGTGAGGCTATCGAGGTCACCAGTAAATATTTCACCAAAAACGGCGTGCCGTGGATCGGCGTTATGGGTGAATACCATTTTTCCCGATACGATTGTCGGCAATGGCGAAAAGAGCTTGCCAAAATGAAGGCGGGCGGTATCACCGTCGTTTCATCCTATCTGTTTTGGATTCATCACGAAGAGATCGAGGGTGAATTCGATTTTACCGGAAACAACGATCTTCACGCCTTTGTCGAGGCGTGCCGTGAGATCGGATTGAGTTTCTTCTTGCGCATCGGACCGTGGGCGCACGGCGAATGCCGCAACGGCGGATTCCCCAACTGGCTATACGAAAAAGCCCCCGTCCAGCGTCAAAACGATCCCACCTATCTGTTCTACGCCCGTCGCTTCTACGAAAAGGTGTATGAGCAGGTCAAGGATCAGTTATTCTGTAACGGCGGTAACATCATCGGTATGCAGATCGAAAACGAGTTGGTCAATCAACCGGAGCATCTTGGCACGATGAAAAAAATCGCTCAGGAGATCGGCTTCAATGTGCCGATCTACACAGTCACAGGCTGGGGCTATGACGGTGGTACACGCTTCCCGACCGATGAATTTGTCCCCGTATTCGGCGGCTATCCCGAGGGTCCGTGGTTTGAACACAAGGATCCGCTGCCGCCTTCGGTGCACAGCTTCTTCATTTCGATGCGGAATGACGGTGCGATCGGTACCGATCTGCTGGTCAACGCCGTCGGCGAAACGACTAAATGGCGAATCCCGTATGAATGGTATCCCTTTGCCACCTGTGAGCTTGGTGGCGGCAACCAGGTCACACATCATCGCCGTCCAATCATCAAACCGATGGACATTTATTCGCTGGCTATCGTCACCTTCGGCTGCGGCAACAATCTGATCGGTTACTATATGTTCCACGGTGGTATCAACCCCATTGGCAAGCTGTCTACCACACAGGAAACCAAAGAAACGGGGTATCCAAACGATTATTCCGTGCTTTCTTACGATTTTCAGGCACCGCTGTCCGAGTTCGGTGAAACACGTGAGCATTACCGCCTTTTGAACCAGATTCATTTGTTTGCACAGGATTTCGATCACGTCATCGCCCCTATGGAAATGGTCGAGGCAGCGACATCGGTCGGACGCTATGATACCTCCTCCCTGCGCTATGCGATGCGCACCGACGGAAACGGCGGCTTCATCTTTGTCAACCATTATCAGCGTTTGACCGAGATGCAGGATGTTCACAATGTGGTCTTTGACACCGGCTCGGTTCAGTTCCCGGCAATTGACGTCTGCGGCGACATCAGCTTTTTTGTACCGTTCAATATGGAGCTGCCCGGCACACTGCTGCGCTATGCCACCGCCCAGCCGTTATGCCGTGTAGACAACACCTTCTTCTTTGCGGAAATTGAAGGTATCCGTCCCGAGTTTGCGTTGGATGACGGCACGGTACTTCGTCCCACTGCAGGATTGGATTCCGCTCTCGCCGTCGGCGATGCCACAATCGTGGTGCTGACGGCAAAGCAGGCAACCTTTGCCCGTAAGCTGTCGGGTAAGCTGTATATCGGTGAAAACTGCGATCTGTACGAGTTCGACGGCGCACTAACAACGGTAGCCGGCGGTGATTTTTCCTATGTTCTCTGGAACGGAACCGCCTTTGAGGCGCACAAGCAACGTGAGGCGTTCACGCAAGCCGAGCTGATCGCACAGCCTGTCGAAGAGCCGTTCGAGCCGCCGTATCTGCGTGAGTTGACGATGAACGGTGATCGTGCAAGAACTTGGAAAAAGCTCACCGTGACCTCCGCCGACGGCTTTGTGGAAATTTCCGATGCCTACGACGTGGCGCAGATCTACGCCAACGGCACTATGGTGGCTGACAATTATTACATCGGCATACCGTGGCATGTGCCGGCAGCGCTGTTGTACGAAAAAGACTGCTACCTCGTTATGTCGGAATTAAAAGACGATTTCTACCGTGAGTTTTAACAAAAAACAGCCGCCCGATCGGGCGGCTGTTTTTATTCCTCCAGCAGTTGCTTGAGCATCCGTTTGGGATCACCAAAAAACTGCTTAGATACACGGTAATGCTCCGTCTTCTCATATTCGACCGTGTGAATACCCCGTTCGGAAAACTCATAGATTGCTGCACCGGGGAACGCCATCAAAATCGGCGAATGCGTCGCAATAATAAACTGCGACCCCTGTTTCACCAAACGGTCGATTTCAATCAACAAGGTCAACAATCGCATCGGCGACAACGCCGCTTCCGGTTCGTCGAGAACATACACGCCCTTTCCGCCAAACCGATGCTGCACCAACGCCAAAAAACTCTCCCCATGAGATTGGTGATGCAACGACATACCACCATAACTACCGATAATCGGCGGTGCTGCGGCAGGTTGCTTATCCAACTCATCGATATAGGAGGCTACATTGTAAAAGCTCTCGGCGCGCAGAAAAAAGCCGTCCTCGGCATAGCCTCGTTTTTCCAAGACGAGGTGCTCCCACAATGCGGAATGTGAAGCATTGGTGGAAAACGAAAAATTTCTCGAACCACCCTCCGGATTAAATCCATACGCAACAGCAATTGCCTCCAACAACGTAGATTTACCCGTGCCGTTCTCGCCAACGAAGAAGGTAACTCGGCTGTGCAGGGGCAATTCCTTATTTTCCTGCAAATAGCGGATCGCCGGTATGTCATATAAATAGGAGTCGCTCGGAATAGGCTTATTCCACATCACAGAACTAATATACAGATCTGACAGCATATCCCCACCCACGTTGTTAATCAATCTATCTGTTCCCGCAAACGGTCGGCGTACTTCGCAAAGCCTGCATCGTTGGGATGCAGACGGCCGTCTGCATAATAGGCCGTATCATGCGGCACCAGATCGAAGCCCTCGATCACCAATACTCCGCCCACCGCAGCGGCCACACGGCGAATCATCTCGCCCACTTCGGGGAACAAGCCAAACGCCTTGTCCGCCTGCCAATCAGCACGCCAAATCGGAGTAATTGCCATAATCGGCACCTGCGGATAGTTGGCTCGCAAAGCAGCGAAAAATGCCTTGCAATTCTCTTCCGTTACCTCACGGGATTGTCCCGACCAATCGTTGGTTCCGTAAGCGACTGTGATGCAATCGGGTGTAAAATCATCCGAAAGTGCTGCCAGCTTCGGACAGAATATCTCGCCGCCGATCGCTTTGTTGATCTCCTCCATACCGAGATGATCCGCCAGCTTGCCGATATAGCGCGCCGACGGGTGCAACGCATCGTAGCCCTGCGTGATAGAGTCGCCAAACGCCAACAGCTTTTTCGGCACAGCGATAGGCTCCACCACAGCATCCTCGTCAACGGAGAGCTCCAGCAGCTTGACCGCCACCGACCACGGGAAATGCACGCAAACCGTCTTTTCCCCCTCCCCCAGTTCAAAACATTTTTCCGCCGCTCCCAACGGTAACGATGCGTTGGTATAAATAGTCGGCATCTCGGTCGCAGAGAAGTTATCCAGCGAGTCCAAAAACTCGCCATTGGTAAAAACATCGAACGCGTAGTACGTGCGCGAAGACCCCGCTGTCAATTCGGCTTTGAGAAACAGCCGTTGACTGTTCGTCTTAAACTGTAAGCGCACGCCTGCCGTCGCCAGGCTTTTCTCATAAAAGCGAAAAGACGGGTTGGTCGCACGATAATATTCCTCCTGCGCTTTGGTAAAGCGATGAAAAGCCACGCCGCCATCGCACTCTTCGATACGCACCGCACCTTTGGTGATACTTTCAATTTGCTGAGCAGATAATTTCATAACAGTCCCTCATCGGTATATATTTGTTATCAGTATAGCACATTCCCCTAAAAAAACAAGACACACAGCAAAAGAGAGCCTTCCACGAGGCTCTCTTGTTCGTCAGATCAAAAATTGCAGTGTGCAGAAGACTGTGTACGTGCCAAGCAGTACGAATCCCTGCCAGCGAGACAGTTTTTGCTTGATCAGCGTGGGAACAGTCAGTATCAGCATCACCAAAAGCATGATCGGCAGATCCAGCACCAGCGACGAATTGACACCACCGATTTGTCCCGAAACCGGCACGGTAAAGGGATTGAGTGTTACGGCCATACCGCTGACCAGCACCAAGTTAAACAGGTTGGCACCGATGATGTTGCCGAGCGACAGCGAACCGTGTCCCTTGACAAGCGAGGTAATGGCTGTCACCAATTCTGGCAACGAAGTGCCTAACGCTACGATCGTCAAGCCGATCACCTTTTGGGAAACACCAAACTTTTCGGCAATGATAATGGCGTTATCCACCAGCAAATCGGCACCGACAGCGATCAACGCCGCACCGATAACCAGTAAGATAATATCTTTCAGAAAACTATCTTTGGTACCTTCTTCCGCCGATTCTACAACGTGATCCTCACCGCTGAGTGCTTCCAGCTCCGCCTCGCTCGTTACCACACCGCTGTGCTCCTCTAATTGTACCGTTTTCACCGAGGCAGCGGTTTTCTTCATCCGCAGCACTGTTGTTACCATATACAGCACGAACGCCGACAACAACACGATACCGATGGCTAACGTGAACTTGCCGAGCACATAGGCCGCCAGGCAGTAGACCGCCGCCGCCGCAAAAAAGAACGACACCGGCAGTCCCAAGCTCTTACGCGCCGCCGCACCGGGCTTGATGGCAATGGTCAGTGCTGCGATCAGCGCGGTGTTACAAATAATGGACCCGATCGCATTACCGTAGGCGATCGAACCACTTCCCTGCATTGCCGCGCCTGCCGAGACCATTACCTCCGGCAGTGTGGTGCCGATCGACACTACGGTAGCGCCGATCAGAATTTCCGGAAGATGAAACCGACGGGCGATGCCGGTGGCACCGTCTACAAACCAATCGCCACCTTTAATGAGTAAAATAAAACCCAGTACTAACAAAAGAATCGGTACAACCATACAGAAATTCTCCTTTATATTTCCACAACTTAGGATGCCCAAAAAGAGCGTCATATTTCGACAACGCCTGTCAAGCTCAAGCCCTATCCACCGGGCTTTTGGGAAATTCTCAATCCATATCCGTGAAAATCTTGTGTCCCACATGATTGGCCAGCACATACGCCGCCGCGTTGCTGGACGGTAGCATCATGGCATGGAGTGCATCCTTAACGGTGATCACATCCCCTGCTTTCAACTCGTCTCCGCAGAAACCGTCGGGAATCGCATCCAGCACCGCCTGCTGTACACAGATACGCTCTGCAGGATCGGTCAAATACTCCGAAACAATAACCGCTGTCAGCATCTTGGTCATCGAGGCGGGACGTTTACAATCGGAGGCGTTTTTCTCAAACAGTATATCCAGCGCAGCGTGATACTCGTCAGCGCCGAGCGGCGGCACTACACATACGATAACGCTATCAGCGCAAACCTCCGTTTTGGAAATATCCAAATCTCTGTTTTTATACTTGGCAACAGCCGCCTCCAGCGCTTGTTTTGCCGCCAAAAAGCGATTGTTCGGCTGCCCATTCTTTTCCTTGGCGTACATCACCGTACACGCCAGCAGATCGTCGCTGTCGGGGATCTTGGCGATCACCGACAGGTTATACGCAGCATACTCGGTCAGTGTACCCGTCTTTCCACCTGAGATTTCAAACGCATCGGTGAGAATGTGGCTATCCTTGTCAGCCAGCACCGTTGAACTAAACGATAACTTACGAGGTGTCTTCCCTTCCAGCTCCGCCGTATACTCTGCTCGACTCCACACCTCTTTCAGAGCAACACATTCGTTACCACGAATCAGGCAACGCACCATATCCCGTGCCGTCGAAACATTGTCAATACCGCACGGATCCCGAAACAGCGTGTTATTGGAAAGTCCCAGTTGTTCTGCCTTGACCTCCATATACTCGCAAAATACACTCAGGCAATCCTGAACCGAAAACATATACTCTGTTATGCCGTGTTTCATAGCAATCCCTCATCATAAAAACTCAGTTTTTACCACTGTAACACACCGCCCGAACTTTGTCAATTGTCTGAAAAAGGAAGTGCCGGACGCTCCCTGGTGCGTCCGGCACACACATTACATATCGTAATGCATTTTGACATATTTGATCAATTTCTGCCAGTCCTCATTGCTGAAATAATGTTTACCGGCACGTAAGTGGTATGCAATATCACCATCAAAATACTCATCACCCGGCTCGGCGACCTCCGTGCAATTAAAACCCTTTTCAAAAGCAGGAGAGGCTGCCAAACAGCAGAGCTGCTCCGACAGAGGATCGGAATAATAATCTTCCACCGCGCTGCCGATAAGCACCTTTCTGGGAGCGATCGACGCTACAAGATAGTGCTG
Source organism: Acutalibacteraceae bacterium (assembly GCA_045630285.1). Classification (GTDB taxonomy): domain Bacteria; phylum Bacillota; class Clostridia; order Oscillospirales; family Acutalibacteraceae; genus RGIG3009. The sequence goes on along the minus strand of JAZQSX010000061.1, from coordinate 107,302 downwards.
ATCGAAAGGCATTTCATCCTCGGAACCGATATAGTTATAATAATTCTCGCAGAACCACTGCGATGCCAATCCACAAATACGCGCTACATCTTCGCCCTTCTTCCCACGGGTGATCGCAGCACCGGAGCATCCGGAATCGTTGGAATAGGCAAAATCAAAGCGTTCGTCTGTTGCTGCTGCCAGCAACGCCGTTTTACCCAAACGGGAGTGACCGCAAACGATAGCGCAATCCAGATCCAGATAGTAGTCGATCGTCTCCGCGTAGTCCATCACACGCTGTGCCGCCCACGCCCACATAGCGATCTTGCCGGGATCATCCGCCTCGCGCTCGCCGTTCTCATACAGCACACCGGCAAGACCGTTTGTGAAATCTGTATCGTCGGAGGTAATATCCTTGTAATTAAACGACAGCACAGCAAAACCGCTGTCGATCAACGCCTCGGTAGGCTGGTACCGATCCGTCTCGTTGCTGCGGAAATTGATGTGCACAAAGAAGGGGTGCACTTCACCGTCGTTGGGGACGGCCACGTAGAACGGGAAAGAAAATTCCTTACCATTCACGACGCAGTTTGCCGTTACTTTGTTGAGAAACGCCTTGCCGGCGCAGTAATCCGACACGACGTTGCGCTTCTCGGTAAAGGTGATCTCCTCGGGAGGCGCCGGCATATATCCGTACACCTCCTGCTGCAAGATCTCCAACATTTCATCTCTGGGCAACAGTTCGGGGACATTGCGCCCCTCAAGAATATCCAAAAGCTCGGTGCTCGGTTCTTCCTCAGGGGTAGAAGGCGCAGTAGTCGTGGACGTTTTGTCGCCTGCCGGCTCAGCAGTGCACCCGAAAAGAGCTACCGAAAGCAGAAAACACAACGCAAGTGCTAACCATTGTTTGCAGTTCTTTTTCATCACAGACCCTCCCTTTATTCTCATTTTATAAAAAACTCCCGTTGTTTTCAAGTCAAAAACCACTCTCTTTATGCCAGTTTTTGACTTGTTATACAAAATGAAAGAAAAGGTGCCACACCTGTGACACCTTTTTCTTCACTAACGCACCGTATCGGTACAGCCTTTACAGTTCGATATCAATGAACGCCGGCGAATGGTCAGAGATCGGTAAATAGTACTCCGGGGAATATCTCTCAAACCGCTTCACAGCGCCTTCACGCTCCCCCGACACAAGGATATGATCAATGGCACACTCAAACGGCTTATCGCTATAAAACGTTTCATATCCGGCAGGGTAGCAATAATGGTACCCTGTGCTTTCCTCAGCATATTCCGTCGCAATATCATGAGCATGGCGGAATCCGTTGCCCAATATGTACTGAATGGCCTTGGAGCGATAATCCGTGTTGAAATCACCCACCATGACGGCGGGACAATCGTACTTCGTGCAGAATTCCTTCACCTTTTTCGTTAGCAAGGATACCTGATATTCCCGTGCCTCATCGGAATACGCCTGATAATCCGACCCGGCACCGTTGGCCTTGCTTTTATCGGAAGACTTCCACCACAGATGCGTCGTCGCAAAGACGAAGCGCTGCCCGCTCTGCTTATCACGGAACACACCGACGTTAAACGCCTTAGAGCGTACGTCGTTGAACGTTCCCTCATACCCCTCGATCGTTTCGGGATAGGTGATAAATGACGTGTCCAGCAGTTCGAACTTATCCGCCCGATACAAAATGGGCGTATACCGTCCCCATATCAACGCATACTCCAAACCGGCTTCGTGACAATGCTCCTTCAGCAGATCCGCCATCAGTGCCGACACTTCCTGACAGCCGATAATATCCGGCTGCGTATCTTGATAAACCTGCACCAGTGCCCCCACACGGGCGGCAGCAGAGCAATCCTCACCCTTTGCCTCCCACGCAGGTGCATTCCCGTCGCAGTTCCACACATTATGCGTCATCAAACGAATGCGATCGCCCATAACCTCTCCCCCTATTCTAACATTTTCATTATACACTCACCCACTGCAAAAAGCAAGAGGTCACCCGTATTCCTCCTTGCGTTTTGGGCGATAGCGTGCTACAATATTTCCGTAAAAAGCACGTGCGAGGGATGACGATGAAGAACACCACACTATGCTATATTCACGACGGCCAAGGCCGAACGTTACTGCTCCACCGCATTAAAAAGAATCAGGATCTCAATCACGATAAATGGATCGGCGTTGGTGGAAAGTTTGAAGAAAACGAAAGCCCTGAGGAATGCTTGATCCGAGAGGTACTGGAAGAAACGGGTCTCACCCTCACCGACTACCGTTATCGTGGTGTCGTGACGTTCGTTTCTGCCGTGTGGGAAAACGAATTGATGCATCTGTTCACCGCCCACGGCTTTGAAGGCACTGTGAAGGAATGCGACGAAGGAGCGCTGGAATGGATCGACGATGAAGTCGTCCCGACCCTCCCCACCTGGGAGGGCGATCGCATCTTCCTGGAACTGCTGGAGCAGGATATTCCTTTCTTCTCCCTCAAGCTGGAATACGACGCCGAGGAAACGCTGATTTCTGCCGTTCTCAACGGTCAGCCACTGCGTTGGAAATAAAAAAGCAGGCATTGCAGCTGCAATGCCTGCTTTTTGTTATACAGTAAAACTCCGATATACCAAACATCAGCTTTGCGCAAGCTGTTTGATGGTTTTGCCGTCATCCGACGTCCAAGTATCCGTGTTAAAGGAGTTGGCGCTACCGTAGCCACTGTAGTTGTTTGCCTTGGCAGTACCCTTTGTCAGGGGAACTAAATCCGTCCACAACGTCGCTTCAGGCAGTCTGGTGAACGAGGCGGCATAAACAACGACCGTTTGTCCGCTGGACACACTATCAAGATCTTGCGACGTAATGTACAGAGTCATCTCGACACCACGTACCGTCTGTTGGCTGCCCCATGTCGAATACGTGTAATCCGCACCCGTTTCGACATTGTTATCAAGATTTTCACGCTTGATCATCATCGTAATGGGTTCCGCTTTTCCGTCACCGTCGAGGTCCATCGACATAAATTCGTCTCCGAACAGGGTTTCGATCAGTCTGGAATCACCACTTGAGGAACCGGCAACATTACCGATGTACGTGATCGCCGACGCCTTATTAAAGCCGCTGCGATTATCCATGCCCGTAATCAGATCGGAGTAGGAGCCGTCGTACACCTTGTTGTTCAGGATATCTCTGAACCGATCCACCGCCGTCTGTGCGACGATACCGCCGATCGACTCCTTATCCAAAACGAATTTGAAATGGAGTTGGGACAACAGTGATTTATCCGAAGAAACGCCGTTATCGTAGGCAAACGTAACGTACAACGTCTTCGAGGTGTGCGGTGCGACGGCATCCTTTTGTGCAATACCCGTCACTTCGTATGCAATACGGTCGTTATCCGAAGAAACCGTTTCCGTCTTATCATAGTAATAGTTGACATCGGTATTGTTGTAGAAAGAGACCGCAATCGTAACCGATGATGAGGCGGCGGACGACAACGTCAGATCACAGTTGATATCAACGTCACTGACTTTTGAAAAATTAGCCGAGGAATAGACACCGCCCGTTGTTTTCACCTTGGTGATATAAAACATACCGTAGGCGAAATCCTCCAAGGAAATCGGCGCATCAACGCTGACAGGTGTCGGTGCCGTCGTGGCGTATTTCCAAGTTGCGAAAACGCCACCAAAGGTCAACAGCAGTACAACGACAAGCAGAAGGCAAAGAAGCTTGGATGATACCTTAAGCATTCTGCTCCTCCCTTCCGCTGCCGGAGGAGATCAACGCAAATCGGCTATCACGCTCCGAAGCAAGACGGCGGTTCAAGCAGGGCAAGGCAATTATTGCCACGATAACCAGCAGGATGCAAAGATAGCCGGCGGGCGATTGCATAAAGAGGATAAAACTGCCGACGAACGGTATACGCTCCCCGCTGTATATCGCCTTCATCTGGCTGTAACGAACCGGGAAACGATCGGGTGTATCCACGGCGTCACCCTGAAGTCGGAAATGCCGCTCATTGGGATGCTGTGCGTTCGGCTCTTCGATCTCAATGATACGGTGAACGACCAGGATATCATCCATTTCGTAAACGACAATATCGTACAGCTTGAGATCCTCTTCAGCAGGAAGCTTTTCGGTGCGGATCAGATCAAAGGTCTGGATCTGATTATTCACCTTGTCATTAAACAAATACGTGTTTTTCGGATTCTTTTCGGACATTGACCCGGTATTCACAACACGCCAGGTCGGGATATCCTTTACCGGAGCGTCGTCGGACAGAGAAAGAGAAACCGAGAACGCAAACGCAACGAGGAAAGCAATACAAACCAATGCCGAAACAAGCGCACTTAGCACTTTCAGCCATTTTTTCTCGGGTTTCTTGTTGGTCTTTTCCCGAATTATATTTTCATCTTCCGCCCCGCATCTGATGAGACGTATCGACAGCTTGGCAACAATAGTAAGACAAACCACCGACAACGCCGTCAGCAAAATAAAGACAATCAGGCACAGAAGAAAAACATAAGTCTCATATGACGTCATGATATATCAAACCAACTATCCTAAAATTTTCAACGGCAAGGGGGTTAGGACCACCTTGCCGTTTTACAACACGTATTGATAAATTACAGAGTAACCGTGCCGTCGGTAATGCGGGCGATGACGTTGCCGCTCAAAGCCTCACGGAATGCATCGTGCTCGCTCTTGATGTCAAGAACAAAGTTCTTGTTCAACTGAATCTGCTCTTTGAGAGCGGCTTCATCCATGATGTAGACAAAGCTGCCATCTCCCTGCGGATCCCAGGTCACGTTAGGGCTAAACGCATCATCAGACTCATTCTTAAACTTCAGGATCTTGGTGGGAGTACCGTTCACATCGTAGTTTCCTTCGGCATCCATCTTATAGGTCATATCAGTGGTGGTACCAAAATAGAGTTCGGAAGGAACGGCATGCTCCTTAATATCCTGCGGAGCAAAATCGGAAGGAACAAAGGTCACCTTCAGCTGGATCGCCTGACCGTCGTTCGCAGCAAACACAAGCTCAGCCTCGTGATCATCGTTTTTCTGATCGACCGAAAGCACCAGGTTGCTTTCGATGGTGTACGTACCGTTAGCGCCGGTAAGGACGGCATCGGTGATCGTCACCTTGGTTTCCGCATAAGCGTCAGCAATGTCATTGGTGCCCGCATAAGACCAAGTAGCGTAGACGCCACCGATAGTAACGACGAGCATCAAAGCCAACAACAAGGACAATTTTTTCATTTTCATTACCTCCAAGCAATAAAAACAATATTTGATAAGTCTCATTATAGCACTAACGCAAAATAAGTCAAGTCGAATAATCGCATTTTAATGGAATATTTTCGCAATTTTGCTCAAAGTTCTCTCCGCTTCCGCCCCCTCGAATCCTCCTTCCCTACTCGATAGATAAAACGAAACAGACCTTGGGCAAGGGTAAGTACGATTGTGTATCGGCACTGTTCAACACACTGCTGCTCCTCAACTCCTGTGTTTTCCAATTCTAAAAAAACCAAGTTTAATGCCTTCCCCGGCTTCTGCCACTTTGGAAGCAAACTGATCGTAGGTCAGCGCTCCGTCGCCAAATAAGGGTTTCAAATAGTCCATAGGTTTCCTTTCCCGCCCTCACATTTCTTTGATTTATAAATCCGCAGTCAGCTCTGCGCCGGGGCGACCGTGCAGTTATATGCCGGCACGGTAGGCGTTATTTTGTATGAAAAAAGCACTGTGCAGTTGACTGCACAATGCTTCTCATAACCGTATTGAATTATAACAGGAACTACCGCTACTCCATATCAGAATACTCACACTCTTTGCAAATCTCTCGAGCAGTTTCAATAGGGATTTCAATGCTATCAATTTCTTGAACAGAAGATGTTTTGAAACAACCTTTCATACATAAAGCGGTTTCATAGCAAAGTTCACCATCAATAACTTTTCCATATATCGGACACGTTCTATCGTCATATGGCGTTAGTTTACTTGCCATTCTGCAATACCTCCCTTATCGCGTTTTCAGAAATCTCATCAAAATCCCTTTTATTCCACGCAGTTTTGGCTATCCATTCAATGTCCTCATAGTCATCAGTGCGCGTCAATACAGTGACGCCCTCCTCGGAATAAAACACGCGCCGTGTACCTTTGAACTGCGTGACGGAGAAAAGAGCGTTATCCACATAGCTTTGTATTTCTTCTGATGTGATTCTCCGTTCAAACATTCGACGCATTATGTGTGCCGGATCGCGCTTTGATGCCTTATCCTCAAGTATATAGACGCGTTGCGTCTGTAAAGGAGGAATTCTTATCGAACCAGACACACCAGTCGACTTTACCTTTTGACAAAGCGCAAAATCATCGAAAGTTGCCTCTTCCACTTTGCCTTTGTACCTGTAAAAATCCACCAACTGAGCATACGCATCTGCATCATCATATTTCAGCTTTTGGAATGCCTCAAAGTTCTTCGGTGCGTCCGCTCCCAAGCGGGATTTATACGCATCAAACTGCGTCTTATCCGCACTGCTATTGTACGCCATGCGCCGCAGCTTGTCAATGGTGCCTGCCCCGTGCTTGGCACTTCAAGAACTTTGTATTTCAACCAAAAAGAGGCGTGACAACGCCTCTTTTTTCATTTGATCCCTTTTTGATTTTACTCCGCAATAACTCCGCAACGATTATATGGTTTACTGCTTTTTAGTGCCTGTTAAGATTTTTTCGAAAGAGTAATAAAAAACCGTGCCAGATGGCTTAAAGCCTTGATCTAGCACGGTTTTTTGCTTTGGTGGGGGAAGGTGGTCACTGTACAGTGCGGCAGTTTCTTCTCGTCTTTTGGCATCGGTGCAATCCGGCAGAACGGTGCAATCCCACGCCCTAAAAACGTGCCACCGGCACGTTTTCTTCACGGGCTTTCGAATCCGCCTTCCCTACTCGATAAACAAAAACCCGACCCTATTGGGTCGGTTTTTTAATTGGTGGGGGAAGGTGGATTCGAACCACCGAAGTCAGAGACAACAGATTTACAGTCTGCCCCCTTTGGCCGCTCGGGAATTCCCCCGCGTCAAACGCAAGACCAACTATACCATGGGTTTTTGCTCTTGTCAAGTCCTCAATTTCGATTTTTGCAAAAAAACCTGAACTTTTTGAAATATTCTCTTTGAAAATGCGCCGCTTTCTGTTATACTAGCCTTATGACAGTGCCGCCATACGAGCGGCAGAGAGGAAGTGACAGGAATGTGTGGCTTTTGCGGATTCACCGGTGAACTCATCAACCGCGAGCAACTCCTGCGGAATATGGCAGATAAAATCACCCACCGTGGTCCCGACTCGGAGGGTGTCTATATGGATGACACGCTGGCAATGGCGTTTCGTCGTCTGAGTATCATCGACCTGGAGGGCGGGCATCAGCCGATCGAAAACGAGGACGGCACTAAGGTGTTGATGTTCAACGGCGAGATCTATAACTACCGTGACCTGCGCAAGGAACTGCTTGCCGCCGGCCACCACTTCACCACCGAATCGGACAGCGAAGTACTGCTTCACGGCTTTGAGGAGTGGGATGCCGGTCTGCTCGACCGTCTGCGTGGTATGTTTGCCTTCGCCATTTGGGACAAACCCTCCCACTCCCTGTTCCTGGCACGTGACTTTTTCGGCATCAAGCCGATGCATTACGCACTGCTTCCCGACGGTCGTTTGGTGTTCGGCTCCGAGATCAAAAGCCTGCTGGAGCATCCCGATGTTCCCCGTGAGTTTAACGAAGCGGCGTTGGACAACTATCTTTCCTATCAATACTCTCTCCCCCGTGAGACCTTTTTCAAGGGCATCTATTGCCTTCAGCCTGGACATTACCTGCGGTATCAGGACGGCAAGGTCGAGGAAACCCGCTACTGGGAAGCCATTTTCCGTCCCGATGAAGCAATGACACTAGAGCAGGCGGTTGATCAAATCGACGAGGTGTTCACCAACTCGGTAGAAGCCCACCGCATCAGCGACGTTGAGGTCGGCTGCTTCCTGTCCGGTGGTGTAGATTCCTGCTTCGTCGCTTCCTATTTCGGCGGTCAAAAAGCTTTCACCGTCGGCTTTGATAACGGAGAACACTACAACGAGACCTCCTTCGCTGCTGATTTGGCAAAGGAAGTCGGTATCGAGCATCACCGCCATATCATCACACCCGAGGAATACTGGGCGTCACTTCCGAATGTGCAGTATATGCTGGATCAGCCCTTGGCGGACCCTGCCTGCGTCGCCTTGTACTTTGTTTCTAAGCTCGCCGCACAGCACGTAAAGGTCGTCCTGTCCGGCGAAGGTGCCGACGAGCTGTTCGGCGGCTATCGCATTTACCACGAGCCCTTCTCGCTGGCGAAATATCAAAAACTTCCCCGTTGGCTGCGTCGCACATTGGCGGCCGTCGTGCGGGCCGTGCCAATGGACTTCAAGGGGAAATCCTTCATCGTCCGCGGCTCCAAGTCGTTGGAGGAGCGCTTCATCGGCAATGCCTATATGTTTAATAAAAAAGAAAAGGCCGGTCTGCTGAAATCCATTCCCGCTACCAATCCCACCGCCCATACCGGCGTGTGGTATGACCGCACTTCAGGGCTGGACGACGTCACCCGCATGCAGTACCTCGACATCAACCGCTGGATGGTAGGCGACATTTTGCTCAAGGCTGACCGCATGAGTATGGCGCATTCACTGGAGCTCCGTGTTCCCTTCCTGGACAAGCGTGTGTTTGAGGTCGCTTCACGCATTCCCACAAAGCATCGCATCGCCGGCGGAACGACCAAGTACGCTATGCGTCTCGCCGCACGCCGCCATATGCCGGAGAAGGACACCGCCCGCCCGAAACTCGGCTTCCCCGTGCCGATTCGCATCTGGTTGCGCCAGGAAGCGTATTACAACACAGTCAAGGAAGCCTTCCTCAGTACCGATGCCGAGCGTTTCTTCAACACCGCCGTACTGATGAAATTCTTGGACGAGCACTACAAAGGCAAGCGGGATAACAGCCGTAAGATTTGGACGGTATATATGTTCCTCGTCTGGTACAAACAATATTTTTCATAAGACAAAAGCGTCCTCGAAATCTCGGGGGCGCTTTTTTGTTTGATTGCATAAACTTTCTGCCAAATATCGGCAAGGCGTCCAAAAATACGATCGTATTCACCTTGCACACCTTGCGCCAAGAAGAAAGATCTTGTTCATTCCCAACAAAAATCGGATTTCGCCCCGTTTGACACGCCGTTTTCGCTTCTGTATAATGACGTGGAAAAGGAGCGATTCCCTATGAAATACCACCATTTTTCTGTGTCGTTAATCGTGGCAGCTCTCCCGATCCTTCTGCTTTCCGTATTGCTGTACACGCAAAAAACCGTCCCCTCTTTGTCCAAGTCCACAGCTCAAACCACCGAATGGAGACTATCGACCGACACGACAACAACCGCAACACAAACCACTCCACCCACATCGGCAACGACTGAAACTCAATCCTATCCGGAGCCAGGCTTTGCTGATGCTTTTTCACAATACCCACTGAATGAAAACGGCATTCCGCACCGCTATGATCAACTGCTTGAGGGAACAGCCTGTGCCTACACCGCCCCCGACGGAGCAATTACCGCTACCGGCACCGTTCCCAAAGTCGGCACAGTTGCTGTCAATCCCGACATTATTCCGTTTGGCTCAAAGCTGTTTATCACATCGGACGACGGCTATGTCTACGGTTATGCAATTGCCGAGGATACCGGCGGTGATCTGCTGAATAATGCCATTTTGGTGGATCTGTATATGGATACCTACGAAGCCTGTCGAAGCTTTGGACGACAAACAGTAAAAATCTACGTGTTGGAATAAACGACGCCCGATCATTGTTTATGATCGGGCGTTTTCTTTTCGCTTTTACAAAACAATTCACGGAAGCCAACATACAGCAGCACAACACCAAACCCTCGACGCAGCAGATCGGTATGCACTGCCGCGCCCATCCACGCCGCCCCAAGCGAAGTCACGATACCGGGCAACGAGCACCACCATACCGCTTTCCATTCCACTCGCTTGCAGCGAATATGAGAAATGAGTGCCGTCGGAGCACAGCACAAAAAATACAGCAGATTGATGCCGCCTGCCGCATACTGCTCAATGCCAACAACAGCGGTCAAATACAAAATAAGCAACGAACCGCCACCGATACCAAACCCGCTCAATATGCCGGTGAGCAACCCCACCGCAACGGCTACCCAAATCACAACAGCAGCACCGCCCGAACACCGCCGTAGAGTAACAGAGCACCAAATAAACGGCGCAGCAGTGTGACCGATGCTTTTTGAAACAGCATGCCGGAAACGAGGCCCCCAAGCGCACCACCAATCAGATACGGCCACGCACTCCCCCACATCAAATCACCACGCAGCCAAATCACCAGCAGTGAAGCGGGTGATAAGAGGAAAATAACAGCTACCGACGTGGCAAACGCATGCTTCGGCTCCATATGCGTCCATTTGGTGAACAGCGGCACCAAAAACAAACCACCGCCCGAACCGAACAACCCGTTTGCCGCGCCCGCCAGTGCTCCCGTCACCAACCATTTTGTGCGACACTTCATCGTTACACCTCCACGGCTAGTGTGGGTACGGACAGCGGAAATATACAAAAACCGGAGATCCGAGCGGATCTCCGGAAGGTTTTCTCATTATATTGTACTGAACTTAATTGCGTTGTGCAAATACAGGTCAACGCATGGGACTCACCTTTTCTGTATTAGAATCGGGTATGCTCCATTATTTGGCCCATGGGACTCATCCTTTCATAAGACTCGGGAATACCGGATCTTAGTTCACGGGACTCACTCCTTCTTTATTCTGTCTCGTTCTGTCTATCCTCTTGTCATCTATACTATACCACACTTCCCAAACCCTGTCAATACTTTTTGTGAACTTTTTTGGTCTTTTTGTGAACTTTTTATCTTTTCTCTCAACCGACACATTTTGCTTGACGAACGGTGAAAAAGAAGGTAATATTAAAGGTAACGAGCAGCGCTGCTGTGTAAGAATGGAGAATGTGAAAATGTCTGAACAATACGGAAACGATCTCGTCACCGTCGTAGATGACGAGGGAAATCAGCATCAGTTTGAGATCCTGGACGCTATTGAGACCGATGACGCTCGCTACGTTGCGTTGGTGCCGGTATACGATAACCCGTCCGACCTCATCAATGACGACGGCGAGCTGGTCATTCTCACCGTAAAGGAAGAGAACGGCGAGGATCTGCTGCTTCCCATTGAAGACGACGATGAGTTCGAGGAAATCGCCGATATTTTTGAGGAGCGCTTGGCTGATCTCTATGAGGTCGAGGAGCTGGAAGGCGAATAATCGACTATCCCCTGCTCTGTGCGCGGACCGTCCCCTTTTAACCCTACTACAGTTTGAATACGGGAGCCTGACTCCGGAAGCGGATTGCAGACCTCCCCGCCACGGCGGGACGAAGGGAGCGTGAACCTTTTGGGCGAGCACCCACCTGCTTTGTATAGTAGCAGGTTAACCGGGGGATATTACGGCAGAGCGGGGATAACTAAGAAAACAAAACACCCGGCGTCGCACGACGTCGGGTGTTTTCTTTAGTTCTCTTTGGTCGGAATCAGCGGCACGTAGTCGATCGCCTCTGCCACCGGCTCCCGCATCCACAGCGACGGAGTCACACGCAACGTAAAGCCGCAGCCGCTTTCGGTGCCCCACGCTGACATATCCGCGCGGGGAAGCGCATACGCCGCCATAATCAGCATAATGACGCCGCCGTGCGTGCAGACTACAGCGTCGCTGTCGCCGCTCTTCATGGTTTCTTCCACCAAAGCCTCAAAGGCCGCCATAACACGCTTTTGAAACACTTCGGTTGCCTCACCGCCAGGAATGGCGGACAATTCACCGGCAATGAATTGACGAAACGCCTCATCATCCTGCAATTCAGCAGCGCTCTTTCCTTCCCAGATACCAAAATCACATTCTGCCAAGCCGGAAAGCACCGTCGGCTCGCAGCCGGGATAAAGCACCTCCAGCGTCTGCCGACAGCGTGACAGCGGGCTGGTGTAAAAACGAGTTGCCTCCGGGTAGATCGCTTCTTCCTTTTTATCCAACAAATCACGCAACCCTGCCGGTGACAACGGCAAATCGGTAGTCCCGATATACAAACCTGTCTCATTTGCCTCGGTCATTCCGTGCCGAATTAGGTGAATTTTGTAATTTTTCATCGTTTTTTCCTCGCTTTTCTCAAAAAATGTACTTTACAAATTGTATCATCCGATATATAATCTAAAACGCACCGTATAATTCAGACAGGAGTTCACCGTATGAATACGACATTTCCCCGCACGCTGACCCTGCTCCGTAAAGAGCGTGGAATCAGCCAAAAGCAGGCAGCTGCCGAATTGAAAATATCGCAAGCCTTGCTCTCACACTACGAAAAAGGAATCCGCGAATGCGGTCTGGATTTCGTGGTGCGTGCTGCTGATTTTTACGAGGTCTCCTGCGATTATCTGCTGGGACGCACCGCTGACAAATCGGGCGCCGTGATCTCGGTCGACGATATTCCCGAAGGCGATCCCAACGCTAACGACAGCCACCTCACCGGCAGCATTCTTCCGGTTCTTAATAAAAAGCTGGTGGTCAATGCGACCAACCTGCTGTTCGGTTTGCTGCAGCGGTACGATAACAAGGAGCTTACTACCGAGGTGACCACCTACCTAAACCTCGCTATCTACACGATGTTCCGTGCGCTGTACGCCGCTGACAAGCGCAATTCGGCGGCAATGTTCTCCGTACCCGCAGAGCTGTATCAGCCTGCCACTGCCGGAGCGATGAGTTTGTGCGCTGCCCGTGTGGGCATTTTGGCGCCGAGTGCACCGCCGAAGGAGCCGGTTCCTGCATTACTGCCGAACGAGCTATCCAAGGTATATCCCCTGTTTGCTTCTTCACTGATGAATCTTCTCAAGAATGCCGAGAACAAACTTGGAAAGTTCTGACGATTGTATTATACCGAAGTTTACACCGTTTTTCAACACTAAAAAGAGACGATCCGCAGATCGTCTCTTTTTCTTATGCCTCTTTCAGCAAGGACTTGTACAAACGGATGTACTCGTTTGCGGAACGGCCCCACGTAAAGTCACTGCGCATCGCACGATCAATGATCTGCGGCCACACTTCTTTGTTGTGATAAGCCTCCAGGCCACGGCGGATCGCACACAGCATATCGTCCGCATTGTACGTTTGGAAGGTAAATCCGTTCCCCTCCCCGTCTCCGCAATCGTGGATCGAATCCTTGAGGCCGCCCGTTTCACGCACGATCGGCACGGCACCGTAACGACACGCCAGCATTTGGGACAAGCCGCACGGTTCACTCTTGGACGGCATCAGGAATAGGTCGGAGGCGGCATAGATCTTCTGCGCCAACTCCGGAACAAAGCCGGAGCAGAAACAGAATTTCTCGGGATATTTAGCGTACATTTCACGGAAAAACGTTTCATACGCCCACTCGCCCGAGCCCAGGACCACCATTTGCACATCCTCCTGCAGGAGCGTCTCCTGAATGTGCTTCACAAGATCAAAACCCTTGTGCGAAGCCAAGCGACTGACCATACCGATCAGCGGCACGTCCGCACGGATCGGCAGACCCAACCGCTCCTGCAAAGCACGTTTGTTTTCCGCCTTGCCGGTGATGTCATCTGCCGAGTACGGTGCGTACAGCGCCGGATCGGTTGCGGGATCGTTCTGCACCGTGTCGATGCCGTTCAAAATACCCGTCAGCTTCCATTGGCGCATCCGCAAAATCGGGTCCAAACCGTGGGAGAACCACGGATCCAAAATCTCTTCGGCGTACGTTCCACTGACGGTCGTAACACGGTCAGCCGCCTCGATACCCGCCTTCATCAGATTGATGCATCCGTCGTGCTCCATAAACTCACGGGAACTCTGCGGCAGACCAAACACATCCTCCAGAATTTCCATACCGTACTTACCCTGATACTGGATGTTATGGATGGTGTACACCGTCCGCATCTTGCTGAAAAGCTCCTCTTTCGCATAAAACAGCGTGTGATACACCGGCAGCAATGCGCATTGCCAATCGTTAGCGTGCAGAATATCCGGCTTGAAGTCGATATAGCGCAGCATCTCCAACACCGCACGAGAGAAAAACGCGAACCGCTCCGCATCATCGTAATGACCGTACAATCCGTTGCGCTTGAAATAATACTGATTATCAAGCAGATAGTAGATCACGCCGTTGTGCTTAGCTTCAAACACACCGCAATACTGCCGACGCCACGCCACGGGAACCGAGAAACTGGTGAGGAACGTCATCGTATCACGCAGTTCCTGCGGTACGGCTTCATACAGCGGCATCACCACACGACAACCGACCAAGCGGTTGCGCAATGCACGCGGCAACGAACCGGCGACATCCGCCAAACCGCCCGAGGCGGCAAAAGGCCGTGCTTCACTGGTCGCATATAATACTTTCATCGTATTCTCCTTTTACACCATGGTATTTTTGCGGATGGTGACCGGATAGCCGTCACAGCCCTTCAGCGCACGTCCTTCACGGACGCAGACGTGCTTATCGGTGATAACGTAATCCAAATCGCTGTTTGCGCCGATCATACTGCCCTGCATCAAAATGCAATTCCGCACCTTTGCCCCACGGGATACGTGCACGTTACGGAACAGTATGGAATTATCCACCTCGCCGTCGATCTTGCATCCGTCGGCAATCAGCGAGCCCGACACGTCGGCATGCAAGCCGTACAAAGCCGGCGAACAATCACGCACCTTAGTATAAATCGGACGCTTATCAACAAACAGCTTGTCACGCACCGAAGCATCCAGCAGCGCATAATTGGCTTTAAAATAGCTTTCCAGCGAAGAAATGACCATCGTATACTCCGGAATACTATACGCATACAGACGACGATCATCGACGTGGCGCTGCAGCACATCCCATTCAAAGCTGTGCTGATTACGGCTAACGGCAATGTCGACAAACTGCATCAACAGCTGGCGGGAAATGACGTACAGTCCCACACCGTAAACGACCTTGCCGCTGCTGTGATCCGTAATGATCATATCAGTGATGCGGCCCGATTCGTTGACTGTCACAATGGGAGAAACAATATTCGTCGGGAGCTCCCCTTCGAGGCACGCCATCGTGACCTCGGCGCCGCTCTCCACGTGCGCTTCGATCAGCTTGCGATAGTCGATATTGCCCACGAAATGGCAGTCAGACATAATGACGTACTCTTCCTTGGAATTGCGCAAGAAGGTCATAACGCCCGCAAGCGACGTAATACGGCCGTCATAGCGTTCTTCCCCACCGCCAAAGGGAGGCAGGAAGTACAAGCCTTCCGTCTTGCGGGAAAGATCCCACGCCTTACCGGAGCCTAGATGATCCATCAACGATTGGTAATTACTTTTAGTAACAACGCCCACCTTGGAAACGCCGGCATTTACCAGATTGGAAAGCGCAAAATCGATCAGACGGTACCGACCGCCAAACGGAACAGACCCCATGGCACGCACAGCGGTCAATTCCGGCAGCGCTTCATCGTGCATATTCGAGAACAACAAACCTAAAGCTGTGTTGTAACGCATCTTACGCTTCCTCCTTTTTGACGTCGCTATCGATCATGGCTTTGGCAGGAACACGGCATCCCGTACCCACCGTAACTCCGGCGGCCACCACGGCCACACCCCAGTTATCCAATTCCGCCACCTCTTCCGGCAGCTCACCGATGACGGCATCTTCCTCGATCACCGCATTTTCAGCGACGATCGCATACTGCACGACCGCACCTTTTTTTACCACGACGCCAGGCATAATGATCGAGTCACGCACAACGGCGCCCTCTTCCACCGTAACGCCGGCAAAGATCAGCGAGGATTCCAGCGTACCGCCGATGTTTCCGCCTTCGGAGATCATACTGTTCTGCACCTTAGCGGTGTTGCTGATATAGTGCGGCGGTAAGCCCGGGGTACGGGAATAAATACGCCACGTGTCATCGGAAAGATCCAACGGCACCTTGGGATTCAAAAGATCCATATTGGCTTCCCACAGGCTGTCGATCGTTCCGACATCCTTCCAATATCCTTCAAAGCGATACGCAAACATACGCTCACCGGCATTCAGCATCGCCGGAAGTACATTCTTGCCAAAATCGTTTTGCGATTTGGGATCGTTCTCATCCTCTTGCAGATACTTCTTCAGCTTCTGCCAATTGAACACATAAATGCCCATAGACGCCAAATTGCTCTTCGGCACCGCCGGCTTCTCGTCAAACTCATAGATAGAGCCGTCCTCGTTGGTGTTTAGAATACCGAAACGGCTGGCCTCGGACATCTCCACCTCGATCACAGCGATCGTGCAGTCCGCTTTGTTCTTCTTATGTTCCGCAATCATTTTGGCGTAATCCATTTTATAGATATGATCACCGGACAGCACCAGGACATATTCCGGGTCATACCGCTCGATAAACACCATGTTCTGATAAATGGCATTGGCTGTGCCCTTATACCAGTCAGCGCCCTTATTGCGCTGATACGGAGGCAACAGGTGCACACCGGCATCCATACGGTCCAGATCCCACGGCTGACCGGAACCGATGTAATCACTCAACTCCAACGGCTGATACTGCGTCAGCACGCCTACCGTCTCGATACCGGAATTGACGCAATTCGACAACGGAAAGTCAATGATACGGTACTTGCCGCCATACGGCACGGCCGGCTTGGCGATGTTTTTCGTCAACGCATACAAACGACTTCCCTGGCCACCTGCCAACAGCATGGCAACACACTCCTGCTTGCGAAACATAACGCAAGACCTCCTTCTGGTTTCTTTTTCGCACACGGCATTTGCCGCTTTTGATTTGAAAGGTGATTCCGATCGGCTCGTCCCACTGCGGGCAAGACGCTGCCGATCCGTCTCTTAACAAGTATGAGCACCATTCATGGGTTATGACACGATCCTCTCAGCATCACGTGCCGGCAAAAACAGCAACCCATATTTTTCCTCCATAATATTGTACCAACTTAACGCCATAACTGTCAAGTGATTTAGATATTTTCTTACAACATCCCCTAAACGCAATCTTTGTTTTTGTTTAATATGCACAATTTTAGAAGGATAACCGACGCTTGTGCTTCAAAAATCCGCCACCGTGTCAAAGACACGGTGGCGATCGACCCATTTATAGGCTGTGCCGTGACGCATCAAGCCCCAAGCCGAAGCTGATTTGCAGCGCTTGGTCGATACGATTCATTGAGAACTCATCCAAGCGCCCCATATGTTCCTTCAGTCTCCGTTTATCAATGGTACGGATCTGCTCCAACAGCACGACCGAATCCCGACTAAGCCCGCTGTCAACCGAGTTGACCTGAATATGGGTCGGTAACCGTGCCTTATCCTTTTGACTGGTAATTGCCGCTGCTATGACCGTGGGACTGTAACGGTTACCAACATCATTTTGCACAATCAAAACCGGACGGATTCCGCCCTGCTCCGACCCAACGACCGGGCTGAGATCCGCATAATAAATATCTCCTCGACGAACCGTTTGCATACTCTTCGTTCCTTTCTCATCAGTATGTGAGAATAGTATGTCCAAAAAACAAGGCATCAATCCTCATACACTCTTTTTGAAACCATTACATTGCCAGTGTATGCCCGTCCCGCCATGCTTGTCATAAAAAAAGCCACCTCCCGATATAGTGAATATCGGGAGGCGTATTTATGAAATCTTCGGTATACTCACAATGCCAAAGCAGTCTCTTGCGGGCAAAAGCAGGCTTGGATATTCTACACCACAGAAAAGCGATCACGGAGGATACCGTTCGTGCAATCCGAGCGAAGAGACGAGCGTCGGACGTGGCGATGCAAGCCATTTTTGAGGAACTGCGTCACGCCTTTATCACCCCCATTGACCGTGAGGATCTACTGCGATTACGTCAAACGATTGAGGCAGTTGTTTTCTGCATCGACGAGGTGCTCATCGCCCTGTTTTACCAAGGACAGCCGACGTTGCATCCAAATGATACAGCACTGCTGTCCGCTGTAACTGCGGAATTCACAGCGTTACAGGCAGTGGTCGACTTCTTCCCCGACTACCCACGCTGCGACGCCGTTTTGGGGCACTTAAAGACATTGGAAAAGCAGCACCGCCAATGCGAAGAGGAACGGGGAAGCAATTTTGGAGAACCCGCTCTCAAAAAAATCTCCGCCGCTTGTTTTTCAGCGGCGGAGACAATACGTTGTATTTTACTAAAGGTTACGTAAGCATGGCTTCAAACTCAGTCTGATCAATAATGCGAATACCAAGCTCTTGCGCCTTAGTCAGCTTGCTGCCTGCGTTTTCACCTGCCAGAACGATACCCGTCTTTTTCGAGACGCTGCCGGAGGTCTTACCGCCGTATTGCTCGATCAATGCGGCCGCTTGATCCCGTGTCATAGTCGGCAACGTACCTGTCAGTACAAAGGTGATCCCCTCAAAGCGGCGGTCGGTCTGCTGCGCATGGCATTCCATGTTCACACCACACGCCCGCAGACGTTCAATCAACTGCTTCGACGGCGTCAACGCAAAGAACTGCAGAACGTTATCGGCCATCACTTCACCGAAGCCGTCAATCGACAACAGTGCCTCGCGGTCGGCGGCCATAACGTCATCCATCGTCACAAATCGCTGTGCCAGCAGCTTTGCGGCTTTTTGCCCAATATGTCGGATTCCCAGAGCAAACAGCAGCCGTGACAGATCTGCTTCCCGTGACGCATCGATCGCCTTCAGCAAATTGTCCGCCGACTTATCACCCTTGCCCTCCAACACCTGAATATCCTCACGCTTGAGTGTGTACAGATCGTCAATGTGCGCAATGAGGCCTTCTTCCACGAACTGCTCCAGTACGGCAGGTCCCAAGCCCTCAATATCCATGGCATCACGGGACGTGAAATGGATCAAGCGCTGCAAAAACTGCGCCGGACAATCCGCATTGCTGCACCGCAAAGCCGCCTCATCCGCTTCGTGTGCGACCGGCTGACCACAAGACGGACAAACGGTTGGCAATTCATACACGTCACCCGTATGCTGCACCACACGCACCACTTCCGGAATGATATCACCCGCCTTGCGCAGCACCACCGTATCGCCGATGCCCAACCCTTTTTCACGGATAAAATCCGCATTGTGCAGGGTCGCACGACTCACCGTGGTACCCGCCAGCGTAACGGGATCAAACACGCCGGTCGGTGTCAATACGCCGGTGCGTCCCACCGTGATCTCAATATCCCGCAGAACTGTCTGCTTTTCTTCGGGCGGATACTTATATGCCACAGCCCAACGCGGATATTTGCTGGTGCTGCCCAATCGTTCCCGGTCAGAGAAGGTGTCCACCTTCACAACCGCACCGTCAATATCAAACGGCAGCGAGCTGCGCTCCTCACCGATACGGCGGATCTCCTCAAGCACCTCGTCAATCGAGCCGGTACGCCGATAAAACGGAATGATCGAAAAGCCCAGCTCTCGCATACGCTCCAACGAAGCAGCGTGTGAGGTCACGCTCTCCCCTTCAAGAAGCTGCAAATTGAATACAAAAATCGAAAGCCCACGGCTTTTTGTCACCTGCGGATCCTTTTGACGAAGTGAGCCGGCCGCCGCATTTCGTGGATTTTTAAAGGTTTTTTCGCCATTTTGCTCCTGTTGCTCCACCAAAGCGGCAAACTGGCGGCGTTTCATATACACCTCGCCCCGCACGATGATCCGTTCGGGAGATGCCGTCAGCGTTTCAGGAATATCGGCAATCATACGCAGGTTGGCGGAAACATCCTCACCCGTCTGACCGTCACCACGTGTGGCACCACGGAAAAACACGCCGTTTCGATACTCCAGCGCAATGGACAAGCCGTCAATTTTTGGCTCCACCACGTAGACGGGATTCTCCAATTCCTCACGCACACGCTTATCGAACTCACGCAGTTCCTCCAGAGAAAATACGTCCTGCAAGCTCCCGAGCGGCACTTCATGCTCCACGGGGGTAAACAGGCGTGACAGCTCACCGTGGACACGCTGTGTGTAGGAATCCGCCGTAATCAGCTGCGGATACGCTTCCTCCAACCGACGCAACTCCTGCGTCAGTGCATCAAATTCATCGTCTTCAATTTCCGGTGCATCCTCGTCATAATACCGACGGCTATGGTAGTCGATCTGCTGACGAAGCTCCGCAATACGCAGGCGCGCGCCTTCAAAATCCATGTAGCCACTCCCCTTATAAGAGTCCTTTTCTATTATAACAAGAACAGCGGCATATTTCAATCGGTTGCGCCAAAAAACTTGTCAACAGAATTACCAAAATCGGCCTGCAAAACGGTTTGCGGCACTTCGCCGACAAACACGGTCTCACACACCAAAAATCGGGTCGACACCTCTACACCGACCCGTTCCATCGGCAGTGCCGCCGTCATCATCACCTGCATATCCAGATACAGGCTGTGCTTGGTTTGGTTGATTCCGGCATCGGTGAATTCACCTGTCAGCGTCGTAATGACCGTGCCGCTCGTGTGGATCGTCACCGACAGGAACGGTCCTCGACCGGTAAAAAAACTACCACCAATCAAATTGCCGAGCGGGATCCGTGTCGTCTGCTCCTCCCGGGATGACAATTCCTTCATAACGGCATTGGATACCGCCGATTTCAGACGGTTGATCTCCTGCACGTTGGTTTCTGCCGACATCACCCGTCCGTCCTCATTGCGCAGCACCGTCACGAACGACCCATAGGACGCATCGGCATCCGCCAGTACACGTTCCACACCGGTATGTACTGCCATCATCGCACTGCGGCGTGCCGACATCAGGCCGTAGCTTTGGATCAACGGACGTAATCGGCTATCCACCGTCACAAACCCTACGATCAGTAAAAACAGCACCGACAGCAAGCATACCGTCACACGCAACGCTCGCTGACGGGTACGGCGTCTCACCCGCCTCCTCATTCAAACAAAGGTTGCAGCTGAACACCAACCTGTGCTGCGTGAATAGCAGCGGACAGCTTGGTAAAATCCGCCACCAAGGAATTGGGCTTATTTGCCGCATCATCCTGCGACATCGGCACAAAATACAGATTTTTGCTGTTTTTTAGCAGGGCAATATTGCGCATAGAGAATCCCAAAGCGTCATTGGTAGATACCGCAATTACAACAGGGCGATTCCGCCGAAGCTGTGATTTTACCGCCAAGGCAACCGGAGTATCGCTGATACCGTTTGCCAAGCGTCCCAGCGTACTGCCGGTACAGGGGGCCACGACCAACACGTCAAAGTATCCCTTTGGCCCGATCGGCTCGACCTCGGTCAAGGATAACAGTGGCTGTTTCCCCGTTGCTGCCGTGAACCGAGCGAGCCACTCCTCTGCCCTGCCAAATCGTGTGTCGGTCGTGGCTGCGCAAAACGACAAAATCGGCGTGATCTCCATACCCTCCGCTTTTAAGCGCTCCATTTGCTCCAGGGCACGGTGAAACGTACAGAACGATCCGCACAGTGCGAATCCTACTTTGAGCTCCATTCCGACTCCTCCTTGATCATATTCAGAACGGTCTGCTTGATGATGTTACCGGCGCTTTTCGGGGCAACTCGCCCGGGAAGTGACAACGCCCAGATCGTTTTGAGACGCAATTGCGCCGCCGCCGTAAAATCCACCCCTCCCGGTCGGGATGCCAAGTCGATGATCAGCGTCCCACTGTCCAGTTTTTCCAACAATTCACGGTGAAAAATTTTATACGGTACGGTGTTGAAGATCACATCGAATCCGCCCTTTCCCGGCAAACGGGAAAGCTCCATTGTCCGGCACCCCTGTGTCTCCGCCCAGGCACGATCGGAGCAACGCCGAGCCGCCACGGTGACATCCGCCCCCAACGCACGAAGCATTCGTGACAGTACACGACCAATACGTCCGTATCCCGTAATTAAACAGCGGGATCCCGACAAGGTGATCGGCAGTTCCTCCATAGCCAACTGAATGGCGCCCTCCGCCGTCGGCACTGCATTTAACACCGCCAATTCTTCACGCCCGAAATAATCGCCGACCACCAGCCCCCGTGTTGTCAGTTCCCGATGTAATTCACTGTTGATCTGGCCGCCCAACAGCAATTGATCCTCACGTACCGCCTGCACAATACTTTTCAGCGGCATAGGCACTCTCGAAAACGGGGCGTTGACGTTGACTCCGTCGACACTGACGGGAAGCGGCAAAATAATGCAATCTGCCAAGCTGATCGCCTGACCGGTGTTGGTGCACGCCGTCACACCGGAGGGTAACTCCGTGCTGTCAAATCCGGAACTGATCACCCGACAACCTTCTGCTGCCAACGCACCCGCCAAATACGTTGATCGCAGATCACCGCCGATCACGGCAAAGGTTTCAATAGTTCGCATACGACTCCTCCTTCACGCAAAAAAGACCTCATAGAATGGCTGTGTTCCATCCTATGAGGTCTTTGCTTGTTCGGTGATTACAGGTTCTCCGTACGGGAGAGAAGTGCGTAAAACGCCTTGTGTGCCATATACACGTCCGGCTTGGCGATAACCTCAAACGGTGCGTGCATCGAGAGCACCGGTACGCCGAGGTCGACCGTATCCACGTTCAGGTCCGCAATATACTTTGCAACCGTTCCGCCGCCGCCGACATCCACACGGCCAAGCTCACCCACCTGCCATAGTACGTCGTTTTTCTCCATAATGCGGCGGAAGAAGCCCATCAACTCTGCCGAAGCATCGTTGGTATCCGACTTGCCACGGGCGCCGGTGTACTTCGTCAGCACCACGCCACGGTTCAGCGCCGCACAGTTGCGTGCCTCCACCACCTCGGGATACAGCGGATCGAAGCCCACGTTGACATCGGCAGACAAGCACAGAGAGCGACTAAGAGCGTGACGCCCCTCTTTTCCGAAGGCGGCCGCCAGATCCTCCACAAAATACCGCAGGAATGCCGACTGCATACCGGTGTTACCCTCCGAACCGGTTTCCTCCTTATCCGCCAACACGGTCAGTGCCGTATAGGTCGGTGTCTTCAACTCGAATAGCGCTGTCAGTGCTGGATATGCACAAACACGGTCGTCGTGACCGTAAGCACCAATCATACTGCGATCCAAGCCAAGGTCACGTGCGCCGAACGCCGGAACGACTTCCAATTCCGCAGACAGGAAATCCGACTCGACGATGCCATATTTCTCAGACAGCATATTCAAAATATTCAGCTTAACGGCGTCACTGCCCTCATCATCACGGAACGGACGTGAACCAATCAGCACGTTCAGGTTTTCACCGTCGATGACCTCGGCGGCCGTTTTCCTCATCTGATTTGCGCCAAGGTGCGGCAACAGATCGGTAATGCAGAACACAGGCTCATCCTGCGCTTCACCGATAGATACCGTCACCGTGGTACCGTCACGGCGCACGATCACGCCGTGAAGCGCCATCGGGGTCGCCGTCCACTGATATTTTTTGATACCGCCGTAATAATGCGTATCAAAATAAGCAAACTCGTGATCCTCGTACAGCGGATTGGGCTTGAGATCCAAGCGGGGCGAATCAATATGTGCAGCCGCAATCGACACACCGTCCTCGATCGGCTTCTCACCGATCACCGCCAGGATCAGTGCCTTGCCACGGTTGATCGCATACACACGATCACCGGGCTTAAGCGGCTGGGAAGCATCAAACGGTACAAAGCCCTGTTCCTCGGCGAGACGAACCGACTCCACAACCGCTTCACGCTCCGTCTTGGCGACATCAAGATAACGCTTATATCCTACGGAGTACGCCTCTACCTTCTCAAGTTCCTCCTCGGATAAGACACGGTATGCATTTTTTGGCTGATAGCACAGCTGCTCACGCAGCAGCTCGCCCTGTGTTTTTTCAGACATCGTTATTCCTCCCGTCGACTTGATACAGTCGTTGATATATTGCTTGTGCTTCCAGCACATAGTCTACGTAATTGCGTGTTTCATCAATAGGAATCGTTTTGAGCGTCACGCCGTCATCGGAATACCGACTGTCCTTCAGCCACCCCGATACTCTGCCGACACCTGCGTTGTACGCTGCAAGCGCCGCACGTGTATTCTCAAACTTTGAGAAGCAGTACTGGAGATATTTACAACCGCAGCGAATGTTGATTTCGGGGTCAAATATCTTTTCGATCGGTTCATCCTCTCCCGGCAAGCGGCTTTGCGCCCACGTATACGTTTCATCCATAAGCTGCATTAGTCCCTTGGCACCTGCTCCCGATTCTGCATTGGGATCAAAGCGGCTTTCCGTGCGAATCACGGCATACACCAGTGAAGGCTGTAAATCAAACTCTTCTGCGTACTTGGTGACGTATTCTTCATACTTCGGCGGATACGCTGCGCGCTCGTATTTATCGTACCCAACGTTCACCACGTAGATGCCGCCGGCGATCAAGGCGCCGAGCACAACCAACACGATCAACCAAACCAGTATACGACGCTTCACACGGTCACCTCCCGATGCGGCGGCAGAGTTCCGCAACCGCTTCCTCCAGCACCGCCGTGTCCCCGTCGTTGACAAGCACATCGGTGGCACGCTGTGTATAGTATATGTCCGCAGGCTGGGCATTCATACGCATCCGTGCCTGCTCCTCGTTCAGCGAATCCCGCAAGCAAATACGCTTACAGCGTATCTCCGGGCGGGCAGTAACCGCTACTGTGCGATCACACAGCGTCTCCAAGCCCGTTTGGAACAGCAGCGGCACGTCCAAGACGATTACCGTCTCGCCACGCTCCTTGGCAGCAGCCAATTCTTCGTTCAACAAACGAATGACCGCCGGATGTACAATAGCATTCAGCTCTGCCGTCAATTCTTCTTTAGCAAAGGCAATATCCGCCAAGGCGGCACGGTCCAGCGAACCGTCCCCCCGCAAAATCGACTTGCCAAAGTGATTCACCAATTCTAGCAGTGTTTCCGTTCCCGGCTCTACCGCCTTTCGGGCCAGCACATCGGCGTCAATAACATAATAGCCACGTTCGGAAAACAAACGGGACACCGTGCTTTTTCCCGAGCCGATCGAACCGGTCAACCCGATCACCAATGATTTATTCAAGGATGACCACCTCAAATCCTGCAGCACGCAGCAGTCGATTGTACACCGCCAAACCAATGCCCTCCGGTGAGGGACACGCCGTATACGCCACGGTCGTTTTCCTCTCGTCCAGCAAGCGGAGTGCCTCAAATACACGCTGCGCCTGCGTCACGGCATCGTCACGCCGCCCATACGTCAAATACGGAACGACCAAGCCTTGCTCCTCGCCGTCAAAGCACAGCGCCGTTACACCTTCGGCAGCATTGGCATTCACGTACTCTCGGTACGCCTGCGCACTGCCACGCACCAACACTACCCGTGCTTCAGGGGCATAGTGCTTATACTTCATACCGGGAGACGCCGCTGTGGCACCGTCCTTTAACGGATTCAACACAGCCTCATCAATTTCGACCGCTCCGGCGACCGCTTCCAGCATTTCAACCGTAACGGCACCCGGGCGAAGCAACCGCACACGATTACCACACACCGAGATCACCGTCGATTCCACGCCGACCGAGCACGCACCGCCGTCGACGATTGCAGCAATACGGCCATCCATGTCCTCGGCCACCCGATGGGCATCGGTAGGACTGGGACTGCCTGAACGATTGGCAGACGGCGCCGCCAGCGGGCATCCCGACAATTCGATCAACCGCCGTGCCACGGGATGCGACGGCATCCGCACTGCCACCGTATCCAATCCGGCGGTTACTTCATCCGGCACGTGATCCGCCTTGGAAAAAATCATCGTCAACGGTCCGGGCCAGTAGGCCTCCGCCAGTTTTTCCGCCACAGGAGGCACGGTCGCTGCCAGCGTATTCAGTTCGGCCTTATCGGCAATGTGCACGATCAGGGGATTATCCGAGGGACGGCCCTTTGCTGTAAAGATCGACGCGACCGCCGCACCGTTGCGGGCATCTGCCGCCAATCCGTATACCGTTTCGGTCGGGATCGCTACCAAAGCGCCTGCACGTAACAGTTGAGCCGCCTCGATAAGCTCCTCTTCCCGATCAGTGTAATATTTCGTTTGCATACTCCTGCCCTCTTTGCAGTTTTTCGGTACGATCGGCGGTGATGAGCGCATCCACCAGCTCATCCAACGCGCCGTTCAGCACCGCATCCAGTTTATATAACGTCAGCCCGATGCGGTGATCGGTCACTCGTCCCTGCGGATAGTTGTAGGTGCGGATGCGCTCACTACGATCACCCGTACCAACCTGTGCCCGACGATCGGCAGCGATCGCCGACTGCTGCTCGGTCTGCAGCTGCTCGTACAAGCGGGAGCGCAGCACCCGCATTGCTTTTTCCTTGTTCTTATGCTGACTTCGCTCATCCTGGCACTCCACGACCATACCCGTGGGTAAATGGGTGATACGAATGGCAGATTCCGTTTTATTGATATGCTGACCGCCCGCACCACTGGAGCGGTAGGTGTCGATCTGCAGGTCGGTCGGTGCAATGGTCAGTTCCACCTCTTCCGCTTCGGGAAGCACTGCCACCGTGGGGGTGGAGGTGTGAATGCGTCCTCCCGTCTCCGTCTCCGGCACACGTTGGACACGGTGCACGCCGCTTTCAAACTTAAGACGGCTGTAGGCCCCTTGCCCCGTGATCATACAACTGATTTCCTTGTATCCGCCAAGCTCCGTCTCGTTGGCACCAACGATCTCGGTCTGATAACCACAGGTTTGTGCATACAGCGTGTACATCCGCAATAAATTGGCGGCGAACAACGCCGATTCCTCTCCGCCGGCACCGGCACGGATCTCCAAAATGACGTTGCGGTCATCGTTGGGATCCTTCGGCAGCAACAAAATCTTCAATTCCTCCGCAAGTCGCTCGGCGGTCGCCCGACTTTCGACAAGCTCCTCTTCCGCAAGCTCACGCAACTCACGGTCAACACCGCCGTCCAACAGCTCCCGTGCTTCACGCTCCCGAGTCTGTGCCGCCGCGTAGGCACGGTACGTCGTAACCAGCGGTTCCAACTCGCTGCTTTCCTTCATAAGCGAACGGTACAGCTCTGCTTGCGACACCACGGCAGGATCGCATAAACGGGCCATCAATTCCTCGTACCGCTTTTCAACCTCTTTCAACCGATTCAGCATACGGCATCCTCCCTTTCGTTTGAGTGACGAAAGGCACGGCTATTCACCGTCGGTATGCTCCACGGCACGGATATTCTTTTCTGCCTTGATACGGGGAATCATCATTTCATGACCGCAGGTCTCACAGCGCAGACGGAAATCCATACCTACCCGCAGCACAGCAAAGCGTGTGCCGCCGCACGGATGACTTTTCTTCATCGTCAGTACATCGCCGACCCGAATGTCCACGCAGATCCCCCCCATTTTTTCTTTACAGAATATTATAACACACAACCTATTCGTTCTGCAATAGAAAAAGCAAGGCTTTCGCCTTGCTTTTTCAGTCTCATCTGCTAACCATTCGAGCGAGGATGCTATCCGTTTCTATCTCATGCAAGCATATCACAGATCTAATAGCTTGGCTTTTTTAGCTTGAAACTCCTCTTCCGTAATAATGCCCTTATCTAAAAGCTCTTTATATTTTATAATTTCGTCTGCTGCTGAGGAAGCGACCATCGGTTGGGGTTCATTCACACAAGAATCGCCATAAATACAAGAATCCAAAAAATCTGTGAACCCCACGGGATATGGACAATTTGAGGATGATGTTTCACATACCTTGCCTGCACCTGTAGTCAAATACACTTTGATTTGAATCCTGTCGGGTGTAGTCTCTATGACACTTCCCGCTGTAGCGCCGCCAATGACGGCACCTGCAGCGCCTGCGAACATACCTCCAACCACCGCTCTCGTGAGTATTCCTTCTTTATGGGAAACCGTTTCACCTTTAATCGTTATGTAGTCATAGCTATCCACTTCATCAAAGCTATATATGACTTTCTCCTGATTATTCCCCTTGCCACTACGACCAAATTGAAAATATCTATGCGTTTCATCAACAGAAATATACAAGCACCCCGGGCTGTGTATAACTTTGGTCTCTTTAAACTTTACCAAACGGGTATGATTTTTCTTCCAAAAAGAACGGATTCCTTCTGTTGTGTAATTTTTTGGCGATGAAACGATGTGAGCACATTCCGAGCAAATACTTCCATCCAACGTTTTCACGCCCTCCATAAAGTAGATTTTGCCATTACAAATGGGACACTGTGCCATGATTTATTACCTCCATAATATAATTTTACCATCAAGTGCCAATTTCGACTGCATAACTTCACTTATTATTTAATACCTGCCACCCCTCTGTTTTTTACGATGCTTTTGGGGGAATCTAAAATTTTTATTCACAAGCCATACCAAAAAATCCTCAATCATCCGAGTCGCAACATACTGCGGATGATTGAGGATTTGTTATTGCTGGGCATTGTATACCCAGTTTGCCGAAAGCAATATTTCGTTCAATCTGCCAATAGTAATTGCTTCACGCTCTTCTTTGCTACCGGCATAGTACACCGTTTTCAGCTCTGTGCAATCAGCAAATATGTACATACCAATTTCTTGAACGCCCTTACCAATCCAAACCTCTGTCAGTTTCTCACACCGCCCAAAAGCTGAATCAGCGATCAGTTTAACGCTATCTCCAATTGTCAACGAGGTCAACCCACTACAACCGTTAAATGCTCCCCCGCCGATAGTCTCCACGGCCCCTTGCACCTTCAGTGTCTTCAGCCCACAGTTATAAAAAGCTTGTCGCCCGATTGTTTTTACACGGTTTCCAAGTATCAGAGAGGTTAGACGATAACAATCGTTGAAGGCAAATTCACCGATCGTTTCCACGCTGTCTCCTATCATGACCGAGGTCAAACTGCTACAGCCGGAAAAAGCCCAATCTCCGATCATCGTAACGCTGTCCGGAATAGTCACGGAGAAAATACCCGTGTTACCGAACGCATATGCCCCGATACTCGTCACCGAATAACCGGCCAACGTGGGTGGAATGATCAAATCTCCCTTAAATGCACTTTTCAACCCCGTAATCGTTGCCTTGTCGTTTGATACTGTATAGTTAAAAAGGTTTTCTTCAGCAGGTGTGATCGGTGAGGACGATGTTGTGGTAGTTGTAGTCACTTTTTCTACCGTTGTAGTGATCACGATCGGCGCTTTGGTGGTCACTGTGTCTTCCCCGGTTGTGTTCGTTTCTTTTCCCATTGTGGTGGTCGACTTTGTTGCAGTCACCGGCGTCGTCCCAGTCGTTACCACAGGAACGATAACCATTTCCGAGCCTGTCGTTACCGTCGTGGTATTAGGATTTCTCGTGTCGGTCGTTTTCGACGTTACCGCATCACCAACCGTTGTGGTCAACACGGGCAACACGTTCACTTGGGATGTGGTGGCAGATACAACGTGAGACGTTGTCGTTGTTTGTGTGGCAACAACGACCGCACCATGCACAGTAGTCGTTGCCAAACCGTCCCCCGTCGACGATGCCTCATTTCGAAAAAACCAACCGTTCGCAATTGCCGAGGTGAGCAATGTCACGATAACGACCAAAATCATCAGCAATGCTGCAACACGCAAAATGGCTTTGTTGCGCTGACGCTCCGCCAATTTTGCCGCTGCCACATCCAGTCGTCCGGGCTTTCCCGTCAGCACTTCGTCCATCATTTTTTGCGCCACGGCAGCTGATAGAATATCTGTCCCTAACAACGAACGCAGGGATACAGCAATGGCGCTGAAAAACCCGCCGCTGTAGAAAGAACGATCAATACCGCTTTGCTCCAACAACTCGGTAATCTCTCGCTTTGCCGCTTTCAGGCGGCTGTGCACCGTGCTTATCGGTTCGCCAAGCAGCTTGGCGATCTCATTCAGTTTGAGGCCGTCGTAGTAATACAGCACCAGCACCTCGGCACGGTGCGGATCCATATCTTTCAGGACACGGGCGATCAGTACCCGACGGTCGGCATCTTCCACAATATCGGGGGACGGCAATTCTTCCATGTCCGACGATAATTCCTCATCGGGATGTAAATTACGCCACACATCCTTGGCCGAGTTCTCCACAATTTTCGAAAGCCACGAATAAAAATTTTCAGGAGGCGAGACACGTCCTATGTATTTGTACGCCTTAGAATAGGCGATCTGCAAGGCATCGTAAATATCCTCATCTTGCGAGAGAATCCGCCTCGCAACAAAAAACATCCGCCGATATGTGCTCTGAAACAGTTGACCAAACGCCTCTTTGTCACCGCCCATCGCGCGCCGAACCGTTTCGACATCAGGAAGGGTGTGCTCCGATGCTTCAGAATACCGAGAAAGCTTCTCCTCTCGTTCTCTCACACAGCCCCCTCCTTTCGTAATAATACTCTATCCATAGAGTATATACCTCAAATTTCAACAGTTTTTATGATACCATAAAAAATTTTTTCTGGCAACTCTATTCTCGTAGTATAACAACTCCCATTTGACAAACCGTCCTGCATTCGATATAATGAATTGTTGGTTGAACAAACATTACGGAGGTGTGCCCTCATGGAAAAAGACGTTGTTATTGTCGGTGCCGGTCCTGCCGGTATTTTTACCGCATTGGAGATGCTCCGCCGTGGCAGTAAACAACACATTGTCATCGTCGAAAAAGGTCAGCCCGTTGAAAAGCGCCGCTGCCCCAAAGCACAGGTCGGATATTGCGTCAACTGCAAGCCCTACTGCCATATCACCACCGGTTTTTCCGGTGCCGGTGCGTTTTCCGACGGCAAACTGTCGCTGAGCTATGAGGTCGGCGGCGATCTGCCGATGCTGGTTGGTGAAGACCTGGTACAAGAAACGATCAACTACGCCGACAGCATTTATCTGGAATTTGGTGCTGACACGCACGTAGAGGGTCTGGAAAACACCGAGGAAGTCAAGGAAATCCGTAAGCGGGCGATCCAGGCGGGTCTTAAACTCGTCGACTGTCCCATTCGTCATATGGGCACGGAAAAAGCGCAGAACATCTATCTTTCCATCGAAAATTATCTGCGTGAAAACGGCGTAGAAATGCTGTTTGGCTACGAATGCACCAACCTGCTGCTGCAGGGGCAAAGCTGTCTTGGCGTCACCGTCACCGACGGCAAGCAGGAGCTTGACATTCACGCCAAGCACACCGTCATCGCCACGGGACGCCGTGGTGCGGATTGGCTGGAAAAGATCTGTGCGGAGCACAATATTGCTCACCAGCCGGGTACCGTCGACATCGGTGTGCGTGTCGAGGTGCGCAACGAGGTTATGGAAAAGGTCAACAAGACCCTGTACGAATCCAAGCTCATCGGTTATCCGCACCCCTTCAAAAACAAGGTGCGCACCTTCTGCCAGAATCCCGGTGGCTTCGTGAGCCAGGAAAACTACGACAACGATCTCGCCGTCGTCAACGGTCATTCCTACAAAGAACTGAAATCCAACAACACCAACCTGGCAATCCTCTGCTCACACAACTTCAGCGAGCCGTTCAATCAGCCGATCGCCTATGCGCAAAAGGTCGGCGAGCTGACAAATATGCTGGGCGCAGGTCACATTTTGGTGCAGCGCTTCGGAGATATTCTCGACGGCAAACGCACCTGGCAAAAGGAGCTCTCGCAGTCCAACCTGAAGCCCACGCTGCCGGATGCGGTCGCCGGTGACATCACTGCCGCCATGCCGTACCGTGCGATGATCAACATCATCAATTTCATCCAGGCAATGGATCACGTTGTTCCCGGCTTCGCCTCGTATGAAACGCTGCTGTACTCCCCCGAACTGAAATTCTACAGCAACCGTGTGCGTATGGACACCGATCTCAATACCAACGTGCAAGGCCTCCACTGCCTGGGCGATTCCAGTGGCTGGACCCGTGGCTTGATGATGGCATCCGTTATGGGCGTGCTGATGGGGCGCAAGATCGTAGAAAAAGAAAGCAAATAACCCGAAGGCGAGGATGTAACCGTCCTCGCCTTTCTTTTATCAAAAGCCTTGTTTTCATTTATAAAATACGCTATAATGAGTCGCAGGAGGCGAAACTATGAAGCAACTCACCATCGCCAAAAACGACGCCGGACAGCGTGTGGACAAGTTCCTGACAAAGGCCTTCCCCAACCTGCCGGTATCTATGATGTACAAATACATCCGCCAGAAGGACATCAAGGTCAACCGCAAGCGTTGCACCATTTCGCAACGCCTGGAGGAAAGCGATGTTCTGACGATCTATGCACCCGACGAGTTCCTGGAGCAGGCAGCACCGGTGTATGAGTTTATGCACGCCGGCACCAAGCTGGACATCGTCTACGAGGACGAGCATCTGATGCTGCTTAACAAGCCTGTCGGATTGCTCGTGCATCCCGACAGCAACGAATACCGTGACACGCTGTTGTTCCGTATGCAGCGGTACTTATTTGAAAAAGGCGAGTTTGATCCGGCAGACGAAGCCAGCTTCGCCCCGGCACTGGTCAACCGCATTGACCGCAATACCTGCGGTATCGTGATTGCCGCCAAAACAGCTACAGCGCTCCGAATTCTGAACGAGAAGCTGCGCCGTCGTGAGATCGAAAAGTACTATCTTTGTCTGGTACACGGCAAAATGGAAAAGCAGGAGGACACTCTGCACGGATTTTTGGAGAAAAACGAAGCGCAAAACCGCGTGTACATCTCCAATAAGCAGGAGCGTGGCGCCCGTACGATCGCCACACGGTACCGTGTTTTGGAGGAACACGGCGACTTATCTCTGTTGGAGATCGAGCTACTGACCGGCCGTACGCATCAAATCCGTGCGCACCTTGCTTCGATCGGTCATCCGCTGCTCGGCGACGGAAAATACGGCACCAACGCCCTCAACAAAGGTACCGGATTTACCAAGCAGGCTCTCTGCTCCTATCGGCTCAAATTTGCCTTTGAGGACGACGCTGAAGAACTGGAATACTTAAACGGTAAGGAATTTTCCCTCCCCGGCGTTTGGTTTGCCGATGAATTTCGTGCAGGAAAGCTAAATTAAAAAACAGCGACGATATCTCGTCGCTGTTTTTCTTATTCATGAATGGCAATGCATCCCGCCAGGCTGCCACGCTGACCGCCCGTCGCCCGATGAGACCAAAACAAATCGGGATGACATCTTGTGCAGAGATCCGTCACCGTGATATGCTCCGCTTTTACACCGGCCTCAATCAACGTGCGGCGGTTGATCTCCCACAGATCGATATAACTCTTGCCGTTTCCCACTTCCTTGGTGCAATCCGCGGCGAAATCGATCGCCTCCACAAACGCTATTCGCACCGGCTCATCCACCTCAAAACAGCACGGACCAATGGAAGGACCGACCGCTGCCAATACGTCCTCACGCCGACAACCGTAGTCTGACACCATACGGTCGATCATCACTGCACCCATTTTCGCCGCCGTGCCCCGCCAGCCGGCGTGTGCCGTTCCAACGATCCGCTTCACGGGATCCACGAAAAACAACGGCACGCAGTCCGCATACTGCGTAAACAGCACCACGTCCGGCTCGTCGGTCAACAAGCCGTCAATATCGGTGTATCCTCGTTCACGAAGAACGCCTCTTCCCCGATCCGCAGCCGTCGCATTGTACACAACGGTATGATGCTCCTGTGCGGAAATCACAGCGTTGCGGCTGTCCAGACCGACTGCCGTACAAAAGCGGTCGAAGTTCTCCCGCACACACTGCGGATCGTCGCCACGGGTAAAGCTCAGGTTCATACTCTCACAGATGCCTCGGCTCACGCCACCCAAACGGGTAGAAAATCCGTGGCGCACAAAAGGCACGTCATCAAACGCAGGAAACGTGTAATAAACGACACCCTCGCGGTTGTGCTCGGTTAATGTTTGACTCATCGGTAGCTGTATCATATTCTCACCCACCGCTAGTGTACCACACCGCCCGCCGTTTTGCAATTAAATCTGAAAAATCGCCTTCAACAAAAGCAAAGCGACCACACCCGGCACCCCCAGTACCATACACGTACCGCCTGCGAGCCAATTGAGTCCCAGCGAAACGCCCGTAAACGTCCCCGCCACATTCACCGCCGCCAGTGCACAAGCTCCCTGCAACGTGCTGCCAAACAAGCGCCTCATTGGTCTGCCGTTGCGAAACGCCGTTACAACGATCCACATACCGCACGCCGATCCCACCGCAATCAGCAGCCAGCTCATCCAAGACATGGTTACCTCCCCTTTCGCTCTACTGTATGCAACGGGAGACGAAAATAGTAAAAACCGCCTGCGTTTACACGCAAGCGGTTTTTGTTTTTCTTAAACTTATTTCGCCATGACCTTGGTGACCAGCATACCAAGCAACACCAAAACGAAGAAAATGATAGCAAGCCACTTGGTCCAACGGGCCAAAATCGCATCCAGCGTGCGGGACCGGCCTCTGTCCATAAACGAATCCGACGAACCGGAAATAGCGCCCATGTTAGACTGACGGCCTTCCTGCAACAACACCACAGCGACGATGATAAGTGCCACAACGATGATGATCGAACCGATCACATACTCCAGAGTCGACATAACAAAAGATCCTCCTTGACCGTATACACAAAATTACGCATATTATGATACCACAACATTTCCAAAAACGCAAGCATATTTTTTTGAAAGTCTCTTTGTGTATCTTTTGCCGCAAAACGGGCAATCTAACCGTGGCGCAGATACACCGTTTGCTTGCGTTTGCTGTATTTGCCCCGAATCACTGCCGAACAAGTTTTGCTCGGCAGTGATTTGTTGTTTACAGCAGGCTCATCTGCTCGCCCACGTCATCTGCCGACAGCACGGCACCGGCAGCGGGCAGCGTTCTTGTGCGATAGCGTGCCGGCTTTGCCACCATATCGTTTTCAAACGGCACCACCGATTCCAATCGATGCTGACCCTTCAAGGTCATCGCCTGCACGCCCTGCGTATTACGGGTCGTTTTCACGGCAATCGCACCGGTATGCACCACCAGACGGCGTCCCGCCGTCGACGCCAAGAAGAACTCCCGATCCTCGGGAATCTGGAACATCGCCACCAACGGCGATTTATCCGAGAATGCCCCGATCAGCTTCCGGCGATTGGTCTTGGTTGCATACGAGGACAACTCCACCTTCGCCGCCTTGCCGTTTTCAAAGAAAAACACCAAATAACCGGAATAATCGGTAGTCACCGCCATATACACGGCACTTTCCCCCGATTCAAAGCCCAATTTGGTACCAACGTAGTCACCCATAGAGCTTGCCTTGGTGTCGACAAAATCCGCTGCACGGGACTTGTACACCGTGCCGGCCGAGGTAAAGAACAAGAGCTCCTGCCGATTGTTCGTCTCGATCGTCTGGACGATGCGATCGCCCTCTTTGAGCTTGTGCTCACTGCTCATACGCAGCGACTGCGGCGTGATCTTTTTGAAATAGCCTTCCGCCGTGAAGAACAGTGTGCACGGATAATCCGGCACCTCGTCGCCCTCGGCCTCCTGCTCTTCCTCCAAATCGGTAGCATAGATCAATGTCGTGCGGCGGGGCTGACCGTACTTCTTGGCAACCGCACGCAACTCGTCAATGATAATGGACTTCACACGGCGAGCGCTCTTCAGCGTTTCCTCCATCTCAGCGATCTCCGCTTCCAGCTTTTCCACTTCGTCCAAGCGCTTGAGAATGTATTCACGGTTCAGGTGGCGCAGCTTGATTTCCGCCACGTATTCCGCCTGAATTTCATCAATGCCGAATCCGATCATTAGGTTCGGAACGACCTCAGCCTCTTCCTCAGTCTCGCGGACGATGCAGATCGCCTTATCAATGTCCAACAGGATCTTCTGCAAGCCCTTCAGCAAATGCAGCTTGTCTTTCGCCTTATTCAGATCAAACACGACACGGCGGCGTACCGATTCCACACGGAAAGCGATCCATTCCTCCAGCAGAGCACGCACACCCAGCACCTGCGGCACACCGGCGATCAACACGTTGAAGTTACAGCCGAACGAATCCTCCAGCGGCGTGGCGGCATACAGCTTGCTCATCACCTTATCGGGATCGGTGCCACGCTTCAAGTCGATCGTGATCTTCAGGCCGCTCAGGTCGGTTTCATTACGAATATCGTTGATCTCACGCAGCTTTCCTGCCTTCACAAGATCCGTTACCTTCGAAACGATCGCTTCCACCGTGGTGGAATACGGGATCTGCGTCACGTCGATACAGTTGTTCGATTTATCATAATTGTACACCGCTCGCACACGGACACTGCCACGACCGGTTTCGTAGATCCTCTCCAGATCCTCACGGCGATAGATCAGCTGACCACCGCTGGGAAAATCGGGAGCCTGCAGCGTGGAGAGCAGGTCGTGACTCGGGTCCTTCATCAACGCAATCGTTGTCTCGCACACTTCCTGCAAATTAAAGGAGCAAATGTTGCTCGCCATACCGACAGCGATACCGAGGTTGTTGTTGACCAAGATCGACGGGAAGCTCACCGGCAAAAGTGACGGCTCCAGCATCGTCGCATCATAGTTGTCAACAAAGTCGACCGTTTCTTTGTCAATATCACGGAACAGCTCTGCCGCAATCGGTGCCAGCTTGGCCTCCGTATATCGGGAGGCGGCACATTCAATATCCGAGGAATACGCCTTACCGAAGTTACCCTTGGATTCCACATACGGATGCAGCAACGCTTCGTTACCGCGGGACAAACGCACCATCGTGTCATAGATCGCCGCATCACCGTGGGGATTGAGACGCATCGTCTGGCCCGCAATATTTGCCGATTTGATCAATCCGCCGTTCAGCAAGCCCATTTTGTACATCGTATACAGCAGCTTACGGTGCGACGGCTTAAAGCCGTCGATCTCCGGGATCGCACGGGACATAATAACGCTCATGGCGTACGGCATATAGTTCTCACGCAACGTATCGGTGATCGCCTGCTGCTCCACCACGCCCGCACCCGCAATGTGTGCGTTCGGCGGCAACTTCCCAATCTCGGGAGCGACGTTTTTGTTCTTTTTTGAAGCCATATTCCGTCTCCTCCCTTACTCGAGATCCAGCATATCGAGATATTCGGCGCCGTGTTCCGAAATCATTCGTTTACGACCGTCCAAATCGTCACCGAGCAACACGTCAAACAAATACGCCGTTTCCTCGACATCACACGGATTGACCTTAACCAACCGGCGTGTTGCTGGATTCATCGTCGTCAGCGACATCATCTCAGGCTCGTTTTCACCAAGTCCCTTGGAACGCTGAATGGTGTACTTCACGTCACCGATCTCGGCAAGGATCTCCGCCTTTTCACGGTCGTTATACGCAAAATACGTATCGGTTTTGGTGTTGATCTCATACAAAGGTGTTTCCGCAATAAACACATACCCTTTTTCGATCAAGGTCGGTGTCAGGCGATACAGCATCGTCAGCACCAGCGTACGGATCTGGTAGCCGTCCACGCCCGCATCGGTACAGATGATGATCTTGGAGAAACGCAGCGGCGACAGGTCAAACGTGGAAAGGTTTTTATTGGATTTGGATTTGACCTCCACGCCACACCCCATAACCTTCAGCAGGTTGACGATGATCTCGCTCTTGAAGATCTTATCAAACTCTGCCTTCAAGCAGTTCAGGATCTTACCACGGATCGGAATGACCGCCTGGAACTCCGAGTTGCGTGCCTGAATACACGAACCCATAGCCGATTTACCCTCCACGATAAACAGCTCACGCTGTGCCACGTCACGGGTACGGCAGTCTACGAAGCCCGGCACACGGGATGCCAGATCGTTGCCGGACTGCAACGTCTTTTTGAGGTTCAGGCGTGTGGTTTCTGCTTTTTCACGGCTGCGCTTGTTGATCAGCACCTGCTCGGCAATGCGGTCTGCTTCCGCCTTGTTTTCCAGGAAATAGACCTCCAGCTGCTGCCGCAGGAACTCCGCCATCGCCTCTTGGATAAACTTATTGGTAATCGCCTTTTTGGTTTGGTTTTCATACGAGGTCTGGGTAGAGAACGACGAGGAAACCAACACCAGACAATCCTGCACGTCCTGGAACGTGATCTTACTCTCGTTTTTCAGGTACTTGCTGTTTTGACGCAGATAGGCGTCGATCTGCGAAACGAAGGCAGAGCGCACCGCTTTTTCCGGTGCACCGCCGTGCTCCAGCCAGCTGGAGTTGTGATAGTATTCCAACAGGTTGGTCTTGTTGGAGCAGCAAAGCGCCACGTTGAATTTGACCTTATACTCAGGCTTGTCCTCGCGGTCACGGCCGCGGCGCTCGGCAGACCAGACCTGTACGTCCGTCATACCGTTATCGCCGACCAGCTCACGGACATAGTCCTCGATACCGTTTTGGTAAACAAACTCTTCGGTTTCAAAGCTGCGTCCCTTCTGTTCACGCAGAATGAACAGCAAATTGGGGTTCACGATTGCCTGACGGCGCAGAATATCACGGAAATAGTCCATCGGCACCGCAATATCCGTAAACACCTGCAGGTCCGGCTTCCAACGAATGGTCGTGCCGGTATCCCGCTTGGCATACGGCTCTTTTTTCAGCCCGCCTACGTTTTCGCCGTGTTCAAAATGTAGCGTATAACGGAAACCGTCACGGTGCACCTCGACATCCATATACTCTGAGGAATACTGCGTTGCACACGCGCCGAGGCCGTTCAGGCCCAGCGAAAACTCATAGTTTTCACTTTCGTTTGTATTGTATTTACCGCCGGCATACAGCTCGCAGAAGATCAATTCCCAGTTGAAGCGATTTTCCTTCGTATTAAAATCCACCGGCATACCACGGCCGAAGTCCTGTACTTCAAAGGAGCCGTCGTCATACCGTGTGGTAATGATCTTATTACCGTGACCCTCACGTGCCTCGTCAATCGAGTTGGAGAGGATCTCAAAAACAGCGTGCTCGCAACCTTCCAAACCGTCAGATCCGAAAATAACACCCGGGCGCTTGCGGACACGGTCTGCGCCCTTCAGCGAGGTAATACTTTCGTTACCGTACGTAGGCTTCTTTGCTGCCATTCTGTCTCCACCTTTACAAAATATAGAGTATAACAGTACTATTTTATACTATATATGGACATTTCGTCAAGTTTTCCCTTGTAATTTTTGTAAAACGAATGGTTTTTTCGACGCTTTTCGAAAAAGTTCGTGCTTTTTCCGAAGAAATATAGTATACTGTTCTCTGTCGCAGTGCGTGCAATCGTTAACTTTTTTTAAACCTTGCTCAAATTCGTTGCATTCTCTCCCAATTCACGCTACAATAGTCTTGTCGAATTGCGACCAAAAACTTCACAGAAAGTGTGACAGTATGTTTTTTTACGAAGGTCAGATCTGCCCCGTATGCGGACAGCACTTTGCCGAAACCGATGATATTGTGACCTGCCCTGAGTGCGGCTGCCCCCATCATCGGGAATGCTGGAAAAAAGAGGGTCACTGCCACTTTGCCGCCGATCACGGCACGGAACGCCAGTGGGCGCAGGGCAGCACGGCCGAAGCTAAGCAGGAGCCCCCGACACCGCAAAGCACGTGCCCGCATTGCGGAGGCAAAAATCCGGAGTTTGCGGAGTTTTGCGCACACTGCGGAAAGGATATTGAACAAGAAGATTGGGAAAGCGAGTTGGACGACGATACGCCCCCACCTCCTGTCGGTCAGTACACCCCACCGTTTGGGGGCACCAACCCTCCGTTTGGCGGATTCAACCAACCTTTCCAGGTGCCGCTTCACGATCCGTACGGCGGTGTGTCCCGTACGGAGGACATTGACGGCGTCCCGGTCGATCAAATTGCCGAGCTGATCGGCAGCAACTCCGCCTACTATCTTCCGCAATTCTATCGCATGACCCACGGCGGCTCCAAAATCTCCTGGAACTGGGCAGCCTTCCTTCTCCCTGCCAACTGGCTTCTGTACCGCAAAAACCTGGTCTGGGGCATTGTGATTACACTGGTCCGGACGGTGATCGAATTTTTCTTGTCGTTCGGTACGCTCCCGTTGCTTACTGCCGATCCCTCCGGAAGAGTTCTGACTCTGCAGCCGTTGGAAAAGTTACTGGCAGATCCGCACTCAAGAATGCTGCTGTTGCTCGCCTTCGTTGCGGTGATGTCCATGCTGATCATTCAAATTCTGTTCGGTATGCTTGGCAACTATCTGTACCTGCAGGCGATCCTAAAAAAAGCAAAACGTCAGCAGAAAAACCCCGAATTGCGTTACGACCGCAGCTTTCTCAAAACCGGCGGCACGTCGTTTGCGTTGGCGATCATTCCCACCATGTTACCCCTCATCGTAGAATACGTACAGCTGATCGTCACAGCGCTACTATAACGTCATACCATTCAACACAAAATGCGGCAAACAAAATGTTTGCCGCATTTCATATTTTTTCGTCGTGTCACATAGTCTAATCTCACAAGGAGGTCGATGCTTGTGACTCGACGAACGATTCAATGGAAGCCCCTGCTGTTTTTCTTGTTGTACACTTTTATCTTAGCCGGAATCGGCACGCTGCTGGGTATGCCATCCACCGACGGACTATCGCTCCCGCCGCTGTCGCCGCCGGATTGGCTGTTCCCAATTGCCTGGACGATCCTCTACTCCTTAATGTCGATCGCCGCCTACCTCGTCGCCATCAGCGATGACATCGATCGCACATCCTCGTTACAGCTATATCTGGCGCAGGTCGTCGTCAACATCCTTTGGCCGTTGCTGTTCTTTCGCCTGGAATGGCGGTTCGTGGCGTTCCTGTGGCTGATCGTGCTCATTCTCCTGGTGCTTCGTATGGCGAGGCGTTTCAAGGACATTTCCAAAACCGCTTATCTGCTGCTCCTGCCGTACATCGTTTGGCTGTTCTTTGCCGGATACCTCAATCTCGGCATTTATCTTTTGAACCGATAACGAAAAACCACCATCGAAGGCTTCTGCCGTCGACGGTGGTTTTATTCTTTATATCAGAACCTGTCCGTTGATAATGAGCTTAAAGCGCAGCCCCAGCAGCTCCGCCGCTTTGCGGCACAGGATCATACGGTCGAGGAATATCTCAAAATAATCCATGACCGCACCGTAATCGGTATCAATGGTAAGATTCAGCTTCACGGCAGTACATTCCTCATTGATACGCAGCTCGGACTTCCGCACCGAATAGTTGACCCGGTCGTGAATATCAAAGTGAGTCACGTCGGTATTGCGGACTCGACTGCGCCGTACGTCGGATTTATCCGCCAAAATCAACGCCGCAGCCACCGCATTGACCGGTACACCGGTTCCCTCGTCATGGTTACCGATTGCCGTGACCACCGTAGCGAGATCGTCGGGCGGCATCTGCATACCGTTCAGAATGTTAAACGCCATCAGCGCTCCGCTTTGCGAATGGTCCTCACGGTTGATCAAATTGCCAATATCGTGCAAATACCCGGCAATGCGCACAAGCTCCACCTCGTGATCGCTGTACCCGAGCGTTGTCAGCAAATAGGCTGCAGTCTTTGCCACCTGTGTCACGTGAGCAAAACTATGCTCAGTAAACCCCTGTGCCAGCAAGGATTCATCGGCTCGTGTGATATAGGCACGGATCGCCTCGTTGTTGCGAATGTCTTCAAATGTGATCATAGTTTTCACTCCTTTTTCAGGTTCTATATTTAGTATACTCCATTTTTCAGTGAGTAGCAAGAAAAAAACGGCGACGCTGGTGCGTCGCCGTTTGACAAGTTTAATATATCAGTGTCGTATACGTGCGATCCACGAGCGAATCGGTGAAATTACTGCCCACACGTACCAGGTGGATATGACGTTTTGCGGGATCCAGCGCAAACACCGTCACGCAATCCTCCGCCTTCGTACCACGCTCACGCGGCAGATCACAGCCGTAATTCTGCCAGTCGTCATTGGCGGTTGCTGCAAACGAAATGATGTTCTGATCAGGGTACACGGCGCTCTTACCAATCATATCACGATGATAGTGCCCGACGATATACGTCACGAATACGCCCTCGCCACGTGCTGTGAAATCGGCGTTGACCGTAAGTGTCGGAAGCCAATCGTATTTTTCGATCGGCGGATAGGCCTTAGATAACGTCTCGCCTTTTACCCACGCAT
The DNA here is from genome assembly GCA_045630285.1 of Acutalibacteraceae bacterium. Classification (GTDB taxonomy): domain Bacteria; phylum Bacillota; class Clostridia; order Oscillospirales; family Acutalibacteraceae; genus RGIG3009. Next base: position 65,166 of record JAZQSX010000061.1, on the reverse strand, counting down.
TCACAACATCCGGCACCAAATCGCACTTGCCGTACAGTGCCTCCTCACCATTGAAGCCACCTTTTTCCTGCGTCCAATCGCCCTCAATCTTAACGACGCTGTCGGGATACCCGTGACGTGCAATAATAACCTGATACCCCTGCGGCACGTTGGCGAGCGTCTCCACCAGCCAATCCGCCTCCTCCTGATTCAGACATTCCGCACCGCGGTGCAGTACGAAATCACCGTTCTCATTGCGAAGCTCAGGTGCCATATAGTTATCCAAAACGATCAACGTGATCTTGTACTCATCCCAGTTGACTGAGTAATACGTCTTATCGATGTCCGGAATACGGATTCGCGTACGTGTGGTACGGATATACTTTTCCAGCACCTCTGCCTTGGTACCGCACAGCTCTTTCTTTACGTTGTTACCGCCGTCGTGATTACCGATTGTCGTATAAAACGGTTTGTTGGAGGAGTTAACGGCCAAATAATACCAGGAACCGTCATTCTCTGTATAGTTGCCCCCCTGAATGTCACCCAGGCAAATACCGCAATCAAGCGCATCCATACCGTTGAGATAATCAATCGCACTCTGCATCTGCTTTGCACAGCGATGTACGTCGGTCGTTACCAACATGGCAAAACGCTTCGGTTTTCTCTCGCCGTGACCGAACACACCGAGATTTGCCGCCGCATTCACAATATGCTCGACATCCTTGTTGCGCGCAATAATGGCACTTTCATGATAACTCATAACAACATCTCCTCGCCAATTTATCCTTTATTTCCACCTGCCGTAGCAGGCATTATCCAATACGCTCCGCTGCGCTTTCCGCTCTGCCGAGCAAAAACACAGCGCCCAGGATCAGCACAATACCCAGTCCGGAAAACAACGTCAGCTCCTCACCGAGCAGCAGACCAAACACCGTCGCCGCCATCGGCTCCACGATTGCCAGGGCCGATGCCGTACCGGCGGGCAACGTTTTCATCGCCAACGTGTAAAGAACGTACGGCATGAAGCAGGTCGCCAAGCCCATTGCCACGATCAGCGGCAGCGTCGACATCGGGTCACCACCGACCCGTTCCACAGCCGACAGCGGATCACAGACACACAGTCCCAAGAGCGCAACCACCAAAAAATTGTACAATGTCGCAGACACCGGACTGCTTTGGCGCCGCATTTCCAGTTTGGTAATGATATTGTAGGCGGCATACGACAAACCGGCCAGCACGCCAAACAGAACGCCCTCCGTATTGATCTCCATACCGCCAACCACGCCCGCCACCAGGCAACAGCCGATCAGCATACAAACGACCGAGAATAGCTTCAGACGTGACAAACGTTCACCAAAAAACGCCACAGAAAACAGCATCACATATACCGGTGCCGTGTACATCAGCACCACGCCCGTCGCAATGGACGAGGTTTGCATCGACATATAGTAAAACGCTGCCGTACCGAACAAAGTTACGCCGCTTCCTAAAAACATCAAGAGCTCTGACAACTTAATTTTGAGCAACCGCACGTCACGGATCAACACATACGCCAGCATACAAAGGAACGAAACCAATCCACGCATAGCGGTCAGTTGCAATGGCGTAAAGCCGTATGGTGCCAACCAGTGCACAAACAAGCCCGACGTGCCCCAGCCGATCCCTGCTACAATAATATACAACAACGACCTCTTTTGCAAGTGTTTTTCCTTCTTCCGCATCTTCTGTGCTGGGCACATTACCTATCGACTGTGTTCTTCATCCGAGCAGCACACTTCAATACCGATTACCCCGTACTTTTTCTGTTCTTCAACAGAATAGTACTGTTCCATGTCGGACGGCTGTGCCGTGTCGATATCCTCGGTCGTATATCCGCATTTCAACAATGGCAACGCCGCATACAGTTCCTCAAAGCTATCAAACCGATGCAGTTTCAAAACACAGACATCAAGCATTTCTCCGGTAGTGGTGTTCGTAAAAACGATCGTGTCCCCCACCTTGATTTGCCGACGCTTTTCATCGAACAAGCGGAGCTCAATCGTCTTTTCGCCGCTCTTTATCTTCTCAAACGGAGAAGCATGCAGCTTCATAGGGTGCACGGCACTCCTCCGACTTAAACGGGCAACCGATTCTACGTGCGCTGTCCTCGGAAACATATCTACCGGAGTAACCCGCTCCGTTATGTATCCTAACTCAGCAAACAATTTCAGATCCCGTGCCAAGGTTGCCGGGTCGCAGGAAACGTACACCACCCGATCGGGATGCATTTCCGCAACCGTATGGAGAAGCGCAGGCTCACAGCCCTTACGGGGCGGATCCAACACCACCACGTCGGGGTGCCAACCCTCAGCCGCCAGTTGCTTGGCCGCCTTTGCAGCATCTGCCGCCAAAAACCGCGCATTGCCAATACCGTTATCAGCCGCATTCCGAGCGGCATCCTCAACCGCCTGCGAAACGACCTCAACGCCCACCAGCTCACGAACACGGTGGGCCATTGATAAACCGATCGTTCCTGTACCGCAATACAAATCGAGAAGTGCTTCCTCGCCTGTCAACGCCGCTGCTTCGGCTGCCAATCGGTACAGTCGCTCCGCCTGATCGTGGTTTACCTGATAAAACGACAGCGGCGACAAACGGAACTTAAGATCGCAAAGCGTATCGGTGATATATGGCTCGCCATATAGCGGATAGCTCGTCTTGCCAAGCACCACGTTGGTATCCTCGGTATTCAAATTGACCATTACCGAACTGAGGCCCGGCACAGCCTCCCCCAAGTCCCGAGTCAGTCCTTCGGTATCGGGCAATTTGCCACACGTGCATACGAGGCACACCATTCGCTCACCGCTTTTGGCACCCTCACGGATGTAAATGTGTCGCAACACACCAAGCCCGGTGGCTTCATCATAAATCGGCACGTGGTTCTTCCTCACCCACCGTGCCACGACCTCCAATGCTGCTGCGAAGCTTCCCGGCTGCAGCAAACAATCCCGCTGCTCGATCACACGATGACTGCGAGCGGCATACAAACCGATCAACGGGCGGTGCTCCCCCGGGGCAACCGGATACTGCGCCTTGTTACGATACCGGTCAGGCTGCTCGCACGCCACAATTGGTTCAGGCTTTAGCTGCAACCCACCGATACGCTCCAACGCATCCGCCACACGCTGCCATTTACAACGCAGCTCGGCATCATAGCGAATATGTCGATAGGTACACCCGCCGCACTTGCCGAAGGCGGGGCAATCCACCTGCGGCAAACGGTCATCCGACGGAGAAACCAGCTCCTCGATTCTGCCGTAAGCCAAGGTCTTCTGCACCTTGACGATACGGCAGCGGATGACGTCACCAATAGCTGTAAACGGAACGAAGACAGCGATACCACGTTCATCAGCTGACTCTGCATAGCGTCCGATACCGCTTCCCTCTGCACTCATCGCCGTAATGGTCAGCGGTATGATCTGATTCTTTTGCAACATCGCTATCCCTCCTTTTTCTACATTTCAAACAGATTCATTTGGCTGGTAGCCGGCAAAGAGCCCAACGCTCCCAGCATACTCAACGATTCGACAACCGACTTGGAAATACCAGAGCGGTTTTGCAGGTCATCGCACGAGATAAACTCGCCGCCCTCACGTGCCTCCATCAGCGATTGTGCCGCCGCTTCGCCAAGGCCCTTTACCGCACTGAACGGCATACGGATCTTGCCGTCCTCCGGCACAAACTTATAGGAATGCGACTTGTACAGATCAACCGGCAAGAACTCCACGCCACGCTGCATCGCCTCGTAGACGATATGCAGCGTTTCTGCCTGGGACAACTCCTTGGCGGTGGCTTCCTTTTTATCCTTGGCACGAATGCTGTCCATCAGCCGCTTCACCGCCGCCTTACCCTCCTGGACCGGTTCCGCATCGAAATCTTCACCACGGCCGGTAAAGTAGGCAGCATAATACTCCGTCGGACGATGCACCTTGTACCACGCCACCCGCAACGCCGCCGTGCAATACGCCGCAGCGTGCGCTTTCGGGAACATGTACTTGATCTTCATGCAGGAATCCACGTACCAATCCGGCACGTTATGCTCCTTCATGGCAGCAAAATGCTCCTCTGTGAGCAGCTTGGTCGCCTTACCCTTACGCACGATCTCCATGATCTTAAACGCCATTTTTGGCGGAAGACCCTTGTGCATCAAATACGTCATGATATTATCACGGGTACCGATAACATCCGAAATAGTGCACGTACCGGCACGGATCAACTCCTGCGCATTGCCCAACCACACGTCGGTACCGTGCGACAGACCGGAGATCTGGAGCAGGTCGGCAAACGTAGCGGGACGGCAATCCAGCAGCATCTGCCGCACAAACGGTGTACCCATTTCGGGCAGTGACAGCGTACCCGTCTCGCACTCAATATCCTCTACCGTAACGCCCAACGGCTCGGGCGAGGTAAACAGCTTGTACACCTCGGGGTCGGACATCGGCACGTTCATCACGCTGATGCCGGTATACTCCTCGAGATATTTATAGGTCGTGGGAATAACGTGACCCAGATTATCCAGCTTCAAGATCGTATCGTGGATCGAATGGAAATCAAAGTGCGTCGTAATAATGTCGGAATGCGGGTCGTCTGCCGGATGCTGTGCCGGGCAGAAATCTTCGATCACATATTCATTCGGCACAACGACCATGCCGCCGGGATGCTGACCCGTTGTACGCTTCACGCCGGTGCAGCCCTCGGACAGGCGGGCAATCTCTGCATTAGACAGAGCCAAGCCACGCTCCTCGGCATACTTTTTTACATAACCGAACGCCGTTTTCTCGGCAACGGTCGATATGGTGCCGGCCTTAAACACGTGATCGCTGCCGAACAGCGATTCCGTGTACTTATGAGCACGGGATTGGTACTCACTGGCAAAGTTCAAGTCAATATCAGGCGTTTTATCGCCGTCAAAACCAAGGAAGGTCTCAAACGGGATTTCCTGACCGTCACGGTCCATCATCTCGCCGCAGGCGGGACACGCTTTTTCCGGTAGATCAAAACCGGAGCCGAACGAGCCGTCCGTAATAAATTCGGAATGCTTACACTTCGGGCATACATAGTGCGGAGCGAGCGGATTAACCTCCGAAATTCCCGCCATATGCGCCACGAACGAGGAGCCGACGGAACCACGGGAACCTACCAGATACCCGTTATCCACCGAGTTTTTAACCAGCTTCTGTGCGATCATATACAACACGGCAAAACCGTTTTTAATAATCGAGTTGAGTTCCTTTTCCAACCGTGCCGATACGATCTCCGGCACGGGATCGCCATAGATCTCCTTGGCACGGCTCCACGTGATCTCGGTCAGTTCTTCATCCGAGCCGTCGATATGCGGCGGATAGTTTCCCTCGGGAATCGGACGAATATCGTCAATCATTTCCGCAATGCGTTTTGGATTTTCCACCACGATCTCATACGCTTTTTCTGCCGAGAGATACTCAAACTCCTTCAGCATCTCCTCCGTGGTACGCAGATACAGCGGCGGCTGTATGTCCGCATCGCCATATCCCTGCCCTGCCTGCAGAATGCGACGGTAGACCTCGTCATCGGGGTCCATAAAATGAACGTCACCGGTAGCACACACCGGGATATTCAATTCCTCACCCAAACGAATCACCGTGCGGTTAAACTCCCGCAGCTGCTCTTCATCACGTACCGTGCCGTTTCGCAGCATAAAATGATTGTTTCCAAGCGGCTGTACTTCCAGAAAATCATAGAAGCGTACGATCGCACACAGCTCATCCCACGGCTTCCCTTCCACAATAGCGCAGAAAAGCTCACCCTGCTCACACGCACTGCCAACAATCAGGCCCTCACGGTACTCCAGCAGTTTGCTGCGGGTGATACGGGGACGCTTGTAGAAATTCTTCAAATGGCTGTACGAAATCAATTTGTACAGGTTTTTCAGACCCACCTTATCTTTGGCAAGGAGGATCTGGTGATACGGGCGGGACTTGTGCTGGTCGCCGTCATTCATCAGCGAATTGATCTCCTGCACCGTCTCCAGACCACGCTTTTCCTTCATTTCGATCAGCATTTTAGAGAAAATCTCCGCCAATACCCGTGCATCATCGCACGCACGGTGATGATTAAAGGGCGGAATTTCCAAATGCTTGGCGACCGTATCCAGCTTGTGATTTTTCAGTCCGGAATACAACGCACGGCTGATCGGCACGGTATCGATTGAGGAAAACGGCACCGTCATGCCGAGGCGTCCCGCTGCCGCACGCACAAAACCCGTGTCAAAGCGGGCGTTATGTGCTACCAAAATCGGGTTTTCGCCACAGAACTCAAAAAACTTCCGCAGTGCCTCCCCTTCCTTCGGCGCACCGGCAACCATAGCATCGGTAATACCGGTCAGCTCGGCGATCTTGGCGGGAATCGGTTTTTCGGGATCAACGAAGGTATTGAACTCCTCAAGCACCTCACCGTCACGCAACCGCACCGCACCGATCTCGGTGATGCGGTCGTTGCCGGCATTCAGTCCCGTCGTTTCCAGGTCAAAAACAATATACTCACTGTCAAGCGTTGCCTCGGTATCACCCTGCACGATCGAAACAGCGTCGTTTACATAGTACGCTTCCACACCGTACAAAATCTTGATCGGTGTGCCGTTCTTCTTGGCTTTTTCAGCAGCATTCATGGCTTCCGGGAACGCCTGAGCCACACCGTGGTCGGTGATCGCTACCGCCGGATGTCCCCACTCTGCCGCACGCAAAACCAGTGCTTCCGCATCAGACACCGCATCCATCGCAGACATTTTGGTGTGCAAATGCAATTCCACTCGCTTGACATCTGCCGTGTCCTGCTTCTTGTACCGATTGACCAGCGCCAACGACTTGGGGTTAAACACGTTACCCTTGGCAAACTCATCAAACTCATATAAGCCGTTCATCAAAACGCAAACACCGTTTTTCAGCGATTCCATCGCTTCCAGCTTTGCTTTATCCCGTTTGGTATCCGTCCACAGAATCACCGAAATGGAGTTCGTGCGGTCAGTCACAAAAAAGGTGTGCCGAATGCGGGTCCCGTCACGGAACGAGCGTGTCTCATAACCAAACACCTCGCCCCACACCGTAGCCGTGCTTCCCTCCTGCAGCTTCACAAGCGGCGTCGGCATCTCACGAGGCACCGGGCCAAACAACGGCGAAGCCGTTTCACGGTAGATCGGCAAGCCATCCTCAGGCGGCACGGTCGGATCGGCAGGCTTGCTTGGCTTGATCGACACGGCGGCAGGCTTGTCCGCCTGCGGCGCTGCTTGTGCCGCCTGCTGTGCGGCACGCTGTACAGCTTCACGTGATTCACGCTCAGCCTCTTCCATCAATTTGCGGTACTGCTCGTCCTTCTCATCGACGCCGCCTTCTCCATAGAACGTGAGCGGGACACGCCGCCCAAATAATTCCCCGATCAGTTGTCCCATCATCGTGTCGGTATGGGTCGTGCGGATCACATCCACCCCACCGTGACACAGCGTCACAGCGAAGCCTTCACCCTCACGGGTAAACGTAGCATCATTAAACGTACCGTTGACCGCCACACAGCGACGGCGCAAGAATGCAACAATCGTTGGGAAGCACGCCTCACACAGCGTTTCTTCCGGATATTGCGGCGTCAGCTCCACCGTGCGCAATCCCAAGCCTTCTGCCAACGCTTCCTCCACCGGCGGAAAGACATCAAACGGCACGAACTCCGGCATCTGTAAACGAATACGCAAAAAGCGCTCCGCACGGCTTACCTGCATATCGGCAACCGTCGCAGAGACGAAGGGCGCGAGTAACGTCGCATCGTGTATGTAAGGAGAAAACAGGGATTGAATGTCCGGATAACTCATAATGACTCCACTTCTTTGATCAATTCCTCCACGGCAACCTCCTCGGGAACCGTGCGGATCACTTCACCTTTTTTGAACAAAGCGACCTTGCCGTCGCCGCCCGCAATACCAATATCCGCCTCACGGGCCTCGCCCGGGCCATTCACCACACAGCCCATGACTGCCACCCGAATCGGCTTATGAATGCTTTTCAAGCGTTCCTCCACCTGTGCCGCAATACCGATCAAATCAATGCGGGTACGTCCGCACGTGGGGCAAGAAACCAGTTGCGGCTCGCCCGGCAACAGATCCAGTGCCGCCAGAATACGACGTCCTGCTTCGATCTCCTTGATCGGATCGGCGGTCAGGGATACGCGAATGGTGTCACCGATACCACGTAGCAGCAACGATCCGATACCGATCGCCGACTTCATCACGCCCATCTGCTCCGTCCCCGCCTCGGTTACACCGAGGTGAAGCGGATAAGAACAGGCCTCGGCGGTCAATTCATACGCACGCACCATCGTTTCCACGTTCGAGGATTTAATAGAAATAACGATGTCGTCAAAATCATACTTTTCCAGCAGTCCGGCGTGATACAAGGCACTGTCACGCATAGCCTCGGCGCAGGGATGCCCGTACTTTTTCAAAATTTCCTTCTCCAAAGAGCCGGAATTGACACCGATACGGATTGGAACACCGGCAGCACGGCAAGCATCCGCCACTGCCTTTACCCGACTTTCCTCACCGATATTGCCCCGATTGATGCGGATCTTATCCACACCTGCCGCCACACTTTCAAGCGCCAGCTTATAATCAAAATGAATATCGGCGACCAACGGCATATCCACCGCCGATTTTACAGCGTCGATCAGCCGCACAGCCTCCCTATCCGGTACGGCAATGCGGAAAATATCGCACCCTGCATCACGCAACGCCATGGCCTGACGCACGGTCCCCTCAACGTCGTGCGACGGAACACAGCCCATTGACTGAACCGCAATGGGAGCCGTACCGCCGATCGTTACCCGACCGATATCTACCGATTTACAAACCCGACGCTGCATACTTCACACCTCTTACGAGAATATCCTGAGAATATCATTAAACGTGACGAACAAAATCAAAAGCAGTAACAATCCTAATCCAATAGCATGCACCAAGCCCTCATACTTGGGCGGCACCCGTTTACGGGTGATACCCTCCCAAATGAGGAACAACAGCCGCCCGCCATCCAAGGCAGGAAGCGGCAGTAGATTGAAGAAACCGACGTTGACCGTCAGCAATGCCAGCAATATTAAAATGTTACCGAGGCCGACCTGCCACTGAGTCTCCTGCACGGCGCCCTCGACCACGTCGCCGATGACATCCACCGTACCGACCGGACCGGAAAGGTCGTTCAGGCCGAACTGACCGGTAAACATCCCCTTCAGCGTTCGCCAGACGGTCACCGCCAGGCTACCCTCGACACGAACACTCTGCTCCAGCGTGGACCCCAGCGTTTGCGGGACGGCCTCCAGATAAAAGTCGTAATACAAAACGTGCCGCTTGGCGTCCTTGACGTATTCGCGACGGAAGGTAACGTCGGACAGTTCCACCGTCGTCTCCTCGCCGTTTACGATACGGCTAACTTCCATATCAAACACACCGTCATCACTGCTTTGCAGCAAAAACTGAATGTCTCGCCACGAAAACACGCGCTGATCGTCAATACTCAGCAGCTCGTCTCCCACACGCAGACCGCTTTGATACGGGGCGGTATCCTCCTGCAGATACGAAATACGTGTGCCGGTATAGTAGGTCTCACCGTTGGCTTCAGGTACCGTACACACGCCGTGATATACCAGCAAAAGAACAAAACCGAGCAGTATATTCATGGCCACACCAGCTACCGTGATGATTACCCGACGCCACACCGGTTTATTGTAGAAGGACCTCGGATTCTCCGCAGCCGCATCCTTGACTTGGAGACTTACCTCACCGCCGCCGGCTGCGTCCTCCCCTTCCATAGCGCAAAAGCCGCCAATAGGTAGCAGGCGGAGCGAATATTTCGTTTCCTTCTTGCCAAACTGAAACAGTTTTGGCCCGAAGCCAATCGCAAATTCATTCACCTGTACGCCCAACGCCTTGGCAGCAAGAAAATGGCCCAACTCATGAACCATAATGATAATACCGAACAAAAACACAGCCGCCAGCAAGCGACCGATCACAACCAGTACGTCCAGAATACGATCACCTCATCCATTCACGTACAATGCGGCGGCACTCCTCGTCCACCGCCAAAATATCTTCCACGCAGTTTACCGGCGGCAAGCTCCGTGCCAGAACCGCTTCCACCGAATCGGCAATCTGCAAGAAACCGATTTTTTCAGCTCGAAAACCGGCGTTAGCCTCCTCGTTGGCCGCATTGACAGCCGCCGGATAGGCACCGCCCTGCCGCAACGCCTGCCGACAGAACGACACGGCGGGAAACGCCTCGTCATCCGGTGCGAAGAAGGTCAGATTTGCAAACTTTGCCAAATCCAGCTGCGACACCGTAGACGGTGCACGCTCCGGCCACGTCAGCGCATATTGAATCGGGATACGCATATCCGGAACACCCAGCTGCGCCAACACCGAATTATCCGCAAACTCAATCAGTGAGTGGATCACGCTTTCACGGTGAACCACAATATCTATATTCTCCTCCGAGACGTCAAATAACCATTTTGCCTCGATCAATTCCAAGCCCTTGTTCATCATCGTTGCAGAGTCAACGGTGATCTTCTGTCCCATACTCCAGTTGGGGTGCTTCAGCGCCTGTGCCAGCGTTACCGTGCGCAGTTCATCCTTGCGCTTTCCGAAAAACGGTCCACCGGAGGCGGTCAAGATCACACGGCGAAGCCCCATATCCGACGTCGGCTTCGGGGGCGCCCAGACACCGCCCGCCGTTGCCTGCAGGCACTGGAAAATAGCCGAATGCTCACTGTCTACCGGCAGCAAGCGTACGCCGTTTTTCCGCGCGGTGCGCATCACCAATTCGCCGCCGGCCACCAGCGTTTCCTTGTTGGCAAGCGCCACGTCGTGTCCGGCATTCAGCGCCGCCAGCGTCGGCAGTAAGCCAACCATACCCACCACAGAGTTCAGTACGATGTCGGCATCCTCCCACCTGGCAAGCGTGCATAAGCCATCCATACCGGACAAGATCTCCACATCCAGATCAGCCACCCGAATGCGCAGATCGCGCGCTGCCGCTTCATCAAATAAAGCGGCAGCACGCGGTTGAAATTCACGGATCTGCTCCTCCAATAATTTTGCATTGGAATGAGCCGCTAAAGCCGTGACCGTATATCCTTGAGTTCGTGCCACATCCAAGGCTTGTGTACCGATAGAACCGGTCGAGCCGAGGATCACCAACCGTTTTGCCATGAAATTTGCTCCTTTATGCAATTAACCGACAAGCGGCAACACTCTCGCCGTAAAGTAAACCACCGGCAGTACAAACAACAAGCTGTCAAAACGATCCATCACGCCACCGTGACCCGGAAACAGGTTGCCGTAATCCTTCACCTTGTGAATACGCTTGATCAGCGAAGCAAACAGATCGCCCACTACCGAAAGCGGAGCACAGACCAAGCCAAGCAGCAGCACGCCAACGTACGACACCTGCGCCATATCGCCCAGGATCAGTTGATACACGTAACCCGTCAGCAAACAGAAGATTACCGAAAAAGCGATACCGCCGATCAGCCCCTCCACCGTCTTTTTCGGGGACAGACGAGGACAAAGCTTGTGCTTACCAAAGAAGCTGCCGACAAAGTAGGCCCCTGTATCGGCGATCCACGCCGACATCATTGCCAGAATGATGTAGAACAGACCGTCCGTATCCCGCAACGAAGGAACCGTGCGGATATACGAAATGCAGGAAAGTGAGAAGGTGACGAACGTTGTCACAGCGAACACAGACACCAGCTTTTTCAGCGGGATCTCCTTGCGATACAGCAGCGTCAGTACAATCAGCATTGCCACGTACATTACACAAGTAATGGTAATGCTATTGGACGGCATCCGTGTCAGGAAAGGAGCGATCAACGCAAAAACGATCGCCACCGTGTCCACGCCGCCGTGGCGGTGCAAGCCGGTCACGGAAAACACCTCATACACAGCAATCGCCGCAACCAGCGAAGCGACGATCGTCAAAGCGATCGTCCACGGAAGGAACAGGATCAACAGCATCAAAGCACCGGCAAGAACACCGGTAATAATCCGAGTTTTCATACTTTATACTTCCTTTCAAACCCCGCCAAATCGACGGTGACGTCCGGCATACGCTTCCAACGCACGATCCAGATCCTTGGTCGTGAAATCCGGCCACAGAATCTCATCGAACACGTACTCAGCATACGCACACTGCCAAATCAGGAAATTCGACAAGCGGTATTCTCCGCTGGGGCGCAGGATCATATCCACGTCCGGCTGACCTGCGGTATACAACCGCTCGGTGATGCACGCCTCGTCCACAGCCTCCGGTGACAGCGACCCGTCACGCACTTCTTCGGCAATACGGCGCATCGCCGTCGTCAGTTCTGCACGGCCTCCGTAATTGATCGCCAGATTAAGGACCATACCCGTTTTGTCCGCCGTTTCCCGCTCTGCTTCAGCCATCAGTTCCTGAATGTCAGGCGCCAATACCGAGCGATCGCCGATAAAGCGAGTTCGGATGTTTTCTTTCTTGAAATCCGCCAGCGATTCTTTCAAATACTGCCGCAGAAGATTCATGATCGCCTCCACCTCTTCGGGCGGACGCTTCCAGTTCTCCGTAGAAAACGTATAGAACGTGACCGTGCCGATCCCACGCTTTTCACAATGCTTGGCAATGGTACGAAAAACACGTGCACCGGTCACATGACCCGCTTGGCGGGGCAACCCTCTCTTTTTCGCCCAACGACCGTTGCCGTCCATAATGATACCGAGATGTGCCGGCACGACGTCAACCGTGGACTCGGGTTGCTTTTGGCGTTTGGAAAACAGTCCCATAGCTCCTCCTAAGATTATGACCGGCGGAAGTAGCCCTCTGCCGGTCACCTTTGGCAACTTAGATCTCCATGATCTCTTTTTCTTTTTTCGCCGAAATGCCGTCAATTTCTTTGCAAGCCTTATCGGTCAGATCCTGCATCTTCTTTTCGGCATTCTTCAGATCGTCCTCGGTGATCTCGGACTTTTTCTTCATATCCTTCAGCTTCTCCAAACCATCACGACGAATGGAACGAACCGCCACCTTAGCTTCCTCGGCGTACTTATACACCGTTTTCACCAGCTCGCGGCGGCGCTCCTCGGTCAGCGGCGGGAAGTTCAGACGAAGCGAACTACCGTCGTTCTGAGGATTCAGGCCCAGATCCGAAACGAGAATCGCTTTCTCAATATCACGCAGCGTGCTCTTATCCCACGGGGCAATCAAAATCGTACGCGGCTCCGGAACGGAGATCGCCGCCATCTGCTGAAGCGGCGTAGCACAGCCGTAGTACTCCACAGTGATCTTATCCAACACCGCCGGAGTCGCACGACCGGCACGGATCGTGCTGTATTCACTCATCAGAGCATTGATGCTCTTGTCCATTTTTTCCTGAGCTGTTTGAAAAATCTGCTGCATACTGTTTCCTCCTTAAGAATGTACGATCGTACCGATATTTTCGCCGGCAACAGCACGAACGATATTCTCCGGCTGTTCCAGATTAAACACAAGAATGGGCAGCTTGTTGTCGTTACACAAGCTGGCAGCGGTGGAATCCATCACCTTCAGATCACGGTTGAGCACGTCCATAAAGGACAGCTCATCGTACTTGACGGCGTTGGGATTTTTCTTCGGGTCGCTGTCGTAGACACCGTCCACCATACTGGCTTTGAAGATGATATCGGCATCGATCTCCAGCGCACGCAAAGCCGATGCGGTATCGGTAGAGAAGAACGGATTACCGGTGCCGCAGCCAAACACGACGACACGGCCTTTTTCCAGATGGCGCACCGCTTTGTTACGAATGTACGGCTCAGCGATCTCGTGCATGGCGATCGCCGTCTGCACACGCACGGGGCAATCGATCTGCTCCAATGCATCCGCCAGCGCCAACGAGTTGATCGTGGTCGCCAGCATACCCATATGATCCGCACGGGTGCGGTCCATATTGCCACTGGTACGGCCACGCCAGAAGTTGCCGCCACCGACGACGATAGCGATCTCTGCGCCGGCATCCACGCACTCCTTGATCGCACAGCACACACGGTTGACCGTATCAAAATTCAGGCCAAATCCCTGTTCACCTGACAGCGCTTCACCGCTAAGCTTCAGCAAAATACGTTTATACTTCGGTACCATGGCTCCCACTCTCTTTTCCACATCATATTCTCGTTACATTTTACTATAAATGACTATCATTTGTAAAGAGTAAACCGAAAATTCACTGGTATTTTTCTATGGGATATGCTATACTGTAAAAAATCACTTTCGGAGGTGACAGTCATGCCGGAATGTCTGCTTCATATTTGCTGTGCCCCCTGCTCGATCCGGTGCATTGAAACACTGCGTGCAGAGGGCATCGAGCCGGTAGGATATTGGTACAATCCCAACATCCACCCCTATACCGAATATCGAAGTCGCAAGACGGCCCTGCAGGACTATGCCGCCTCGATCGGTATGAAACTGATCATCAACGACGACTACGGCTTGCGCTCGTTTGTGCGTGCGATTTATCCCGATCTGGAGGATCGGTGCGAGGTGTGCTACCGTCTTCGAATGGAAGAAACCGCTCGCCGTGCGGCCGAAGAGGGCTATACCCACTTTTCTACCACGTTGCTCATCAGCCCGTACCAAAACCACGAATTGATCGTTCGCATCGCCGAAGAAGCGGCTGAAAAACACGGCGTGTCTTTCCTATACCGTGATTTCCGTCCGTTTTTCCGTGAGGGTCAACAAAAAGCCCGAGAAAGCGAACTGTATATGCAAAAGTACTGCGGCTGTGTTTTCAGCGAAGAAGAGCGGTATCGCAAGAAAAAATAATCGTTATATCCTCAGGGAACTCACCGTTGCCGCACGCCGTCAGCGCATACCCCGGCAGCGCATACTCTTTCAGCTGCCGAGACGGCGACGAAAGCTGTTCCCCGTACGTTACAGCCACACGGGACAGCCCCCCCGCCAAGCCGACCCCGTCGGCTTTGAGGATACTCTCCTTTGCCGTCCACAAACGGTAAAAAGCACGTTCTCGTTCCACTTCGGGCAAGGAGCGAAGCAAAGCGACTTCTGACGGAGCAAAAAAGCGTTCAGCAAGCGGCAGCACCGCCACCGGCCGTTGCTCCTGAATGTCAATACCGATCGGTGCATCCGCCATGGCACACACCGCATAGCTTCCGCTGTGCGACAGGCTGAAATGCCGGTGCGGATAGGCGGAGAGAAACGGCTTTCCCCATCGGTCACGGGCAATCACAGCATCGGTTGGCAGACCAACCGCCCGCAAGCAGGCGTTCAACGCCAAACCAGCGCAGACGCTGCGGCGTTGATCCTCCGCCTTGGCAAGCGACAGCACCCGTTCACGCCGCTCTTTTGAAATGGCGGCAAGTCCCGCCGCAAATGCCGACGGCTCGCTCACCGCATCGGTATGCACCGCTACGATTACCACCCGCAATCCCTCCTATCCGCTTGATAGGTACAGTATATCGCACTTCCCCCATTTTGTCCAGTTGGAGGTTAAAATTATGAACCGTATCGCTCGCTTCGAACACGTCACCGACGCACGCTTTGCCACCGATTGGGAGGACGCCTTCGGCACC
Source organism: Acutalibacteraceae bacterium (assembly GCA_045630285.1). Lineage (GTDB taxonomy): Bacteria > Bacillota > Clostridia > Oscillospirales > Acutalibacteraceae > RGIG3009. Next base: position 49,538 of record JAZQSX010000061.1, on the reverse strand, counting down.
CCCGTACCGGCACTTCCTCCGCTCCCCACCCGTGCTACCGCCGGATCGGCAGGATATGATTTTCGTATCCCCTGCGATCTGACGCTGGCTCCGGGCGAGACCGCCAAGATCCCCACCGGCATCCGTGCCGCCATGGCGGAGGGCTGGGTACTGCAGATCTATCCTCGCAGCGGCCTAGGCTTCAAATACCGTCTGCAGCTGAACAATACCGTCGGAATCATCGACAGTGACTATTACTATTCGGACAACGAGGGTCATATTCTCATCAAAGTAACCAATACCAACACCGAAGGCAAGACTCTTTCCCTGAAAGCGGGCGACGGGTTTGCCCAAGGAATTTTCCTGCCGTTCGGCATCACCGAGGATGATGAAGTGACCGCTGTTCGCAACGGTGGCTTCGGCAGCACCGGCGGCGCATAATTTTTTTGCTTTTTTCTTCAAAAAGTATTGCTTTTTTTCGATAAATATGCTACAAAGTGCTTGTCAAAACCTATTCACACGTTTCATTTGCGAAAGGCGTGAGTCATTATGACAATTGACAAGACTCTTCACAACAAACCGATCCCCGATTCCCTGCTTCCGTTACTGGAAACAGCGGTCCAACCCGACGAAGAACCGAAGCTCGTCCTCATCGGCGATCTTCTGCTGAACGCAACCTACGGTAACACGGCGCTGGTCATTACCGACCGCCGTGTACTTTGCGTGACAGAAGATGCACCCGATGAGGCTTTTTCTTTGCCCTTGTCGGAGCTTCGCCACACTAAGGTCAGCCGCTTGTACGGTAACGCCGTCCTGCGGCTGAACCACCGTAACGTCTTCCGCTGCACCTTCGTCACCGTCGTCATCCTGGAAGCGGCGGAGGCGTATCTGCAGGCTGTCATCAAAGGTGACGATCTCGACGAGGCCTTGGAGCACGTTCGTATTGCGCTGGACAAGGAGCGTGCCGTGTGTCCGAAGTGCGGCCGTGTTTTGCTGCGTCCCGGCGCCGAATGCGTCAACTGCATGAGCAAGGGGCATCTTCTGAAGCGACTGTGGGAGTATATGGCGCCGCAGAAATGGTTGCTACTGCTGTGCATTTTCCTATCGATGTTCACCACAGCCATGGCGTTGGTCCCTCCGTATATCACCAAAACGCTGGTTGACGAGGTTATCCCCAACCGTGATGAGGGAATGCTGATCGTGCTGGTCGTCACGCTGCTGTGCGTCTATTTGCTGCAAAATCTCAGCGGTACGTTCCGCACCTTCTATATGCGTATTGCCGGCGACCGTTTTTTGACCGATATGCGCAACGACATTTATCGAAAAGCACAGTATCTTCCCGCACGGTTTTACGATAAAACCAGCACCGGCTCCATTTTCACCCGTATCAGCGGTGATACGCAGACTCTGAACAACTTTACCCTGCGTATGGCGCAGGACGCCGTCGTGCAGTTCTTTACGATGATCGGTATTATGATCATAATGTTCTCGATGAACTGGAAGCTGACCCTGCTGTCGCTGATTCCCGTCCCGTTCGTGGCGATCGGCTCCCGCATTTTCGGCAAAAAGATCAAACCGGTCTATCAGCGCACGTGGCTCAAATGGACGGCGGTGACGTCGATCATGTCGGACACGCTGCCCGCCAACCGTGTTATCAAGTCTTTTACCGGCGAGAAGCGAACCGTCGCCAAGTTTATGAAATACAATGACGAATGGCTGAAAGAAGACCGCAACGCCGCCATGGCGTCCGGTATTTTCCCGCATACCGTCACCTTCTTTGTCACCTGCGGCTCTCTGCTGATCTGGTGGGTCGGTGGCTTGTGGGCCATGGACGATTCGCAAGGCACCACACTCGGCTTGCTGGTCTCCTTCATCTCGTACGCCTCGATGTTCTACAACCCCGTCAACTTCTTTGCGAATCTGTCCGACAGTTATCAGCAGGCACTCACCTCGGCAGAACGTCTCCTGGATATTCTCGACGCTGAGCCGGAGCACGACTTTGGCCGTGGCAACACGCTGAAAGAGCTGAAGGGTCGCATCGAATTTCGCAACGTAACCTTCTCCTTTGACAAAAGCAAGAAAACACTGGATAACGTCAACCTTGTCATCGAGCCGGGCGACATCGTCGGCATCGTTGGCACGACCGGTTCCGGCAAAAGTACACTGATCAATCTACTGATGCGCTTTTATGACCATTATGACGGTGAGATCCTTGTCGACGGCACGGATATTCGCCAGATCGACTTGGAATATTACCGCTCCCGCATCGGCTTTGTGCAGCAGGAGCCGCTGATGTTCCACGATACTGTGTATCGCAACATCGCCTTCTCCGATCCCGACGCCCCCGTTGAGGCCGTGATGCACGCCGCCGACGTCGCCAATGCCCACGATTTTATCGTGCGGCTGCCCGATGCATACGACACCGTTCTCGGCGAACGCGGCACCGGTCTTTCCGGCGGTGAGCGTCAGCGCTTGTCCATTGCTCGTGCGGTGCTGAAAAACCCCTCGATGCTGGTCTTCGACGAAGCGACCGCTTCGGTCGACAGCGAAACCGAGCATTTGATCCAAGGCGCTATTGAACGGCTGATCCACGGTCGTACTACGCTGATGATCGCCCACCGCTTGTCCACGCTGCGCAAAGCGAATAAGATCGTCGTCGTGGACAAGGGCCGTATCATCGAATGCGGCACACCGGAGGAATTGATGGCGCTGAAGGGTAAGTACTACCGCCTGATCCAGATCCAAAACAGCAGCGGCCGTGACGAAATCGAATTGGACTAAACGAGGTGACGGTATGGAACGAATCTATATTGAAAATGACAATGCTCGCTTTACCAAACGTGACGGCGATTTCCATTTGGATGTAGAACTCTACTCCGGCGAACGGTTCGAAAACGTCGAAGCCAGACGTCTCTTCCCCACCACGGGCAGCGACCGCTACATCACCCTGCTCGACGAAAACGGCCACGAGCTGGCAGTCATACGGGATGTCGCCACTCTCATGCCGGAAAGTGCCGCAGCCGTGCGAGAAGCATTGGAAGAATACTACCTCATCCCCCGCATCCGCTCGATCGAAAAAGTAGAAGTCAAGCCCTCCGGCATTGAGCTTGTTGCCGTGACCGATCGCGGCACGTGCTCGTTCAAACTGCAAAGCCGTGCGCACGACATCAAAGTGTTGTTTGATAACCGTGTGCTGATACGTGACACCAGTGATAACCGCTATGAAGTACCCGACTACACCTTGCTTGACCGCAAAAGCCGAGATGCTTTATTACTGTAAAAGGAGAACGATACTATGAAACTGATCCTTGCGATTATCAACAACGATGACGCCGCCAGCGTTGCCGCTTCGCTCACCGAGAAAGGGTTTACGATCACCAAGCTTTCCACCACCGGCGGATTTCTGCACGCAGGAAACACGACCCTGCTGATCGGTGCCGAGGAGGACACGGTACAGACCGCTTGCGATATCATTCGCAATGAGAGCTTCACCCGCATCAAAAAAGTACCGACCAGCGCCTCCTACGGTCGGGGACTCGCCTCCGACGACCGACAGGTGGAAACCGAGGTCAAGGGCGCCACGGTGTTCGTACTCAGCGTCGACAGCTTTGAGAAAATGTAATTGGGCGACAAAAAAGGCTGACCGCAAGGTCAGCCTTTTTCGTTTACTTATACGCTGAGCTCTTCGTTGTCTTCTACCGTCGGTTCGCTTTGGATAACGGCGGTGAGAGCTTCATCCGCAGTCAGGGTTAGGAAGGTTAACTCAGGCTTTTCGTACGTATTCACAGCGCTACCTCCTTTAATATACCGCAACGACTTCGTTGTAGGCAACACCCGGCTTGCGGACCAGACCGTTGTACTCTGCGAGCTCTGCCACCGTGCAGAAACGGTAGCCTTGCTCGTACAGATCGGCAATGGCACGAGCGTACTCCGTGGGAGTATCTCCGTTGTGCGCATGCAGGATAAAGATAGCACCGTCACGTGCGTGTGTGGTGATGCTCTCGTAGGTGGCACCGCCGTTGACTTCCAACGTATATCCTGACGAGAAATCACGCCAGGACGTGTTACCCGTAACGATGGAGATACCGAGGGTTTTGCAGATATTGACCACAGTATCATTAGAGAGGAGCAACGGCGGGCGCAGATATTGCGGCGTAACGCCGAGTGTTTCCTGCACGACGGCCTGGGTGTCGGAGATGTACTTGAACAGTTCTTCCTCGGTGCGGGCATTCAACTCAGCCTTGGAATATCCCCACGTATTGTTACCCCACGTGTAACTGCCGATCTCAAACCCTTTGCTGATGGCATCGCTGAGCAACGCAATTTGACTGTCACGTTTAGCGCTTCCTTCAGCTAAACTTTCGCCTGCGACGTTCAAGGTGGCGGAACCACCCTGTGAGTGTAACGCCTCGATGATGAGTTCCATTTTACCGGTACCGTCGGTGAAGTCGGGACGGTCAAAGGTGGTGGCGATGAGTTTGAAATCCTGCGGATGCAAGCGCCAATCGTCGTCCTTGTTCGGTAGGTATGTCGTGCGGCTGACGGTCTCTTCCACCGAATCTGTCATCCCTGTGGAATACAAGACGACCGTATTTGTACCGTCGTTCAGGATCATATATCCGCAGGCGGTGTATTCACGCTCGAAAAATGCGTTGCTTGCGGCAGAAGTTTTCATAACGGCGGTGAAATCCACGTAGCTGTCGGTGTGATCAACGAGTTTCATGACACCGTCGGTATAAGCCACCGCTTTCCACACACGGGTAGCGGCAGAGGCGGTATCGTTGACGTTTTCCAGTGTCAGCGCAGTTTTGTTGCTTGTGCGCTTGAGTAACGAGCCGAATTCGGTGACAGTGTAAGTCTTGCCATTGTATTTGACAGTGAGAGTATCACCTTCGACGTTCAAACCATCGATGTACAGACGGTTCAAGAAACGCAAGCCATTCGGTTCGGTGGCGCCCGTTTCGTAGTACACCGATGTGCCGAGCGTTTCAAAGCGGAAGCTCTGTGCCTCGGTGGGTACAAACTCCGCCGTGACGATCACACTGCCCTTCGGTAAGACAAAGCGGAACGTATCGCCCGAACCTTCGCCGAAAGAGCCCGATTCTTTGTTGAGGATCTGTTGCTTCGTGCCGTCCTCGGTGACGTAGTACAGACTGCCGGGTTTCAACATATAACCGTCATTCGGGGTGACGGTAACGGTAACCGTACCACCTGCCGCGGGAGCAGCCTGCATGCCGACGGTGGAGGGATCTTTCCAGCTCGACAGCGTCATACAGCCGTTTTCTAATGCGGGATCAACGTAGGCCCCCGCTTTGACCATGCGGAAGTTATCAATGAAGGTGTCCGCCGTGTTGGTGGCGTCATCGTTTTTATTAAAACCGATAATGTAGTTCTGGTATCCGTCTTTGAGATAGGTGTCGTCGTTACAGGTGGTAATACGGAACGCATAGGAACGCCATTCGTCGCTCGCAGCAATCGTTTTTGCACCGTGCTCCAAGAGGGCTTTGGGGTAAAAGTAAATACGTGATGTACCGCCTCGTGCTTCAAACGTGACGTAGTAGGTGGTATTCGGTTCCAACCACGTGTTTTTCAAGTACACGTCTCCGATAGGCGATTCGGCCTTAGGGATCTTCAAGCAGTGGTTGCCGTCCCGTAAGGTATCTTCCGCAACGGTTGCTTTATTCAGCGCTGTTGCCCAGTTCTCATTCAGAGCGCCGGTATTTTCAAAATCGCCGCCGGTGACAATAGGTTTCACAGAAGGCACCTCCTTTTGCTTCACGGTGATACTGACGTTATCGATGTACATATCAGACTGGTTATACGGCTCATAGCTTTTCATAAATGCAAAAAGGTAGTTCGGGTAGGCCGTCTGGTTGCGGATCTCAGCGGTGGTCTTGACCTCGTATTTCACATGCTGCCACTCGGGCGAGCCGGCAATACTGTGCGAGCCACCGTTGTTCTGAAACACGGAATTGTTCCAGAAATACACACCTGCTTTTCCTTCGCTCAAAATATCGAACTCAAAAACATAGGTGGTGAGCGGTTCAAGCAACAGATTGGTAAAGTAGTAATCTTTGGCAACCGACTGCGGAATGAATAGGCAGTGGTTGTACGAATTTTTCGGATCTTGGGTAATGGACAGACTGCTTAGCATCCCAAAATTGGTTTTGTAGACTGCGTCTTCGGCGGGGAACTCAAACGAGCCACCTTGAACGTAGTTACCCTCATGCTCCACCGTGGTGTCGGGTTCTTGGGGCTCTTCCGGTTCCTCGGGTTCCTCGGGTTCTTCGGATGACTTCTTGACAACCGTCACATTGTCGATGTAGATCGCCGCCGCATTCGCCGCCCGAGGAAAGCCGAGCAGATAGTTCGGGTACGCCACGTTTGATGTGATTTCAGCGGCTGTCGTCAGTTCAAAGGTGTAACTCGTCCACGCAGTATTTGCCTTGATGGTAAAGCTACCGCCTCCTGACGCAAAAGCGCTTGGCCACAGATAGGTACGTGCCGCTTCGGGAGCGTAGACATCAAATGAGAAGATATACGTAGCATCCGCTTCAAGATTGACATTTTTCAGAAAAATATCCTTATCCGCATCAAACTGCGGCAACTTGAGGCACTGATTGGTGCTGTCTAGCGGGTCGAGCACCAGCGTGGAACCGCAGTTGAAGGCGTCTTTCCAATGGGATGTATACACCGTTGACGCATCCGCCGCTTCGAAGTCGCCTCCTGTCACAATACCGTTCTCACCCTCGGAAGTGATCTCCAACTTGAAGTTATCGAGATACGATTCCGACTCCACGGTTGCGGCATAAGCGGGGTCACGGGAAATGCTAATACCCCAATCCACAAACGAGGACAGTGCGTCATCGGCATTGTCACCGGTGTTGAAAGTGACAGAATGCCGCTTCCATTCCTCCGTGCCGCCGACCCATATCACGCCGGGGGCATCGGTGACACCATAGCCACCGACAAACACCCACACCTGACCCCCACGGGCATCAAAGCTAAGGGTATAGGACGTGTTCGGCTGCAGAACCAGATCTTTAAGGTATTTGTTGTATTTACCCGCTGTGTACAGCGGCACCTTCAGGCAATGGTTACCCGTCGACTCACCGGAATCATCCTCCACGATGGTGCAAGCCGGGCTGGTTTCTTTGTCTGTGAACGCATCCGACCAGTTTGTGTTGTAGATCGCATCACCGGCAGCCGCTTCGAACTCGCCGCCGACAATGATGCTCTCATTCTCCGCTGCCACTGCGATCGGCAATACGCCTCCCGCAAGGCACACCGTGGTCAGCAATGCCGCACACAAGGTCAATAATACTACCCGTCTCATACGATATCCTCCTATCGAGAATTCAGTGCATATTCAGTATATCACGAAAAACAAAACAGAGAACAGTGATTATCTTTAAAAAATATGGACTATTTTTTGATTTTCTCTTGATTTATCACATCATTTCATTTTATAATGCTCTTGACAAGAGGGGGATGCACAATGTTTCGATATAACCGCATCATGTACAACTATATGGATTTGTACCTGAAAGAGTTGCATCTACATCCGAATAAGGCGTATGAATTGTCTATGGATATTTATGGCGGACCTATCAATATTTTTCTCACAAGCTACAACATCGCCACCGGATCGGGATCACATTACGTCGATTATAACGAAACATGGACACATTATGTCTTCCCTTTTACCACCTCCTCATCGGTAGAGGAGATCGCCTCGTTTGCAGAATGGGGCATCGCATTTGTGAAAAAACCGGGCGAGCGGCTACCCACCGATGTCGACGATACGTATATTGACAACGTACGACTGGTATGTACCGACAATCCCGACATATCGATCATTGAAGGTGGCGATTTTGAAGCGGCGAAAAACAGTCCGGTATATACCACCAACTGGCAACACGAGGTTTTGGGAATTGCCGGAAGCACCTACGGCGTGGATATTGTGACCGATCCTTGCAAACGAAGCAACCGCTGTTTGCGTTTGCCGCGTCTGTCCCGCCAAACCGACGCACTCCATTTGCCGCTGAACGTCTCGGCTTTCGGGTGTGTGGAGAACAACGAACGCAACATCACGTTTCCCAAGTTCCGCAACGAAATCAACCATCTCCTGATCTTAGCGGTGCACGGCAAGGTGACGGTGGAAACAAAAGACGGTCGCTGTCTGACGGCGACCGACGGGCAGCTGGTGTATTTTCCGCCGTATAAAGAAGGACGTTTTATCTACGAGAGCGGGCACAACGTGCTGTACTACCAGCTGAACTTTTTGGAACGATCCCCCACAACGGTACTGTCAGATTTAGGGCTTTGTGAGTTGTCTGTCCATTCGCTGAAAGACCCTGCCGCTCTCGGTGCGATTATCCAAGCAATGTTGCAGTATCAGCCGCAAAGCCACACCTATCTGCACGCTGTAAACGGTCAGCTTCTCTTGCTTTTAGCGGAGCTGGAGCACCAGTTCCGCACGACCGAACTGGTGCACAAAAAGCACCATTCGTTTATTGAGGAGTTGGCAGAACGGTTGCGCCACTCCCCCGAAGAGCCGCTCTGCACTGCGCACGAGGCGGCGAAATGCGGACTGAGCGAGTGCTATTTTATCACGTTGTTTAAGCAATACACGGGGCTGTCACCGCACCGCTATCGTTTGCGAGAGCTTACGAACAAGGCGTGTGTGTTGCTTCAGGATACCAGCATGACGGTGCAGGAAATCGCCTATATGCTCGGCGTCGAGGATCCGCTGTATTTCAGCCGCCTGTTCCGCAGTATCCAAGGCATCTCCCCTCGCGACTACCGCAAATACCGCAACATTCGTTAAAAAACCCTGGCAGGTGGAAACCGAGGTCAAGGGCGCCACGGTGTTCGTACTCAGCGTCGACAGCTTTGAGAAAATGTAAAACACAATCATACGTTTCATTAAAAAAGACCGATCTGCTACGATCGGTCTTTTTCGTATTCCGAAGGAGTTACGCCAACCATTCTCTTAAATTCCGAAGAAAAGTAGCTGGTACTCTCAAAGCCGCAGGCCATCGCTACGTCGGTAACCGTATGATATCCCGATCGCAGCAAGTGCTTTGCATTGTTAATGCGCACGTCTTTGAGATATGACAGCGGAGTAACACCGAAATAGCGTTTAAATTCATTGCGAAAATGCACCTCGCTCATCTTCGCCTGCTCTGCCAGTGCGCAAACAGTAATCGGCACGGCAAAATTACGGTCGATAAAAAGCTTGGCTTCCCGAACATGCTTTGGGGCAAGCGTACGGGGACGATCCAACCGTTCCAGCAAAGCATAAAACAGCGACATACAGCGATAATGAGCCGCACCATCAGCGGTATAGTTCCCGCACAGCTCGGTAAACAAACGAAGCACCTCGGCGTCATTCGTTTCAAAAAATGCAGGCCGCAGCAGGATATCATTCCGCAGGGTGCAAAAATGGATCAGCATCATACTGCCGCCCTCGACCACCTCTGTTTGATAGGCGGTTTCAGCCGGCATAAACGTGATGCTGTTCTTCTTTGAAATAACATACTTTCCGTCCGCCTTGAAAACCACCTCACCGGAAAGACGAAGACTCAGCGAATGGTGCTTGCGGCCGGTAACCGATTGCAGTTTTGATTTTCTAAAATCAGATTGATTAGCCCACAGGTCATACACGACCGATTGAGTGCTTAAAAGCATAATCCCACCGCCTTCCAATTCATATTACCACGTAGTTCTATAAAAAACAAGTTTCGAAATCCTAAAATAAATTGTGTTTTATGAATGCGTTGTGCAACGGATACCGCTATAATGAAAGCAAATTAAGGAGGTAGTAGCATGGAACAGTTGTTAAACGCAATTCACGAGACCGTAAAGCGAGAAGGTATCGACCTGTTGGGAATTGCTCCCAAAGCCCGTTTCGAGGCGCTCCCGCCCGAGAAGAATCCTTTTTCTATCTTCCCCGAAGGAAAAGCCGTGCTGTTGCTCGGGAAACGCATCTGCCGTGGCTCTCTGCGCGGTGTGGAAGAAGGCACGAATTTCTCCGACTATAATCTGTTCGGTAAAAACTGGTTGGAAGATGAATTCCTTTCGCTGGCATGTTACGGTTTAACCAACACATTGGAAGATCACGGCTACGAAGCGGTACCGATCTTTCCGAACCCCAGCGAGCTTTCTCCGATGGGCATCTCGGTTGGCGACGGTCGTCCGGCGCCCAATGTATTTCCCGATTTTGAGTATGCCGCAGTGGCTTGCGGTTTGTGTGAGATTGGTATGAACGGCATACCGCTTTCTAAAACGTTCGGCTCTCGTCAACGCTTCCACATGATCATTACCGACGCAGAACTGCCCGCCACTGACTTGCTGAGCGACACAGTATGCGACGGTTGCTTGGAGTGTGCCAAAGCATGTCCTCTGGGTGCTATCAGCACTACCGAGTATGAGGAGATCACTATTTGCGGTAAAACGATGAAGGTCGCTAAGATCGATTATGAAAAATGCAAGAACTGCAAAAACGGCGCCGTGAAAAATCGTTTTTCCGAAAAAGCGCGCCCCGACCGCGTGGCTGCCGTGTGCAACCGCACCTGTATGGTATGTCTGGAAAAGAAGCAGGCGATTACCAACCTGTTTGAAAAAGAATTCCGTCACAGCGAGAAATGGTCTATCGGCAAAAGCACCACTGCTGAGGATCGTGATGCCGCCAACGTACTCGGCGGTTCGTTCTCAAAAACGGGAGACAGGGGTAATCAAAAATGAAATTAACGTCACAAATGATAAAGGAGAAAGCTCGCGAAATCGGTCTTGACTGTATTGCCATCGGTAATATTGAGCGGTTCAAAAATGCACCGACGCTGATGTCCCCTCTCACCTATTTTCCCGAAGCGAAATCCGTCATTGCCGTTGCTATGCGCATTCCGCGAGGCACTTACCGCGGTATTGAAGAAGGTACGCATTGGCACAACTATACGTTTTATTCGTATAACAAGCTAAACTCGCTGTTCCGCCCCAAAAAATCCTATGATTTGTGTTGCTTCATTGAAGACCACGGTTGGGAAGCGGTCGCCCATTATCCGGCTGTTCCTGAGGGAAACGGCACCACCCGTGAGCCGGTAGCGGAGGGTAAAGTTCCCGCTGACGTCGTGTGCAGCGTGCGAGTCATCGCCGCCGGATGCGGCCTGGGTGAAATTGGCTTTTCCAAAGTGTTTCTCACAAAAAAATTCGGTCCCCGCGTGCGTTTGGGCCTGATCTTCACCGATTGCGAACTGGAACCAGATCCGATTTTGGATACCGGCGCCATCTGCATCCATTGTGGCGCATGTCAGCGAGAATGCCCCGGCAATGCGGTTCCCTCGGTACGGGACGAAAGCAAACGCCTAACAGTAGACTACGGAGAAAAGAGCGTTTGGTATGGGGATGTGCATATGGGACGTTGTACTCTGTCCCACCACGGTATGAACAACGAATGCTCCCCCTTCCTGAAAAAGGAATTCCCGAATATGGCGTGTGATGTGCGCAACTCGGAAATGACGGAGGAAGAAGCCTACATCCTGTGTTATTCGCTCGCAACAGCCAAATGGGGACGCAAGCCCTCCACCAATGCTGTAGATGAGTATTACGACTATATCCTCAATCATACGGGATACTTTGCTATTTGCGGTGCACGCGGTTGCATCCGTGCGTGCATGAACGCACTGGAAAAGACAGGCCGCATCGAAAACACGTTCCATAATCCGTTTTACAAGAAAAAATCGTGGTCGTTGCCATTGCGGCCCGAAGTGTTACCGACCGGTGTGAACCCCTATCGCGAGGAGTATTTGGATGAGCACTATCCCGGCATCCGCAAAAACGAATACGAAAGAAAGTTGTAACCGTGATACAAACAGATTTTTTAAAACAGCACCCCGTGTTTTGGTCTCGACTTGGCTTCCCCTATGATCCACCGCTGAAAAATGAGCACGGTGCGCCACTGGTATTCACCGAGAACTTTGAGCGGCAGCTAAGCACCCATCGTGATTTCATGGCAGCGGGTGTGAAGATCCATACGTCCATTTTGCATCTTGGGTGGATGGGCGTTGATGAATACGATTATTCCTTGACCGATCGCGTGCTGGACTCCCTTTTTGCTCAGGGTGACGATATCTACTATATTCCGCGCATTAAGCTGAACGTGTCTATCGACTGGTGCAAAGCCAACCCGGAGGAAGTATTCGTCTATTTCGGCGGCCCCGAAACCGCCGAAGAGATCGCCGCAATGGTGGGAACCGAGCATCACGATTATCTTGGTTACGAAGCTCCGAACGGGTATTACCGTGCCGGCGATTACGTCGATCTGCGACCGAACGTGGGTGGTATGATCGCACGGCAAAGCTTTTCGTCGAAGAAGTGGTTACACGATGCGGGCGAGGCCCTTTCACGGCTCATCGACCATTTGGAATCGTCCCGGTATGCCGACCGGATTTTAGGATATCACATTGCCTACGGCACATCGGGGGAAACCGTGTTATGGGGACGCATCAATAAGCGATACGGTGATTACGGTATTGCCAACAAAAAGGCGTTTTACGAGTACGGCATCCGTCGATACGGTAACCAAGAGGCGCTGGCAAAATCGTGGCAACAACCGCAGATAAACGAAAAAAACGTGCGTATTCCCTCCCCCGATATGCGCGTCGGAAATGCCGATTCATTGGAAACGTTTTTGCGTGGTCGCGACTGTGATCGCATAATCGTGGATTACGATCTGTTCACCTCCGAAGTCAACGCAGCAGCATTGGAGTACTTCGGCGAGATCGTCAAACGTAAAACCAACAAATTGGTCGGCGCGTTTTACGGGTATTCGCTGTATGTTGACAATGCAGCATATACGGGACATTTGGCACTTGAGCGTCTCCTTTGTTCACCGTACATTGATTTTTTTGCCGCCCCGAAAGCGTACGATCGCAGCGAAGCCGGCGAACCGGGCGGCGAGATTTGTCCTGCACAGTCCATCAACCTGAGCAAGTTGTTTGTGGACGAAATGGACAACCGTACGTATCTCGCCACCGAATGTGACGAGGATAAGCAAAAAGGCTTGGTGCCTACCGGGCTTTCGGACACGCTCACCGTATTGTGGCGCGAATTTTCCAAAAACCTTGCGCACGATTCCGGGTTTTGGTGGATGGACCTCGGTGGCGGATGGTTCGCTTCCGAACCAATCATGCAGAGCGTTCAAAAGATGGTCACGCTCAACAAACAGCTTCGCGCAATTCCCCACAAAAGCCGTGCCGATATGCTCATCGTATTCGATGAACGTTCTATGCTCTCCGTACGTGAGAGTTCCGACCTGCACGCAGGATTTTTGCGAGAATTTATCAACGAAACAAATGCATCAGGAATAATAGCAGACGTATATCGTGCCACCGATTTGTCACGGTTGGATCTTTCTCGGTACAAGTTCATCGTATTTGCCTACAACTTCTACATGGACAAAACAACACGGGATATCATCGCTTCTTTGCCTTCGACCGTTACCATTGCGTTCTCTTACACAGCAGGTGTGTGGGACGAAAACGGTTTTTCCCTTGAAAAGGCCGAGTGCGTGACAGGTCACCGCTTTATACCTTGCAACAACACCGATTACGATTTCCCCGCTATCCGTGCAGAGCGGTTGCCGAACGCACGAGAAAATACGCTGGTATTTACAAAGCCGTATATAGAGGGAAGCGTCATTCGCACCATTGCAAAAGCGGCGGGTTGTCACATATACACCGATACCGCCGACGTCACTGTATATGGTGACAACCGCTTTATCAGTGCATTCAATAAGCAAGCGGGTGGCGCATTAACACTTCCCGATTGCAGTACTTACCGTGACATAATCACCGGAACGATCTTTACCGACACCAACAGCATCCCGCTCCCGCAACGCAGTAACGCCGTTATGGTATTGGTGAAAGAGTAAACGCCATTATTTGGTGTTTTTTCCACAATGCCCCTTGCACAAAATTGGCGATTTCGGAGGTCTTCTCATCACTAAAGTCTTTTAAACTATGCGACTATCGTATGGCATCCGTTAAAAAATCCCCGACAGGCTTTTCATCCTGTCGGGGATCGCTTTTTATTCCAACGTATATTCGCGGCAGATAATCTCACCCGTTAAAATACGACCGGTGATACGACCGTATAGGTGCTTCACATCCGCAATCAGTTTTTCCTTTTGCTTTTGCGTTTTCAGTGAGGCATACAGTTCATCGATCGGATACGACGCAATCTGTCCGTCACGTTCCACCACATTTTTCATCATCGAGAAGGTAACTTTGGTGATGACTTTATCCTCAACATACAGGTGCATCGCATACCCGTAATGGGTCAAGATCTCCGGCATCGCCAAATACGATTTGGGATTCATATTGAAATTGCCGAGACAATAGGAACACGGTACGCCCGACTTCCACAGCGCCTTTTGCGGAATGTGCGAATGCGTGGCAATTACGGCATCTGCCCCCGCTTCCATCGCTTTATCCACCACATATTCCGAAAACGCACCCGGCTTCAGATTGAACTGTCCGCCGACGTGCGGGTAAAACAGCACAACGTCCGCCTTCTCCTTGGCAGTGCGAATATCCTGCTGCATCTGTGCGATATACGACGTTTCCGTTTTTCCTTCAAGACGGTCGTCATCACGGGAATACGTCGCTGCCATTCCCAAGAATTTCTTGACTTTTCCGGCTGTATTGGCATCCTTGACCCACGGAATCTTTTCGAACAGGGCATCCACCCAGTTCCCACTGCGGAAAACGCCGGGCAAATAGGTGCCCGCCTTCTGTGAACACAGAAGATTGACCGTGCCGGCATATTCACCCTCAGCCAGGCAAACGCCGCCGCTGCCGTCGTAGTTCGTTCCGTAGGTATACGCAATCACAGCGAAACGGGTACCGTCCTTTTCAAAATAAGCGGCTTCGGGACGCTCCGTGCCGCGCAGGAAGGAGCCGGTGTGCGCCAAGCCTTTTTCATCCAGCACACGCACCGTGCGCTCCATTCCCTCATAACCACGGTCAAACGTATGATTGTTGGCGGTGGAAACCAACGTCACTCCCGCATCGATCAACGCATCAACGTAATCGTCCGGAGCGTTGAAGCAGAGATGCGTGTCGGTATATCCCGCCGCAGCACCGGCCAACGGAGTTTCCAGATTTCCCACGACAAAATCCGACTCTGAAAGTAAGGCTTTGGTGCGGGAAAACACGCCACGAAAATCATATGTGCCGCCCTTTCGCTTGGCTGCCTTCAGAACCGGCGGTTCAATCATAATGTCGCCCAAAAACGTCACTTTCATCATCGTCTCCCCCTTTGCGCCACTTCATTATACGGCCTTTGTCTGCCAAAAGCAACAAAAACGCCCCAAAAAAGGGGCGTTTTCTCTGTTTATGCGTTAAATCGATCCCATTCGTATACTGTACAGGGGTAGTTGCGTTCTCCGTTTTCGTCAATGAAAGGTGACAGATCATCATTTTCGAACGGCTTGCGCTCGGCTTCGCAACGAAAATCAGGAATCTTATATTCAGTGCCATTATGCAAGCTGGACCGCCAGCCAAGAATACCGACAGCCGCCATCGCCGCCGCACGGTAAACGTTCAAATACGGCTCACGCTTTTCTTTAACGCAATTGATGAAATCCAACGTCACGTAATAATCGCCGCCGTTATGCCAAAAGCACCGTGCCTTTTCCGCTTCGAAGGGGTACGGGGTGTCCAACTCTTGGATTGGATCTTCCCACACGCACGTACGCACCTGTGCACGAAACTCATTGCCACGCACCGTTTCGGCACACGCTTTGGCGCAGGAGAGCCGATACCAGTTGCCGTGACCGCCGAACTTCGCCCATCCCGTCACACGGGCAAGAGAATTGTCATCCATACCGCACAGCATAATGGAGGCCACGTCCTTGATTGGCTCATCCTCACGTTCCACACGTACGGCGTCGGTGTAGATGCTGCGGGCGTTGACCGTCTTTGGGGTCGCACCGGTCATATACATCAGCGGTGCCAACGAATGACTGAGATAGTAGCCCGACGGCATCAGCGCACGCCAGTGTGTCGGCGTCGGCGTAAACATCGCATATTCCTCCGGCGACATTGGATGCACGTATTCGCCCTCCATATACACTGCCTTTCCCCACACGCCCTTATCGTATTCTTCCTTCATACGCATCACGACCGGGAAATAGGCATAGTTCTCCAGAAGCATGTACACGCATCCTGTTTCCTCGGCGGTGCGGCACAGCTCCACACATTCCTGCATCGTAACGGCAGGCAGCGTCTCGCTTGCCACGTGAATGCCTTTTTTCATAGCAAGGATCGCATAGCGGGCGTGATCCGGAAAATAGTTGCACAGCACCACCGCATCCATCGGCGCTTCAATAAACTCATCAAAGTCCGTAAAATACTGTGTATCCACGCTGCAATATTTCTTGATTGCCTCCAACCGCTCAGGATTGGCATCACACACAGCCGTGATATAGGCTTGACCACTGATCGTTGCTGCATGAGCAATATCGCTGCCACGAAACGCACCGAAAATACCAAGCCGTAGCTTACCACTGTTATCCTCGTTCAGCAGCTTTTGCGCCTTGAACTCCGCATCCGTCACCAGCATATTGGTATACCCGTGCTCTTTGAAGAACGTGTTCCAGCGTTCCTCCATATCCTCCTCAAACAACACCGGACGAAAACCGCTTTTCAAATAACTGCGCACGGCCGGAACACGCCATTCGTCAGTGGTCAGCCGTACGCCGGCGCAGCCGTGCTTGGTGGCAGCTGCCAACACGATGCGGTTGAGATACCCACCCAGGCCCCGACCAAGGTAATCGGGACGTACTGCCACCATATGAACAACACCCAATTGCCCTTCTTGAATCAAGAGCGTCGTCGTTGCAATTGGCTCCTCCCCGTCCAAAATGAAAAATACCGTGCTCGGATCGTATCCTTGGGCGCCGCTGATATAGCGTTCAAAGGCGTTCTCCTCACCCTCCATTAATTCACCATGCCGGCAGATCTCCACCCAGGCAGTGCGATCCTCTTCACTGCCGTTATAACTACGGTACGTAAACCCATTAAACGAATCTTCGCACTCACAAGGGCTGTCCATATACTTATACATTCTCAGCTGCGACATTACGATCTTCCTCCGCAAAAATATATTTGACACGACATACGGCAAATGCTACAATCAAGATACTTTATTTCTGTCAATTTGTCGATGTGCAGATTAACCAAAAATGAAGGAGGGGTTTTGTGAAGTCTGACGAACTGCGTCGCATTGCCGAACACAGCGGAACCAGTGTCTCCACGGTCCGCCGTGTGTTGAGCCACTGCGCCGGCATCACCGAGGAAACACGTCGCAGCGTCATCGACGCACTGGATGCACAGCATTCTGCCGACGGATATTCCCCTTCTCGTCGTGTGCATATCATTTTGCCCGACAATCCCAAGTTCTTCTGGCATCGGGCCTTTGACGTGTTTAACAGCCATCCCTTCTCCCCGCCGGCGCAATTCAGCTTCTATCCCTCACTGGCACAACACGATGTCTTAAAAACCTATCTGGAACCGCTCCTGACAGAGGAGCATTCAGTGCTTATCTATTCTGCCAATTTAGACGCTGCGGAACGCTCTTTGGTCGAGCGCATTGCCGTCCACTCGCTTGTCATTCAGCTCGGCGAGTACACACCGCTCCCGGGGACGGTATTCGTCGGTTCGGACTCTTACGGTGACGGTATCCGCTTGGGACAACTCGCCGCCGCACACATCCAGAAACCGCATGTAGCGCTTCTCTCGCGCCGAGAAAACGCTAATATGTG
The DNA here is from genome assembly GCA_045630285.1 of Acutalibacteraceae bacterium. Lineage (GTDB taxonomy): Bacteria > Bacillota > Clostridia > Oscillospirales > Acutalibacteraceae > RGIG3009. The sequence goes on along the minus strand of JAZQSX010000061.1, from coordinate 31,732 downwards.
TGAACGCTGCCGCGGTTTTGTGGATGGTCTGGGAGAAGGTGCCACGATCCACCGCCTAACCGAGCCGGAGGAACAACCGCTGTACGCTTCGCTCCTCGCACGATTACTTAGCGATGTCCATGACAATCTCGACTTTGTCTTTTCGCCCAGCGGACGCACTGCTGAACTGTGCCAAGCGCTTCATAAGTTGCGTGGCCAAACCAGCGCCCGAGCCATTGGGTACGAGCTGTCACCTCAACTTAAAAAACAGCAGAACGGCTCTTCCCTCTTCGCGGTGATGGAGCAAAATATTGCCGAGCAAACACGAATAGCCTTGCGCTTAACGGATGCCTACTTATCCGAAGGCATCTTGCCGGAACAAGTACGATATATCACTCCGCCCTACGCCCTTTGGCAGCGTCGTGACGGTGTTCTAACAAAATAAAGTAAGCGGCTTGTCGCTGATGCGACAGGCCGCTTTGTGTTATCTGATCTTACAACTTGCTCTCTGTGCCCTTGAAAATGCGTTTGATATTCGTGTGGTGCTTTGCCAAAACGATAGCAGCGATGACTGCCGAAGCGGCCGTACAAAACGCTACCGTCGGCCACTGCTGATCGTATACGAATGCACGCATCACATACGTGACTACGGGAAGCAGCGTCACCGCAATGCAGGATCCCAACGAAACCATACGGGTGATCAGCACGATCACCGCAAACAGGCCCAGCAAAATCAGTGCCGACTTCCAGTCAAGCAGCAGCATCATCCCGAGCGTGGTCATCACGCCCTTGCCGCCACGGAAACCGAAAAACAGCGGGTACAAATGACCAATGATGCAGAAAACACCCGCCAGATATTCACCGACAAGTTTCAGGTTCTCAACGTCGTACGTTAGGAAGGTGGTCTCAACCACAGAGGCAGGAGAAGACAGCTGCAACGTCGTCAGCAAATACCCGCCAAGCCAAACGGCCAAAACGCTCTTCAAAAGGTCGCCGATAAACGTAAACAACGCCGGCAGCTTTCCCTGCGAGCGAAGTACGTTCGTCGCGCCGGCATTACCGCTGCCGTATGAGCGAATATCCTTGCCGCTAAAGCATTTGGTGACAATGATCGCAAAGCTGACACTGCCTATCAAATACGCCACTACAGCGGCAATCAACATCGCCAACCAACTATTTTCCAAAAAGAACAACATACACGCTCTCTCCTTTACTTACCGCTGTTGTCGCCTCGTTCACGGATCACAAACCGAATCGGTGTCCCTTCAAATCCGAAGGTCTCACGCAATTGATTTTCCAAATACCGCTGATAGGAAAAATGGAACAAATCGGCTCGATTGACAAAAAATACAAATGTGGGCGGACGGGTGGACGGCTGAGTAACGTAATAGATCTTGAGCCGTCGCCCTTTATCCGTCGGTGGTTGCACACGCGCCGTTGCCTGCGCAAGCACGTCGTTCAAAGCGCCCGTCGACACACGCATCGCATTCTGCTCATTGACGTATTTCACCAACTCCAACAGCCGATCCAAACGCTGGCCCGTTTTGGCGGAGATGAAAATAAACGGAGCATATGCCATAAAGCTGAAATCATTTTCCAGCTGTTTACGTGTCAAGTTCATAGTGCGGTCGTCTTTTTCAACCGCATCCCATTTATTTACCGCAATAATGCAGGCCTTGCCCTTTTCGTGGGCAATTCCCGCCACCTTACTGTCCTGCTCGGTAAAGCCCTCCTTGCCGTCGATCAGAATCACGCACACATCCGCACGCTCCACCGCCATTTCAGCACGAAGAATGCTGTATTTTTCGATCGCATCATCTACACGGCTGCGGCGGCGGAGTCCGGCAGTATCGATCAGCAAGAACTTACCCTGTGCCGTTTCCACCTCGGTATCGATCGCATCACGGGTCGTACCCGCAATATCCGAAACAATACTGCGTTCCTCGCCCGACAGCTTATTAACCAGCGAAGATTTTCCCGCATTCGGTTTTCCGATGACAGCGACCTTGATCACGTCGCTTTCCTCTTCCTCCTCATCGTCAGCGGGCAAATACTCAAACACCGCATCCAACAGATCACCCGTACCGGTACCGTGGAGCGAGGATACCCCGATCGGATCGCCCAAGCCTAAATTATAGAACTCATAGAACTCAGCCGGCGGAGCGCCGATGCGATCGCACTTGTTGACGCACAGCACAATAGGCTTGCCGCTTTTTTGCAGCATCACAGCGACGTCCGTATCGTTGGCGGTAACACCCGCCTGCAGATCCGTCACCAAAACGATCACGTCCGCCTGTTCGATCGCCAGCTGTGCCTGACGGCGCATCTGGGACAGGATAATATCATCCGAATGCGGCTCAATACCGCCGGTATCTACCAACAAAAATGTACGTCCACGCCACTCGCAGGGCGATAAAATACGATCACGGGTCACACCCGGCGTGTCTTTTACAATAGACAGCCGCTTGCCGATCAATTTATTAAACAACGTGGATTTTCCCACGTTTGGGCGGCCAACTACCGCCACGACGGGTTTTGCCATTGTCTCACCTCGTTATACGTTATTCAAGCAGAGCTTTCAGCAGAGATTCTCCGTCTGCCGACACGATTTGTACCGAAACACCAAGCGCCTGCGCTATATCCTCGGGCATTGTATCATCCAAGAAACGATCACGGTCATGCCGCAGCATGACGTCCGGCACCAGGATCCGCTCGCAGGTTACGCCCTGTAACTGCGCTTGCAGATCTCCACCGGTCACCAAGCCTGCAACGGTAATCGTCTCACCGAAGAACTCGTTGTGAATGGCTTTGACACGGGCACGGATAGCGGGGTACGCTTTCGTCGCCGACTCCACCAGTTCCCGGATCAGCGGTTCTGCCGCCACACCGGTTACCAGCACCGTATCCGTTCCTGCGGCAGTCACTCCCTCGCACTGCGCCAGTGCTTCCTTGAACTGCGCCCGCATCAGTGCCGACATACCGACACCGTTTTCGAGCTGCAGCATTTCCTCGTAAAATCCGTCCTCAGGAATGGGACGCTCCGCTTTGATATACCATTCATCCGCCGGATAGATCAGCCGTGTGCCGATACGCTCCAAAAGCGCACCGCCAAAGCCCTCTACCAGCTCCAACACGGTAATCGCTTCGTCTTTGGTAAACGGGCGGAGCGGCGTCAGCCCTTCACGGTGCTTGGTCAGACCGACAGGCACCACCGCCACGCTTTCCACCGCAGGGGCAAGCGCCGCCAAATCACGCATACTGCGTTCCAGCTCTTCCCCGTCGTTCCAACCGGGGCACAGCACCAGCTGGCAATTCATCCGAATGCCGGCATCGGCAAAACGGCGAAGCAGCCCCAACGTCTCACCGGCAAAGCGGTTGTTCATCATCCGACAACGCAAGTCAGGGTTGGTGGTATGCACGGAAATATTGATCGGCGTGATATGCAGATCCATGATCCGATTGATCTCATGCTCCGACAGATTGGTCAGCGTGATATAATTACCGAACAGGAAGGAGAGACGGCTGTCGTCATCCTTGAAATACAGTGTCTCCCGCATACCGGGCGGCATCTGATCAATAAAGCAAAACACACACTGATTGCGGCAGGTGCGCTGCTTATCCATCAGGTACGTTTCAAACTCCAGGCCAATCTCCGCATACTCAGGCTTGTGCAGCTTGACCGTGCGGGGGCCTTTTTCCGTTTCCAATTCCAGAGTCAGCCGTTCTTCGACCTCATAAAAGCGGTAATCCAGCACGTCAACGATAGGTTTCCCGTTGACAGATACCAGTTGATCACCGACACGTATTCTTTTTTTCGCCGCCGGGCTGCCCGGCACCACGCCCGTGATCACAACTGCCATACGGGTATTCCTCCAAAAACAAAGGGTGCGACCCAACCGGGACGCACCCTCTATTCTTCCTTGATTGGGGGCATATTGACCGGTGGGTCTGCTTACTCCTCAACCTTGACGATCTGTCTGCCGTTGTAATAGCCGCAAGCTCCGCAAAGACGGTGCGGGCGTTTGTATTCGCCGCACTGCGGGCATTTCACCAGTTCGGGGGCCGTAGTCTTCCAAACATTGTTGCGTCTCTTGTCACGACGTGCCTTGGAGCTCTTTCTCTTCGGTACCGCCATCGTCAGCACCTCCTTAACATAATCAAAAAACTAATCCAGCAACTGCTGTAATGCTGCCAAACGGGGGTCAACCGTCTCTCGACGGCACCCACAGAGCCCCTCGTTCAGGTCTTTTCCGCACATCGGACAAAGACCACGGCACTCTTCGCTGCACAGCACCTTCGACGGCTGGTCCAGAATGAGATCCTCTTCCACCAGAGCATCCAGCGGAAGCTGATAGTTCTCCAACAGGACAAAGCTGTCATTATCCTCGTGATTGAGGGAAACTACAAGAATATGCTCCATGTGCAGCACCTGTTCGCGGCTAATATCACACATACAGCGGTCACAGGTACCGTCATACCGATACCGAACCTCAGCCGTAAGTGTCACCACACCGGCGGACAGCTTGATCTGACCTTTCACCTTGACCGGTTCCCGGAAGGGATACCCACCGTTCCATTCCACAGCGGAAAGATCCAACTGGCAATCGATCGGCAGAAGCCCCGTTTCACCGAGGAACAGCGATTTAAGTTGCAGAAGCATATTTCACCTCAATAGTCACGCAAAATATTATATCGGGACAAGCCGCATTTGTCAACCATTTTTTTACGAAAACCGCAAAGGTTGACAAAAAGATTGGCTGTTTCGGCTTGTTCCCTTGCCTCACGGATACGGAGCGCCGTTGCCGACGCTCCGTCCGGGTTTTTACTGCATCAGATCTCGCGCGCCAAATGAGCGATTTCTGCCGGGATTTCTTCGGGAGCAGCAGAGACGGACATCACCACGTTGGTGTTTGCCATGTCGCTGAGCGCCTTCAGCTTCTCCACGAATTCAAGCAGACCGTCGATACCGCCACCGATCTTCAGCGTGGAATCCACGAAGATGTCGGTGATGTCGTAGTTACCGGCGCACATACCGGCAACGTAGCCGTAGAAAGCCTCAAAACCGCAAATGGCGTATTCATCCGCTGCTACCAAGCGCACCTTATGGCTGAGGTTATAAGTAAGGGTCGAGTCCTTTTCGATGAAGACCACATTGCCCTTAGACTGCGCAACAGCCTCGTTGCACATATCGAGCAACTTCTTCGTCTTGCCGGAGCCCTTTTTGCCGAGAATTAAAGTAATCATTTCCATTCCTCCCAGTCTATATTCACCGCCCGAAGGCGGCAACTGCCAACTTAGCGTCCCAAGCGCTGTTCCAGCGCCGCTTTTTGCTCTTCATAACCGGGCTTACCCAGCAGAGCAAACATATTCTTCTTGTACGCCTCAACACCGGGCTGATCAAACGGGTTGACACCCAGCATATATCCCGAGATCGCACAAGCCTTTTCAAAGAAGTACAAGAGGTAACCGAGTTCCTTCTCACACACGCACGGTACGTGCAGCACCATATTCGGTGTACCGCCGTCGGTATGCGCCAAAACCGTACCCTCATACGCCTTGCGGTTGATCTCCTCCATCGTGCGACCAGTCAGGAAGTTCAGACCGTCCACGTTTTCGGGATCCTCCTGAATAACCACTTCGACCGGAGATTTGTCGATCAGAACGACCGTCTCGGTCAAAATGTTGGAGCCGTCCTGCACGAACTGACCCAGCGAATGCAGGTCGGTCGAGAAAACGACCGAAGCCGGGAACAAGCCCTTGCCGTCTTTACCCTCACTCTCGCCGTACAGCTGCTTCCACCACTCTGCCATCATCGCATAGCGGGGCTCATAGCTGACCATCAATTCAACGGCACGGCCCTTGCGAAGCAGAATATTCCGCAAAGCGGCGTACTTATAGCAATCGTTCGCCTCGATCGAAGGCTCCGCCAGCTTCTCCTGCGCTTCAGCAGCGCCTGCCATCAGCTTGGCAATGTCGCAGCCCGCCACAGCAATGGGCAGCAGGCCCACAGCCGTCAGCACCGAGAAACGGCCGCCAACGTCGTCCGGCACGACAAAGGTCTCATAGCCTTCACGGTCTGCCAGACCCTTCAGCGTACCACGAGCCTTGTCGGTCGTCACGTAGATACGGCGACGAGCCTCCTCAGCACCGACCGTCTTTTCCAGATAATCGCGGAACACACGGAATGCGATTGCAGGCTCCGTTGTCGTGCCCGATTTGGAGATCACGTTGATCGAAACACGCTTGCCCTCGCACAGGCTGAGCAACTCACTCAGTGCAGAAGCGCTGATGTTGTTGCCGGCGAAGTACACGTCGGGCGTATCCTTTTTCAGGTTGTTATACAACGGGGATTTCAGGAACTCGATCACCGCACGGGCGCCGAGATACGAACCGCCGATGCCGATAGCAATAAAAATATCGGTATCCTGCTTGATACGTTCCGCCGCAGCCTGAATGCGGGTAAATTCCTCCTTGTCGTAGTCGGTAGGCAACGTCAACCAGCCGAGAAAATCATTACCCATACCGGTACCGCTGTGCAGCATATCGTGTGCAGCAGTGACCTGCGCCTGCATACCCGACAGCTCGTGCTCACGCACAAAGCCTTCGAGATGACGAATGTCCAATGTCGTTGCCATACTGTCCCTCCATAGTCCACGGATTTCTTTTCTCTATTTTACTATATTCGTGCGTCGATTGCAACCGATAACTTGGAAAATCTTTTGCGTTTTTTTGAAATATTTTGCAAAAAAAGGACGAACTCCCGCCTTTTTGCAGAAGTTCGTCATAAAATCATCCGCAGAGTGCCGCAAACAATCGCTTCAAGCACTCACCAAACCCCAACCGCTCAACCGCCGCTTTCGCATATACGGGATAGGCTGCCAGTTCTTCCCCTTCACGCATCAGTCGCACCTTTCCAACGATCTGTCCCTGCTCCACCGGCGCCTCCAAATCGCTTGCCAGCTCCACCGTGCAGGTCACCTTCTTCTCGTCGCCCTTTTTCATCAACATCGGACGAGGAGGCTCTGCATAGGTGGCAACCTCCGTTTCCACGCCACGCAGCACCGGAATCGGCTTTAACTGCGCCGCGTCGATCTGCGGCGTGTGCATGCTATAATGAGCAAAGCCGTAATCCAGCAGCTTTCTTGCACCGCCGAATCGCTCATCAGTCGTAGAGCATCCAAGAATGACTGCCACCAGCGACAAACCGTCCCGCTCCGCCGTTGCCGATAAATTGTGTCCCGCCGTCGACGTCGTTCCCGTTTTCAGACCGGTAGCGCCTTTGTAGAAGCGAATCAGTTTGTTGGTATTCACCAGCTGTGATTTTCCGTCACGCAAGGTGTCCATCCAGATCGTCGTATACTGCTTGATCAAGGGATGCTTCATCAGTTCACACGACATCAACGCCACATCGTAGGCGCTGGAATGAGCCTCGTCATTCAGGCCGCTGCAATCCAGAAACCGGGTATCGTTCATTCCCAATTCTTCCGCACGGGCGTTCATATGCTCCACAAAACTCTCGATCGACCCGTCAATGTGCTCCGCCAATGCCGCACATGCATCGTTAGCTGACACGATCGCCGCCGCTTTCAAAAGCTCGTGAACCGACATGACCTCCCCCGGCTCCAGCCAGATCTGTGAGCCGCCCATTGACGCCGCCTCCGGCGAGCAGGTCACCGCATCGTCCAAAGAAACGGCCCCCTCATCGAGCGCCTCCATTACCAGCAAAAGCGTCATCACCTTGGTCACCGAGGCAATGGGCAGCTTCTCGTGAGCATTTTTCTCATACAGCACTGTGCCGGAGGTGATGTCCATTAAAACAGCGGATTTGCCACCGATCTCAAGTGACGATGCCGTCGTTGCAACCGGAAGCGCCTCGTCAAACTCCGGCGGTATTTCCAGCGCCATGGCATCCGCTGCGGTCACACCCGATTCAACTTCAACGATCAACGATTCCGCCTTGACCGGTGCAGATAACAGCGACACCGCACACAGTGCCGCTACGGCTGTGCTTCTGATCCATTTCACATAAATCCCTCCCATACAGTAGCAACTTATGCTGGCTTTTGGTGTAAATATGTCAATCGGCCCTTGCTATTTGGCGTAAAACGCCGTATAATTAGCAGCGAAAGCACTGTAAACGAAGGAGGAAAATGCTATGGTACTGTCCTTTTCCGAACTGCCGAAAAAGGCAGAAACCGCCGATGACGGCTCGCTGATCTTAACGCACAACAGTCTGCGTGGCTTTGAGGGCTTCAACCCCAAGGTGCGTATGTTCTCACTGGTGGAGCTGGAGCCCGGCAAGGAGGTCGGCTTCCACACCCATTCCGGTGAAAACGAAACGTATTTCTTCTTGTCCGGCACCGGCGTGTACAGCGACAACGGTACCGACGTGCCGATCCTGCCCGGTATGACCACCTTCTGCCCCGACGGCGAAGGGCACGGCGTCAAAAACACCGGCAACGAGCTGATTCGCTTCATCTGTATGATCGTTGTTGACTGATCACCACGCAAAAAGCCGCCCTCCGCAATGGAGGGCGGCTTTCGTTTTGGATTACCTGTACTGGGCAAGCAGCTGCTTGATCTTGTCGTGGGGATCGATCAGGCGAGTAACCGACATATCGTGGTTGAGCGACGCAATGAAGTAAGCGATATACTTGGAAACGTCTACCTCGCAGAACCATTCACGCTTTTTGAGCTCGTCCGAACGGTAGGTCAGGTTGGTGCCGAGTACGCCGGCAATATAGCCTTCCTCGTACGCTTTATCGAACTTCTCCAAGCCGTTGGTAAAGATCGAGTAGGTCGCATAGCAGAAGATGCGGTTTGCCTTGCGCTTTTTCAGCTCGTAAGCAATATCCAGCATCGATTCGCCGGAGGAGATGATGTCATCGGCGATGAAGACGTCCTTACCCTCCACCGAGTTACCCAAATACTCGTGAGCCACGATGGGGTTGCGGCCGTTGACAACGTGTGCATAGTCACGGCGCTTATAGAACATACCGAGATCAACGCCCAGCGTGGAGGCGTAGAACATATTGCGGTTGATGGCGCCTTCGTCGGGGCTGACGATCATCATATTGTCCGGGCGAAGATCGGGGTACTTGCGGAACATCGCCTTCAGCGTCTGGTAGGAGGGAATGATGTTATCAAAGCCCATCAGCGGAACGGCATTCTGCACACGGGCGTCGTGAGCATCAAAGGTGATAACGTTGGAAACGCCCATACGCTCCAGCTCCTGCAGCGCAACGGCGCAGTCCAGCGACTCACGGTAATTGCGGCGATGCTGTCTTCCGCCGAACAGGATCGGCATAATGACGTTGATACGGTGTGCTTTACCGCCTGCCGCCTGAATAATACGTTTGAGGTCTTGGAAGTGGTCGTCAGGAGACATACAATTCTTCTGGCCGAAGATGTTGTACTTCACGTTGTAGTTTCCAACGTCGACCAGAATAAACAGATCATCGCCACGGATGCTTTCCTTGATGAGGCCCTTGCCGTCACCGGACGAAAAGCGAGGGCATTCCGCCTGGATCAAAAACGACTCCTTCGGAACACCGGCCTTTTCCGCCCAATCCGTCAGATAGTAGTTGATCTTTGACGCCAACTCCTCCGTGCCGGGCTGTGCAATGATGCTCAGCGGTGCCACCTGATTCGGCATTGAAAAGATCTTTTCGCTTGCAATTTCCTGTGCCATAATACTCCCATCCCTCTCCATATATTGTGTTTGAACCTATTGTAACATACTTTTCGACACAAGGGAACATAAATTTTCAAAAATAACAGAGATTTTTTTACACAGAAACGCCGTTACACTATGGACAATATACAAAGTTTTTTGGTATACTATCAAAAACGAGGAAACGAGGTGGGTCCATGGAGCATCTTAACGAGTTGGAAAACGAGGTCCAACGTGAGCGTGCGTTGCTGGTGTCGATCGATACCGGCGACTTTGATGTAGAGGTTTCCTTGGACGAATTGGAGGAGCTTGCCGACACGGCCGGTGCCGACGTGCTTGGTCGTATGGTACAAAAGCGGGAGTCCCCCGACAAGGCCACCTGCCTGGGGAGCGGGCGTTTGGAGGAACTGGCACAGTTGGCGGAAGCAAACGAAGCCAATCTTGTGATCTTCGATCGCGAATTGACCGCTACCCAACAGCGCAACATCGAAGACGCCCTTCCCTGCCGCGTGGTAGATCGCACCATGCTTATTTTGGATATTTTCGCCGCCCGTGCCCGTTCTGCCGAGGGACGTCTTCAAGTGGAATTGGCTCAATTACAATACCTTCTCCCCCGTCTTGCCGGTCAGGGCACGGCACTGTCCCGATTGGGCGGCGGCATCGGCACCCGTGGCCCCGGTGAAACGAAATTGGAAAGCGATCGTCGGCACATTCGCAGACGCATCCAAGCACTGCGCCAGCAACTGGAAGCTGTTGAGCAACAGCGGTTGCTGCGTCGGGAGCGTCGGCGCAAGGACAGCGTACAGACCGTGGCGATCGTCGGCTATACCAACGCCGGAAAATCCACGCTGATGAACCGTTTGACCTCGGCGGGCGTACTGGCGGAGGACAAGCTCTTTGCCACGTTGGATACGACCTCCCGTGCCTTAAAGCTGCCGGACGGACGGACCGTGCTGCTCATCGACACGGTTGGTTTGGTACGCCGCCTCCCCCACCATTTGGTCGACGCTTTCCGCTCGACACTAGAGGAGGCTGCCGAATCGGACGTTATCCTCAATCTGTGCGATATTTCCAGCCCCGAAGCGGCAGAGCATCTTGCCGTTACCCATGAACTGTTGCAGCAGCTGGGCCGTGGAGATCGACCGGTGCTGACCGTGTTTAACAAGTGTGACCGTCCCGCCGCCCTGCCCGCCTTGGAGCCTGACGGCAGTGAACCGTTATGCATCAGTGCTAAAACGGGCGGTGGTATCGAACGGCTGCTAGAGCGCATTGCCGAGGCGCTGCCACCCGACCGTCGGCGGGTACAGCTGCTGCTTCCCTTTGACAAGGGAGCGCTTGCCGGCCTGTGCCGCCGTGAAGGTGCTGTCGAATCGGAAGAATACTGCGAAAACGGTCTGCGCATGACGGTTACACTCGGTCTGCGGATTCTGGAACAGGTTCGCCCGTATATTGTAGAAGAATGAGGTGTATACTACTCCTAATATAATGATAGGGAGTGGTATACTGTGGAAAAGAAGAAGCGTCATACTCGTATTCGGTTATCCGACACGGTTGAAAGCAGCGCCCACGCCATGGTCGAGCAAGGACGCCAGGAGATCTTATCGGATATTTTGGGGAGCTATACCGGCACCGCCAAGGACGGTGAGCCGCCGGAACAGGACGCTGACGATTTGTAAAAAAAGCCGTAAGACAGCCACTGTCTTACGGCTTTTTGCATATCATATCTTTCTCTTGTCGATGATACGAACGGCCTTACCCTCACTGCGGGCAATGGTCTTGGGCGCAACCAGCGTGACCTTGGCGTAGATGCCAAGCATCGTCTTAAGAGCGCCGACCAACGACTTCTCCAGCTCACCAATCTTGGTGATCTCATCCGAGAACATATCGGGAGTCATTTCCACCATGATCTCCAGCGTATCGGAGTGATTGACACGATCGACCACGATCTGATAGTTTGCGGGATATCCCTGCTCGATAAGCACCGTCTCGATCTGCGACGGGAACACGTTGACACCCTTGATGATCAGCATATCATCACTGCGGCCCATCGGCTTGGACATCTTCACGTGCGTGCGGCCGCAGGAGCAAGGCTTGCGGGTCAGCACGCAAATATCACGGGTACGATAACGAAGCAGCGGAAACGCTTCCTTAGTGATCGAGGTGAACACCAGTTCGCCTTTGGAGCCCTCGGGCAGCACTTCCCCGGTATCGGGATCAATGATCTCAGCAATGAAGTGATCCTCGTTGATATGCATACCCGCCTGCTCGGAGCACTCAAAAGCCACACCGGGGCCGGAGGTCTCGGTCAAACCGTAAATATCATACGCCTTGATCCCGAGCTTGCTTTCGATATCGCTGCGCATCTCTTCGCTCCACGCCTCGGCACCGAAGATACCCGCCTTCAGCTTGATCTGATCCCGAATACCACGCTCATAGATCGACTCGGCCAAGTACGCCGCATATGACGGGGTGCAGCACAAAATGGTGGTACCAAGGTCCGTCATAAACTGCAGCTGACGATCGGTATTACCCGAAGACATCGGCAGCGTCAGGCAACCAACACGATGAGAGCCACCGTTAAGGCCGGGACCACCGGTAAACAGACCATATCCATAGGCAACCTGGCAAACATCCTCATTTGTGCCGCCCGCCGCAACGATCGCGCGGGCACAGCAGTCTTCCCACAGATCCACGTCGTGCTGGGTATAAAACGCCACCACGCGCTTGCCGGTCGTGCCGGACGTGGACTGAATGCGAACGCAATCCGAAAGCGGTTTGGCAAGCAAGCCGTAAGGATACGCCTCACGTAGATCGTTTTTGGTCAGGAAGGGCAGCTTGTGCAGATCGGCAACACCCTGGATATCCGCAGGGGTCAGCCCTTTTTCTTCCATTTTCTTGCGATAATACGGCACGTTATCCCACACGTGCTGCACTTGCTTTACCAGACGTTCGTTCTGCCACTCCAAAATCTGTTCACGGGAAGCAGTCTCAATTTCCGGTTGATAGTAGTTTGCCATACAGTGTCGCTCTCCTTGTGTCAGTATGTTTATGCCTCGCGCCCCAACAAGAACGCTTTTTTATTGAGCTCCAGGAACTTGGACGGTACGCTCTGCTCGATCGCTTCCATCCACTCTTCCAGCGTAAAATCAAAATTGCGGGACAAGTGACCCATCAACACAATGTTGACCGCCTTGGAGGAGCCGGCTTCTTCCGCCAGCTTCAATGCGTCAAACGCATCCACATCAATACCCGCCACCTGCATTTTGGCGACCAGCTCCGTAGGATACGTCTGGGCACCGGTGATAACCGGCATCGGATTGATCTGCTGCGTGTTCGCAACGATCTTGCCGTCAGGCTTCAGGTACTCTGTCCAGCGGGCCGCCTCAAGCAGTTCAAAGGACACGATATAATCCGCTTCGCCCTTATCGATGATAGGCGAATACACCTTATCACCAAAGCGCACATACGTAACGACGCTGCCACCACGCTGGCTCATGCCATGGACCTCGGAGACCTTGATGTCGTAACCTTTTGTCAGAAGCAAACGACCGAGTAATTTGGAGGCCAGCAGACTTCCCTGACCGCCAACGCCGACGATCATAACGTTTTTCGTTTTCACGGTCACACCTCCTCGGGCGCCTTCAAGGCATCGAACTTACAAAGCTGGGCACACACGCCACAGCCGGTACACAACGTGTTGTCGACCTTTGCCTTACCGTCCACCATACTGATGGCAGGGCAGCCGATCTTCATACACATTTTGCAGCTCTTACATTTCTCGGCATCCACCACCAGCGGCTTGTTGTGCTTCACATACTTCAGCAAAGCACACGGACGGCGGGAAATGATAACAGACGGTTCCTCAGCGGCAAGTTCTTCCTTGATCACAGCGTCACACGCCGCCAGATCGTACGGATCCACTACACGGACACGGCGAATACCGACCGCCTTGCACAGTGTTTCCAGATCGATCTTGGTACAGGGATCACCCTTCAAATTAAAGCCGGTCGTGGGATTTTGCTGGTGTCCCGTCATACCGGTAATGGAGTTGTCCACGATGATCACCGTGGAATTAGACTCATTGTAGGCAGCGTTGATCAGACCGGTAACACCGGAATGCATAAAGGTGGAATCACCGATAACCGCCACCGCTTTCTTACCACTGGCTTTGGTAAAGCCGTGCAAGCCGGAAATGGAAGCACCCATACAAATCGTGCTGTCCAAAGCGCCCAAAGGCGGCACGGCACCCAAGGTATAGCAGCCAATATCTCCTAAAGCCGTGATCTTGTTCTTCGCCAACGTATAGAACAAACCACGGTGCGGACAACCTGCGCACATCACGGGAGGACGTGCCGGAATGACCTCGTCCAACTTGGCACCGGCGGTCGGCACAGTTTCCGACAGCTTCTCGGCAACCAGATTCTGAGAAAACTCGTCGATGCACGGGAAGGTCTCCTTGCCCACGGGCGACAAGCCAAGCTCACGACAATGTGTTTCTACAAAGCTGTCCAGCTCCTCGACCACGCAGATCTTATCCACCGAAGCGGCAAAATCCAGGATCTTCTTCACCGGGAGCGGCCAGATCATACCCAGCTTCAAAACGGGATATTTGTCACCGCACACCTCTTTGACGTACTGGTATGACGTGGAGGAGGTGATGATACCGAGCGAGCGCTCTTTTCCCTCTTCCACACGGTTGATCGCCGCCGTCTCCGCATACTCGACCAACGCCTTGGTGCGGGCTTCCACTACCGGGTGGCGACGCTTGGCGTTACCGGGCATCATGATATACTTCTGCGGCGTTTTCTCGTATTCCTTGCTATGTTCAACACGTTCGCCCGGCTCCACCACACTCTGGGAGTGCGAAACACGGGTGCACATCTTCAGCAAAACCGGCGTGTCAAACTCCTCGGACAGATCATACGCCAGCTTGGAAAACGCCAGCGCTTCCGCCGAATCGGCGGGCTCCAGCATCGGAATCTTGGCAGCACGGGCATAGTGGCGGGAATCCTGCTCGTTCTGCGAGCTGTGCATACCCGCATCGTCAGCCACGGCAATGACCATACCGGCGTTCACACCGGTATAAGCAATGGTAAACAACGGATCAGCAGCCACGTTCAGGCCAACGTGCTTCATGCCGCAAAAGCTGCGGCTTCCCGACATCGAAGCGCCAAACGCCGCCTCCATAGCCACCTTTTCATTGGGTGCCCACTCGGCATAGACCTCCGGATATTTGGCAACCGCCTCGGTAATTTCAGTACTGGGCGTACCGGGATAACTGGAAACGAAGCTGCATCCTGCCTCATACAGGCCACGTGCAACGGCTTCGTTACCGAGCATCAAGGTTTTCATAGGAAACATCCTCCTCAAACGCCGAGAAATCTCGGTCGTCCTGCAACATCTCAATCGACGAATCCGTTGCCAAACCGCACTGCTCAATCGGAGTTGCCAAACGGATATCATCGCTTATCTCAATATTCTACTCTTTATCCAACACAGTGTCAAGGTAAAACTCCGTGCTAAATCGACAAGAATCGGTCATCAGCCGGTGATTTGGGCTTCAACCAACCGACCTTGACAATACTTCTCACGCAGCACCGGTTTTTCGATCTTACCGGTGGGGTTGCGAGGCACCTTATCGAAGATGATCTTCTTCGGGCGCTTGTAACGGGGCATACCCTCGCAGAAGGCGTTGATCTCCTCCTCGGTGCAGGTCATCCCCTCTTTGATCTCCACGATCGCTGCGGCAATTTCGCCCAAGCGGGGATGCGGCAAGCCGATGACGGCGACGTCCTTGATCTTATCAAAAGCACGCAGGAAATCTTCGATCTGCACGGGGTACAGGTTTTCACCGCCGGAAATGACAACGTCCTTTTTGCGGTCAACCAGATAAATAAATCCGTCCTCGTCCTCCCGTGCCATATCTCCCGTATACAGCCAGCCATCCTTGAGAACCTCGGCGGTGGCTTCCTCGTTTTTGTAATAGCACAGCATCACGCCCGGGCCCTTTACGATCAGTTCACCAACGTCACCACGAGTGACGGGCTGACCGCAGGGATCAACGATAGCGCATTCCCATTGATATCCCGCTTTGCCGATCGCACCGACCTTGTGTACGTTCTCAACACCCAGATGCACGCAGCCGGGACCGATCGACTCGGACAAACCGTAGTTGGTGTCGTACAAATGATGCGGGAACAGCTTTTTCCAATTTTTAATCAAGCTCGGCGGCACCGGCTGAGCACCGATATGCATCAGGCGCCACTGATCCAGATAGTAGTCATTCAGATTGACTCGACCGGACTCGATCGCATCCAAAATATCCTGTGCCCACGGCACGAGTAACCACACGATCGTACACTTTTCCTCCGTCACGGCACGCAGGATCCATTCCGGCTTGACGCCACGCAGCAGCACCGCTCGCCCGCCCGATTTCAGCGAGCCGAACCAGTGCATTTTCGCACCGGTATGGTACAGCGGCGGGATGCACAAGAACACGTCATCACGGGTCTGACCGTGATGCTGCTGTTCCACCTCACACGCACAGGTCAGCGCACGGTGATTGTGCAGGATCGCCTTCGGGAAGCCGGTAGTGCCGGAGGAAAAATAGATCGCCGCAAAGTCGGTATCCTCTAATACGATCGGAGGCGCACTGGAGGAGCAATACTCCACCAAGCGCATACAATCCTCCGTATACGTCGGGCCGTTCTTACCGACGTAGAACAGCGTGACGTTCGGGATCTCGTCGACAATAGCGTCCATACGTGACACGAATTCCGGACCAAACACCAACAGCTCTACATCCGCCAGATCCAGACAGTATTTGATCTCATCCGACGCATAGCGGAAGTTCATCGGCACGGCAATACAGCCCGCTTTCAGGATGCCGAAATAAATCGGCAGCCATTCCAGGCAATTCATCAGCAAAATACCGACCTTCGTCCCCCGCTTCAGCCCACGGCTGAGCAGCAGATTGGCAAACCGATTGGCACGGCGGTCAAAATCCTTCCAGCTCATCTCACGGCGATACGGCGCCTCGGGATTAGCGTTTTCGATCAGATTGAAATCACGCCAGGTCACAGCTTTGTCCCGCTCCTCCGACGGATTGATCTCCACCAAGGCAATATCCGAGCCATACAGCCGTGCATTGCGCTCCAAGTACTCTGTAATAACCATATACCGTTCCTCCGCAACGTGATATAACGTCCTCAAGAAATGTCAATACAGATCAGTTTAGCACTTTTAAGCGTTAAAGTCAACACCGAAGATCATAAAAGATGCACGGAAAGCGCAAATTAACATCGACATTGCCCCGACGCCTCTTGTTGAACTGTGTCATTCTTCCACGGCGGATAACAACAACACATGGCGGCACTTTTATGGGGATCCGCATTATTTTACTTGTCTTTTTCAGCAAGATGTGCTATAATACAAAAGGTTATGAGCAAAAATAACCTTTACTTGTACTCAGCATTGCTTCCAAGGAGGAGCTTCTTATGGAAACTGGCTTGATCTCTGTCGTTATGCCGGTATACAATTGCGCCGACTGCATTACGGAAACTGTCCGTTCTCTTCAAGCACAAAGCTATGAGAACTGGGAATTGGTAGCGGTCGACGATTGCTCAACTGACAACTCCCGTGAGGTGCTCACGGCTTTGGCAAACGAAGATCCCCGTATTCGGTATTTCCGTCTGGAGACCAATTCGGGTGCCGCTGTTGCCCGCACCACGGCTATGGAACACGCCAACGGTGAGTTTATCGCTTTTTTGGACAGCGACGATCTTTGGCATCCACAAAAGCTGGAAAAGCAATTGGCTTTTATGCGAGAGAACGATTATGCGTTTTCCTGCACTTCCTATGAGCACATCAACGAAAACGGTGAGTCACTCGGCAAGGTCGTTCGCAGCATCCCCAAAACCAGCTACAACCGTTTGCTGCTGGACTGCCCCGTAGGTAATTCCTCGGTGATGTACAGCGTTGCCAAAATGGGAAAGTTTACCGTACCCAACATCCGCAAGCGTAACGACTATGCGCTGTGGTTGAAAATGCTGAAGGTGGAGCCGTACGTTTACGGGCTGCCCGAGGTGCTGATGTACTATCGCATTCGCAGCAACTCCATCTCCCGTAACAAGTTTAAGCTGGTAAAATACCAGTGGCACGTTTACCGCAAGCTGGAGCACTTGAACGTGTTTCGCTCGGCATTCCACGTATGCTACTGGGGCTTCATCAAAGTATTCCACTTGAAATAATTCGGAGGTTCACTATGCGGGTACAGGTTTTGGTCGCCGCCATGAATCAGGACGACCACTCGTTGCTTGAAAAAATGAATATCCGCAGTGATGCGATCATCGGCAATCAGTGCGACCGTAACGAAATCGAGCATTTCGAATGGAACGGGCATCGTATCACCTACCTCAATTTCGCCGAGCGTGGCGTAGGACTCAACCGTAACAACTCGCTGATGCGTGCAGACGGTGATATTTGCCTGTTTGCTGACGACGATATGCGGTATCTCGACACGTATGTGGAAACCGTCACTGAAGCGTTCCGCCGACATCCCGATGCCGACGTGATCGTTTTTAATCTGCAGGAAGCCACCCCGTCCCGCGCCGTCATTCAAAAGGACAGCCGTGTTTCCCGACTCAACTTCCTGCGTTACGGCACCGCCCGTGTGGCGTTCCGTAACGACTCCGTGCGGCGGCGCGGCATTTTCTTCAATCAATGCTTTGGCGGCGGTACGGCACATTGTCACGGTGAGGACAACCTCTTTTTGGGTGCCTGCCTGCGTGAAGGACTGCGTATATACGCCGTGCCGGATTATATTGCCGAATTGACCGAAGAACGTGCCTCCAGCTGGAATACGGGGTACGACGAAAAATACATTCGGGACCAAGGCGTGCTGTACCGCACGCTGTCCCGTAAGCATTGGCGCCTGCTTTGCCTGCAGGACGCCTTACGGCGTCACGGAAAGTACAAAATGTCCTGGACCCGTGCCTATCGCTTGATGGCAGATAAAAACAACGTTTAACTCGGATTTGACTACCGCGAAAGGAGGAAACGCTATGGAAAAAGAGAAAATCGGCTCCTACTTCACCCGCGCCAAGGCGACACTTCATCGTATTGCGGACCGTCTGTTCCTAAAAGAATCTTCTTTTAAGCAGCGTTTCCTGGTCCCCGTGATCGTTAAAGTGATCTACATTCTGCTGACCATTCTTCTGCTGACCTACAAAGAATACGTGGAAGGCTGCACCTATGGCGTGCAATTCAACGTCTGGAAAGAACTGCTGGCTACCTTCGTGTTTCTACCGGCAGTGTATATTCACGCAAAGTTGCCTCTGACCGATTCGTTTTCCCGCTTGTTGATGCGCTTCCTGCTGATTTTGTACTACGTCCCCTTGAACTCGTCGTTTGCGCTCAACGATACGCCCTTCGGCTTCTTCTGGTTCAGCAACATGTATTTCCTGCTGTTGATGGCTGCGGTATACGGCTTTGACGCTCTGTGTCAGCGGTGGCACGCAAAGCATCCGCCCCGTTTGCAGAAAGATCCCTCGTTCTCCCTGCTTAACAACAGAAATATCAATCTGTTCTGTGCAGCAATTTGTATTCTCTTCATCATACACAAGCTCTGTTATAACGGCTTTTCCTTGTCGCTTTCGCTGGAAAGCGAGGACGTGTACGGCAACCGCTCCAGCTATCAGGAATATCTCGACAGCATCGCCGGCACGCTCGGCGCATATGCCTTGTCGATCCTGCGCAGCTTGGCGACCTTCGTCACGCCGTACTACCTGCTGTCCGCCTTGATCCGCAAAAAGGCAGTGCCGCTTATTTTAAGCATTCTGTGCATCTTGTCGATGTTCTCGGTCAGTTCGGAAAAAAGCCGCCTATTCATTCTGGCGGTCGTTGTGGCGATCTATGTTTTCTATCGGATGAAGTGTCTGGAACGCTTTGAACGTGTATTCGACGTGATTATTCTGGCATTGCTGTCACTCTGCCTGGTCGAAATCGTTCTCCGTGGAGAAAGCATCATCTACTCGCTGTTCCTCCGCCGGGAGATGTATATCCCCTCTTGGATGAACTCGCTTTATTATGATTTCTTCAGCGTAAATCCCAACGTCTTCTGGACACAGGACGTTTTTGTGCTGGAGGAGCTCTTCTCCTCTATAACGCCGTACGCTACCTCACCGCTGTATGTCATCAGCGCCCAGTATTTCAACGGCCTCGTCCCCTCCCCGAACACGGGCTTGTTTGCCGAAGCGTATATGCATTTTGGCTTTATCGGCCTCATCATTTATCCCGTTATTTTGACGGTGCTGTTTAAGTTCTTCTCTAAGGCGGTGGAGTCGTACGGTAAAGCAATCTGTGCGTTGCTGGCGATACAGTTGACTCTGCGTTTGATCAACGTTCCGATCACACGCACCGATACCGTTTTGGGTATTTTCCTTTTCGTGGCGATGCTGTGGATTTTGCCGAAACTGCGGCTCCCCAAGCTGAAAACCAAGAAAGCGGCACCATCCAACACAGAGCAATAATCAGGAGGCCTTCTATGGAACCCATCATGGTATCGGTTTCTTGCCTGGTATATAACCACGCAAGCTATCTGCGGCAATGCCTGGACAGCATCCTGTCCCAAAAAACCAATTTTCGTTTTGAATTGCTGATTCACGACGATGCTTCGACCGATGAATCGGCTGACATCATTCGGGAATACGAGGAACGGTATCCGGATATCGTTCGTCCGATCTATCAAACCGTCAACCA
Organism: Acutalibacteraceae bacterium; assembly: GCA_045630285.1. Taxonomy (GTDB): domain Bacteria; phylum Bacillota; class Clostridia; order Oscillospirales; family Acutalibacteraceae; genus RGIG3009. The sequence continues at coordinate 11,322 of JAZQSX010000061.1, read as the reverse complement.
ACATTCCCAGCGCATCAACATCCATTTCGCTCATCAGTATCCCCGTGCCCGCGGCAAGTATTTCTGTCTGTGTGAGGGTGATGATTACTGGTGCGATGATACCAAGCTGCAGACGCAGTTTGATATTATGGAAACAAACCCCGATTGTACCATGTGCGTACACCGTGTTCAGGGGGTCACCGTCGACGGGCAGCCCAACGGCAAGCTTTTCCCTGCTTACGAGGCGGAAAGTGGCGAGATCAACGGTACACAGCTCATCCGTGACATTCTCTCGGGCAAAAGCTATCCGTTCCAAACCAGCAGCTATTTCTACAAAAGCGAGCCGTACACGTCTCTGACCGAAACGCCGGAGTTTATGGCGATCGCCGTGTCCGGTGACGTGGTGCGACTGCTCTATCTCGGCGATTTGGGAAATATCTATTTCCTGGACAAAGCGATGTCCTGCTACCGTATGAACAGCGTGGGTAGCTGGTCGTCGAAGGTGCGGCGTGACGTCTCCTTCCGTGTTAATCACATTCGCAACTTTATCGCCTCGCTGGAAAAGTACGACGAGTTCACCGAAGGGCGGTATCACGACGAGATCCTGGCGGATATTCGCCGACGTGAGTTCACAATCTTCAAAAATCTGTTGGACGTTCGTCCGATGATGAGCGAGCCCTATCGCCCGTTGTTCAACGCCCTGCCGTTTACGGAAAAGATGTGCTACCGTTTGGTACGATATCTGCCCTTTACCAAAGGACTCATCCGTCGGGTGCGTGAGACCGCACGTGCACGGTAAAAATCGCTTTAAAAATCAGTACTAACAAAGCGCTGCCCAACGAGGCAGCGCTTTTTATTTTGCTAAATCTCACTCACAGCATTGACACAATTTGACAAGAATGTTTTGCAAAACACGACACACACTACTATTGCAAACGCAAGATGAAATACAGGCGAAAGCCACGATAACTGTTTTGAGGAGTGTAACGTATGTCTAGCAAGAACAGCATGGTTCCTGAGGCTCGTGAAGGTCTCAACCGCTTCAAGATGGAAGCTGCCAACGAAGTCGGTGTTACCCTGAAGCAGGGTTATAACGGCGATTTGACCGCTAAGCAGGCCGGTTCTATCGGCGGCCAGATGGTCAAAAAGATGATCCAGTCCTACGAGAACAACCTGAAGTAATCTCGGCTACGCAAAAAGCGGCTGTACCGTTCCTCGGTACAGCCGTTTTGGCTTGCTATGTATAAAAAACAGAGCCCGCCGACGGCAGGCCCCGTTGCATCTCTTATTATCAAAAAGATCATCAGGCGGAATTCTTCGCCTTGGATTTCTTCGCACTGATCGAAGCGTTGGCACCTTCGGCAACGCCCTCGGAACGAACCACCTGCGTAGCGGTTTTTACCAGGATCGAAAGGTCACCTTTGAAGGAATAGGACTTGGCGTATTCGCCGTCCAAACGGGCCTTTTCCGCAATCGTCACCGTATCACGGCCGCTGACCTGCGCTAAACCCGTGATGCCCGGGCGGACGCTGCTGGCGCCGTTTTCACGCCGCAAGCGGAGCAGATCCCGCTCTGTCAGCACCACCGGACGGGGACCGACAAAGCTCATATCGCCTTTCAGAACGTTGAGAAGCTGCGGGAGCTCATCCAAGCTCAAGCGGCGAAGCATCTGGCCCACACGGGAAATATACTTTTCAGGGTTCTTCAGCTTGTGGGTTGCCACGTTGGCGGGAGCATTGACGTTCATCGTGCGGATCTTGTAGATCTTAAAGGGAACATCGTAACGACCCATACGCTCCTGCACGAACATCGGAGAGCCTTTGGTATCAACGGCCGCTACGATGATAATAATCAGGAATATCGGCAACAGAATGAGAAAGAACAAGAGAGAGAAAAACACATCCAAACAACGCTTAATCGAAGAATAGACACCGACGCTTTCGGCGTTGTCTTTGCGAGTTTGCAGTGCAACGACCTTACGCATAATGGTCTCCTCCTTTTTCCGATTAAAGAAACTGCGTACTCAGCAACAAATGAAACATCTTTTCAGATTTCGAGTAAATTATACTATTCTCAACCATAAAAATCAAGCGTTTTTCCGAGAATGCAAAAAAGTCTGTACAGCCGTCCGATTTTACACAAGCGTCAATATTCGTTTTTGTGTAACTCGCACTAAAAAAACGGGCTTTTTTCGCCTAAGAAACGACCGTTTTTGGGCAAATTGTTGTTTATTGGTTAAATTTTCCTCGTTTTGCGGTCATAATCAATCCCATTCGACCGCCGATACCTTAACTATCGAATTCGATTTCCCCGTGCCGATTCCGATGATTTCCACGCTTTGCGGGCATACTATAGATAGGTATAAAAATAAAATGGAATATCCGCATATTTTTTGCAAATTTTGTCTTGACAAACGCCAAAAAAGCGGTATAATAAAACACGGTCTTTCACATTGCGGAATTGTGTAAAGGTAGCACGACAGTCTCTGAATCTGTTTGTCTAGGTTCGATTCCTAGTTCCGCAGCCAAAGCCCCGATCTGGTAACAGGTCGGGGCTTTCTTTTTTGCCTGAACGATATTTGGTAAAAGGTTTTGAAAAAATAAGGAAAATTACGATTTCAGTTGTATAATAGATGAAAGGGCCGGCAATCACCTTTCACGATAGGAGGGATATTCGTATGGACAGTGCTGCTTGCAGCTATCGACGTTTCCTGGATGGCGACACATCTGCTTTTGACGAGGTCATCCGCGAACTGTTCGATCACCTGGTCTTTTTCGTCGACCGCTATATACAAGACACGCACGCTGCTGAGGACATCGCCATTGACGTGTTTACCGACCTGTTAGTACACCGTTCCCGATACAACTTTCGTGTAACGCTCAAAACCTACGTATTTATGCTTGGCCGCAGTCGCGCACTCAATTACATAAAGCGACGCAATCGGATCCAAACCGAGCCGATCACTGAGGCAGAGAGTGCTCTCGCCGATCGGGTGCTGTTGGAGGATCAATTCCTGCTGAGCGAACGCAACCGCCTGTTGAATGAAGCGCTGGCGACGCTACCCAAGGATATGAAGGCCGCCATACACCTGGTCTATTTCGAGGGCTTGTCCTACGACGAAGCCGCAACGGTCATGAAAAAGAACAAAAAGCAGGTGGATAACCTGCTATACCGTGCCAAAAACACCCTTCGTACAACGCTTGGAAAGGAAGGCGAAGACCTGCTATGAAAAACTTTGAAGAACGCAAAGCCGAAATCTTCCGCCGCAGCGAGGAACGCTGCTATGCCGCAAAGCTCCGCAACAGAATCCTGGTCGCCTGCATTCCGCTGGCGCTTTGTCTTGCCACCGTCGCCTCGCTTGCCTTCTCGCCCGCAGAGTCACCGATCGACAATGCGCCCACTACCCCCTCTACCACCCTCCCCGTAAAGCCTCCCGAAACGCTGCAAAGCGTCGAGGTACAGACGGAGACATCGTATCAGAAATACACCGATACGCAGATGTTTATGGCGCTCTCCAACACGATCAATATGATCGTGGGACGTATCGACAGCAGCATTATTCCTTCGCTGCCGTCAAGCAACGCCACCTGCCCTACCGACACCAATGTCAGCACCAACGTCGGCACAGACTTTGGCCCCGAATACACCATTACGCTGCGAGATGAAAACGGCGTCAGCACCTACTGGCTGAGCGGCAATTTCCTGCTCGGCTGTGAGGGCACCAACGGGCTGTGCTATGAGCTTTCGGACAACGAAGCCACGACCCTGCGGATCCTCATCGGCAACGAACAACGCCACCGCTCGATCGGCCGGTATCTCAAAGCCACAAACGGTGAGCATTTGCTGGTGATCAACAATTCCGTTACGGTGCTGCGTGATGTCAGCGATCTATTTTCACCGTTCGACTGCATACAAACCGGTGACAAGCTGCTGGTGTTTCACGACGTGGTTCAGGAAACCTATCCGTCCAGAACGGATGCCTACTATGTAATTCGGCTCGAAATGGGCAAGATCAGCAACATTCCCGATAAGGTGATTGCCAATCTCTCGCAGCTTGGGTGGTTGAATGACGTCAGCTACACCCCTCTCAAGCCCGACGAGGGCGAACGCCGTGTACCGTTTGGCACGCAGTATATCATGGAAACGCATAGTCCGTCCGACACTTCACACGACGTTACGGTAATCCGTTCGGTCAAGGAGCTTCAGGCTTACTACGAGGAAAGCAAGAACGCCTTTGACCTGGAGCGCCGTGATGAAAATCAATATTATGATTGTTCGATCGGATTCTTAGACGCCTGCGACAAATACGATGACGCTTATTTTGAAGATCGCATTCTGCTTCTGCTCCGTATCGGCACCGGCAGCGGCTCGCATCGCTTCCGTGTTACCGATATGCTCATTGCAGAAAACGGCACGCTTACCGTCGACGTGGCAACACTGGTTCCCGAGGTAGGAACCTGCGATATGGCGGGTTGGCACATTTTCATCGAGCCGGAGGCCGGCATCAACGTGACCGACGAAGAACATGTACAAATCAACAGAACCACCGTGCACTTGCAATAAAAAGCAACGGAGCAGGCTCCAATGAGCCCGCTCCGCTTTTTGTTATTTTTTGCTTTGGAACTCCTTGACGTAGGCATCGAGCTTCTCTTTACAAGCAGCGTTGATCTCCTCCATACCGTCGCCGACGAGTGCCATCGTACGGTCAAACGAATACTGCGCTTCCGTGGCCTCTGCCTCGGTCAGAGTGTAGGCCGCCGCCCAATCTTTGCCCTCTTCCAGAGGAATCAGGATATACTCCTCAAACGTGCTATTGGTGGGATAGGAGGCACGCTTGAAGCCCCGTCCCATACACCACACGGGTAACACGTCGACCGACGTGATCATCACCGTGCCGTCCTCAAACTTGGTCGCCGTCACGTTGAACAGCAGACCGTCCTCGGTGTGACCGTTATCATTACAGGTCGGACCGTGCTCCAAACGGTGCGTATCCTTCGTTCTGTCTGCCACGTCGGGATAGTCGCATCCCGGGTGATGCCAGGAATCCTGGTAGCAATGCGGGCTGTTGGCACGTGTGCCGCCGGCCATACATTCGATCTGCTGACCGGACAGCAGGTTGCCGCTGGAGTACAGACAAACCGTCTGGCGCGTGCCGTCGGTGCTCTTGATGAGTTCCAGCGGTTGGATCTTATGAGGGTGACCGCCCACAATCACATCAACACCCAGATCGCACAGCTTCTGTGCGATCTGTTGTTGGTATGCGTTGGGGGACAACGCATACTCCTCGCCCCAGTGAATATACAGATAGACCAGCTCCGCCCCGTTGGCTCGCATCGAATTGATCAAGGACTCAGCATCCTTGTAAAAAGCGTCGAGATTGCTCGTGGAGAAGCAGTTGGTATTCCAGTAGCTGCCGTAGGTATAGTTGACCATGCCGATCTTGATTCCGTTCACCTCTTTGATAAGGTAGCGAGAATCACTTGCCTGCTGGCGAGTACCTGTGAAATCCATTCCGTACTCAGCAAGCGTCTGCATTGTCTTTTTCATACCCGATGTGCCGCCGTCCGCAATGTGGTTATTGGCGGTAAGACCCATATCGTAGCCACAATTTTTCAGCGCCTGGACGACCTCCGTCGGAACCCGGAACGGCAGCGCACTGTACGTGCTGCCGGTGCTGACGGAAAACTCAGCGTTCACCACGGCGTAATCCACGTCCGTCACATACGGCGTCAAAAAATCAAACGATTTTGTGAAATCAAAGGCACCTCGGGTGGCGTTGTAACCGGATTGACGCACACCGTTGTGCATCAAAATATCGCCGCTGCTGCCGACCGTAGCGGTGGCGACCGCCTTCGGGCCGTTTGGCGGTAATTCCGGCTGATTGGGAAGCGTCGACCCCGTTGTGGAGGGTGCCGTGGAGTCGCCGCCTGACGGAAAATCACCGCCCCGAAAATAGTTGATCGTTGCGCCGATGCCAAGCACCAAGCCCCAACCGCCCAACACGATAGCAATCGCACTGAGTGATGAAATAATAGCGATAACAATAGTCTTTTTGCGCCGACGGGCGCGGTCGTATCTTCTGGGTGGCATATGCAGTTCCCCCTGTTTCGTAATACCTATATCATACACTATTTTATCCTGTTCGTCAACTTGCGATTGGCACTTGATACTTTTTGCCACACGGTATATAATAAAAAAGTGAGAAAAACAAAAAATCCCCCTGCGTCAGGGGTTGCTCGTGACGCTGCGTCATATAGTAAACTGACATCAAGGAGGTGAAAGGCTGTGTCAAAATATACGACCGGAGAGTTAGCAAAGCTCTGCAACGTTTCGGTAAGAACCGTACAATACTATGACAACCGAAACATTCTGAATCCCAGCGAACTCAGCGAAGGCGGACGCCGTCTGTATTCCGATGAGGACTTGAAAAAGATGCGTGTGATCTGCTTTCTCAAAAACCTCGGATTTTCCCTCAACGCCATCGGCGAACTGTTTTCCGAAAAGGATCCCGGCAGTGTCATCACGCTGTTGATCGAACAGCAATCGGCTGCTCTTTGTGAAGAAATCGGGGAAATTCAGGAAAAACTGAAACTGCTGGAAGAACTGCAGCAGCACGTAAAAAGCAGCAAGTCTTTTTCGGTTGACATGCTTGGTGACATGGCCGCACATATGAAAAACAAAAAGAAGCTGTTCCGTGTACGCATGACGATGATCGCCATCGCTATCGCGGCCGAAGCGATTGAAGTTGGCACGATTCTGCTCTGGATCTACCAAGGCATCTGGTGGCCGTTTGCTCTGGGTATGCCGATCATGATCGCCTTGTGCGTATGGCTTTCTGTGTACTATTTCCGCAGTGTGGCATACATTTGCCCGCAGTGTCACGAGGTATTCAAGCCAAGATTCAAGGAATCGTTTTGGGCATACCATACGCCCACCACACGCCGTCTGACCTGCCCAAAATGCGGGCACAAGGGAATGTGCGTGGAAACGTACGGCAAAGAGGATTAATAGAAAGCGGTGAGGCAAGCGCCTCACCGCTTTTCTGTTGTCATTCCTCACCGTCACCGCATAGGATGAAAGTAGCATCCTATAGAAAGGTGAGCGCTTTATGAATACGCTGATCGGTCTTAACCAGCTTCGCCCCGGAGAACGGGGCACCGTTGCACAGCTACACACCGTCGGCAGTCTGCACAGACGGTTTTTGGACATTGGTCTTACCCCCGATACGGTCGTTCAATGCGTAGGACATAGTCCCGGCGGCGATCCCTCTGCTTACTTGATTCGCGGTGCCGTTATTGCTATCCGAGGCCGAGACAGCCGCTCCGTACGCATCCGACGCTGTCAGGAGGAAGCTGTATGAAAACGACTTGTCATCCCTCCGCCTACCAAAAGGTCGTTGCCTTGGCGGGCAATCCCAATGTCGGAAAAAGCACGGTTTTTAACGGATTGACGGGTATGAAGCAACACACCGGCAACTGGCCCGGAAAAACCGTCGGCTGCGCACGAGGTCATTGTTCTTCGGAACGCTATGACTACCAATTCGTCGATATTCCGGGTACATATTCCTTCCTGGCGCATTCTGCCGAAGAGGAGATCGCCCGTAATTTTTTGTGCTTTGAACATCCGGATGCCGTCGTCGTGGTATGTGACGCCACCTGCTTAGAGCGAAACCTCAATCTCGTATTGCAAACGTTAGAGCTTTCCACGCAAGTGATTTTATGTCTGAACCTAATGGACGAGGCGAAGCGGAAAGGCATCGGCGTCAACGCCAAAAAGCTGGAGCAGCAGCTGGGAATCCCCGTTATATGCACGGTAGCGCATCAAAAACAAAGTCTGAAGCCACTGCTTCACGCCTTGGACGCTATGATCGACAAACAGCAAACCCCTTTTTCCGTATCCTATCCTGTGGCTGTTGAAAGCGCTGTTGCCCGCATATGTCAGCATCTGCCTGAGCTGCCGCCACACATCAATCGGCGCTGGCTCGCTCTGCGCTTGTTGGAAAACGATCAGGCACTGATGCAATCGTTCGAAACGGCATTTGGATTTTCGCCGTTTTCGAATCCTACCCTCGCCACCATCTTAGAAGAGACACGCCGTGAATTAGGCGGCAGTGAGGTCATTAAAACCACGGTGGTAACCACCCTGCTATCCGAAGCAGAACGAATCGTCAAAGTATCCGTCAACTTCGAAAAACAACAATACGATAACGCCGACCGCCGTATCGATCGCATCGTAACAAGCCGTCGGTGGGGGTATCCCTTGATGCTTCTCTTGCTGATCGGCATCTTTTGGCTGACGGTCACCGGCGCCAACCTGCCGTCCGCTTTGCTGGGCGAAGCGCTGTTTTGGGTACAGGATCGCCTGACAGATCTGTTTTTATGGCTGAAAGCGCCCGATTGGTTTCACGGTGCGGTGGTGCTCGGCGCTTATCGGGTATTAGCCTGGGTCGTCTCCGTGATGCTACCGCCTATGGCGATCTTCTTTCCCTTATTCACCCTGTTGGAGGACAGCGGATACCTTCCCCGCATTGCCTACAACCTCGACCGTCCGTTTCAGCGATGCAACGCCTGCGGAAAGCAGGCACTCACGATGTGTATGGGGTTTGGCTGCAACGCCGTCGGCGTGGTCGGCTGTCGCATCATCGATTCCCCGCGTGAGCGACTTCTCGCTATCCTCACCAACACCTTCGTACCCTGCAACGGACGGTTTCCTACACTGATCGCTTTGCTTACGATATTTTTCATTGGCAGCGGCGGTTGGCACACCACCCTCGTTTCGGCAACACTGCTCACGGCAATCATCCTGCTTGGCATACTCATCACGTTTGCCGTGACGCGCATACTGTCAGTCACCCTTTTGAAAGGGCAGCCTTCGTCCTTCGTGCTGGAGCTGCCGCCCTACCGCCGACCGCAAGTCGGGCGTGTCATCGTACGCTCACTACTGGATCGTACGATCTTCGTATTGGGACGTGCCGCCGCCGTAGCGGCTCCTGCCGGTCTGTTGCTGTGGTTGCTTGCTAATATCACCGCCGGTGACGTCAGTTTACTTCAGCACTGCGCCTCCTTTCTGGACCCCTTCGCACAGCTCACGGGACTTGACGGAGCGATACTCATTGCATTTATTCTCGGATTCCCCGCCAATGAGATCGTACTGCCGATCATCCTTATGGTATACCTCGCCCAAGGAACACTCACCGAGCCCGGAAATCTGCTGGAAATTAAGCAGGTATTTCTCGAAAACGGGTGGACCTGGACGACCGCCGTCAGCACGATCCTGTTTTCCCTGGTTCATTGGCCGTGTTCAACGACGATGATAACCATTCACAAGGAAACCGGCAGCGTCAAATGGACTGCACTGGCGTTTTTGCTTCCCACCCTTCTCGGAATTGCTATCTGTATGCTGTTTACGGCTGCTGTGACGATATTTTCATAGTCAGTGATCTGCGTTTTTGTCCATATGCCACTCTGTTTTATACATTGACAGCGTCTCACCTGCTTGATATACTGTAGTTGAGGTGATACGGATGCAACTTACAGAAACACTTCAAACACCGGTTACAGAGTGCTGTGACGTGCTGGTATGCGGTGGCGGAATTGCCGGCATTTCAGCTGCTTTGGCGGCTGCACGTCTGGGAAAACGTGTCATCCTGCTCGAAAAGCAGTTTTTGCTTGGAGGACTGGCAACAGCAGGACTTATCACCTACTATCTCCCTCTCTGTGACGGCTATGGACGTCAGGTTTCTTTTGGTATTGCCGAAGAATTGCTGCGATTATCCATTTCACACGGTGCCGAAAACGGTTATCCCGTCAACTGGCTCGACCGCAACGATGCTGCGCAGCGTACCGAGCGTGACCCTCGTTTCGAGGTGCGATATAATGCACAGCTGTTTGCGTTACTGGCGGAGCAGCACCTGCTTCAAGCCGGCGTTGAGATTCTCTACGGTGCCTATGCTGTTGCCACCGGCTGCACAGACAGACGTATTGATGCGGTTATAATCGAAAGCAAATCCGGAAGACAGGCAATCAAAGCGACGGCCGTGGTGGATGCCACCGGCGACTGCGACCTCGCCTATTTTGCAGGTGCTCCGACAGAAACGTTCAAGCAAGGGAACGTATTGGCGGGCTGGTACTATTCGGCAGGAAAAAGCGGATATTCCTTGAATGTGGTTGGGTTTGCGGATATCCCGGAAAACCGAAAATCAGCGGCAGATCACGAGCGAACCCGCCACTGGGAACGGTTTCTCGGTCTGGACGCCAAGGAACTGTCGTGGGCCACGCAACGCTCTCATGCGCTGACGTTCAACGATTTTCTGAAAAAGCGTGATGTCGATGAGACGATTATGCCTGCGACGATCGCCACCACCCCGCAAGTGCGTATGACCCGAAGGCTGGTGGGAGAATACTGCTTGGATGACAGCGAAAAGCACGTGTTTTTCGCAGATTCTATCGGCATGGTATCCGATTGGCGTGAGCGTGGACCCGTCTACGAGGTGCCTTTTTCTACCTTGTATTCCCGTTCGGTAAAAAACCTCATTGTGGCAGGGCGTTGCACCTCCGTTACCGAGAGTATGTGGGACATTATGCGAGTTATCCCCTGCTGCGCCGTTACCGGTCAGGCGGCAGGCACCGCCGCAGCATTGACCTCGGATTTTACAGCACTCAATGTCGCTACCCTGCAGGAGCACCTAAAAAAAGCCGGCGTTATTTTACACGAAAAAGAACTGATACCTTGATTTCTTGCCGCAATATACATAAAAAAGCACCCAATTAAGCAATTGAGTGCCTTTTGAATAAAACAATTTTCGACTAAAAACGGTACTAACACACCTGGCAAAAAAGGAAGTTTGCCGAAACCCTGCTGATGCACAATGCCCCAGCCCACACGCCCGAAACGCAGGTCGGTCAAACTTCCTATGACCCCAGTATAGCAGATAGTTTTCAACGTGTCAATCCCGTTCTTCACATTCGCACAAAGTGATGTCAGCGTAATACACGAAATGTTTATTAAAGGGGAGCAGGCAGGCGATGTCGATCTATGGGCAAATGTTAAAAGCGTTTACGGAGAAAATGTATTCGTATCAAAGCAAAGCAGCGATTTTGCGTCATATCGCGAACTTACAGGAGCGCGACAAGATCGACAAGGCAACCCTGCTGGCAACGGAGATCATCAACAGCGGAGCAACGGAAGAACAAGCGGTGCAGTGGATCTTACGAGAGATCGCAGCGCTGTAACCGCCGCCAACAGAGCCGGGCGCCACAAGAGCAGAGTGTAACCCGTTCCCAGCCCGCAGTAATAAAAATGAAAAGCACCCAACTAAGAAAACAGCGTCATGCGGAAGGAGGG
>JAZQSX010000060.1:0-12746 GCA_045630285.1 Acutalibacteraceae bacterium | reverse complement strand
CCATTTACATTTACACTACATTACAAGTACAATCAGAAAATGAAAAAATGCACTGTTAGCCCATATGCAAACACTGTTGAAAATTGGTGTTGACAAATTGCTTGACATTGTGGAAAATATGTGATACTATATAGATGACTGGGTATACCATACCAGCCCGGTGATCGTCCTTGTGGGTGCCGGTCAGCCATGCCGGCACTCACCCGTCAATATTAAGAGAGGAGCATGTATCATGTTTAGCACATCAGATGTAGTTGCCGTGACAAAGGGAGCGATCTCCCAGATGATCGGTAAAGGTTACATGGACCAGGCAGACAGTGCAGCTGAGCTGACTGCCCTGGATGATCAGTACATTGTGGATCTTGGTGAGAAGCTGCAGCTCACGGAGGACGGTGACTTTGCACTCAACAGCCCTGCAGATGTCATGTATAAGGCACTGCTCAGCCAGTGTGCAAGAGTTGTCGTCGAAAAGAGGGCATATGTCGCCTCCCTCCCGTCGATGTTCGTTGACCCGGTTAACTGGGGACTGTTTACAGAGCAGGTCCTGATCGAGCTCAGTGATGTGATGATCGATGAGATCTGGAACCCTGACGGCTATGTCAATTACAATGAGCCGCCGGTCGGCGGCATCTATCCCGGCGTTGAGGAAGGAAAGCGCATTGCCTCGATTGAGTTTGGCTGCTATAAGCCACCAATATCTGCCAAGATCTATAAGAAAGCACACGGAATTATGGTGCCGATGACGCGTACCTATGACGCACTGTTTACCGCTTTCCGGAATGCTGAGGAGTTTACATCCTTTGTCGCCGGCTTGTATAACAGCGTCGAGAACACTCTCCAGGCTAAGGCTGAGGTATATGCATACATGACTGTGAGCATGGGTATCGCTAAGGCAACAGCAAACGGCAACGTCATTGACCTCCGGACCGAGTATGCTGCCATTGGCGGCACGACAACCGGTGTAACATCTGAGGAGCTGCTGCACACACCTGCTTTCCAGGCATTTATGCTGCAGCGTATCGATGAAACGCAGGATTACATGAGACGCATGGGTGCACTGTATAATGACCATGATCATGTGACCTTTGCCGGAGAAGTGCACAAGATCCTGCTCACCAAGGCGGCAAAGGCTGCGAAGTACGGTGTCAGAGCTAACACTTATAATGAGAAGCTGCTAGGCATCGGTGATTATGACACAGCACCGGCATGGCAGGCAGCCATTGCATCCGGATACTCTGATCCGTATAACTTTACCACAGCATCCAGCATCTATCTGACCAAGGCAGCAGCTGAGGAGGCGGGTCTGACTGTCGAGGAGGGCGAGACCACATATCTGATCAGCAATGTCATCGCAGTTATGTATGACCGCATGGCAATGGGCATCACGCTGGATCGCAAGAAGGTCACAAGCCAGTATGCAGCGAGCCGCGACAGCGTCAATTCGTTCTCCCATGCACTCGTGCGTTATCAGGTCAATGACAGTTTTCCGCTGGTCGTGTTCATGATCCCGGAGGAGTAAAAAACAATGCCCTGCACACTGTGCAGGGCATTTTAGAAAGCAGGTGATAAATGTGAGTAAAAAGCAACCCGGTCCGCTGCCATGGAGCTATGATGAGATGAGTGCTAAGATCAAGCACAGATACACGGCGGCGACATATTTTAACTATCTCACGAACATTGATATCTGTATGTTTGAGTATGACAACCTCCCGGAGAGCATCGATCCGAGATTCCTGGAGATATATCTCACACTCTGGGGAGCTGCCGGCATCAAAAAGATCGGTGATGAGTATGTCCTAGGACAATGGGCTGACAGGGGAGGTCAGCTGGATCGGTACGGTCTCGGTGAGGAGCTCATCAGCTCAGCCGGCAACGGAGATCCGGTCACCGGCACGATCGGAGAGGACTGCATCATCGTCTATAATAATCTGTTTATGTCGGCGGATACCGACATTCTGGCAGATGCTGAGACCATGACAAACATCGACCAGTCTGCCGGCATCAATGTCCTTTTCTCCCGGATCGCTCCGGTCCTCGGTGTACCGGACAGCAAAAATAAGGATGCTGTTAAGCAGATGATCAGAAACATCCTGGACGGCAATCTGGAGACGGTCGTATCAGACAATATCATCACCGGTCTGGGTCTCGGTGATGTGAACGGAGGATCGCTCAGCAGCATCGATATCACACAGCCGGAGCGGATCCAGTATGTCCAGTATCTGTCACAATACTTTGATTTTGTTTTCCGTCGGCATTTCGCTCGCCGGGGACTTCCGGTCCGCTCCAGCACAAAGGCAGCACAGCAGTCAGCTGATGAGGTTCATGGTCTGGATGCTGTTGCATGGGGATATCCGATGTCTAAGCTCAAGGCAAGGATCGAGGGCTTTAATGCTTTTAATAAGCTGTACGGGGAAAACGTTGTGCCTCACTTTAGTGAGATTTGGCAGCGTGAGTATGACAAGTACATGAGTGATGTTGGATCCGGCAGCCAGACTGAGGGAGGTGATGAGCATGCCACAGAAAAAAGTCTCGATACATCTGCAGACGATCCTGGAGCTATGGTATCAGAATGAGGTCAGTGATATTAAGATTGTTGTCAATAATGAAGAGCTATACTCCAATGCAGATGTGCTGGATAATTTCATGTTTAACTTTGCAGATTACTATTTTACTGCATATGAGGACCGGGCAACGGCTGCAGACTTTAAGGCACTCTGGAAAATGTGGATCCGTAACAACGGAGAGAATCTGTACCGGCAGTATCATGCATTGTTTGCCACATATAATCCGCTGCACAATTATGATATGCAGGAGACTGCAGCTGACGGAAAACGTATCGACAAAACAGTGACGGATACGCAGCCGACCGGAAAAACCATCAGCGAAACACAGCAGGACAGAAATGCAATCGGCAGCGCAGCCACAGGTGACCCTATCATGCATACAAAGACAGAGACATCCTATGACCAGGCTAAGAGCACCGAGACAGAAACGCCGTCCAATACACAGAGCATGAGCTTTGACGGCAGTACACTGACAGGATATCATGATGCAGCTGAGCATTATCTCCAGAGATCCGGCAACATCGGGACCACAACCTCCATGCAGATGATCCGGTCTGAGGTGGAGGGCAGACGTGATGAGATGGTGGATCTGCTCTATGATTTTATTAAAAGGTTCGTTGACAGATACTGTTATTATGTGGGGTGATGTAGATGACTGTCACATACTATACCTATAGCGGTGAGCATAACCGCCTGAATAAAACATCATATCTGACTGAGATCAGCAGTGCATCCGGTGTCCCGGTCGGACCGGTGGATGTCATATCCCCGACCGTTTTGATAGAGGCAGCAGCTCCGGCTGCTGCCAATTATGCATACATTGACACTTTTGATGCATACTACTGGATAACCGAGATCAGCGGCGACAGTGACACTCAGACAGTGCTAAGTCTCAGGAGGGATCCTTTGATGACCTTTGCATCTGATATACTTGCATGCCCCTGTGTCTGTGATAGGACGGCGGCAGCTAAAAAGGGCACATTTTACATCCAGGATCCGGTCCTCAGGACAAACCAGTATACTTATAACAGCGCATTTTCCTTAAAGCCGGAGAATATTCTAGCATATAACGGGCATATTTTGCTGATGACTGTGGGGTGATATAATGGCATATGTGGCATATAAGGACGCGACATATACGCAACCTGTGGTTATATCGCCTGTCACAGTCGGTGATATGAGCATAGGATCAGCATCAGACTGGAATAATAATGTTTTTGAAGTCGGGGGTATTACATGTCATCGTACAGATATTTCAGACTCATATACGGATTATAGCTGGGTAAACCCAGACATGCTGCAGCAATCAGTAAAGCTGTATTTTCGATCCGGATGGACTCTTAATCTGGAGTTTACCAGAGACAGCACAGTACAGATGACATTTACGAATTGGTGCGGGATAACAGCAGGCATAACAACGATCGGAGGACCGACAGGAACAACCACATCCCCACATCCCGGTGACAATCCAAAAACCGGATTTCTGTTTCTGCAGTGCAATGCATATGTAGCCGGAACGCCGCACAAGTGCATTGTAATTGTTCTGGGATGGAGCTCAGCTCCGGGAGAATTTATCCGTACTAGCCCGGCAGCAAAGGCAATCAGCATCGAGGCATTTGAGGCAGATCAGACAGATCCGCAAGGTGGTATACCGATTGAGCCGGAGGGAGGAGACGGATCATACATTTTTTCCGGTGAGACACTCAGCTTCGGCACTGCATCAGACAGATCCAGTGACATGGGAGGCGGCGGTCTGACTGCCGGTACATCTCCAGGCACACATCTGTATGACATTGACAGCACTGCTCTCACAGATTTTCTGTCAACGGTCTATGCCGGCACATCCGGTCTGTCATTTGGGGATCTCTGGCAGGCATTCAAGAACACACAGCATGATCCTCTGTCCGGCATCATGGGTGCATTGATGCTGCCGATTGATCCCACCAGCACAGTCATCAGTTATATCAGGCTGTCCGGGCAGAGCATATCAGTGTCCGGTAGCTGCGGATATGTGACAACGCGATTTGCAGAGACATCTGAGGCATCTGTAGCAGTTGAGGGCAGCTATAATACATTTTTGGATTATGAGCCCTTTACGAAGATTACACTTTATCTACCGTTTATCGGCACGGTCGGTCTCAATACCAACGAGTGCATGAATGGATCCATAACTGTTAAGTATTGGATAGATGTATGCACCGGCAACTGTGTTGCCTATGTCACTTTGATTGATCGCTTTGGATATCCTACATATTATCAGTACAGCGGAAACTGTGCGGCATACATCCCGATCAGCAGCAATGATGCCGGCATTGCGTCTATCGTTGCCGGTGCCAGCTCGGTGATATCCGGTACTGTATCTGCCATGTCCGGCAATCCTGCCGGTGTCGGCGGGATCCTCTCCGGAGCTGCGGTAATGGCAGAACCTAAGACAACACAGAAACATGTCGGCAGCTTCAACGGAGGAGCAGGATGTGTCGGATGCCTGTATCCATTTATTGATATAAACAGACCGTCATCGGCAACCGCAAAAAATTACACAAAACTGATGGGGACTGTCTCAGCTCTGTCCGGAGTTGTCGGCGATTATTCCGGATTTACCAGCTTTCTGCAGGTTGACACATCCGGAGTGCCGGCAACAGATTCCGAGCTGAGGGAGATCCAGAGCGCATTGGCTGAGGGGGTGTATATCTGATGGCAAACCGCATTAAAGAGACTGTATATGCTCAGACTGCCAGTGACGGCAGCACGATTTATGTGGTGGCAGTAATAGACTGTGATTCCGTGTCGGATCTTCCGGGCATCAATGATTTTTCCGGTCTGACGCTGCTCATGGGCAGCAGGGCTCACGACATCGACCAGAATGCATGGTATGAGATGCAGAGCGGTGGCACATGGGTTTTACAGGATGCTGGGACTGCCGGATACACAAAGGCAGAGGTTGACACTCTGCTGCTCGGAAAAGAGGACGTTCTGACATGGGACACAACACCGACAGCCGACAGCACAAACCCTGTCACGTCCGGAGGGCTTTACAGCTATATTTACGGTATGCCCACCGTGGACATACCGGCTAATGCAGATCTTAATACCTCTGATTATATCAAGCCAGGCGCATATCGATGTGCCACAAATGCGATAGCGGCAACACTCACAAACTGCCCCACCTCAAACGGATTCCGGATGCTCGTTTATGATACCATTGCACTGACAGGATACCAGCAAAGGATCATTTTCCCAAATAACTCAAATGGAGAGATATTCTGGCAGAGGCGCACAACCTCCCTCAATTTCTCCTCATGGTTCCGTTTCCAGGGAACTGCAGTATAATAAATAATCCCGCCTGCAGGTGCAGGCGGGTTATTTTATCTGATGCATGCAATGCATCCGTGTATCACATTTTTGCCCGGATTGCTGTCCCAGATCGTCACGATGCCGGATATATGCCGGACACCGTACAGAGCATCCAAAGGCTCGAAGATTTTGAGAGCTCGGCTGTTTATTTTAAATTGCTCACCTGTCTCAATGCTCTCCAGCAGCGTGATGAGATTTTTTGTTTTGTGATAATCCTCTTTGCCAATGATCAGCGCATTGTCCAGACATCCCTCCATCTGATGCATCATCACGCTCGGTCTGCTGGGATTGATCTTATCCTGATGGTCTCTGATTATCGGATGATCCTCCGGCACAAAACAGGCAACAAAGGGAGAGCACAGCATCATCCTGTGCGGATCCTGCGGGTCTCTGTAGATTGTCCTGATCTCAAATAGCGGATACTGCGTAGTAAATGCCTTTGTTACTGCATTGCAGTATCTCTGATATGGTGTATATCTCATAATATCAGCTCCCCTCTGTATGTGTGGTCAATACCGAGATCCAGGATCCGATGCCAAAGCGCATCTCTGTACTCATTCATTGCTTTGTGCTGCACTAACAGGATCTTTTCATCTGCCTCTCTCAGAAAAGGTCCATTTATATGATTATTGAGCCTAATAATCCTGTACTGCAGCTGATTGTACTCTGCCACAATACGCAGTCGGAAATCATCCGAAAACATATAGGGCACCGTCTTGATATAAAAATCTCTGAGATCCTCACTATCCATTATTTTTTTCCTCCTCGATCGCTTTTCACACCATTATTATATATTTCCAATCTTTCTTTGGCACACTCTTTGCAAAGCTCTTTTTTGCTATTGTAGATTGAGATTTGTAATCCCTCCAGGATTAAATGTGGCATCTCGTATAACCAGTCTGTCTCATTCCTGCAACTATCGCAGATGTAAATATGCTTTCTCATTTTATCCCTCCTTAGAAATGATGCCCCGGCAGTGCCGGGGCATTGGTCTGTCAGTCTACCAGATGCAGTGCCATGGTGTGCTGACCACCTGTGAGCGGCACATTCTTGACCTCGACCGTATGAGGCTTGTCCCAGGTGTCCGGGGTCCCGAACAGGGCAATCAGACGCTTGACAGCGTTGTAAATGCCGATGCTGACCGCCTGATATCCCTTGCCCTGCTCATCAATCAGGATGACGCGGGGGACACTGACGAGCTCACCGGTCTCCTCAGATGTGACCTGGATGATCTCGGCGTAGATGTGCAGCAGCTTGATCTGCTTATTGATCATGTCGCTGACCTTGCCGGGATAGCTGATGGAATTATACAGCGTGACCTTTGCACGGTCGTCAGCTGCCACCATGCTGCAATAACCGGAGCGACCGGAGCTGATGTCCTGCGTGATGTCGAGTGCTGCATACTTGTCGCCGGAGAGCGCCAGCTCCAGCGTGTTGTCATCGGCAACCGGGACGGATGCCTGGATCTGGGTATTATCTGCCATGGTATGTCCTTCCTGGTCTGTTTCCGTGAGGTCTGCCTCATCAGTGCCGGGGGACCAATCCCGGTCAGACCGGCAGCACCGCTGCCGGTTTCGGCTCATAAGTCAAAAGGTCTTTCACTTTCCTTGTCGATCCAGGATACCTCCGGATAAAATCTGTCCATTTTCCCGATCTTCTCCAGATCCTTGATCCGGTATCTCAGCTTCTGGATCTCGCTCTCGATCTGCATGCACATCTCTGCTCTCGGCAACATATCCTCAAACGGGAGGATGCCGAGGCTCTCCCAGAGTGCTGCAACCTGCTTTTTCCCGTTTACCGAAGAGATGGACGGATGGTAGTTATACACCTTTTCGATGATTTCATACTCCTCATCGGTCGGGATCCTTGTCTCAATCAGAGCATCAAACTCACTGCGTAACATGGATAATACCTCCCTGCTGCTATCTCGGCGCAGCTGCCTTTGATAATCTTAGTATAGCACATGTTAGCTATAATGTCAACACTTTTTTATTATTTTACATATTAAACATTATGCAAAACCTCGGTCCTTGTTTTTCGTCTGCACCATGCTGACATATGATTTAACCATGGCACCGGATGCATTATGATGATAATACCATCTGTTACCTTTATACAGTCTCCAGTACAGCTGCAGCAGCTTGCTGTCAGCAGGACCGAAGCCGTATACATGGCGACGATCCGGTATATCTCCGTGCGTCAGGATGATGCTGTCATTATAGATCCGTGTGGCAGGGTGCACATATACACAGTAGCCAATCTCACGCTGATACATCAGATTGAGCCTTAAATACTTTCCGGACTGCAGCATATACAGCCGGCGGAAAATCACACGGGTCTCCTGGTCATCGTCCTTGTCCTTAGGAATGTGCTGATAGTGGTCAGTTGCCCAGGATCCCCGACCGGTGACGGCAGCGATCTTAGGATTGGAAAATCCGAAGAATCTCTTGTTTACCTTTTCCCGCTGTTCGGTGATGTTCTGAGGCAGGATCTCGATGTGATATACACTGCCTTGCGATGTCGATGCATAGATGCTCTGTCCCTGCGTCATGCCGTCAACAGCATCTCTGAGCTCCATCTCGTCAAACCAGGGGGAGTTTAAGTCGATATTATTGGAGAGCATATAAATGCACGGAGAGTACCTGTCACGGATGATTGTTTTGCATATATCTACAAAGTGGGCATAATCATAGTACCCATAGTAATCCGTGATGAACTCATCAAAGATGATGAGATCTCCGACCGGGCAATTATAGGACGATTTAAGCTGCTGGCTCTCATCCAGACCAAAGCAGATCATGAAATGCTGAGGGCATTTCTCGATGATCGTGCCCTGTTCATCGGTATTGCAATAGTACCAGCGTTTACCCCTATAGTAAAGGTTATTCCATCGATCTCCGGTGATCTTGCTGATGTAATCAAAGCTAAGGATCGTGTCAAAGATATTTTTTATCATCATCGGCTCGCAGATCGTGCTGGTCTGCCGGATGTAATGTGTGATGGTTCCGTAATGCTCGTGCATGATCATTCCGATCAGCAGCGGGTTTGTGGTTTTACCCTGGGACCGGTCTGAAATCGCCATGCTGTACCCGCACCGGCTCCAGTCAGCCTTTAGCGGGTTCCATACACCCTCCGGGCAGTGCAGCTTTTTATATTGTTTCCTGATGAAGTCCCAGTCATATATGATCCCTTTGTTCGGATCATCGTCATAATACTTAATCTTAATACTCATACAGGGAGCCTCCTGTGCTCCAGGATCCAGTCCAGCATCTCAATGTAAACATCATCCATCTTGACTTCAAAGCTGACCGGCACGATCGCAGCTGAGGACCACTCACACATGACCTCAGTGTGCCCCTCTTTATCGGCTATTATATCACTGTGCCCGGTCGCATTGTATACTGCTCTGTTTTTATCGCTCTGGGTGCTGTTCAGCAGCATGCCGTCCTCAAACTGACTGAACATCTCATCTATCTCAAGATAGCCTAGCTTAGCTCCGGACTTATCGCGATACACAATGCAGGGCTTGTCAGTCATAAACTGCCGGCACATTAGATTCTGATAGCTTAGCTTTCTCATGCCAGCGACGGTGACCTCAAAATGATCGTGATACAGTTTCAGATATCGCTTAGCTCCGAGCGTCTTAAATGTATAATGGACCGGGGAGCCATCCTGCTCCTCGTTAATCCAGTCAAAACACCCTATTTTCTTAAACTCTTCCGGCAGTGTTTCCTGATTGATCTGCCGGATCCGGTCATTATAGCTGGACACGACCTGTCTGCATCGCTCATCATCCACAAAATAGATGCTATCTGTGTCACAGTACAGCACATTGCTGCATGATGCATCCGGATCCATTCGGTGCACGGTAAGCAGCAGATTATGCCGTGCATGAGCTGTCACCCAGATGCCCCACCATGGGGAAAGCAGCAGCTTGCATATCATCTGTCGGTATGTTTTCTTTGTATGCTCTGAGCTCCACTCTCCGGTAACTTTGTCATAATGCCAATCCTCAAACACCAGACGCTGCACCATGCATCCATAGAAGCTATTGACAATCGCCTTAATATTTTGATACTCAATTGTACTGTCGTCCATTGTTTCTTTCTGAATAAAGGCTGTGCGCATAGGCTGCAGCACATATTCCGGCAGCGGTCCACGCTCTGCACAGTATGCCCAGACGACCTCCAAACGGTCCCACTTATAAAACATGCAGTATATCTGATAGTCAATCTCGGTGAGCATCACTCTGATTTTCTGAGCAGATCTCAGTCTGCCGTTGTCAAACTTAGCAGCAGTATGCTTGATAATCTTGTGCTCACTCTCGACGGTGTGGATGCTGCTCATCTCAATGTCATATATATCTGCCAGGAAATAACAGCATCTGTTACGGATATTATCATCAGTAATATATCTGCCGTCAGTCCTCAGATCACATTCTGTAAACGGTGTAACCGGATAGTAGTCATGCAGCATCACTGCAGGATAGCTGGACTTAAAATCCACGCCTATGATATCCTCTGCCTTGATCCTGGTCCACCATGCAGATGCATGACAGTATCCTCCACGGAACAGATAACGCATAGCCTCATTATATCTCTGCTCATCCGGAAACATGCACCTGATGGCTGCTCTGATATCGTCAATATGCCCTGTCTGATACGCTGCCTTTTTAATTTCATTCCGCACAATGCCGGTGCTGGTCAGCGGGATGTCAAGCCCGTTGTCACTGTACGTCTCAAAAAGATAATGCGCCCACTCCGAGAGTATGACCACATCATTGATGCAGTATTGCTCCTCTTTTGTCGTCATGGCTGTCTGACTGTTTCTAATGACAGTATACTCCAGGTCACCTGTCATCTTTTTGGTTGTCGTATAGTTTTTTGCTAAGTTTTTCAGACCGCCTCCTCCGCTGATGCTCAGACACTCCCGGAACTGCACACGACCGGTCTGAGCAATCAGCGGATTATGGCTGTCAACTGCGAAAAGTCTGCCCCATTCATACCGGCGACCGAGAAAAGCAAACTCGTGCCCGAGGTTTGCAACCCAGACAACCAGGACAGCAGATCTCCATGTCAGAAAACGATCAACACCGGCGATCAGCTTGCTGAGGTCATGCCATTTCCGGCAGATCAGGACCTGATCCTCCCAGGAAAACTGCCAGCACCACATGTATGCTCTGGTCTCGATCCTTGTGGTCTCGATGTCGAAGCCGGAGCCGATCCGGATGATCTTGTCATGCTGATGCCTCTGACTGATATATCTCGGTTTTGTTTTTCTGACAACCCGCACCAAAAATGCATCAACGTCATGCCATACCTTATCACACGGCATCGTCCATACCTCCTCTCAGTAACCCTGGAGGAGGTTTGTCTGTATCCGCTCATCCTCTCCTCTGAGTACAGCGTCGATCTTTTCCTGCATTGCCTTAAACGTCTCAGCTGAGGTCCAGCGTCCCTTAGACATCATCTTGATCTCATCATGCGCCTTGAAACGGATGCCGCCTTTTTTCTTTTCCAGGGCATACATCTGCAGCCTGGCATTATTAAAGTTAATTTGCTTCTGCTTATAGTCCTCAAGCTCAGCCTCAAATGCCGCCTTTTTAGCTGATCTGGATTTCCCGACAGTTTCACCGGTGCGCTTTTCGTATGCTTTCACCATGGCAGCCTTAGCAGACTGCACTGTCTGCATCCTGCTGAGCTGCTTTATCGCTCTCTGTGCCGGCTTAGATGCCTGGTATATATTGAGTGCCTGCTTAGATCGTGATATCTGCGGGATGCCGTCCTTGCCCTCTCTGATGATGCCGGTATTCTCAGCAGCGACGGACCGGAGCGATCCTCTCGCTCTGGTTCCGAGCAGTGTGGCATACTGCTCAGCGAGTCTGCCCTCAGATCCAAAGGTTTTGTATGCCTGCCGGATCTGCCGATTGATCCTGGAGATCTCACGGTCAATTGCTGCCATCTCCGGGCTGAGTTTAATTGCCATTTGCTGCAGCCTCCTCTCTCTGACGTTGTATGCTAGCCTTTGCGATCTTGATGCACCGGCATACAGTAGCCGGCGAGACCTCGCACATCCGTGCTATCTCACGTATACCATGTCCCTGCTGATACAGGCTATAGTACCTGTACTGTGCGGGAGTGAGCAGCACCACATGATCCACTCTGAGCATTTCATCAATATCCATAAACATTGTATCACCTCCTATGATTGATAAAGTAACTGACAATGAGAGACAGCACAACGATGATAGCCACCACGATGAGCACATCAATGATGATGTACCGGACCTCAGGATTGATCATCAGTAATCACCTCTCAGGAGCATCTCTATGGAGATATACAGCATACATACTCGCACCACATATCGAGACAGATTAGCTCTATCCTTAGATGCAATGTCAGTATCTGCCATAACATTGCCTGATGCTACAGCATTAACCAAGAGATTATACAGCCGGTACGTTTTGCAGGCTCGGTACAGATCATCACCGAGTATCTCAAAGTAGTCATCTATCGTGACCATAAGGACCACCTCCTCACTACAGTATAGCACAGTGTTGCGCAATTTGTCAACACCAATTTTCAACAGTGTTTGCATATGGGCTAACAGTGCATTTTTTCATTTTCTGATTGTACTTGTAATGTAGTGTAAATGTAAATGGTGGCGAGGGCTGGAATGCCCGTAGTTATTGGGTTTTGTGTGGTATTGTAAATGTGTTGTAAATGAATTGTAATGGGGTGTATGATGCTTTATGCGATGTGCACAGAAATCGGCAAAAAATTTGTGCATGTTGCACAACACCACCCTGCCCAACTGTTTAAGTCGGA
>JAZQSX010000059.1:0-2413 GCA_045630285.1 Acutalibacteraceae bacterium | reverse complement strand
CCGCCGCTGCCGCGGCCCATCTTTGCGGTGCCACCGCCGCCGAAATTGCCGACGGCCTTGCCGCCTTTCACGGTGCCGGCCGACGCTTCGAGTTTTTGGGAACCGTTAAGGACATCACCATTGCCGACGATTACGCCCATCATCCTACCGAGATCGTCGCCACCCTGCAAGCCGCCAAAGCCATGTCCTATTCCCGTGTTTGGGCGGTGTTCCAACCCTTTACTTTCTCTCGCACCGCACAGCACCTGTGCGAATTCGCCGAAGCCCTTTCGATTGCCGATAAAGTCGTCGTCAGCGATATCATGGGTTCACGTGAAAAGAACGAATGGAACGTGTCCTCTGCCGATATCACCGATATGATTGACGGTGCGTACTATCTCCCCACCTTCGACGACATCAGCACCTTTGTTGCCGAAAACGCAAAACCGGGAGATCTCATCCTCACCATGGGTGGCGGCGATGTCTACAAATGCGCTCGCATGATAAAATCCCTGCTGGAAACACACTAACACGGAGAGATGAGATATGATTCGGTTAAAAGCTTTGGAGCTATTAGAAAAAACAGGCAAAACAAAATACTGGTTATATAAGCAATTGGGTATGAGCTACCAGAATTTTAATAAGATGGTCAACAACGAAACAAAATCGATTCGTTACGAAAATATCGAAACGTTATGTTTACTGCTTGAATGTACGCCGAATGACCTGTTTGAAATCACGGAAGATTGATTCACCTCCGTCGTGTCATACCTCGCCTAAACCACACAGAAGTAAACCATTTCTTTAGGAGGACGTATCGTGGCAAAATGGATTCACTGTAAAAAATGCGGTCATAAGTATATGAACAGCGTTCCCCGCTGTCCGCAGTGCTTTGCGCATACACCGTTGTCTGCACGGCGGTTGTTAACGGTTTTGCCATTGGGTGTGCTGATCGCTGCGGCGATCGTATTGCCGATCGTAGCCTTAACGACCGGCAGCGGTGAAACGCCAAAGGAAGACCCAACCACGCAAGCGGCCGCCACAACAACTACAACAACCGTATCCGATCCGACCGTCAACACCGCCGAATCCCATACGGGTAGCAGTACTACCGGTACTACCGTCGTAGCGACAAACAAATACCGGCAACCGACCGATACAGACGGTAATGTGGTCATCGGCAGCGACGGAATTGCCAAGATTACCATGCCGAAATGGCTATTGTTACTCACCGAACCGGATTTCAATTATCAATTGACCGAGAAAGAGAAAAAGGACTACCGCTTCACCGGTATCGCCAAAAACGCCGACGGCTCTGCCACCTATACCATAGACCAAAATGACTTTCACCGTTGCCGTCTGGTTTTCACTAGCAATGCCAATGGGTTGGTCAGCGGACTGGAAAAATTGAGCACCGTCACCGACGTAGAGTTCACCTATGCGCAATACGGCAAAATCAAGGTATACACCGCCCACTCGGACGCCACACAATTACAGGCCGATACCACACTGGCTCAAAGCATTGTGGCGGCAGGTCTCCAAGTGACTGTCGTACAGTATTTTGATATTGATCAAAGCATCGGCAGCACCTTTGAAATCTACGGCGCCAACGGCACCTTGCTTGCCACCACCAAATTCCCAACCGTCTTACAAAATTAAAAACCGACCTCGGTGAAAAATCGCCGAGGCCTTTTTTATCATATCGCCCTACGTGCATATAATCCGTCGCCATCAGGCGACACCATCACATTGGCAGGCAAATATTTCACACCGCCACGGCGGCACTTCACACACAAAGCGTATTTCACCGTTTGGCAATGCCAAGCGATTTCACTCACAAAACAAAAACTCCAACGAATAATCGTCGGAGTTTTTGTTTTGTGTTGGCGCCTACTTATCTTCCCGGGCCGCTACCAGCCAAGTATTGTCAGCGCAAGTGAGCTTAACTGCCGTGTTCGGGATGGGAACGGGTGTACCCTCACCGCCATCAGCACCAACTATTTTCAGGGAATGCCCTGAAAACTGAACAAAGATAACAATCGAACGTAGAACCCATCCACACCGTACTGCATCGTACCATGTGGTCTGTGATTCGACTTGACGTCTTAGGTCAAGCCCTCGGTCTATTAGTACTGCCAAGCTGAAAATGTCACCATTCTTACACATGCAGCCTATCAACCCGGTAGTCTTCCGGGGACCTTACTTGATTACTCAATGGGATATCTTATCTTGAGGCCGGCTTCACGCTTAGATGCTTTCAGCGTTTATCCGATCCGCACTTAGCTGCCCAGCCGTGCCACTGGCGTGACAACTGGTGCACCAGAGGTGCGTCCATCCCGGTCCTCTCGTACTAAGGACAGAGCCTCTCAAATATCCTGCGCCCACAACAGATAGGGACCGAACTGTCTCACGACGTTCTGAACCCAGCTCGCGT
>JAZQSX010000058.1:0-6416 GCA_045630285.1 Acutalibacteraceae bacterium | reverse complement strand
GCACACCGCACCGGTATATCTTGCCATAGTGGTTGCACCTCCTGCTTTCTCGTATTATACGCGTCTTCTCTTGGGAGGACGGCATCCGTTGTGCGGTACGGGGGTCACGTCTTTAATCATCGTAACATCCAAACCGGCGGTCTGCAACGCACGGATCGCAGCTTCACGACCGGCGCCGGGACCTTTCACATACACTTCGACGGTCTTCAGACCGTGCTCCATCGCCGCTTTTGCAGCGGTCTCTGCGGCAGTCTGAGCCGCAAACGGGGTGGATTTACGCGAGCCGCGGAAACCCAGCTCGCCAGCGCTTGCCCAGGACAAAGCATTGCCCTGCGTATCCGTAATGGTCACAATCGTGTTGTTGAATGTGGACTGGATATGTGCGGCGCCACGCTCAATATTCTTGCGTTCCTTGCGACGGATTGTACCTTTTTTCGCCGTTGTTTTTGCAGCAGCCATTCTCAATATCCCTCCTGCTTACTTCTTCTTGTTAGCAATGGTCTTCTTCGGGCCCTTGCGCGTACGAGCGTTCGTCTTGGAGCGCTGACCGCGCACCGGCAGACCCTTGCGATGACGCAGGCCGCGATAGCTACCGATTTCGATCAAGCGCTTGATGTCAAACGCAATGTCACGGCGCAGATCGCCTTCCACGACGCAGTTGTGGTCAATGTACTCACGCAGCTTAGAAACCTCGTCTTCCGTCAGATCCCGCACACGGGTATCCGGGTTGACGCCGGAAGCGGCCAGAATGTCGTTTGCAGTCTTGCGGCCGATACCGTAGATGTAGGTCAGACCAATTTCCACGCGTTTATCACGGGGCAGGTCGACACCAGCAATACGTGCCATAAAATATCCTTCCTTTCGGTTGTGCCGCCGTTGGCGGCTTCAATTTACGTCAACCCTGACGCTGCTTGTGCTTGGGGTTTTCGCAAATGACCATGATGCGGCCCTTGCGCTTGATGATCTTGCATTTTTCGCAGATTTTCTTGACAGAAGGTCTGACTTTCATAAAAAATACCTCCTTATTATGCTTTACCGTTTGGTCTTCGGACCCGCGTTATCGGCGACTCCCGACCTTACTTCGTTCTCCAGGTGATCCGGCCCTTGGTCAGATCGTACGGAGACATTTCCACTGTTACCTTATCACCCGGCAGGATGCGAATGAAGTTCATGCGCAATTTGCCGGAGATATGTGCGAGGATCTGATGGCCGTTGGGAAGCTCCACCTGAAATTGAGCGTTCGGCAGTGCCTCGACCACGACACCCTCCAGTTCGATAACGTCCGCCTTGGACATGCTGGTTCCTCCCTCTCGTTACGGCATGGTCAATATTACCGGGCCGTCTTTTGTGATGGCGATCGTGTGCTCAAAGTGAGCAGACAGCTCGCCGTCTGTTGTGACAGTCGTCCATCCGTCCTTCAGAATCCGGACCTCCGGACCACCCATATTGATCATAGGTTCAATGGCTAAGGTCATACCCGGCAGCAGCCGCGGGCCGCGACCGGGAGTACCGAAGTTGGGGACGCTGGGGTCTTCGTGCAGATTCGTGCCTACTCCGTGGCCGACAAATTGCCGTACGACCGAGTAACCACGCATCTCGACATACCGCTGTACAGCGGAACCGATGTCACCGATGCGATTGCCGGCGACCGCCTGTGCGATGCCCTCATACAGGCTCTCGCGAGTGGCGTCCAGCAACGCCTGCGCCTTCGGCGAGATCTCGCCTGCGGCAAAGGTGGCAGCGTTGTCACCGTGAAATCCGTTGAAATACGCGCCCACGTCTACGCTGACGATGTCGCCAGCTTTGATCACGCGTTTGTCCGGTATGCCGTGGATAACCGTCTCATTAACAGAGATACAGGCGCTGGCGGGATATCCCCCGTACCCCAAAAAGGAGGGTGTAGCACCCTGACTTTCGATGTAACGGCGAATGATGTGATCGATCTCTGCGGTGGTAACACCGGGTTCAACCGCTTCGCCGGCCAGCTTTAACGCTCGCGCCGAGATTACACACGCTTCCCGCATCATGGAAAGCTCTCGACTGTTCTTTATCGCTATCATACTCTTATGCCTCAACTGCCGCGAGAGTCAGTTTTGTGGTATCAGCCACTTCCTCCTGCCCCTCGACGATGGCAAGCTTGCCGCAAGCAGCGTAATACGCTTTCAGCGGCTCGGTCTGAGCGTGATAGACCTGCAAGCGCTCCCGAACTGTGTCCGGATGGTCATCCTTGCGCTGAACAAGGGTGTCGCCACACTTATCGCAGACGCCTTCCTTTGCCGGCTTTTTATAGTCGACATGGTAGGACGCTCCGCAAGCGGGACAAACACGGCGGCCCGATACACGCTGGGCAATGGTCTCGTCCGCAACCTCAATATCGATTACACGGTCGATGTCCACACCCATGCGGTCAAGCGCCTCGGCCTGAGGAATGGTGCGCGGAAAGCCGTCCAGAATGAATCCGTTTTTGCAATCGTCCTGCGCCAGGCGATCCCGGATAATACCGATAACCACCTCGTCGGGAACCAAGCGACCCGAATCCATATACTCTTTGGCTTTCATGCCCAACTCTGTGCCGCTTTTCAGCGCTTCACGGATAATGTTACCCGTGGAAATCGTGGGAATGTTCAGATGCTCACTAATGACTTCCGCCTGCGTGCCTTTTCCGGCACCCGGAGCACCCAACAAGATCAGCTTCATAGAAAACAACCTCTCTTTCTCTAACGCGGCAAACGATCCCCGCCGCCCGGCCTACCGCCGGGCGGCAAGAGATCGGTATTACCTTGCACGAGCGATGAGCTGTTACTCAAGGAAGCCTTTGTAGTGACGCATCATCATCTGGCTTTCGATCTGCTGTGTGGTCTCCAGCGCAACGCTGACAACGATCATTACGGACGTACCACCGAGGGTCAGACCGTAGAAACCGCTAGCCATACCGAAGAGGCTGGGGAACAATGCAATGAAACCAAGGAACAATGCGCCGATCAAGGTTACCTTATTCAGCACACGCTTGATATAATCCGAAGTGGGCTTGCCCGGACGATAGCCCGGAATCGCACCCGAGTTTTTGCGGAGATTATTGGCCATCTCCAACGGATTATACTGGATCGTGACATAGAAATAAGCAAAACCAATGATCAAGAAGAAGTACACAATGACGTACACCCAATTATCCGGGCTGAACGCTCTGAGGAACCAGTTGTCCTGATTCCAGCTGAAGAAGGTCGCCAGGATAGACGGCAGAGACACGATCGACGAAGCCAAGATGATCGGCATAACACCGGACATGTTGACTTTGATCGGAATAAACGTGCTCTGACCACCGTACATCTTGCGTCCGACAACACGCTTGGCGTATTGTACGGGGATACGGCGCTCTGCGTCGGTCACGAAAACGATCAACGCAATGATCGCCAGGAAGATGATCAGCACCACCGGCACCAAGATGATGTTCTTGATGGCATCCGGCGACTCGCCGAGCACCGCAATACCGGCATCGTAGAACCACGCCCACAGCGTCCGAGCCGCCGAGGGGATGCTGGACAAAATACCGGCAAACAACAGGATGGAAATACCGTTACCGATACCCTTCTCGTTGATCTGCTCACCCAACCACATAATGAGGGCGGAACCGGCCACGAAGCACAGAACAATAACGATTGCGGCGAACCAAGCGCCGGCACCAGTCTGTGCGGCAGGAACCAACACGTTGTAGTTGCTGTAGTTGGCATTGTTGCGCAGCATGAAGTAGTAGGCAATACCGAGCATCAGGCCCAGGCCAACCGTCACCCAACGGGTGATTCTGCCGATGACCTTACGACCGGCTTCGCCTTCCTTCGACAACTGCTCCAGCTTCGGAATCGCCACCGTGAGCAGCTGGATGATAATGCTGGCGTTAATGTAAG
Organism: Acutalibacteraceae bacterium; assembly: GCA_045630285.1. Lineage (GTDB taxonomy): Bacteria > Bacillota > Clostridia > Oscillospirales > Acutalibacteraceae > RGIG3009. The sequence goes on along the minus strand of JAZQSX010000058.1, from coordinate 2,514 downwards.
GCGTGATGGACAGCGCAAACACGCTGGCATCTGCAAAACCGCCACCCGAAATCATGGTCAGATAGTCCATGAAGTTCGAGCCCTCACCGCTGATGTTACCAACCGCCGTGGACAGCGCCGTCACGTCCACAAAGGGGACCGTGATAGCAGAGCCGATACGGAAGATCAGCACGATCAACAGTGTGTACAGGATCTTTTTGCGCAGATCGATGATCTTCCATGCGTTGCGAAGTGTTTGAAACACGTTAGATCACCTCAGCCTTTCCGCCGGCAGCTTCGATCTTTGCCTTGGCTGCTTCAGAATAGGCTGCTGCTTTGACGGTCAGCTTCTTGGTCAACGTACCATTGGCCAAAACCTTTACACCGTCATAGGTCTTCTTCACGAGACCTGCATTCTTCATTGCTTCCACGTCCACGACAGCGCCGTCCTCAAACGCGTTGAGTGCTGCGACGTTGATCGTAGCGTAGGTCGTTGCAAAAATGTTGACGAAACCTCTCTTCGGAATTCGTCTCTGCAGAGGCATCTGGCCACCTTCAAAGCCCAGTTGCATACCGCGGCCGGCACGGGCCTTCTGACCCTTGTGACCTTTACCGGCGGTTTTGCCCTGACCGGAGCCGTGACCTCTGCCGATTCTCTTGACGTCCCGCACAGAACCGGGCGCCGGAGAAAGCTCTTGCAGCTTCATAATATTCGCACCTCCTTGCTCGATTTGGTTAAGCTTCCGTTACCTCGACGAGGTGGATGATCTTTGCCACCTTACCCTTGGTTGCAGCGTTATCGGGCTGGCACACAGTGTCGCCGATCTTACGCAGACCCAAAGAGTTGGCAGTGGCGATCTGATCTTTCTTCGAACCGATCAGGCTGCGAACCAGCTTGACAGTCAAAGTCGCCTCTTTAGCCTTCTTTGCCATGTGTATGCCCTCCCTTTAACCTAAGATTTCCTTGGCAGTCTTGCCACGGATCGCAGCCGCCTCATCAGCGGTGCGGAGCTGCATCAGGCCATTCATCGTGGCGCTGACAACGTTGCAGGGGTTGTTGGAGCGGAGAGCCTTGGTACGGATGTCCTTAATGCCGGCTGCTTCCATCACAGCACGCACCGCGCCACCGGCGATAACACCGGTACCGGGGGCAGCAGGCTTCATCAGCACACGACCGGCGCCAAACGCACCGATAACCTCGTGAGGGATGGTGTTCCCCTTCAGAGAGACCTTAACGAGGTGCTTCTTGGCATCCTCAATGCCCTTGCGGATAGCATCCGGAACTTCGCCCGCTTTACCGGTACCGAAGCCCACGGTGCCTTTGCCATCGCCCACAACAACCAGCGCAGCGAACTTCATTACGCGGCCGCCCTTAACAGTCTTGCTGACTCGGTTGATGGCAACGACGGTTTCTTTGAACTCGTCGTGCATTTCTTCTCTTCTGGCCAAAGTACTTCCTCCTCTTCCTTAGAACTTGAGGCCGCCCTCGCGGGCGCCTTCGGCCAATTCCTGAACACGGCCGTGATAAATGTAACCGCCGCGGTCAAACACGACGCACTCGATGCCCTTTTCCAGGGCACGCTTTGCGAGCATTTCGCCGACCTTACGGGCTGCGGCTTTGTTACCGCCGTTCTCGCCGAAATCCTTTTCGACGCTGGAGGCGGCAACGATCGTGACTCCCTTAACATCATCGATCAACTGGGCGTAGATGTGATTGAGGGAGCGGAACACGTTCAGGCGGGGACGCTCGGCAGTGCCGGAGATCTTACCGCGCACACGGGTGTGGCGGTGCAACCGCGCCTGGTTGCTGTCTTTTTTACTGACCATGCTTGTTCACTCCTCCTTACTTCTTACCCTTCGCACCGGTCTTACCTTCCTTGCGGCGGATATGCTCGGTGACGTACTTGATGCCCTTGCCCTTATACGGCTCCGGCGGGCGCTTCTCGCGGACTTCGGCAGCAAACTGGCCAACCAGCTGCTTGTCGGGACCGCTGATGATGATCTTGTTCGGGTTGGGTACATCGATCGTGATACCCGGGATCTCGCTCATGAACACCTGATGGCTGTAGCCGAGGTTCATGACCAGATCCTTGCCCTGCTTCGCCACACGGTAACCGACACCGTTGACCTCCAGCTCCTTGGAGAAGCCGTTGGCGACGCCTTCAACCATGTTGGCAATCAGCGTGCGGGTCAGGCCGTGCAGAGCACGGTTTTCTTTCTCGTCATTGGGGCGCGTGACCAAGATCTCGTTGCCTTCAATGGCGATGGTGATGTTCTGGTGGAACTTCTGGGTGAGCTCACCCTTCGGGCCCTTCGCCGTCACAACACCGTCCTTCAGCGTTACCTGAACGCCGGCAGGAATGGTAATGGGTTTACGTCCAATTCTCGACATTGTTCATTCTCCCCCTTACCACACAAATGCGAGGACTTCGCCGCCCACGTTTTCTTTGCGGGCTTTCTTATCGGTCATAACGCCCTTGGACGTAGACACGATGGCGGTGCCGATGCCTTTCATGACCTTCGGCATATCCTCAC
>JAZQSX010000057.1:0-7657 GCA_045630285.1 Acutalibacteraceae bacterium | reverse complement strand
TGAGTTTTTCCGCTTTCAAGAACTCCTTTTTCAAACTCAATATCCGTCCACAAGGCTGTGCTGGAAAGCATCTCGTCAATAGCAGTTTCGTTACCAAAACGATGGGGATTATGAATCAAAATCTCGATAGGCTCTTCACTTCCGCTTGTCAGAACATAAGCAGACCAATTCTCGTGGCAAGCAGAATCTCCGTACAAAGGATTCTCCACATCTATTATGAACGGCTCATTTTCGCCTTCATAAAACGTCAGGTTAATATGATTTGTATAAAGAGCAATCGGAATGCTGTCCGTGTAAACACCAACATACTCACCGTCCGGCGCAACCAAGTGAAAATTACCTCGTAGAGTCACATCTCCTTCGGTAGAAGAAATGTGCTTTCCTGTTTCGATTTTCTGCCACGGTCCGTCGGCAATACGGTACTCGCCGTCAAAATACACTCCGGCCACCATAGCGGGCATAGCTTGATTACTGGTTGCATTGCCATGCCACAACAACACCAAGGCTGAAAAAAGCACAGCAAATATCCCAACGATGCACAGCGTTGTTTTATTGATGAAAGAAAACCTTGTTTCTTTGTTGCCCATTATCGCATCTCCTTGATATAACAATTATTTTCGTCTAATGGATTCACTCCTTACGATTTCTGACTCTCCGACAGAACAATTTCTGCAATATCTCCGATGTCACAATTCAGAGCCAAGCAAATACGAACAAGAACATCCGTATTGACATTTTCATTCTTGCCCATTTTTGTAACGGACGATTGGCTAACACCGGAAATTGCCATAAGGTCTTTCTTTTTCATATCACGATCGATGAGCAGTTTCCAGAGTTTTTTATAACTGATAGCCATGTACGTCTAACCCCCATTATCACGGTGTTTCAACTGTTTTTATCTTATTATAACACAAAAACATTGTATTTGCAATGATTTATAGGCTTTTGTCATAATACTATTCCAGGTATCAAACGATAGAGAAATCTCTCATACCTTATAAACATATTGTTCGTTGGTGCAAAGAAGATGATCCAGCGCAAGGAATTCGAAGAATATCTCAGCAAAGCTTTGTTTTTCTAAATTTCGAAAAAAGTGAACCAACGATAGATATTCACCGATTCCTATTGAAAAAAGGGGGCCAATGTGATATAATACGATAGTTGTATCAAACGTTTTTGTATGCACGCCCTGCGCCACACTTATGCGACCAGAGCCATTGAAAGCGGCATGCAACCGAAGGTTTTGCCGCCACCGTGTAAAAAGGTGTATACGGAAAACCGGGGTGCCAAAAAACCTTGATAAATAAAGGATTTTTAAGGAGATAGAAAAGCAAATGAAACTCGGAATCGTGGGGCTGCCGAACGTCGGCAAGTCCACCCTGTTTAACGCTATCACCAACGCCGGTGCGCAAAGCGCCAACTACCCGTTCTGCACCATTGACCCCAACGTGGGCGTCGTGGCGGTGCCGGACGAGCGTCTCGATCGCCTGACCGAGCTGTATAACTCCGAAAAAACCACCCCCGCCGTCATCGAGTTCGTCGATATTGCGGGGCTCGTCAAGGGCGCCAGCCGTGGTGAGGGCCTCGGCAACAAGTTCCTTGCCAACATCCGTGAGGTGGATGCGATCGTGCACGTGGTGCGTTGCTTCGAGGACGACGACATCATTCATGTCGACGGCTCGGTGGATCCCGCCCGTGATATGGAGACGATCAACCTCGAGCTGATCTTTGCGGATATGGAAGCGGTGGAGCGCCGCCTCACCCGCACGCAGAAGGCGCTCAAGGGCGACCGCTCGCTGCAGGCGGAGGTCGATCTGCTGGAGCGTGTGTATGCGGCGCTGGAATCCGGACTGCCCGCACGGTCGGTGGATTGCACCCCCGAGGAGGAAGCGGTGCTGGATGCCTCTCCCCTCCTGACCCGCAAGCCCGTCATCTACGCCGCCAACTTGAGCGAAGCGGATTTTGCGGGCGGCAGTGCCGACGCCAATCCCCACTACCGCACCGTCTGTGCCGCCGCCGAGGCGGAGCACGCCGAGGTGCTGCCCATTTGTGCGCAAATGGAGGCGGATATTGCGGATATGGAGCCGGAGGAAAAGGAAATGTTCCTCTCCGAGCTGGGGCTGACCCATTCGGGTCTCGACCGCCTCATTCAAAAGAGCTACAGCCTGCTGGGGCTGATCTCGTATCTCACCGCCGGCCCGACCGAAAGCCGTGCCTGGACCATTACCCGTGGTACCAAGGCGCGCGGCGCCGCCGGTAAGATCCATACCGACTTCGAGCGTGGCTTCATCCGTGCCGAGGTCGTCCCCTACCCCGATCTCATCGAGTGCGGCTCGCTTGCCGCCGCCCGTGACAAGGGTCTCGTGCGGTCCGAGGGTAAGGAGTACGTGGTGCAGGACGGCGACGTCATCCTGTTCCGCTTTAACGTGTAAGGAGGAGTGTCTATGAAACGGTTTTTGTCGTTGCTGCTGATCGCCGCCCTGGCGCTGACGTTCGGCGGCTGCGCCGGTGAGGAAGAGCCCCCGAAGCCGCATCAGGATGCCACGCTGGTCGGCAGCGTGGACTACGGCCCGCACCGTCCCGTCGGCATCTACGCCGTGGAGGAGCAGATGCGTGACAACGAGTTTTGGGAGCAGACCACCCCCATCGCCGATCGCAACAAGGTCTTCAACGAGGCGAAGGATGAGCTGTTTGAGTATTTTTACAATCTGTGGGGCTTCTCGGTGGGCGTCAGCCGTGCCGACACGGGACGATTCCCCAATCAGGAGCTGCTGCACAGCGTGTGCGCCCGCCTGAGCTTTGAGAGCGTCGAGGGCAACGCCACCGTGTTCACCAAGGCGGAGCTCAACGCCGCTGCCAAGAAGTACTACGGCCAGACGATCGAAACGTTTGACGGCTGCCAACAGTGCAGCTACGACGCCGAAAAGGAAATGCTGACCTGGAACACGGGCTGCATCGTGTTCCCCGGCAATTTCATGGTGCTGCGCCAGCTGCGGGTGCAGGAGGACGGCTTGTGCGTCGGTATTTTCGACCGCTCCCACGAGCAATACTACACCGGTGAGCTCGGCAACCAGGCGATGAGCGCCGAGGCGGTGGAAACCATTAAGAACGGCGATTACAGCGAGCTGTCCCATGTTGACACCGTGACGGTGACCTTCCGTGAGGGCAAGGCGAAGGACGGCGGCTACCACGTGCAGATCCTCTCGATCTACACCTACGACGGCCTCGGCTCCAACACCAAAGGTTAATCACAGAAATAAAAACCCCGCCCCCGAGGGAATCCTCGGGGGCGGTTTTTCTATCAATCCGGAATATAGCGCATAATATCAGCAACGTCGCAATTCAAAATTTTGCAAAACATCTCGATTGTGTGGGTGCTGACGCTTTCGTTTCGTTTGAGCCTCGTGATCTGTCCCGGGCTCACACCGTATTTCTTGATCAGAGTATATTGTGTAACGCCTTTGCTCTTCATCACGTCCCACAAACCGTCGTAAGAAATCATACACTCATCTCCTACTTGACATAGTAACCGATTGTGGTGTATAATCATATTAACCAATATCGGTTAATATAGTCTGTCGAATTGCGACGAGGAGGAAATTGTAATGAAAAAGTACCTGGCACTCTTTTTAGCGATTGTGTTGACCCTGCTTTTGCTGACCGCCTGCGGTGGTGGAGCATCTGCTCCGGTCGACGACACCGCCAAAGATTATGAAACAGCAAAAACGATTATTACCAACTACGCCCGCGCAACTTTGAATGCGTGGAAGCAAGGCTTGAACGAAAAAACAATGTATAAAGGTAAAGACAATGGGAAGGCCAATGATTTTGACTTCGATAATATGGTAGAATTGACCGGATTTGACAAAGCGAAGATGGAAGAAATTGTTATGGAAGATACAGGATATACAGATTTTCACGCTGTTAGTAAATATTCCAACAAATTCCAAGCTCTTCACGACGAAGGAAGGGAACTCGTCGTTCGAGCAAACATTTTTTCGGGCTTAAACGGTACGAAAAGCTACTTAACAAAAGATGAATATCTCGCTATAGTACAGAACCTGGAAATGGTGAAATATTTCTACGAGAAACTCTATAAGGATGATTTAGAAAAACTACTGAGCAACAACAGCGGTGAGAATTTCGAGAATTTGAAGGAACTGAAGAAGTATATCGAAGGCGTTTTCGACGGCTGCTTCAGCATGGAGCACAACGAATACTTTGAACTGACCTATCTTTTCGAGAGCAATTACCGTACCGTATCCGATGAAATCAAAACGTTTTGCAGCGACAAACTGGATGTTCTGCTTCAACTGAGCGTGTAAGCAGAAATCAATAAAGGAGGATGCCAACATGGGAAAACCGATTTCCAAGAAAACTAAGGCCATCCTGATCGCTTTCGGTGCCGTTGTGGCGGCACTGCTGATTGCGTTCCTCGCACTGGTACTCACTGCCCCCTCTCGAGTGGAGGGACGTTGGCAGTGTGATATGGGATTTCTGGAAAGTTATGGTTGTTACGGTACCAACACCTTTACTTTCAACGATGACGGTTCATATGTACATATCCTCACCCAAACGGGTACCGATAACGTCTTAAATATCAGCATCGGCACTTGGGAGATGTCCATGTTCAGCGTGGAATGCCGCAGTCCCGATCATGAATCCAACAATAGCACTCCCTTCAATTTCAACCCCTTCACCAACCACATGATTAACGGCGGTTGGGACGAAGACGAAGGTTCCGGAAACTTCGTTTTCTATAAGGTAGGGTAACGGAACACGGCGGAGTGGAAACACTCCGTCGTTTCTTTGGGTTCCCACACCGTGTTGCGGACAGTGCAGAAGAAAAACAGCCACCCGAATCTGGGTGGCTGTTTTGTTTGCTTCGATTATTGTTCGGTTTTCACAAGGGTGATGCCGAGGTCGGTGAGCTGGTCGCCGTCGACCTCCGACGGGCACTGCGTCATCAGCTCGGTCATATTCTGCACCTTCGGGTACGCCACCACGTCACGCAGCGTCGGCGCACCGAGCATCTGCATCACGAGACGGTCCAGACCCAGCGCCATACCGCCGTGCGGCGGGGCGCCGTAACGGAACGCATCCGTCAGGAAGCCAAACTTCGTCTGGGATTCCTCGTCCGACAGACCCAGCGCACGGAACATCTTCTGCTGCAGCTCCGGGTTGGTGATACGGATCGAGCCGCTCGCCAACTCGATGCCGCCCAGCACCAGGTCGTACGCCTTGGCATAGACACGGGAGGGGTCGCTGTCGAGGTACGGAATGCACTCGTCCAGCGGCGAGGTGAAGGGATGATGCATCGCCACCCACGTCTCGCTGTCGGGATCCCACTCGAAGAACGGGAACTCCGTGATCCACAAAAGACCCAGGCCTTTCCGCTCGATATTCAGGCGGTTTGCCACCTCCAAGCGGAGAGCGCCCAGCACCGACAGCACCAGGCTCTTCTTCGTGTCGGCAACCACCAGCACCACGTCGCCCTGCTCGGCGTCGGTCGCTTTCAGCACCGCCGCAAACTCGTCCTCGGTCAGGAACTTGCCAAACGACGAGGTCACGCCGTCGGGCGTCCAGCGGATCCACGCCAGACCCTTCGCACCGATGCCACGGGCGTGCTCGGTGAGCTTATCGATTTCTTTACGGCTGAGCGTTGCCGCCGCACCCTTCGCATTGATCGCACGCACCGTGCCGCCTGCCTCCAACGCACCCGCAAACACGCCGAAGCCGCAGCCACGGACGGCGTCGCTGATATCGCACAGCTCCATGCCGAAGCGGATGTCGGGCTTGTCCGAGCCGTAGCGGTCCATCGCCTCGTTATACGTCATACGGGGCAGCGGCAGCTCGATGTCACGGTCGAGCGCCTCCTTGAACACGTGGCGCATAAAGCCTTCGCCGATCGCCAGCACGTCCTCCACGTCCACGAAGGACATCTCGAGGTCGATCTGGGTGAACTCCGGCTGACGGTCCGCACGCAGGTCCTCATCACGGAAGCAGCGTGCCAACTGGAAATACCGGTCAAAGCCCGCCACCATCGACAGCTGCTTGTACAGCTGCGGCGACTGCGGCAGCGCATAAAACTCGCCCTTGTGCACACGGGACGGCACCAGGAAGTCACGGGCGCCCTCGGGAGTGGAGCGGATCAGCATCGGGGTCTCGAGCTCCACGAAGCCCTGCGAATCGAAATAGTCACGGGTCGCCTTGGCGATGCGGTGACGCATCAGCAAATTGCGCTGCAGATCGGGGCGGCGCAGGTCGAGATAGCGGTATTTCAGGCGGGTCGCCTCAGCGGTGGTGCAGTTTTCCGTGATCTCAAACGGCGGGGTCTCCGCTTTGTTGAGAATCCGCAGCTCGGTGACGGCGATCTCCACCTCACCGGTGGGAATATCGCTGTTGACCGCCGAGCGCACACGCACCTCGCCCGTTGCCGCCAGCACGTACTCCGAGCGGACGGTAAACGCCTTTTCAAACACCTCACGGTCGGTGCTGTCGTCAAACGCCAGCTGCACGATGCCCGTGCGGTCACGCAGGTCAATAAAGATCAGCTGACCGAGGTCACGCTGACGCTGCGCCCAGCCAAATACCGTCACCGTCTCCCCCGCATGCTCACGGCGGAACTCGCCGCAGTAGCGGGTGCGTTTCATTCCTTGAATGGTCTCCATACTTACGCCTCCAACCCTTCACGCAGCAGATCGGCTACGCCCGCCAGCTGGCGGTCGAGGGATTTATTATATAAGGTGGTATACAGGCTGTCATCGAGAGCGATCTCGGTGGTTTCGCCCGTTTGCATATCCTTGAGCTTCGCCGTGCCGCTTTCCAGCTCGTTGTCGCCCACCACGACGGTGTACAGCGCACCGAGCTTGTCCGCATACTTCATCTGCGCCTTGAGGCCTCGGCCGACGGTGTCACATTCCGCCGTCACGCCGCCCGCACGCAGGCCCTGCGCCAGCGTGAAGCATTTTTCCGCCGCCGCTTCGCCCATGGAGGCAAAGTAGATCTCACAGCGGGGCTCCTCGGGGGTGGGGGCGTTCTGCGCCTTCAGCACCATGATCAGGCGCTCCAGACCCATGGCAAAGCCGAGCGACGGCAGATGCGGGCCGCCCATTTCCTCGCACAGACCGTCGTAACGGCCGCCGCCGCACAGCACGGCTTGTGCGCCCAGCGCATCCGACACAAACTCGAACACGGTGCGGGTGTAATAGTCCAGACCACGCACGATGTGCGGATCCAGCTCAAACGGAATCTCGGCGGCGGTGAGGTACGCCTGCACCTTTTCAAAGTGGGCGGCACACTCGTCGCAGAGGTAATCGGTGATCACGGGAGCGTCTGCCGCAATGGCGCTGCAGACGGGGGATTTGCAATCCAAAATACGCATCGGGTTGCGGCCGAGACGGTCGAGGCAGGTGCCGCACAGCTCGTCCTTTTTGCCCTCAAAATACGCTTTCAGTGCCTTGTGGTACTCGGCACGGCAGGCGGGGCAGCCGATCGAGTTCAGCCGCAGCGTGACACCCGTCACCGACAGCGCACGCAGCACCGCATCCGCCAGTGCGATCGCTTCCGCATCGGCGAGCGGCGACGCCGCACCGTAGCACTCCACGCCAAACTGGTGGAACTCACGCAGTCTGCCTGCCTGCGGCTTTTCGTAGCG
>JAZQSX010000056.1:0-50400 GCA_045630285.1 Acutalibacteraceae bacterium | reverse complement strand
ATACCTCATCCCGTCCCGGTTTCAAGATTAGAGTCCAGCAAATCCCGAAGCTTCTTCGAATTTTCATTCCACACGATTTGCCGGTGCGGCAGTATTACTGGATGGCGTATATGCTATCCAACTTCCGTCACTTCTTACTCGACATACCCGTCGCGCTCCTCGACCTTCCGTCTTATCGCCGAGATTTCTTTGCTGGAAAGACTCCGCATCTTCTCCCCAAGAGCGTTGAGTCGCGCTTGTTGTTCCTCCGTCAGCGGCGGAGCTTCCTTTATGCGTCTCGCCAGATCTTCCAATTCCTGTTTGGTGTAATAATGTGACATCTGTATCACCTCTGTTTTCAGTATACCTCATCCCCGTCCCGGTTTCAAGATTAGAGTCCAGCAAATCCCGAAGCTTCTTCGAATTTTCATTCCACCATTTTCTCGTTTCGTGAATTGCATAGGTATTTACCTCTGTCCTCGAGTCCTTCACAGCCGATGGGCTGAACGGTTAGCGATTCCCCCGCATGATGGATAGGGGGTGACGCTTATGGGATACGAACTGCTGATACTTATCGTGGTATTGCTCCTCGTCTTGACCATAAAAAAATAACCGCTCTCCCGACCAAAGGCAAGCGGTTATTTAACTAAGCACCTAATGGGATGACCTAAATCGTCAGCCTGTCGGTGTCCGTCATTATAATATCACAGAAAGGGAGTGTTGTCAATAGACAAGCAAAAACGAGCGGCAGCAAACAACCGCTATAATGCAAAAGTTTACACCCAGATTGCCATTCGAATTCCGAAAGATTTAGCATCAGAGTTCAAAGCCGTCACCGCCGAACGTGGCGACAGCCAGGCAGCAATCATCAAAGCGGCAATCGAAGCCTACCTGCAAGCAAAAAATGAGATAACCCGCTCGGATCACTCCGGGCGGGCTTTTTCTTGTTTTCCGAACTCTGCGACATACGGATCTAAAGCATCCTTGTGGTGCGGTAGATATGGGTGTGACTTGCTTGCTTTTCGTCAAAAGCCAATCGAACGATACAGCACACATCTTCGTCATTCCCGAAGTTTATATCCGGCGCAGTAAGGGTACATGCCATTTGCACGTACCGAGTGTTGACACCGGATGGCACTTCTGTTATACTGGTGCCAGACATAGAGCTTGTGGTATCGGCAAGAGACCGTTTCGTCGGCACTCCCCGATACGATTCTTGCCCTATGTCCTTTCATTTTGAAAAGACACCTTGTCGTACCGCTTCGCCGTTATTCGACACGTTCGCCCTTTTTCTCGCATAATTTTTCAAAAAAAGTATTGTATTCCCTGAAACTGTGTAGTATACTGGAAGTACCTAATACGTATTGGAGGGTTATTTTATGTTCTGTCAAAAATGCGGTGCTCAGCACGACGGCACCACCCCGCTCTGCCCGAATTGCGGTGCGGATCTGAACGCCCAGCAGGCTCAGCAGGCGCCTCAGTATCAGCAGGCTCCCGTTGCTCCCCAGCCGGTGTACGTACAGCCTGTTGCGGATCCTGCTAAGGGTCTCGCCATCGCTTCGTTGGTTCTGGGTATTCTCTCGCTCTTCATCTTCCCCATCATCACCGGTACTCTCGGTATCATCTTCGGTGCTATGGCGAAGAACAAGGGTAGCCGTAGCCCCATGGCAACCGCCGGTCTTGTGTGCGCCATCATCGGTGTCGCTGCGTGGTTGATCATGGTGATCGTCGGCGCTTCGGCCCTCGGCTTCATGTTCTAAAAACCGCTTTTCAAAAAGCACCCCGCACGGGGTGCTTTTTTCTTGCCCTTTCTGCAAAAATCGTCATTGGTTTTTGCGCTGTTTGTGCTATTCTTTGCATAGAACTTATGCTATTCTCAACTTGAGAACGATATTCCGAGAAAGGTGTTGTCGGTATGGTCACTTGGCAAGATGTAAAAACGGCAGTGGAGCGCCTCGGTGTTACCGAGGGTGACACGCTGCTCGTACATTCCTCGTTCAAAAGTCTCGGCGAAACCGAAAACGGAGCCGATACCGTGATCCGTGGTCTGCAAAGTGCGCTCGGCAAATCGGGCACGCTGATCTTCCCCACGCTGTGCAGCAAGGATTGGGAGCACGTCTACGAAAATTGGCATTTGGACGCCCCGTCCGACATCGGCTACCTGACCAACTATTTCCGCAAACTGCCCGATGCACGGCGCAGCAATCAGGCAACCCACTCCGTGGCTGCTATCGGCCCGAAAGCGGAATACCTCACCGCCACCCACGGCGAAAGCGGCTTGCGGTACGGCATTTACGGCAACACCTGTTTTTCGTCGGATTCCCCGTGGGAAAAGATGTATCAGATGAACACCAAGGTGCTGTTCCTCGGCTGTTCGATACGCAGCTGCACGATGCGCCACCTGGCCGAATATATGTTCATGGAAGAATGCCTGGAAAAAGCGAAAAAGAGCCCCAACTATCCGGAACTGCTTCGCCGTGTGTGGTGCTACGAACGCTGGGATGACCGTGGCGTGTGGTGGCAAATCGAGAACAACTACATTGAGGAGCTGCTGGCACGTGTCGGCAAGCTGCAAGTAACGCAGTGCGGCGATGCTACGCTGAAGCTGGTCAACTCCCACGAGTTTGTGGATTGCTGTCTGGAGCAAATGCACAACCGCAACAAGGATTCGTTCCGATTGGATCCGCTGTGGGATCCGCAGGAAACCTACGATTGGCTGAAGGAGATCGATGCGCTATGATGCAAAAGGTCTACGACGAGGCGTACGAGCGTGATTTGTGCGCCCATTTTGACGCCCTGCTTCCCGAAAAGATCTATGATGCGCATTTTCACCTCAGCCGTGCGTATATCGAGCGCATCTGCTACGACGGTGAGCCATTTAAGCAGTACGATGAGTTTATGGAAAAATACATCGTCCGCAAGGTCTGCGGTGGTATGGTGATGCCGCAGCCGTCAAGCAAGCACACCCCCGAGCAAGTGGACGATGAAAACGCCTATAACCTAAAGGTTGCCGCCGAGCATAACTTGGCCGCCGGCCTCATCGTACCGCCGTACTATGGTCGTGCCAAGGCTGAGCAGATGTTGGATACCTACCCGCAGATCAAGGTGCTGAAACCGTACCTGACCTACTCGGCGGCCGACGATATGTTCGAAGCCGATCTGTTGGATTTTGCGCCGACGTGGATCTGGGAACTGGCAAACGATCGCAAGCTGCCTGTGCTCATCCACCTGTCACACTATCAAAACATGCTGAATGACGAGCGCAACATTGAACAGCTGCGTTTCGTCTCCGAAGCCTACCCCAACGCAAAGATCGTGCTGGCACATTGCGCTATGGGACATCACACCCGCAAGCTCAAGCTAGGCCTGGAGAAGATCAAAGACTTAAAAAACATCTGGTTTGACTGTTCCGGCTCAGCAGAGGCGCTGTCGATCTATTACTGTCTAAAAACCTTCGGCGTTGATCGTATGATGTACGGCGGTGACCACGACCACGGTGCAAACGTCGGTCGCATCTGTTCCTTCGGCAGTAACTTCATTGGATTCCACGTTGGCTATCTCAACGACGATGCCCTCCCGCCGGATTACCGCTATCAACCGCTCAACAATGCACAGGAATGCCTGCTGGCGCTGTTGGATGCGTGCGAATTAATGGAGTTCGGTGCGGCTGAGCGTGAAAAAATCTTCTACAGTAACGCTGCGGCGTTGTATGCGTAAAGGGGTGTATTGAAATGAATAAGATTCGCTTTGGTGTTATCGGTTGCGGCGGCATCGCCCAAAAACGTACCATTCCGGGTTTGCTTTTGGCGGAAAACGCCGTGTGTGAAGCGATCATGGACCTCAACGAGGCGTTCCTCAATCAGGTGGGCGATCAATTCGGCATCGCACGGCGGTATACCACGGTCGAGGAGCTGCTGGCGCAGCCCGACATTGAGGCAGTATACATCGCCACGCCCGTATTCTGCCACAAGGAGCAGGTCTTCCAAGCAGCGGATGCCGGCAAGCACGTCCTGCTTGAAAAGCCAATGGGACTGACCGCCGCCGAGGGTCGGGAAATGAGCGACTACTGTGCCGCCAAGGGCGTTAAGCTCGGCGTCGGTTTTATGATGCGCTTTCACGGCGCACACGAGGAGATCAAAGCCCTCCTCGAGGCGGGCGAGATCGGCGAGATCGTGTCGGCATTTGCCAAGTTCAACTGTAACTATCCTCCCAGCGGTAACCCTTGGCGTCAAACGAAAGCACGCAGCGGCGGCGGTACGATGATGGACATGGGTATCCACTGCGTCGACCTGCTCCAATATATGACGGGGCTGAAAGCCACGGGCGTCACCGGCTTTACCGGTAACCGCATCTTTCAGTATCCCGACACCGAGGATATTGCCAACGCCGTGCTGCGCATGAATAACGGGGCGTTGTTTACGGTGGAGGCAAACTTCAGCATTCCCGACGAGATCGGCGGCTGCCGTTTTGAGATCTACGGCACAAAAGGCTGCATCACCGCCGAGCGGACGATCGGGCAGACCGAGACGGGCGACGTCACCTGCGTCACACTGGACGGCGGAAAACGCACCGTGGCGTACGACACCAAGAATATGTACACCAAGGAGATCGAGGGCTTTGCCGCAGCGATCCTGAACGATACCGACCCGCCGGTACCGGCCGCCGAGGCGATTTTCAATCAAATGATCGTGGAAGCCGTCTACGAAAGTCAGGAAACCGGCAAGCATATTACGCTGTAAGATAAAAAAACAAGCCACTGCATCGAGACCGATGCGGTGGCTTTTCTTCTGTGTTATACCGGTTCCTCCTCGTCCTCGCTTCGGTGTCGCACCGAGGCGGTCACGCACAAAACACGCTTCGCACCGTACAGCTTCAGCATCTTGGCACACTCGTCCGCCGTTGCGCCCGTGGTGATGACGTCGTCCACCAGTAAAATCGTTTTATCGGTCACGTCGACGCCGTCGCAAACGTCAAACGCACCCAGAATGTTTCCCTGGCGCTCCACGGCACGAAGGATCTTTTGCGGCTTGGTTTGATAGCACTTCGTCAGCATCTCGACACACGGCAGCGACAGCGCTTTCGCCACGTCACGAGCAAGCAGCTCACCCTGATTGTACCCACGCTCCCGCTTGTCACGTACTGTCATGGGAATGAACGTCACCGCATCCATAGCTTCTCCGTGCAGTTCCCGACGGACGACCGCCGCCATTTGTCCCGCAAAGAAAGCGATGGCCTGCGGATCGTCCCACCGTTTTAAATTGAGGATTCCCCGATGCACGGCCTCGGTACAATAAAACGGCGATACGATGCGATCGTACCGATGACGGTGACGACCGCACATGCAGTCCTCACGGCTGGCGCCGCACAAGCCGCAGATCGGCGGGCGAATAAACGGTATCTCCTCCCGACAGCGGTCACAGCACAGTGTCAGCACCGGAAGCGGCTCGCCGCAAAACACGCACCGCTCCGGCCAAACCAGAGCTGTCAGGCGGCGTTGCAACTCAGATGTATTCAAAAAGGTTGCACCCCTTTAGCGGATCTCCTGCTCCAGATCGTCAAACTCCGACGAGGAAAAGAATTCGCCCAGCGTAATGTCCAAACCGTCGCAAAACTTTTTGATCGTCACGATGGACACGTCACGCCGGTGCTCATTCATCATGCTGTACGCCGTTGACGGCGTGACACCCGAAAGCGTCGCCAGTTCGTTGACAGCGATGCCCCGTTCCCGACAAATCTCCGCAAAGCGCTTTGCTACAATATCCTTAACATTCATACGCTCACCTCAAGAATATTGTAGACAAATATTTGCAAGCGCGTATACGCAGGTGCGTATACGCGCTTTGACGTCACAGTTTTGTCAGGGGGCTTGTATACCGCCGCACAGCCGTTCTGAAATATCTGAAAACTCCTCCGGCAACAGCTTCGACACACGGCGATCGTAGGTCAGCAGTCCGTTGATTTCGTCCTCGATATCCGACACCTGCGTGTAGATTGCCGCACACAGCCCCTGCGGAATCAGCGGCAGCACCTGCTCGGTGTACAGCGCACGGATCCTTTCAACCAACTCCTCCCGTGTCTTACAGCTGCCGTATCCGTAGCTTTGCTCGGTATTGAACACGTGTCCCGCCGCTTTGTAGGAATAGCCGCCGAACTCCGAAAGCACCAACGGCTTGTCCGACGCCTTCAATTTCAGACGGCGGAAATAGATATGGCGGCTGTCCACGTCGCTGTCACTACCAAGGAACCAACCCGACGTGGTATCAATAAACCGACTGCTGTCCAAAGCTCGCAGGCGATGATACTGTTCACTGCCGCAAAATTGCCCCCAGCCCTCGTTGAAGATCGTCCAACAGCAAATGCACGGATGATTATACAGCCCTCTCACCGTCTGCTCCATTCCCTGCCGAAACGCCGACCGAGCGTCGGGATCACGGTGCAAGCGGGTGTCACGGCGGCGGATGAAGCCCACCGTCGGCAAGGCAGTATCACGGAAAAAGGAATAATCGCTGTTGTTGACCATATCCTGGAACACGATCATACCCAATCGGTCACAATCGTAGTAGAATTGCTCTGCTTCGACCTTGATATGCTTGCGCAGCGTGTTAAATCCCAGCGCCTTCATCGCCAGAATGTCCTCTGCATAGCCTGCGGGCGTCGCCGGTGTGAACAAGCCGTCGCTCCAATAGCCCTGATCCAGCAAGCCGTGGAAAAAGTAGGGCTTTCCGTTGAGGCACAGCCGAGGGAGACCGTCCACCGTACGAATATCCAGTGTGCGCATCGCAAAATACGAGCGCACCTCGTCGGTGGGCGTTGCCAGCGTGAACTCATACAAATACGGGTTTTCGGGTGACCACCACTGCGGCTCGTCGAGCGTCACACGGGCGACGCCGTCCGTAAGCGGCAGCGTCATCGCCCCCTGCGGCGTTTGCACCGTGACCGTACCCTCACGCACACCCTCAGCGGCAATCGTCGCACCGGCTTCGTCCGTGTCGATGATCAAGCGGTGGACGTACTCAGCCGCCACGCTTTCCAACCATACCGTCTGCCAAATGCCCGACACCGGCGTGTACCACATACCGCCACGCTTATGACATTGCTTGCCATACGGGAGTATTTGCGCACTCAAGCGGTCGATCACACGAATGACCAGCGTGTTTTCCTCCTGCAGCGCCTCGGTAATATCAAAGCAGAACGGCTCATACCCGCCGACGTGCTCGCCGACAAGAACGCCGTTGACGTACACAGCCGCTTCCTGGTCTGCCGCACCGATATGCAGCAGTACCCGTTCCTTACAGAAATCCGTCGGCAGCGTAAACTGACGGCGATACCACCGTGCAGCCTCCTCGGGGAAGCACTCCCCCACACCCGACAGCAGCGATTCCGGCGCAAACGGCACCCGAATCGTGCGGTCGTACGTCTGCGGCTCGCATTCTGACACAGCGAACTCCCACGTACCGTTCAGGCAAAAAAACGATTGGCGGCGCAGCTGCGGCCGAGGATAGACATTCCACGGCACGCCGTCGAGCGTCTCGCCCGCCGCCGTATACATCGTCTGCAGCTTACTCATACCGTCTCCTCACTTTTGCGCCGTTTTACCAGCTTGCAAATAACAACCAGTATCGGCAGCAGACACACAGCCGCCACCAAGGCTGACAGGAAAATGTTTTCGTTGGGAATAAAGGAGGTCGTACCGTCGTCGTTGGTGATCAGCGCCGCATCACGCAGCACCCACGCACCGATAGCCGGCCCGATCACGCCCGGGATCAGCACCTGACCCACGATGCGCAAGCCCTGAAACATTCCCGCCTTGCCGACAGGGGTATAGTCACGGATCATGGCACCAAACACCGCCATACCCGTCAGATAGCCGCACATCATCAAAAGCGAGCCGATAAATACCATCACGGTGCCACGGAAGAAATACAGCACGAGGTATCCTGCGCAAAGCATCACAAGCGACGGAATGACCGAGCGGATAAAACCACGCTTGTCATACAACCGACCATACACCGCCGTTACGACCGCAGCCAGCAGGATCGCCGGTGCCATGATCAGCACGTAGTCCTTCATACCGAGCGACTCACTGTAATACAAAATGAGGTACGGCATAAAGATCTGGATTGAAATGCCGAACACCGCAAACGCCGCCAGTGTGAGATACAGCACCGGATTCCGACGGATCACCGATATACGGAAGCCATACAGGATATTGCGGAAATACTGCGCATTTTCCTCACGCTTTTCTCCCGTTTCGTGAATTAAGAACAGCCCCAGCACGCCGATAACCAGCACCGCCGCACCGATGATCAGGAAGATTGCCGTCCAGCTGTCGGCTTGGTTCAGATCAAACGCCATAAACCCGCCGAACACCACCAAGATCGCAACCAGCGGCATCATCGCATTGATGCCCTCCGCCGCACCGCGCCCGCTGTGTGCGGTGGCATCGGTCAACCAGGCGTTGAAGGCGGCGTCGTTCGCCGAGGATCCGAAAAAGGTCATCAGACAATCCAAAACAATCACCAGCGTGATACCCACCGCCGCCACCGAAACGCCCGTCGGGAGAGCGGCGCCGATCACATCGGCACGCACCAGAGCGAAGGCGGCGATCGTAATACCCCACAGGATATATCCGCCGCAAATAAACACCTTGCGACGTCCCAGCTTGTCCGATAACGCTCCCACCAGGATCGTGGTCAGTGTTGCCGCCACCGCCGAAGCCGCTACCATCAGCGAGATCGACTCGGCATCGGCACGAAACATTTTATAGATAAATACGTTGAGATACATATTCTCAACCACCCACGCTACCTGACCGACCAGGCTGAAAATGACCAGCGCCGACCAGAAATGCCGTGGATATGCGGAGGTTTTCATACAATCACCGTCCTTCGTTAGCACTGACACCAGTATACCACGCTCCCGAAACAGGCGCAAGCAAAAACGGCATTCTCCGCAGAGAATGCCGTTTGCAACACGGTTTTTATTCGGTACGCAACGCCACAACGGGGTCTTTTCTCGCCGCACTGCGGGACGGAATAATACCCGCAAACAGCGTCAGGAACATACTGATACCCACCAGCACGGCCGCTACCTCGATCGGCAGCACCGCATCCAGATTCGGAATGCCCGTCAAGGTATTCAAAATCAGGTTGATCGGGATACACAGCAGCCACGTCACGATAACGCCCAGCGCACCGGCAGCAAAGCCGATGATCACCGTCTCGGCGTTGAACATATTGGATACGTTGCGCTTGGAAGCGCCGATCGCACGAAGAATACCGATTTCCTTGGTACGCTCCTGCACCGAGATCAGCGTGATAACGCCGATCATAATGGAGGACACGATCAGCGAAACCGACACGAAGGCAATCAGCACGTAGGTGATCGCATTAATGATCGTGGTCACCGACGACATCATCAATCCAACGTAATCCGTGTAACCGATACGGGAGATCTCGTCCACCGAGTTGTTGTACTCCTCGATCGCCGCCTCGATGACGTCCTTGTTCTCAAAGGAGGAGGCATACAGATTGATCGTGGCAGGCTCATCCAGATTGACGTGTCCAAGCTCCTTCAGGTTCTCCTCCAGCGTGGTATCCGACAACTCCAGCACAGCGCTGTACAACGCCGCACACGTTTCGGTATCGTACATCACCATCATGTCATCCAGCTGCTGCGCCAATGCTTCGGCAGGGGTTTCCGCATAGAGCGCCTGGTTGTTTGCAAAATTCTCGGCGCCCAGCTGACCGGCAATGATCTGTGCGAAATAGCCGTTAAGCTCCTCTTCCGACATCTTGCTGACGTACACGGCGACTTCTTCCTGCTTCATACCGCTCATCTCAGCAATGCTCATCGCCACCATAGCCTCACGTGCGGGACGGTCGGTCACCTGCATTTGTGCCGCGACGGCTGCGTCGATCGCTTCCTGCGTGGGAAGACTTACGATCTTCAGGAACACCATTTTTTTGCCGTTGGCATCCAGATTCGAGATATACTCACGGAACGCCTCTTCACGCTGCTTCTTGACCGCTTCGGTCACTTCCTTATCGTCGCTTGCGAAGGGCAGACCGGTGAAAATATCCGTATTCGGGTTGGCAAGCTGTGCCTGCAACGCCGGCGATTTTTTCGATTCCTCAACCACGTACTCGGTCAGCTTGCTGGTATACGCAATGGCACCGGTCAGCATACCCTGCATCGTCTCTTCCTTCGGGCGAACGATACCGGTGACCTTCAGATCAATGCCGTTGTCATACAACGTGCCAAGCGCCGCTTCGCCGATACCCGCTCCGGCCAGACGAACATCCTGGTAGATGCCGTCGCCGTCCTCGTCTTTGTAGCAATCGGCACTGAGAATGGTGCGGAACTCTCTGTCGTAAATATCGCTGTACGACCAGTTACGGTCGGCGTCCGGCAGCTGTTCTCTGTTCAGCACCTTCTGGATCAGCGATTGGATCTCCTCTTCGGGAATGAGGCCCAACGCATACAGCGTCATATCGTCGACCTCGTTATTCCGATCCACCACCAGTACGACCTCGTTATAAGCGGTCGGCCAGTGTCCGCCCGCAATCAGCTCATACTGATCGGTGATCAAGGGGTTGATGAGCTCGCCGTTTCTGCCGGGCAGCATTTCCTGCCACGTCGACGGCATCATACCGTTCTGAGACATCATCGACATCATACCAGACGATT
The DNA here is from genome assembly GCA_045630285.1 of Acutalibacteraceae bacterium. Classification (GTDB taxonomy): domain Bacteria; phylum Bacillota; class Clostridia; order Oscillospirales; family Acutalibacteraceae; genus RGIG3009. Next base: position 39,732 of record JAZQSX010000056.1, on the reverse strand, counting down.
GCTCCGCATTCATCTTCATACCGTCCGGAATCAGATCGGGATGCTCCATCAGCATTTCCGTGATCAGCTTTTGTGCGTTGGACTCCAGGATCTTTCCGTCCTCGGTTTTGGTATAGATGCTGATATTCATGTTGTAGGTGTACTGCACGCCCGTCACCGCATCCCGCAGGCCGGAGGTGCTGTTCGGGTCAGCGTACTGCGCTTCCAGATACTTTTTGAACGCTTTGAGGTCATTCTTGTGATCACCGGCCTCGTTGAGCGCATTCACCAGATCCTGCAACACCGGTTTCTCGTAAATGCCGTTGTTGGGATGGTTACCGGCAGTTTCCGCCGACTCAATGAACGTCGCCATCAGCATGCCGACGTCCATGTGCTGAGATTCCAGCGTGAGCGGATAGGAAGACAGCGTTTCCTCCTGCACGTAATCGATGTAGGAGGTCATGCCGTTGGACACGGCGTAGATCAACGCAATACCGATAATACCGATGCTGCCGGCAAACGCCGTCAGAATGGTGCGGCCTTTCTTGGTGAACAGGTTTTTCAGCGACAAGCCAAACGCCGTTGTCAGCGACATCGAGGGCTTTTTCGCCTTTTTCTTGGATTTCGGCGCTTTTTCCTCGTCTTTTTTCGTCATTTCTGCATCCGACGGCGGTGCCGAATCGTTGAGCACCTCGCCGTCCAGCATCCGCACGATGCGGGTGGAATATGCTTCCGCCAGCTCGGGATTGTGCGTTACCATAACGACCAGACGATCCTTGGAGATCTCTTTGAGGATCTCCATGACCTGCACACTGGTCTCGCTGTCCAACGCACCGGTCGGCTCGTCGGCGAGAATGATGTCGGGGTCATTAACTATCGCACGGGCAATCGCCACACGCTGCATCTGACCGCCCGACATTTCGCCCGGGCGCTTTTTGAACTGATCGCCAAGGCCGACCGCCTCCAACGCCGCTTTAGCACGGCGCCGACGATCCGCCTTGGAAACGCCCGACAGCGTCAGTGCCAGCTCCACGTTCTGCAGCACGGTCTGATGCGGAATGAGATTGTAGTTTTGGAATACAAAGCCGACGGAATGATTGCGATAGGCATCCCAATCACGGTCACGGTAATTCTTAGTGGAAACACCGTTGATGATCAAGTCGCCGTCGGTATACTGATCCAGACCACCGATCAGATTCAGCAGCGTCGTCTTGCCGCAGCCCGAAGGCCCGAGGATCGAGACAAACTCGCTGTCACGAAAACGCAGCGACACACCCTTGAGAGCGTGCACCGTTTCACTGCCGGTCGGGTAATCTTTTTTGATATGTCTCAGTTCCAGCATAGAACCTCTCCCTTTTACAATTTCGCAATTTCATTATAAGGGGTAGTTTTACTCCAGCGCAATAGTTTTTTCAATTTCTTTCCAAAAAATTCATAAAAAACCAGAAGTTTCGCTTCCAAGTCACATTGACGCACCGCAAAAATTGTGGTACTCTTTTTGTGAGTATTGTTCCGAGACGATCGATAGGAGGAAAACGGTATGCCTTCGATATACACTTCGGTAGACCAACTGATCGGTAACACGCCGCTGTTGGAGCTGACCCACATTGAAAAACAGTGCGGCTTAACCGCCCGTCTGCTGGCAAAATTGGAATACCTTAACCCCGCCGGCTCGGTCAAGGACCGTGTGGCGCTGGCGATGATCAACGATGCCGAAGCGGCGGGAACGCTGACGCCCGATTCGGTCATCATTGAGCCGACCAGCGGCAACACCGGCATCGGTCTCGCTGCCGTCGCCGCCGCCCGTGGATATCGGATGATTCTGGTGATGCCGGACACCATGTCGGTGGAGCGACGCTTGCTCGCCGCCGCTTACGGTGCCGAGGTCGTGCTGACCGAGGGAAAGAACGGTATGGCCGGGGCGATCGCCAAAGCGGAGGAGCTGGCGACCACGCTCCCGCACAGCTTTTTGGCGGGACAGTTTGTCAACCCCTCGAATCCTGCGGCACACCGTGCGACCACCGGCCCGGAGATCTGGCGTGATACCGACGGGGCGGTCGACGTGTTCGTTGCCGGCGTCGGTACGGGCGGCACGATCACCGGCACGGGTGAGTACCTCAAATCCCAAAACCCGTCCGTGCAGATCGTTGCCGTGGAGCCTGCCGACTCCCCCGTGCTGTCGGGCGGCAAAGCGGGGCCGCACGGCTTGCAGGGCATCGGTGCCGGCTTCGTGCCGGAGGTGCTGAACACCGCCGCCTACGACACGGTCGTTCCCGTCACCACCGAGGAAGCCTACGCCGCCGCACGGCTGCTGGGACGCTGTGAAGGCGTGCTGGTCGGCATCTCGTCGGGTGCGGCGCTGCACGCGGCAATCACGCTTGCTAAGCAACCCGCTTATGCGAATAAAACCATCGTCGTGCTGCTTCCCGATACCGGAGATCGCTATTTATCCACACCGCTGTTTGCGGAATAACGGAGGTAATTGCTATGAAAGATACAATCGTCCTGTTAAACAAAAATCTTCCCTATTTCAAAGGGAATATGCACTGCCACAGCACGCTGTCGGACGGAGTCATGACGCCCGAGGAGCTGAAAGAGTGGTTTAAGGGCCACGGCTATCACTTTCTCGCCATCACCGACCACGAGCGGGTGTACAAGCACCCCGAGCTGGATGATGAGGCGTTTATCACCATTACCTCCAGCGAGCTGGCGATCAAACAGTTCCCCGAGCAGTCCACCCTGGTCAATCACGATATGAAGGTGTGCCACCTGAACGTGTACGCCAAGGAGCAGGATAACGATACCACGATCTTTTACAACTCCGTGCTGGACCACTATTCCTCGGACGAGGATCGTGTGCGGCTGAGCCGTGAGCTGGGCGAACACGACCGCATCTACGGAGCCGAGGGCATCAACGCCATCATTCGTGAAGCAAACGAGCGAGGCTTCTTCGTTGCCTACAATCATCCCCGCTGGTCACTGGAAAACTACGGCGATTACGGCGATTATGAGGGGCTGTGGGGCGTGGAAGTGTACAACCACGCCTGTGCCCGTGGCGGTCTGTACGAGTACAACATCAACGTGGTAGACGATTTTCTGCGTGACGATAAGCACGTGTGGGTCACCTGCGGTGACGACAACCACTCACTCGCCACCTGTGGCGGTGCCTTCGTTATGGTCAACGTGCCCACGCTGTCCTACAAGAGCATCATCGACGGTCTGCTGGAGGGCAAGTTCTATTCCTCCTTTGGGCCGACGATTGAGGAGCTTACCGTTACCGGCAATCGGGTGCGTATCGTCTGCTCCGATGCGAAACAGATCTGCTACTCCGCTCACGGCCGCCGTGTCAAGAGCGTTCACGCCCCCGAGGACGGCTATGTGAACGAAGCGGAATTTGAGATCCTCCCCTCCGACGGGTATTTCCGTCTGGACGTGGTCGACGAAAAAGGGCGCCGTGCCAACACGCAGCCCTACTACGTAAAGGACTTCGACATTTAAAAAGCAAACAGCAGACGGCAGTGCTTCTGCCGTCGGGTGTTTTTATATCTTGTGTTTTTTCGTTTTCAAGGCGTTGAGCAGGACGTATACCGCCACCAGCAGCACCACTGAGCCGCCGAGGATCAGATACATCGTCGACTGCTCGACCGCTGTGTCAAACACATACAGATGGCAGTCCACCGTGTCCTGCATTCCACGGATCGCTTCCGCCGGAATGCCCTCACTCTCCATGGCGGCAAACACACCGTTCAGTGCATGGTTGCGCAACAGCGAGGTGCCGTACGTACCGGGCAAAAACGCCACCGCATTTTGCAACCCCTCAGAAAACTGCGAAATCGGCATATACGCACCGCAGATGAAGCCGTAGCCCGCACTGACGATCGTCCCGACTGCTGAGATCTGTCCCTGCGTCGACAAGAAGAAACCGATGACCGAGGACAGTGCCGTGCCGAAGAAGGTCAGCAGCACCACGTCTGCCAGCAGCAGTACCACGTCGAGTGCCGATAAATACCAGCCGGTCGCCGCCAGATAGACCAGGCACACGCCGGCAGCCGCCAGGCAGATGAGCAACGTCGAGATCAACGTCGCAACGTAGTACCCCATAGCCAACGTGGAGGAGCGCACCGGTGAAATACGCAGATCCTTGACCGTACCGTTGGCACGATCCTGGATCATCAGCATATTGGAGCAAAAGGCAACCGTCACGCAGGAAACGGCAAGGATCGAGGACACCAGCTGTCCGCCGACCAGACCGTTGAGAAAGCTGTCGGATAGGGTGAACATCGGCGGCAGCGACACGGTGAAGCTGTCACGGTAGACGTTCCCCAAAAAGGTCGCATACAGCACCAGAAGGATGCCGGGGGTGACCAGAGCGGTGAAAAACATACCCTTATCCTTGAAAAACAGCTTGCAGTTTCGCTTGATCAACACACGCAGGGTCTTCATTTGTCGGCACCCCCTTCCAGCGTTTTCCCCGTCACCGCCAGGAACACGTCGTCCATTTTTCCTTTGATGATCTCGTAATCGGAAAACAGGGTCGGATGCTCCACGATGAGTCGGGTCGCTTCAGCGGTGTTCGGCACGAACAGACGCACCGCATCCCGCAGCACCTCATACGGCACGCCCAACGGCTGTATCTCCGCCTCGGTCGCCCCGTACAGTGTGATAAAATCACCGGTATAGGTGTTCTTGAGCTGCAACGGCGTACCCTCGGCGGCAATGCGGCCGCTATCCAAAATGACGACGTATTCTGCTTCCGCCGCCTCTTCCATATAGTGCGTGGTAAGAAACACGGTCATATTTTCATTGCGGCGCAGATCGGAGATCACCGTCCACAAGCGGTTGCGGGTCTGCGGATCAAGGCCGGTGGTCGGCTCGTCCAAAATCAGGATACGGGGACGGTGCAGCAGCGCACGGGCGATGTCGATGCGGCGACGTTGACCGCCCGACAGCTTTCCGACGGAACGCTTGAGCAGATCGCCAAACTCGAGCAGCTCCGCCAGCTCCGTCAGCCGTGCCTTGAACGCCTGCCCGTATATCCCGTACAGTGCCGCCCGACTTTCCAGATTGTCGTACACCGTCAGTGCGCCGTCCAGCACCGATTGTTGAAACACGACGCCAAGCTCCCGCTTGACTGCATCGGTACGTTCGTCCAGGTCGTGCCCGTCGATGACGACGCTGCCACCGTCCTTCGGAAGCTGACCGCACATAATATTGATCGTGGTGGACTTGCCGGCACCGTTGACACCGAGAAAGGCAAACAGCTCCCCTTCCTTGACACGGAAGCTCAGATCCTGCACCGCCTTGACCTCACCAAACGATTTGGTCAAATGATCAATTGCGATGATGTTGTTCATACCGCACCTCACCGATATAGTTTCTTATATTTTACAGGTTTTTGGGGGAATTTTCAACTGTTTTTCGCTATGCGGTCGGTTATCGGCGACAAAAGGAACAGCGGCAGAGAGTTCTCTGCCGCTGTGTAGCATTCGAATATTACAGGCCCATTTTTTTGATGAGCATCTTGGAGCAATCGAGCTGGTTCGGGATGTTGCCATTCTCGTCACGGACACGCCAGATGTCGGGGGTGATCTCATCCGCCACGTACATCTTGCCGTTCTCATCGTAGCCAACCTCGATCTTAAAGTCGATCAGCGTCAGATTCAGCGATGCCAATTCCTTTTTCAGCACCTCACCGACACGCAGCACAATGTCCTGTGCCTCGTCGTACTGACCCTCCTTGAGCAGGCCCTTCATCAGGCAAATACGCTCACTGATGAGCGGGTCGCCCTGAATATCGTCCTTCAGCGTAACTTCCGCATACGGAGGATCAAACACGATGCCCTCCTCCAGCGTGAAGCGGCGGCACATACTACCCGCCGTGAAGTAGCGCAGCACGAACTCGAGCTTCGGCACGGTGAGGTTGCGCACCTGCATCAGGCCTTTCTCGATATCCGCCGCAATATAATGGGTGGGGATCCCGTTCTTTTCCATCAATTCAAAGAAATATTTGGAGATGGCAAGACCGATCTTGCCCTTGCCCTCCACGCTGCCGCCAACCGTGTTGGAGCCGGGATCAAACACACCGTTTTCACCCGTCATGCTGTCCTTGAACAGAAGGCTGACAACGTTGGTCTCCTCATTCAATAAAACGTCCTTGGTTTTTCCCGTGTACAGAGTTTTCATTTACAGGACTCCTTCATTAAAATTCCAGCATTCCCACTCGCGTTTCATACTGATACGAGATATTATAAATTATTTTGTATCAGATTTCAAGAAAAATTTAACGCCGAGCCCACAAAACTTGCAGGTTCGGCGTTGGAAAGCATCATTTCAGATAGAACGGCGTGGAATTGCAGATCCAGTGTTCGTTGAGGCCTTGAATCTCCACGCGGATAAACTTATCCAGCGGCAGGCCCTTCAGCGGCACCTTCAGATCGATGGAGGGGGTGTCAATATCTTCCTTCGCATAGATCACATCCGCACCGGAGTAGACATACACCTTGGTGATGTTGTGTCGCATTGCGGTCGCGGCAATGGACAGTACACCCTCGGCGGCCTCCTCTGCGGTCAGCTCCTCACCGGGGAGGTAGTCGTTCAGCGTGATATCCGCCTCGTCAAAGCCGGCGGCCGCGATCGTATATCCTGCACGAATCGCCTCAACCACCGTGTCACGCGTAGGAGTTTTTCCTTTCAAATAAATGAAATTGACAGCCGGATCATCCAAAATACGGCGTGCGCCAAACAGATCCACCGAGTTGATGAGTGTCTTTCGGCCACCGGCAAGCCAGTACGCCTCGATCGGTGTGCCGGACAGCGGTGCCATCGGCTCACGATCTACGGCGTCAAAATCATACGCATGCCAATAATCAAACCGCGGGTGCGTGGCGCAGATAACGCCATTGTGTTTATGCACGTAGTCGATGGCATTTTTGAGGTAGTCATCTACCTCTTCATCCGAGAAACGACTGCAAGTAAACTCGGTGGTATACCCCGCAGGATCTATGCCGATCGCCAGCGCATGGTAGGCGTTATGACTCTTGTCGGAATACTTGTCATTCCAGTTGAAGGGATGATATTCCTGACCATCCAAAAACAACACCTTGTCATCGGAATACTTGGCGGTATCCAGCTTACCGGCATACGGTGCGTTATCCTTGATCGCCAACGTACAGATGTCGTAATCCATATACCGCATCAGCGCATTGATCGTACCGGGTGCGGAATCACAGCCGTACCAATCCAGCGAGTGCATATGGGTCGTCATTTTGTAGTTCTTCTTGATCGGCAAGACGTTGGACTTCGGAGCAATGTCTTCCGATTCGCCATTCTTAAAGCGCTGAAAATACGCCATCAGATTCTTGACGTATTTTTTCCAGAACGTGAGGCACCGATCGGCTTCAGGAGTGAGCACCTCAGGGAACAGTAATTGATTCATAAAGTACATGCCCTTGCCGTGTCGTGCACGCATAATGAGCGCACCGTCGCGCACCGTCGGATCCATAAACGAACCGATAACCTCCCAGTTGTCGTTGGGCAGGTAGCAGGACAGCGCCGCTGTACGAACGTGATCAGGCTCTTGATTCTTTTTGGAGGTGTGGTTCATACCGAAGGTGTTTACATCAATATTCCACATAATCATATCATCCGGCGTGATCTCCTCCGGCTCGCTGAAGAGACGACGACCGCACTCCTCGATCCACGGCATCATATAAGCCTTGTAGGGTGAGGGATCGTTGGTGAAGGTCTTGTCGGCGCAGCAGCCGAAACCATAGATCGTCTCGACGTAACGGTGAATAAGCTGGATATACCCCACCTCTTTGTGCGGCAGAAAATACGGGGCGAAGCGCTGATAATCCTGATGCATAAACAATACGATACCACCGCGGGAAACCCAATCCTGAATATACGACTCATCGTTTTCAATGTAGTCGTTGAAACCGTGCTGTTCGATGATCGCCACGTCGTATTTTTCCAGGTACCTGCGCTGCGAATAATCGATCTTTTCGAGTTCGATCCCCTGCTCTGCCAAGAAATCAACAAAGGCATACGGCGGACGGAACCAGTGCTCAAAGTAACCGATCTTCAGCTGCTGTGCCATAACCATTCCTCCTGTATTGTGCGAATATGTTTTGTTATCAACAGTGTAGCACACTCTCCGTGTATTTTCAATACGAAACACCGCTTTTTCCGTCATTTTTCCACAAAAAACCGCTTTCTCGGGCAGTCCGAAAAAGCGGTTTTGCTTGCTGCTTGGTACGACGAATTTGCTGCCGCAAGAGGCTTACAGCTCGTTGGTAAGCAAGAACTCGGCGGGAACATCCTCCTCGATCTCCGAGAACCGCCCCGTCGGCTCGTAGTAGCAGTTGTCGTTAAAATCGTCGTTGCACATCGACACTTCACCGACCAGCACCTTACCCTTGCCGCTCTCGCCCCAGAAGCTGTGATACAGTCCTTGCTGCATCGTGATGCTTTCGCCCGGCTTGAGACACAGCACCGTACCTGCCGGCACGGTATACTGACGGCCGTCGGCGTACACCGTCACATCCGACTCAAGATCCAGCTCCCGTTCAATGCTGTTATACACCTTCACCAGCAGATTGCCGCCGCCACGGTTGATGATGTCCTCCATTTTATTCCAGTGATAGTGCATCGGGGTGATCTGGTCTTCCTCAACCACCATAATCTTTTCCGCATACGGCTTGGGATATTTTCCGAGACAACCGTTGCGAATGGTCATCAAAAACAATCCTTTTTTATGGAAATCGCCGGCGCCGTAGTCGGTCACGTCCCAACCCAAGCGGCAATCTCGAACCTCGGCGTACTCCTCGGGAAGATTCTGCCATTGGTCGATCGTCCAGTAGGCAAAAGGAGGCAGCTGAAAGCCCCGATCCTCCATAAACTTGCGGTTTTCTTTGATCAGCTCGTTCAGTTGACTTCGTTTCATCGTAAGGCACCTCTGTTTCTGCAATTCCTGGCATCAGTGTAGCATACTCTTCGGTAAAAGGCAACGAATTTCGGAAAACAAAACACTTTCACGTTCAACGGGCGGTGAGGCGGTTACGAGACCGTGCCTTGGGGCTTTTCATCCGCTTCATCCAAAAGCTTCAGCATCTTGCTCGGTTGAATCGTATCATTCTCCGCCAAGAGTGTCTCTGCGAAAGAGCCGTTTATTCATTCCGTCTCGTGCTTCGTCACGCTCTGGTCACATTTGGGGGAACATCCAAAATACTGTACGTAGGCACGGTAAAAAGCCGAATATTCGTTATAGCCGCAGGAATAGCACGCATCTGCCGGCGTTGCACCGTGACGGATCCTGTCCCGTGCCGTCAGCAATCGTTTGGAGGCGATATACCGTCCCGCCGTAGACCCGGTATATTGCTTAAAAATGCGATTGACCTGCGAATAACTGAGAAAAAACGTGTCACCAAGCTCCTGCATCGTGAGATTTTCATACAAATGCTCGTTGGTATACTCGATCAGGCGTGTGGCAACCGTCACATTTCGCCGTTCGGTTTTGACATCAGAACGCTTTTGCCGCAGCACCCGATCAGTTTCCGTCATCAGCACCAAAATATGGCCGAGAAACTCTGCCCGTGTCATCTCTTCCCCACGCCGTGCGATCTGCGCCATAACGTCGGTACACAGCGCATTGCCAAAATCGTCGGCGGTGAATCGGTTGTTGGTGCCGAGCGGCCGCCTCATCGTGGCATCCGTCAGCTGTGCATCCCCGCACACCGTGTCAAACAGCTCGATCGGCACCGTGATACCGATACGCTCGTACGGCACCTCTGTGGAATTGACGATCAGCTTGTGCGCCTCCAAAGGACGCTTGATAATGAGGTCGTGTGGCTTTAACCGATACGCCGTCCCCTCGATAAGATACGTGCAATCGCCCGACAAAAAATAATAGATCTCCATGACGTCGTGCGCGTGCATGGGGCAATCGTTTTTCGGTGTTTCCTCCCGTGTGTAACGGCAACAAATATCCCCAAACTGACGAACCCAAAGCGCCATGCCCTCACCCCTTTCCCTCAGTATACCAAAAGTGAAATATTTTGCAATAGTTTGTTTAAAATTTGCAATGTCAATTGCAGTTTCTTACTCTATAATACAGTTGTAAAGGAGGGATCGGCTATGAGGATCGGTGCTTGTGCCATCACAGCCAACAACATCTATATCCTGAAGAAAAATGGGTATGCTTTCTTTGATTTCGGTTTTCACATCGTACACGAGCTGTCCGAGGAAGAGTTTGAGGCGATGCTCACCGCCGTTCATGAAACGGGGCTGCAGGGTGAGGGAGCACTGTGCTTCGCTGACCCACCGATGAGCATTTACGATTACACGTTGGAGGAAATGGACGAGTACCTGCTCAGTCATCTCCCCCGTGCCAAGCAGCTCGGCATGCGCTACCTGGTCATCGGCAGCGGTGGCGCCCGCCGTATTCCGGACGGCATGAGCCATGAGACTGCCATCGACTTTTTCATCTCGATGCTCAAGCGGTATGCCGTTATCGCTGAACGGGAAGATTTCGATATTATTCTTGAGCCGCTGAACAGCGCAGCGACAAACCTCATCACTACCTTTGCGGAAGGCTTGGACGTCTGTAAAGCCGTGGCACATCCCCGCGTCGGTCTACTGATGGATTTCTTCCATTCCTACAAAGAAAACGAGCCCTTCTCCGTGATCCGCGAGGCGGGCAGCTACTTAAAACACATTCATTTTTCGGCGCTGGATCGCCGCATCCCCGTCGACGGCGACGAGGCGGAGACGGCGATGCTCGTCGCCGTGCTCAAGGAGGTCGGTTATCAGGGACGTGTGACAATGGAGGGCGATGCGGTTGCCGATTTTGACGCTGAGACTCGTGCGTTCAGCAAGCAATTTTCGCTGTTTGAGTGAGGTAATCGGCGTATGATGCACGAAAACCTGATCAAAGTCACCGACATCAAGGTGTCCGGCGAGCTGCCCGATCCGTTCCGTATGGAAAACGGCGAGCGAATCCGTGAATGCGGACAGTGGGCGGCACGGCGTGCGGAGATCTACAAGACCGCCGTTGAGCTGCAATACGGTACGCAGCCGCCTCCGCCCGAGTTTGTCACAGTCGAGCCGATCTGTGAACGGTTGGGTGTGGATTTCTATATGATGTCCTACCGCATCACCACGGGCACCCGCCAAAACCCCGTGTCGTTCACCATGTATACCTTCTCCCCGCCGAATGATGCCGGAACTTTTCCCGCTGTGATCGACGGTGACCTTTGTTTTCGGTATGTCTATGACAAGGCGTTTATCCGCACCTTTACCGATGCCGGTCTGATGCTGGTGATGTTTGCACGCACCGAGCTGGCGGACGACATTCGCGGTACTACCCGCGGACGTGGCCCGTTGCATAAAACGTATCCCGATTACACGTTCGGTGCTATCGGCGCTTGGGCGTGGGGGTATTCACGGTGTGTGGATGCGCTGGAGCAGCTCGGCATCGCCGACATGGACTGTATCACGTTTACGGGACATTCCCGTGGCGGAAAAACGGCGATCCTTGCCGGCGCTTTGGATGAGCGTGCCGCCATTGTCAATCCCAACGCCACCTGCGCGGGCGGCTGCGGTTGCTATCGCTTGCGGATCAAAGCCGTCACCGAGGACGGAGACGAGCGGGAAAGCGAGCAGCTGGAGGCCTTCTACCGCTACGATGCAGGCTATTGGTTTGGTCCCGATCTGGAGCAGTACGTCGGGCGGGAGCAGGAGCTTCCCTTCGACTCACATTTCTTGAAAGCAATGATCGCCCCTCGCATCTTATTGGTATCCGAGGCAGCAAGCGACATTCCCGCCAACCCCGTTGGCTCGTGGATGACCACCGTTGCGGCGCAGGAGGTGTATCAGTTCCTCGGCGTTCCGCAAAACCTCTATTGGTCCTTCCGTCACGGCTATCACGAGCATGCCATTGAAGACCTGCAACTGCTCGTCAACGTCATTTTGCATCATCGCAACGGTATCCCGCTCAGCGATGCGTTCTTCCGCACCCCGTTCCCACAGCCTGAGCGTATTTTTTCTTGGCGTAAACCCACAGTATAGGAGGAAATTACTATGGCAATTCGAGTTGGCATCATCGGCATCGGCAACCAAGGCGGTTATTATGCCGAGCATATGAACGAGCTCAGCAAGTATCTGGAAATCACCGCCGTGGCGGACACCAATCCCAAGCGTCTGGAGTGGGCAAAAGAAACGGTGCCCCAAGCTGCTCGGTTTGACGACGGCGTCGCTTTGCTGGACAGCGGTCTGGTGGACGCTTGCGTCGTTGTCACCCCGCACTACGATCATCCCACCTACGCTATTGAGGCGATGAAGCGTGGTATCCACGTGCTGGTGGACAAGCCAGCAGGCGTGTATACCAAGCAGGTCAAAGAAATGAATGCGGTTGCCGATGCGCATCCTGAAGTGAAGTTTGGCGTGATGTTCTGCCTGCGCACCATTGAGGTATACCAAAAGCTGCACGAGCTGATGCAATCGGGTGAGTACGGTCAAATGCGCCGTATGAGCTGGATGATCACCACGTGGTATCGCCCGCAGGCGTATTACGATTCGGGCTCCTGGCGTGCCACCTGGGCAGGCGAAGGCGGTGCAGTGCTGCTCAACCAGTGCCCGCATCAGCTGGATTTGCTGCAATGGATCTGCGGTATGCCGGTCAAGGTGCAGTCCCACGTGCATTTCGGCAAATGGCACGATATCGAGACCGAGGATGACGTCACCGCTTACTTTGAATTTAACAATGGCGCCACGGGCACATTCATCACCTCCACGGGCGATGCGAAAGGCACCAATCGCTTGGAAATTCAAATGGATAAGGGCCGTTTCGTCGTGGAGAACGATACCCTTTTCATCGATAAATACGCCGTGACCGAACCTGAGTTCAGCAAAACCAACACCAGCCCCTTTGCCTCTCTGGAATCCACCACCGAAGAGTTCCACGGTATCACGCCCGAAAACTTCCATTTCATCGTGTTTGATGCGTGGGCAGAAAGCATCCTCGGCACAGGCAAGGCAATCGCTGACGGGCGAGAAGGGCTGCACAGCACCGAGCTGGCCAACGCCATGCTGCTTTCCGCCTTCTTGGATCGCTGCGTCACTCTGCCGTTCGACGATGAGCTGTACTACGAGGAACTGATGAAACGTGTCGCCACATCGAAAACGAAAAAGGTCAGCGTCACCGTCAACACCACCGATATGTCCTCCACCTTCGGCGGCGCCAAATGATTTTACGCAAAAACGCACCCGACCTCGAAAGAAGTCGGGTGCGTTTTGTTTATGCAGTTAAATCAAAAGCTCAGTTTCTGCCCGACGCTTTGCCGACCCTTTTTCTGAGCATCAGCAAGCCCAAAACAAGAATTACGGGAAATACCGTTGCCACGAACAGCCCTACCTTCAGATCGCCGCCCGCTCTTTCGGAAAGGCTGCCTACCATAGCGGGGCTTACCATGGCGCCGAAATCGCCTGCCAGAGCCAAAAGGGCGAACATCGCCGTGCCGCCCCTCGGACATTGCTGAGAGGATATGCTGATCGAGCCCGGCCACATAATACCGACCGCCAAGCCGCAAAGAGCGCAGCCGGCAAGACCGAGGAACGGCAAGGTAGACAACGAAGCCAGCAAATAACAGGCGGTACACATTACGCCGCAAATAAGCATTACTTTGGACAGATTCAGCTTCTCACTGAACTTGCCGTACAGCATACGGGCGATGCCCATAAACATGGCAAACAAGCAGGCACCCACTAGATCACCGACCGTTTTGGAAACGCCGACAGCCGCCTCCGTGAACGCCGACGCCCATTGCGTCATGGTGGCCTCGGACGCTCCCGAACACACCATCAACAGGATCATCAGCCAAAAGATCGGAGCCTTCAGCAGCTTTCTGACACCCATGCTTTGACCGTCCTCAACCAATCGCTCTATAGGACAGTTGATAAAGTTAACAGTGTTGTATAACGGCACCAAAGCCCAAACGAAAGTGAGTATCTTCCAATTCTCTATCCCGAACACAGCAAAAAAGAGCGTAGAACCCAAAATGACACCCACGGAACCCCAGCAAAAAAAGGAATGCAATAAACTCATCATTCCGTCTTTATTTTCAAAGGGACAGGCTTCCACGATCGGGCTTACCAAGACTTCGACGAGGCCGCTGCCGACCGCATAAAGCACTACCGAAATCAAAATGCCGATAAACGGTGCGCCGAGCAGGTCCGGCAGGATCGCCATCAGAACGAGGCCCACCGCCGACAGCACCTGAGATGCCACGACACAGGTACGGTACCCGATTTTATCAGCGAATTTCGTAGCCGCCAAATCCGTAAGCAATTGTGTTAAATAGAACACTAACGGAATCATGGCAATCTTATCCAGTGTAATTCCGTATGTACTTCTGAATGTTAAGAACAATAATGGTGCAAAATTAGCCGTTATGGCTTGCGTAACAAAGCCAAGATAACAAGCTGCCAGTGTCTTTTTGTAATTCTTTTGTGCCGCCATGCTGATTCCCTTCGAATTCAATCCATAATTTCTAAACTTGATTATATCACCATGTTCAGGAATAGTAAAGACACAGAAATGTCAAAGCCACGTACGATTTACCAGTATTCCCGCTCCACCACGGATGACAAGGGTACTCAAAACAGTAGCAGACAGCGGTTTTCGCTGTCTGCTACTGTAGATATACTGTGTTAAACTGATTTTGCGTTGCAACGGATGAAGCCCGATCAACACAACGAATTGGACTTTGGTTGCATGTTGCATAAAAATATTATTCTTTTTGGGCTAAAACGGCAAGCAGTAAATCCCAAAACGGCTGTACCTGATCAATGAACAGGGTTTCTTTGGGTGTATGGAAATCCTCCGCTGTGGGCTGAATGCCAACGGCATCCATATCCGGGAACTTCCCAATCAGAACATTGGCTTCAACGCTGGCGTGCAAATGCAGGATTTGAATATCCTTGCCGAAGAGTTGCCGGTGCGCCCGAGCAAAACGGTCTTGCATCACCTGATTGCCGTTTCCCGGCCACGCAGTAAATTGATGTACAGTGGTCACCTGGAAGCCCAGCATACGCAGCAATTCTTCTGTGCGGTAATACCACAAATTACTCAAAGACTCGTCAAGGCTGCGAATGGAATAGGCTGCTTTAAACTCTCCTTGTTGAAGGGAAATCTTGCTGTAGGTTATGGAGGTAATAATCTTATACAAGTCCTCCTCGTCGCTCTTTCGCACGCCGGTATGGAGCAAAAACATCGTTCGAATGATATTGGCAGAATCCTCAGCCGAAAGGACAGGCTTTTCTTCCTCACAGACAGTCATCGCAAATTGCAGATTCGGATCGGATTTCTGATACCGACTGTTAATCTCACAGAAAAGCGTTTGCAGCAATGCTTCGGCCGCGGCTACCCGACCGATGGGAACGCTTACACAGGCTTCACAGGCACCGTGAATGGAGGGCCCCTCCGTTTTGATTTCGGACAAATATACCGGCATTTCCCGACCGAGCATAAACAGCAATTCGCCCATAATGTTGATGCAGCAAGCCCGATTCTTGTGACTCTCGATTCCTGCATGTCCGCCCAATCCGCCAAAGAGATTTAAGTGCAGCTGTGTCAAATCCCCTTTGGCGCAGCAATCAAATGCTTTCTCAAAAGAAAGCATTTTCATACCTACAGAGCTGACACAAATTTCGTGAGAGCTGCCGGAGTCCAGATTGATCATCCGCCGAGATTTGATCATACTCAAATCCGCATTGCGAACACCAATCAGACCGGTTTCCTCCTCCACAGTACAGAAGCACTCCAGCGCAGGATGGGCAATGGTAGCATCATCCGCGATTGCCAGCATCGTGGCGATGGCAACACCGTCATCAGCGCCAAGGGTGGTACCCTTGGCTTTGAGCTTGTTGCCGATGATACAAAGCTCCAGCGGATCCGTTTCCAAATCAATGGTTGCGGTGGCGTCTTTGGCCCACACCATATCCATATGCCCCTGCAACAGAATAGACGGCTCGTTTTCATATCCCGGTGTGGCAGGCACCCGGATCAACACGTTGTTCAGTGAATCCCGCAGGCACTCCAAACCCCGCTCTGCTGCGAACTGTTCCAGAAATGCGGCGATTTTTTCTTCGTGACCGCTTCTGTGGGGAATCCGGGTAATCTCCTCAAACCATTTGAAAAAGCCCGCAGGCTTTAGGCCTTCTAACATATAAGACATATCGATTAACCACCTCAAAAGTGTTTTCCTATTTTTCTTTTGTACTTTGCTTACTGAGTGTTACCAGAACTGTGGCAACGAGCACCACAGCAATGCCAATACCGCTTCTCAAACTGATTGCCTCGCCCAGAACGAAGAAACCGGCGATGGCGCAAACGATAGGCTCGATAGCCCCCAAAATAGAAGTATGTACAGAACCGATGTGCCGAATGGCCAGTGTCAGAAAGATTCCGGCAAGAATGGTACATACACCGCTGAGCGTCAATCCTAAAAACGTTTGGAGAGAAATCGAGAATGTCAGTTGGTCGGTCACCAGGACATAGAGGAAAAAGAAAACCGTGGATACGCAGGTTTTCAGTGTGACAAATACCGTGGTATCCATATCTACCAACTGCTGATGCTCCATCCACAAAAAATAGGCCGCATAGGCCAGCGCACAGCCGATTCCCAAAATAATTCCGATATATGAACGTTCAGAATCCAAGGTACCGCTGCTCAAAAGCATCGTGCCTGCCAAAGACAGGATCATAGCCAAAATGCTTTGCGTTGTGCAACGAAAACGGAAGAACAGAACGCTGAAGCCCATAGTAAACAACGGGAAGGTATACTGCAAAGCAACACCGATACCGGTGGGGATATACCGGTAGGATTCGTACAGGAAAATCAGTGTAGCCACATAGAAAAGGGAAGCAATCGGAAGCTTCCAGCTGACCCCCTTGGGGAATCGTACCTTTTTGATCTTAGGTGCGGCAAAAGGCAATAAGATAATCGATGATACCACAAACTTGATAAACAGGGCGGTTGCCCGAGGGATGGGATCCTGGGTTAGAACCTTCTGTATGATTACGGGAACGATACCGCAGATCACACCCACGGCAACGGCGTAGAAATAACCAACATTGATGCGTTTACACTTCAAAGATAAAACCTCACTTGCTTATTAATGTTTTGCGCATAGAATTCCTCTTGCGTTAGGGTTAATCGAAGGATTTTGTTAAGCCTTTAGGGAGATGGAGAGAATACCATCTGCCTCGGTGAGTTCCGTTTTTCGAATCCGGGCAATGGCGCCTCGCCCGGCAATATACTCTGCCATCGGTGTGCCTCGAGAGGCGAAATCGGCAATGATTTCCCTGCCCTTCTCGGCGTTGTTTTCCAGCAGACGCTGCACAGTCAGCAGCTGCGCCTTGGCAGAATTCAAGCAAGCTCTGTCCAGATCGGCAATATAAAAGCCGTCAGAATGCACGCCACAGGATCCGCCGCAGGCATTCAAGTGGATAGCCGGAAGCACCTGGGACACATCACCCATATCCGCGCCGCCCCGATCCCAGCGATCACTGAATTTCACCCTGTCAGAGCCAACCATGTCGGCACATGCATCCGCAACCAGATCCATCAGCATTTTCGTGTGCAGCAAGGGCCCGCAACCGGGGTTGTCCTGCAACTCCAGAGTAGTACCGGTGGCGGCAGCAGCGCCCAACAGCACCCGATCGATACTTTGGCTGATATTTTTTTGAAGCTCCAATTCTTTGCAGGAAACGGAGACGGTCAGTTCAGAGCGAGCCTTTTGGGAAAGATCCACCCGAGGCCATATAGAAGCATATTGGTTGTCGGAAAAGGTTGCCCAAAGGGTATTGATACCTGTTATTGCCAGCGTTGCCGCCTGCATAGCATTGGACTTGGGGGCATTGGCGGTAAATACGATGCTCTTGTACATGATGCCGTTGCAACCGGCATCACAACGGAAATCGTGGTCCTCGCCCGTGGTGGTGTGGACCATCATACCGATGTCCACGCCGTCCAAAAGCCCTCGGGACATAAATTCCACCTTCCCTTGGGTAAAACGAATGATGCCGTTACGCACCATCTGATTCCGCCGAGGCATATTGCTGCCGCTCAGTTCCTCTGACGGTACGGCCATCAACCGAACAGAGCCGCACAAACCTTCCAGCGCGCCGGGTTGCTGCAGTGCATAGGCAACGCCCAACAAAGCCGCACATTGGGCATGGTGACCGCAGGAATGCACCTTACCGTCAACATTTTGTTTGTGGGTGGGCTGCAGAAGCGCATCCATTTCCGCAACCAGCAGCACCTTGGGGCCGGGCTTGCCGGTATCAATATCTGCATAGAAACCGGGGACGTTTCCGGCCTCCACAACACGGTAGCCAAGCTTTTCAAATTCTGCCTTCAAATAAGCATGGGTCTTCCATTCTTCAAAGCCCAGCTCAGGATTCTCCCAAATGGTCTTTTCTGCTGCTGCGATCAAATCGCGGCCTTGGTTCACCAATTCGCATAACAAGGTTTGCTTTTTATCCATTTCGGACTCCTTTCAAATCGCACTGCTTTGCACAAAACGAGAAAAGGCTTCCTCGTCGGAATGCAACACTTACCTTAGGACAATAGCTGTTGTTCATCGTAAAACTCTTACAAAATGAAGCTATAAACCGAAAAATTGCGGAGACATTGTACGATTTCTCGGTCACAGCGCTAATTCTTCAAAATAATTTTCGGCAACTTCCAACGATATTTTGCCGCCAAAAGCCTTATGATTACCACTACATCGTATTGCAATTAATGCACCCGAAATTGTAAAAGCAACGGTACCGATAAGCTCCATGATAAACAGTATTGTTGCTTCATTCATAATTTCCATATACCATAACCCTTTTAAGAAGTATTTCGATACAAGAAAATGGCGCTATTAAAAGACTATCAACATCGTCATCTTACCATGTTAAGTACATTGTTACAAGTATAAAAAAGACGTAACTTGGGTATAAAAAAAACATCATAGAGAAACTGTTGGTTAAATGCAAAGCAGCAAAAAATTCCGTCGTAAAACACGGTGCTTTTTTAACGGCATTAAAAACCTAATAATCGCAAAAACGTAAAGCAGCAAAAGCTTTATACATCCGGCAATAGCAAGGGTTTGTCAGCTTCCGGTCCGACTAAGTTTGGCGAAACCAATCGGCACGCTCAGTCCGTCGCCTGTCACGGTAACGGTGTTGTCAATCGTGCCGCCGACAGCGGGGTTCGCGTACGCGTTCGCCCGCGCCTGATACACCAGCACCACATCGCCGCCCTCCGGCACCGTGATACCCGTGACCACCAGCGGCGGACCTGCAGTGACCGCAGGAGCGGGCTGCGGAACGCCGTTCGTAAACAACGTCGCCGAGCCGTCTTCCTAGGTCAGCGGATAGACCGTTGTTCCGTTAAACTCATACCCACCGAGATTGTCGGTAACGGTAAGTCCTGTCAGCGGTACGTTGCCGGTGTTGCGCAACGTCACCACATAGGTCACAAGCTGCCCGGGGGTATAACTTCCTTCCACGGCCGTTTTGGTCGTCACCAGCACGTCCAAAATTTCGCCATACGCAATGTTGGAGTTGGTGGTGTTCCCGTTATAGGTCAACGTGGCCTGATTGGAAAAAAGAGCCATAATGTCCCTCCTAAGATATTCTAACCGAGCGTTACATCGGTACGCCATCTTATGCGCGGAAAATTCATTATGACACATAACAAACCCCGACAGGACAAATCCTGTCGGGGTGTTTAATCAGGCAGTATGAATCAGCGCACAACCGTGCTCACATCGAACACCTTTTTGCCTTCCAAAAATACAGCTTCGGGTTTGACGGTCATCTGCATCGGGCAACCGCGTGCCACAACAATATCCGCGTCCTTGCCCACTTCGATAGAACCGACGCGGTCCGCAATGCCCAGGTGCTTTGCCGGGTTGATGGTGATGGTTTGCAGTGCTTCGAACTCGCCGAGTCCCTCACGCATCAGAAGGCCTGCAACGAGCGGCAGATACTCTTCTGCCACTACCGGGGAATCGGTCATCACCGAAACGCTGCATCCTGCGCGAACCATTTTCACGGCAGAGGACGGATGTCTGTTGGCGTTTTCGCTTTTTGTCGACTGCGCAATATACGGACCGACCGCCACAGGATACCCCTCTTTGGCAAGAATATCGGCGATTTCGCCGCCGTCGGCAACGTGTTCCAAAGTCAGGTCAACCCCACACTCTTTCGCGATGCGGATAGCTGTAAAGGTATCGTCTTTACGCTGGGTGTGAGCCTTCAGAGGAATCTTCCGTTCGATAACAGGAATCATCGCTTCCAGCTTGGCATCATAGCGCGGTGCCTTGGCGGCATCGTCCCCCGCCGCCTGTTTAAGCGCGTAATATTCTTTGGCTTTCAACAGCGTTTCGCGAATGGTGGCCGCAATGGTCGCACGCGACGTGATGCTTTGCTTCAGCGCACGCTTCGGGTTTTCGCCCAGCGCCACCTTCATCGCGACGGGATCTTTGACAATCATATCCTCAATCCGATCGCCGTATGTCTTTATCGCCAGGTGCGTACCGCCAATGATACCCACACTGCCGGGACCGACACAAACGCAGGTAACGCCGGCGTTCAACGCGGTTTTGAAGCACGGCTCGTCCACGTTTACAATGTCAATTCCCCGATGATTCGGCGTGCAGCGATCGTATTTTTCCACATCGTCTTTGGAAAGTTCACCGCTAAAGCCGAACATACCGATATGGGTATGCGCATCAATAAAACCGGGGTATAAGTCCAGACCGCTCGCATCATACACTTCGTCCGCCTGTGCGGTAATGTTCTTTTCAATGCCGATGATTTTGCCGTCATCCACAAGAATATCCGCAACAAAAGGTTCGGCGCTGACAGCATTATGAATCGTTCCGTTTTTAATGACTAGCATTCCAAAACCGCCTTTCACAAATACTTGCTGATTTCCTTGTACAAGTTATCGGCATAAAACGCGAAGCCCGCATCGTTGGGATGCAGCCGCAAATCGGCGTAATATTTCGTATCCTTCGGCACAAGGTCGAACCCTGAAATTACGGTAACGTTTTTGAGATCGGCAACAGCGGAGCGAATATGCTTTTCAACATTTTCAAAAAGACCGAACGCTCTTTCGCCTTGATAATCACTTCGCCAAATGGGTGTGATAGCGAAGATTTTTGAATGGGGGTAATTTTTGCTCAGCGCCGTGTAAAACTCGCTGCATCTGACCTTAAAATCGTCTTCTCGACGAAGGCTGAAGTCGTTGGTGCCATAGGCAACCGTTATATAATCGGGCGCAAAATCCTCCTTGGTTTCGGCCAAGGCCGGAAAAAACACTTCGCCGCCTATACCCTTGTTGAGCTCCTCCGCCCCCAGCTTATCTGACAAGCGCGAGGCATAGCGCATAGACGGACGCAAAGCGTCATATCCCTGCGTAATAGAGTCGCCGAACATAAGCAGCTTTTTCTTCGGTTTGATCGGCTCAACAATCGCTCCGTCGTCCAGACAAACGTCTTCAAGCAGAGGGAATGCAGACCACGGGAAGTAGATGCAAACCTCCTTGCTGCCGTTTCCTAAATCAACCTCTTTAGAGAAGCTGTCTATCGAGAGCTCAATCTCGGTATAACTCACAGGCAGATCAACGTGTGAAAAATTATCAATGCAGGCAAGCAGTTTACCGTTGACGAATATATCAAAAGAAAAATATGTGCGTGACGTGCATTGCACAACCTTGCCGCCCAGCTTCAGCTTACGGCTGTTCGTTGTAAACCAGAGTCTGATACCTGCCGTCGCATTGCACCGCTCGTTAAATTTCCTGTCTTGCCGGATACTGACCTCCTCATAAAGTGCGGTCTGCTCTTCCGTAAAACGATAAAATCTGAACTTGCCGTTTTCTTCTTCAATACGCACGGCACCGGTTGCGATGCTTCTTAGTTGTTCCAGACTTAATTTCATCGTATTGCACCCTCTTGTCCGTTTTAGATCTGCTCGGTTACGGCTTTTGCCAGGGCTGTTATTTTCGCATAGTCTTTGTCTTTCAAAGCCTGCTTATCCAAAATGGACGATGCCATTCCCACGCCGACAACGCCCGTTGCCAGCACCTCCTGAATATTCTCTGCAGAAACGCCGCCAAAGCAAACAAGCGGCAGGTGGTTCAGCGGCACACGGATCTCCTTGACGACCTTCAAATTCACCACGGACGAAGGGAACAATTTGATCAGATCTGCGCCCAGTTTGTAGGCCTTGGTCATTTCAGAGGGCGTTGCGCAGCCCGGCATCGAAATAAGACCGGCGGCTTTTGTTGCGGTGATCACGTCCTCCTCCATAGTGGGGGATACGATGATCTCTGCACCGGCAGCCTTTGCCAGCTCAAACTGCTCCATGGTGATAACCGTGCCTGCGCCCACGTGCATTTTGCCGTCAAGTGCATCTCTTACAGCCTTGATTTTCGCTGCAGTTGCGGCAAACGTGCTCGGATCCGCCTGATTGAAGGGTACCTCCATAAACCGAATGCCGCCTTCATACAGAGCGCTTGCTACCTTGACAATTTCCTCCGGAGCGATGCCACGGCACACAACGATGACTTTGCTTTCCGAAAATTCCTTTACAAACGGGTTCATACTGGTTCTCCTTTCAGTTTCGCTTTTTTAACGCGTCAATCATAATCTGCGTCGCCATATCGGCGGTGTTTTTTTCCGCTTCCTTGCTTCTGGAAGCAATGTGTGGCGTTAGGTAAAAATTCGGCAGACTCAACAGCGGCTCGTCCTCCTTCGGAGGCTCATTCACCAAAACGTCAAAATATGCCGCCCGAATGATGTTTGCGGACAACGCCTCAAACAAATCCGCTTCATTCACAATGCCGCCTCTTGCTGTGTTGATTAAAACGGCGTCGGGTTTCATGGCTTTCAGTTCCTTCATGGCAATGTAGTTGACGGTTTCCGGGGTCAGCGGTACGTGCAGAGAAACAAAGTCCGACCGCTTCAGAATATCCTCAAGCCCAACAACCTCCACGCAAAACGCCTGAGCGGCTTCCGTGTCGATGAAATACGGATCATACGCCAGCACCTTCATGCCCAGTCCAAAGGCCATTTGGGCGACCTTTTTGCCGATGGCACCGAAGCCCACGATACCGATAGTCTTGCCCTCAAGCTCATAGCCTGTCTGCTTGGTCCATTTGTGGACCCTCGTGTCAGAAATGCTTTCATATAAGTTCTTGGAATCGGCAAACAGAAAGCTGATGGCGGTTTCGGCAACGCTTCTGGCGTTGGAGCCCACCGTTCTTCCAACAAAAATTCCCTTTTCACGGCAGTATTCCAAATCAATATTATCGGTACCCACGCCGAATTTCACGACCGCCTTCAGCTTCGGATGAGCATCAACGTAGGCTTTGTCTACCAACTCAACCCCCACTACCACGCCGTCGGCGTCCCCCGTTTTTTCGTAAAATTCCTCCTTGGTGTACGCATTTCCCGTGTTATTGTATTCCACGGAAAAGCCTGCGTCTTCTATGATTTTCACATTATCAAGTCCGCACTTGGCAAAGCCTCTGGGTGTAACGACGATTTTCATATCCCCATTCCCTTCCTTTCCTAATCCTGCTGATTTCATTGACACACTTTCATTTTAGTGCTACAATCCCTTTTGGTAAATAGATTTTTTTGCCTGAAATTTTAGAAATATTGCGGTGATGGTATGATCTATAACGCATATGCGGAACAAAACCAGCAGGTATCCGGTATCAATCTGGTAAGCTGCGGGCACATTTTTGCCAAACACGGCAGAGAAATCAACCGTCCCTGTGGTCGTGACGATTGGCTTCTGTTTTATGTTGCCAAAGAAAACGAGACCTTTTATATGAGAAACAAGGTGTCGGCCTCTGCCGGCTCCTTTATCCTTTTTGCCCCCGGGGAAAAGCAACACCATAGCTATGAAGGAAACCAGACCGCCGAGTTTTATTACATTCACTTCCAATGCAAAGCCCTGCCGTCCGAGATTTCGCTTGCAACTTCAACGGTGTATGAAGCCCCTTTTAACCGTCAGATCTGCGACCTGTTTGACGATATTATTGAAGAGACCCTGTGCAAGCAACCCTTTTATGAAAAGCTTTGCATTTATAAAATGCTATATCTCTTGACCCTGCTGGAACGCAGCGTTTTGCGGGAGAACCGCCCCAATAAAGAGAGTTTTGAGCGAATCGCCCAGGCGGTTCAGCATATGAACCGGCATTACGACAGCAATTTAAGCTTAGCGGATTACGCCGATATGTGCTCCATGAGTAAATACCACTTTCTGCGGACCTTTGAAGAAATCATCGGCTCCGCCCCTATGGAATACCGCAATCACATCCGTCTGCAGCATGCGGCAGACCTGCTTTTGGAAGAACGGCTTACGGTTGAGCAAATCAGTGCCTTGGTGGGGTATTCTTCTGCCTCCTATTTCAGCTCGGCATTTAAGAAAGAATACCTCCTGTCTCCCAAGCAATATCAAATGGGAATACGATAAAATAAAATCGCCCCTCCGGTATTATCCGGAAAGGCGGATGGGAGGGCTTTGTCTGTTCAGACCTCAACGTCAAAAAACAAAATGGTGTGGCGGTTATGCTCGACGGTGAACAGGATATGCCCGTTCTCGTAAAAGCCGTCGGAATAACAGTACGCACCGGGGAAATCGGTCAGTTGGCGCTTGTCCGACCACGTTTTCATATTGTCATCGCTGATCCACAACTCCAGCGGATAGCGAGCGGTCGTGCTGGGGGTGTGGATGAGGGCGATGCGCCCACCGTCCAGCGCGATCAGCTTGGGTTTATTGGGGGGATTGGCAATATCCGTTTTTTCGTACTCGACCCACGTCTCGCCGCCATCGTACGAATCGCAACGCCACAGCGCCTTCGTCCCATCCACACGCATCAGCATAACGACGTGATTGTCCTCCGCCTCCACGATGGTCGGTTCCGACCAGATCCACTTGTAATCGGCCTCGCGGTCACGCATATTCATACGGCAAGCGGTACGGCGTTCAAAGGTTTTACCGCCATCCTTGCTGATAAGCACGCCGCTTTCGCAGTATTCGGTCTGCGTGTGGCTTTCGGGATGCTTACGCGTTTCCTCGCGGAGGATGCGGTCGTGCTCCTCCCACGTGACGGGATAGAACTGATACGGCAGCACCAGATCGCCGTTTCGCAGCTCGATGGCACTGCGCACGAGCGCATATTCGGGGAAATGCGGAACGGTACCGTGGTTTTTCCAGGTATAGCCGTTGTCAAAGCTCTTCATCATATAGCATTTCCAATCGAGGAAATACCCCGTATGCACAGCAATGAATGCCGTAATCTCCTCGCCTCTGACCATCACCTCGGTACAGCACACCGCCTGCCCGTCCTCGGGATAGATACGCTCCTTGGCAGACCACGTTTTGCCCTCGTCCTTGCTGTGAAAGGCATACACGCGGTTGTCGGGGTGAGGCTCACCGGGGCCGTCGCACTCGCAAATACACAGCAGTTCGCCGTTCGCCGTGCGCCGCACGATCGGCTCGCACGACAGCGTGCTCGTAAAGACCTGTCGAATGGTGACCTTCTTACTCATCATCCTTTGCCCCTTTCAAGACGTGATACGATTCCAACAGTCGGCGTGTCCGTTCCGCTTCACTGTACACAAACGTCCAGTCCGAACCGGAAACGAACAGGTCCACAGGAAACTGCGACCAGTATTTCACGACGTCCTCATTGTGACCGACGGAGATGCCGATATACTTCCCGTGCTTTTTGAGGATCGCCACCGCTTTTCTGATCGCCGCCTCCGTCTCACTCTTCGTCTTTTCACCGATTCCGCCCAGCGACAGCGACAGGTCGTTCGGCCCGAAGATAAACCCGTCAATGTACGGATTTTTCACGATCTCTTCCAGATTTTCCACGCACTCGATGTGCTCGATCTGAATGAAGCGGCAGAGATCCCGACTCGTTTTCTCCACGTATTCGGTGGCATCGTCCGCACCGTAGCGAATGGCACGCATCGGCCCGAAGCCGCGTGTGCCGAGCGGCGGATACAACGTCATATTCATTAGCGCTTCGGCTTCCTCGGCGGTTCTGACCATGGGGAAAATGACGCCGTCAACGTCCATTTCCAAAATCTTTTTCGTGAAAGTCAGATCGTTTTGCGGCACACGAACGACCGGCGCCGCGCCTGACGAGCGAGCCGCATTGAGATGGCAGAGCACCTCTTTGTAGGACATATACGTATGCTCGGTGTCGATCCAAATGAAATCAAAGCCCGCGTTCCCCATAATCTCGCAAAGGCACGGGTCGGTCAAGCTGACCAACGTGCCGCAAAGCTTCTTGCGGTTTTCGATTTTTTGACGCAGTGTGTTCATACCATCGCCTCCTTACACCATATTAGTTTGCATAATTCGAAATTACAATAGTTATTTCTGCACAACATATTGCATTTCCTGCAAATCGGTGTATACTGGAAATCGGGAGGCGAGAAATATGGGCAATAGGTTTGAGCATTTCGTCGTCGGTGCGAATTGTCATTTTAAGTATGCGCAGGGTGCGCCGTCCGTCGAGGGGACGGAGTTCCATTCGTACAACGAAATGGTGTTGTTCCTCGAAGGCGAAAGTCGGCTGATCTCCGCCAACATTCAGCTGCCGCTGAAGCACGGCTCGATCGTGATCATCCCGCGAGAGCAATTTCATCAGTTCGTCGTAACCGCCCCCGAAAACTACGTTCGCTGCATTTTGGGCTTCGAAAGCACCGACGAGCTTGCCCCGATCATCGGCGAGGTGATGAACGAGGTGGCGGTGATCTCCCACCCGCCCGCCGAGCTGCGATACGTTTTCGATTCGCTGATGCGTATGGCAACCTCGCCGATCTCCAACGAGGAACAAACGCTGTTTCTCAAATCGCACGTCAGTCTGGCGATTTTGGAGTTGAAGCTCTTTTCGGGCGAGCCAATCAACCGTCACATGCTGCTCTCGCCGCTGACGGAGCAAGCACTCTCGTACATTGACGAGCACTACTCACAGCCGATCAGCGTCGCCACCATCGCCAAAGCGCTGAACACCTCCCCGTCCTCCCTCTCTCACAAATTCAAGGCCGACCTCTCCATTTCCGTCTATCGCTATCTTTCCGAAAAGCGGCTCTCCGCCGCCCGCCAGCTGGTCTCGCAAGGAGAAAGCTTGACACGCGCTGCCTTTCTCTGCGGCTTCAGGGAATATTCCGCCTTCTTCCGATTGTACAAAAAGCATTACCGCAGCAAACCGTCCGACAGCGTCCCCGAAAAGGAAACTCTCTGAATATCAAAACGCCCATCCTTCCAATTGGAAGGATGGGCGTTTGTTTACCTGTAAAAGAACAAAATTATCTATTCTCTCACATAGTAATAAAACCAATAGTAAAACAATCTATTTAGCCACAGGTATATAGGCATAAAGTAAATAGGTTAAAATAAGAAAAAGCCAGTAATAGCAAGGGGTAACAAAAAGCCGATTGGCACAATTGAGTGGGGATAATATAAAAGAAAAGAGCCCCTTGCGATAGTCTCGCAAAAGGCTCTTTTTGTTAGATTAGAGAATACACAAGTTTATCCCTTTTGGGATATTTGTTTGTGTTCGGGGACAATTTGCCTTATTCCCACTCAATCGTGCCGATCGGCTTCGGGGTGAGGTCGTACAGCACACGGTTGATGCCGTCCACCTCGTGGGTGATGCGGTCGGTGATCGTGTGGAGCAGCGCGTACGGGATCTCCTCAATGGTCGCAGACATTGCATCCGTGGTATTCACCGCACGGATGATCGCCGGCCAGCCTTCGTAGCGGCTCTCGTCCTTCACGCCGACGCTCTTGACGTCGGGAATGACCACAAAATACTGCCACACCTTGCCGGCGAGACCGTTATTGTCGAACTCCTCACGCAGAATGGCATCCGCCTCACGCAGGGCGTGCAGGCGATCACGGGTGATCGCACCAAGGCAGCGGACACCCAGGCCCGGGCCGGGGAACGGCTGACGGTAAACCATAGCGTGCGGCAAACCGAGCGCCTCACCGACGACACGGACCTCGTCCTTAAACAGCAGCTTGATCGGCTCTACCAACTCAAACTGCAGATCCTCCGGCAGACCGCCCACGTTGTGATGCGATTTGACCGCCTTTTTGCCCTCTGCCTGCTTGATACTCTCCAAAATGTCGGGGTAGATCGTGCCCTGCGCCAGGAAGGTGATATCCTCCAGCTTGCGCGCTTCATCGGCGAAGACGTTGATAAACTCCGCACCGATGATCTTTCTCTTCTTTTCCGGCTCGGCAACGCCCGCCAGCAGATCGAGAAAACGGTCGGTGGCGTCAACGTAGATCAGATTGGCATCCAGCTCGTCCTGAAACACCTTGATGACGTTTTCGGATTCGTCCTTGCGCATCAGGCCGTGGTTGACGTGCACGCAAACAAGCTGCTTACCGATCGCCTTGATCAGCAGCGCCGCAACGACGGAGGAATCGACACCGCCGGACAGCGCCAGCAGCACCTTCTCATCCCCCACCTGCGCACGGATCTCCTTCACCTGCTCGTCGATAAACGCCGTCGCCAGCTCTGGCGTGGTGATACGCTGCATGGATTCAGGTCTCTTGTTAGCATCCATTTGCGTATCCTCCTTAGTTCGTGTAGTTGTCGAAATAGCCCTGCACCAACACCACCGGCGTACCCTTGTCGCCGGAGCCGCTGGTAAGGTCGCACAGCGAGCCGATCAGGTCAGTCAGCTGACGGGGCGTGGTGCCCTGCGCCGCCATATTACCGACCAAGCTGCTGCCGTCCTTGGCGCGGATGGTATCGGAAATGGCTTTCTTCAGTTCCTCACCGGTGAGGTCTTTATAGTCATTATCCGCCAGATACTTCAGCTTCAGCTCGTTGGGAGTACCGATCAGACCGTCGGTAAACGCCGGCGAAACAACGGGGTCAGCCAGCTCCCAGATCTTGCCCTTGGGATCCTTAAACGCACCGTCACCGTACACCATGACCTCCACGTGCTTGCCGGTGGCCTTCAGGATGCGCTCCTGGATATCCAGCACCAGATCCTTGCACTCGCGGGGGAACAGCTTGATGACCGACTCAGTGGATTTGTTGGAGCCGAGCAGGCCGTATTTGTCGTTAAAGCCGCTGCCGTTCACGGGAGCGCTCAGAATATCGTCCATACCGTAAACCGCCTTGGCACCTGCCTCCTTCAGCAGACGCTTGGTGCGCTCACGGGTGTGAATATCGCAGGTCAACACGCAATCGGTGTAGTCCAGAATGGCCTTTGCTTGGTTGGCGAAGATGATCTCCACCTCGGCGCCCATTTCGTGGATCAGGTTGGTGTACAGCTCCACGTAGTCCACACCGGTGAACTCCAGCTTCTGCACGCCGAACACCTCACGGTAGCGCTCCAGCGACAACACGTCGGAATACGGGTTGATGCCCGCTTTTTCAATCAGATCGTAGGTGGCAAGCGAGTTGCCGACCTCGTCAGTCGGGTAGCTGAGCATCAGCACGATCTTTTTCACTGCTTTGGCGATACCACGCAGGCAGATGGAGAAACGGTTACGGGACAGGATCGGGAAAATAACGCCGATCGTGTCACAACCCAGCTTTGCCTGAACGTCTGCCGCCACATCGTCAACCGTGGCGTAGTTGCCCTGCGCACGGGCAACGATCGACTCCGTCATGGCGATGACATCACGATCACGAAGCTCGAAACCCTCGTATTCGGCGGCTTCCAGCACGCTGTCGGTCACCACAGCGGCGAGATCGTCACCCTGACGAATGATAGGGCAGCGGATGCCCCGAGAAATCGTACCTACTCTGCGTTCTTTGCTTGCCATAGTACATTCCACCCTTTATAAATTAACATAGAGTAAACCCACAATCGTTCGCTTTTCAGCATATACGACATAGTATTATATCTCTTTTTACGTACAAATGCAATATTTTTTGAAGCGTTTTGCAAAAAAAATCCCCATTGAGCCACTTTACTTAAGTAGCGGTTTTTTGCGTTTTGATGCGATGTGCCGTAACGATCACAAAACCGATAAACGGCACCAACGCCCAGACGAGCAACACGCCAAACCAACCGAAATGTTCGACGGTATTGGAAATCACCAGACTGGCGATCGCCGCACCGATGTAACCGCAAAAATCCAAAACGCCGTTGGCAGTAGACACCTGACCACTTTTGCTCAAGCCGGGGATATAGATGCTCCACAGCACCGCTGAGGCAATCGAGGTTGCCATCAGCGTCAGCAGAAAGCATACCGTGTTGAGGATAGGGTGATGAATCACGCCCATCAGCGCATACAGCACCGCCGACACCAGCAACGAGATCTGCAGCAGGCGCATATCCGAATTGCGCAGCAACCGCAGCAGTATCAGGCACAGACACGGGCCGACGGCCGTCACCACCGACATGACCGAGTAAATCAGGTTGGCGGTGGCAACCTCGAAGTGCAAGTGCTGCACCAAATACGTGGATATCCACGCATCGATCGAGGCGCAAGAAATCTCAAACAACGCACTCAGCACCATGAACATCACGAAACGATCCAAGCGGAACAGCTCCCGATACCGCTTCGGGCTTTCCACGGACGGTGCACGAAAGGTGATCTCCCCTGAACGTTCCAAAAGAGTGAAGACCACCCACATCACCAGACCCATCAGCATTCCGAAGCTTCCACCCACTACGAATACGGTTCGCCACCGGAACAGTATGGCAAGCAGCGACGCAATCAACGGGCCCAGATACGTTACCACCGAAATACCAACGCAACACAGTCGGGCATATTGCGGCAGCGTGTTTTCCGAAATCGCCTTGACAAGCGGGCCTCGTAGCATCGATAAAAAGAAACCAAGGCAGGCAAAACAGACGACCTGCCCTATGCGCCACGGGATCAGCGGAAACAGAATCTGGGTCAGTCCCGGCACACACAGTCCCAGCATGATCATCCACCGTGGGTGAACTCGGTCACCGAGGCGGCCATTGACCAGCTGTCCCAGTGCGTACATCAGCATATACGCAAAGGAAAGCACGCCGATAAACGCTTCCGTGTACCCGTTATTCAACAAAATCGGCGTGGTAACGCTCAGCAGCTTACGCAGATAATAGCCGATCATATATGTAAAAACACACGCCGCACCAATGCGTGCCGCCGTACGCTTCGGCCGAACGTTGCCCATACCGATCCCTCCCCGTGCACTGCTTACAGTATACCAAATCGTCGTCCCGCCATTCAATTGCCCAGGCGGAGAATATATCGGTCAAAACGCCACAATTTCTGTCATATTTCAACAAAATTGCAAAAAACAAACCGCCGACCCGATGAGTCGACGGCTTATACGTTATCACATTTTTAAAAGCTGTTCCAGTTGGGCCTTGGGGCGGAAGCCGACCAGCATATCCACCATTTTTCCGTCCTTGAACAGCATGACGGTGGGAATGCTTTGAATGCCGAATTGAGCAGCAAGGGCGGGCTGCTCGTCCACGTTGACCTTACCGACGATCACACGGCCCTCATACTCCTCCGCCAGCTCCTCCAGCACGGGTGCCAGCATACGGCACGGGCCGCACCAGGTCGCCCAAAAATCCACCAGCACCGGTTGCGTTGCCTGCAACACCTCGGCTTCAAAATTCTGCTCGGTTACAATGATCTCAGCCATGACGGTTCTTCCTTTCAATCCTTGGATTTGTAGTACAGCATACAATGGCAAAAGCCTTCGTACTCGGGGTCACGGATCTGTTCCCGAAACTCGAGGCACATACACTTATTCTCCTCGGTGTGTTCCCGACGGCAGGGGCAATAGCCACCCGTCTGCTTCAATCCCTCTTTGACCACACGGACGATCTCCTCGTCCGGGTTCAGTGTGATCTTCATCGCTATCGCCTCCTTACGACATTAGTATACCACAGGTTATGGCAAATGAAAAGCACTTTTTTGCAATTTTAAGGCTTGTATAAACAAGAAAAGCGTGTTATACTTTGATATATATTGTCTTTTGGAGGCCGGTTTATGTCT
This sequence comes from Acutalibacteraceae bacterium, assembly GCA_045630285.1. Lineage (GTDB taxonomy): Bacteria > Bacillota > Clostridia > Oscillospirales > Acutalibacteraceae > RGIG3009. The sequence continues at coordinate 7,688 of JAZQSX010000056.1, read as the reverse complement.
ACGAACAAAGAACTTGCTAAAACTTACGAGCCGCGCGAGGTGGAGGACCGCATCTACCAATTCTGGTTGGACGGCGGTTGGTTCCACGCCGTGCCGGATCCCGATAAGACGCCGTATACCATCGTTATCCCGCCCCCGAACATCACGGGTCAGCTTCATATGGGTCATGCGTTGGATAATACGCTGCAGGACATCCTGATCCGCTTCAAGCGGATGCAGGGCTATGCCACGCTGTGGCTGCCCGGTACCGACCACGCTTCCATTGCCACCGAAGCCAAGGTGGTCGAAGCGATGCGCAAGGAAGGTCTGACCAAGGATATGCTGGGTCGCGAGGGCTTCCTGGAGCGTGCCTGGGCGTGGAAAAATCAGTACGGTAACCGCATCGTCAGCCAGCTGAAGAAGCTCGGCTCCAGCTGTGACTGGGAGCGCGAGCGTTTCACGATGGACGAGGGCTGCTCCGCCGCCGTGCGTGAGGTGTTCGTCCGTCTGTACGAGCAGGGCCTCATCTACCGTGGCAACCGTATGGTCAACTGGTGCCCGCACTGCCACACCTCCATTTCCGATGCCGAGGTGGAGTACGAGGAGCGTGACGGTCACTTTTGGCATCTGCTGTACACCGTCAAGGAAACGGGCGAACAGCTGGAGCTGGCTACCACCCGTCCTGAGACGATGCTGGGCGATACTGCCGTGGCGATCAACGCCGAGGACCCCCGCTATGCGCATCTGCACGGCTGCCACGTCATTCTGCCGCTCGTCGGCCGTGAGCTGCCCATTGTCTGCGACGAACACGCCGATATGACCAAGGGTACCGGCGTCGTGAAAATCACGCCCGCCCACGACCCCAATGACTTTGAAGTGGGGCGCCGTCACAACCTGCCACTGATCCGTGTGTTTACTTACGACGGCCTGATGACCGGTGCTGCCGACAAGGCTGTGGCGGACGAGCTGCGTGCCTCCGGCAAGGCGGCTGCGGACGAGCCGGAAGTGCTGGATTGCGGCAAATACGCCGGCATGACCACCGCCGAAGCTCGCCGTGCCATTTTGGAGGACCTCGAGGCCGGCGGCTATCTCAAGGAGACCGAGCCGCACCGTCACGATGTTGGCACCTGCTATCGCTGCCATTCCACCATCGAGCCGATGGTGTCCAAGCAGTGGTTTGTGAAAATGGAGCCGCTCGCCGCCCCCGCTATCGAAGCGGTGGAAAAGGGCGAGATCCGCTTCGTGCCGGAGCGCTTCACCAAAAACTATATGAACTGGATGCGCGGTACCCGTGACTGGTGTATTTCCCGCCAGCTGTGGTGGGGTCACCAGATTCCCGCCTGGTACTGCGCCGAGTGCGGCGCCACCGTCGTCGCCAAAGAGGATCCCACCGCTTGCCCCCACTGCGGCGGCAAGCTTCAGCAGGATCCCGATACGCTGGATACCTGGTTCTCCTCGGCTTTGTGGCCGTTCAGCACGATGGGCTGGCCGGATACCGAAAGCGAGGATCTGAAGTATTTCTACCCCACCAACACGTTGGTGACGGGCTACGATATCATCGGCTTCTGGGTCAGCCGTATGATCTTCTCGGGTCTTGCCTACACCGGCAAAGCCCCGTTCCAGACCGTGCTGATCCACGGCTTGGTGCGTGACTCGCAGGGCCGCAAGATGTCCAAGTCGCTCGGCAACGGCATTGATCCGCTGGAGATCATTGATCAGTACGGCGCCGATGCGCTGCGCTTTATGCTGGCGACCGGCAACAGCCCCGGAAACGATATGCGCTTCATGAACGACAAGGTGGAGGCCTCCCGCAACTTTGCCAACAAGCTGTGGAACGCCGCCCGCTTCATCCTGATGAACATCGGCGACAACGACGTGCCGCTGACGCTGCCCACCGAGCTGACGTTGGAGGATAAGTGGATCGTTTCCCGCTTCAACACGCTGGTGCAGGCTGTGACCGAAAACCTCGACAAGTTCGAGCTGGGTATCGCCGTGCAGAAACTGTACGATTTCATTTGGGACAACTTCTGTGACTGGTACATCGAGCTGTGCAAGTCCCGCCTGCAGGGTGAAAACGCCGGCGCGGCACGTCAGGTGCTGGTATACGTTATGACGGGTATGCTGCAGCTGCTGCATCCGTTTATGCCGTACGTCACCGAGGAGATCTGGCAGTCGCTGCCGCACGAGGGTGACGCACTGATGATTACCAAGTGGCCGACCTACGACGCCGCTCTCGCCTTCCCCGAGGAGGAAAAGGAAATGGAGCGCATTATGGAGGCCATTGGTGCGATCCGTAATCGCCGTGGTGAGATGAACGTGCCGCCGTCCCGCAAGGCACAGGTATACGTCGAAACCTCTTTCACCGATACCTTTGAGAAGGGCGTTCCCTTCTTCCAGCGTCTCGCCTCCGCCTCGGAGGTGCAGATCGGCGCTGCATTCGATATTCCCGGTGCAGTCAGCATCGTCACTGCCGACGCCACCATTAAGATCCCGCTGGACGATCTGGTGGACAAGGCTGCCGAGCTCGCCCGCCTGAACAAGGAAAAGGACAACGTGCAGAAACAGCTGGACGGCGTGAACGCCCGTCTCGCCAACCCCGCTTTCACCGACAAGGCGCCTGCCAACGTGGTACAGACTGCCCGTGATCAGGCTGCCCGCCTGCAGGAGAAGTTGGCGCTGCTGGAACAGAGCCTTGCCGCCCTGCAATAAGGTGTCCATATGCGCTATTGTGTAGAGTATGAGATCCTCTCCCACGACACGGGGCACAACGGCGAGGTGCATCCGTCGGCGGTCATCCGCTATTTTCAGGAGGCGGCGGACGGACAGATGCGTGCTGACGGCCCGACCTACCGTGAGCTGATCGCACGGGGCTATTCCTTTGTGCTGAGTCGCTTGAACGTCAAGCTGTACGGTACGCTGCGGGCGTATGACAAGGTCACCGTGCAGACCTGGGCGTACGATCCGCCCCGTGGCGTGTCGTTTGAACGGTACTATCAGCTGTACCGTGGCGATGAGCTGGTGGCGGAGGCTGCCAGCGTGTGGGCGCTGCTCAACCTAAACACCGGGACGCTGTGCCGTGTCGGCGAGGTAGATACACACTACGGCTCCGATGAGCCGCTCCCCCTCTCCTGCCGCTTCCGTTTACCGGCGGTGGAATTCGAGGACGCAGGAGTGCGCACCGTGCGCTACTCGGACGTGGATGTCAACAACCATATGAACAACACCCGTTATCCCGATATGCTGTGCGATTTCCTGCCGGAGATCGACCGCCTGCATATCACGGGTGTGCAGATCCATTACGTGGCGGAGGCGCCGCTGGGCGAAACGCTGACCGTCAAGCGGGCGGTCACCGAGGAGGACGGGCACCCCGTCTATTGGTTTGAAACGCTGCGTGCCGACGGCGCGGTCAACGTCCGCGCCCGTATTGAAACCGAAACATTGTAACAAAACGCGCCCCGCATCACACGATGCGGGGCGTTTTGTTATCTGACGATTCTTTTATGACGGGATTTCCCGATACGCAATCCAATGATCGAGAGAACAATTAACGCGATCGATAACACAAAATAAATCACGATACCCGATTCAAGTTGAATAAACCCTGAAGCACCTCCCCCTGAACGCAACGTGCCCCATGAACTATCTACTCCATTGCACCAGTACTGGCCTATGCTTACTATACAAATCACGACAGATAGTAAAATTCCAAACGATGAAACCAAACGCCAAAACGGCATTTTAAGATAGTTGAAAATATTGATAGCGATCACAGCGATGCTCGTCATCACAAAAAAAGAAATAACGGATGATACGATATTATCTTCTTTGTCATGTTTTCCTAAATTATCCCCGTCAAATAAGGAAATGGTGTAATATTCATATGTATCGTTTCTTTTCAAGTCGGAGAATGAGGTTCTGCGATAAACAAGCGTAAAAATCGGTTGTACCATCATCACGATCACTATAGCAATCGAACACACCATTATCCATCGAGAAATCACCTTGCTTCGCGCATTCGAGACATTCGCCCGCTCCAATGTCGGCACCTCTACTCCGTACCGCATTGCCCCACAGTAGGCGCAAAAGCGGTCATTATCTGCCAGCCTCGCACCACAATTTTGACAAAACATAAACATCCGCCTCCTTTGTTTCATTTTATTTTACCATCGTTTGATAGTAAAATCAATACTATTTTTTGATAGTACATATAATAGTATCGAGGTGATACGATGTACTATCGACGGCTACGTGATTTGCGGGAAGATAGCGATTTGGCGCAAAAGGAAATTGGTTCCCTTCTTGGCATCGACCAGCGCGTTTACAGCACCTATGAAACGGGCAAGCGAGAGATCCCCCTGCACCTGCTCATACAACTTGCCGACTTTTATCACACCTCCACCGACTATCTGCTCGGACGCACCGACAATCCCCTTCCCTACAAATGAAACTCCCCCGCATGGTGTTATCCTTAACGGACATTACGCCATGCGGGGGATTTTTTCGGATCGCCGGAATCAGCCCTCGTACTCCGTCTCGAAGGCCGCCCAGGGGACGTTGATCGTGGTTTCGTCCTCCAAGAGTTCTTTGATGTGCCACAAAAGCGGGAAATCCCGTCTGTCGATCTTACCAAGCGCAGCAAGCTGCTCGACCGCCTCGGCGGTACGGCGGCTGATGACGACGCCTTCCAGCGTGATACCCGGAAGCGTTGCCATCGCTTCATTATACGTGTATCCCCGCCCGAGCAACGTACCAAGCTTGCGGTTGCGGCCTCCAAATACCGTGACGTACAGATCGCCGATCCCTACGAAGATGTTGCGCTCCGCCGTGCCGCCGAGCGCATCCAGCAGCAAATACATCTCGCGTGACGCCTGCATAAACAGACCGGCCTGCGAATTGTAATGCTCCAGCGGCTTTCCCTCGCGCTCGTAGGAAAGACCGATCGCCAGCGCTACACCCAGTGCATAGGCATTTTTCAGCGCTACGGCACATTCCACGCCGTGCACGTCGGTAGACAGGCTGATGTGATAGTAATCGGTTTCGAACAACGATTTGAGCCAGCGCAGCGTCTTCATATCGGGGCCGCAGAACACGACCTCCGTGGGATCCTGCACCGCCAGCTCGTACGACGTGCACGGACCACCGACCGCATAAATCTTCAGGTCCTTATCGGTAAAGCGGCGCATATATTCGGGATACGAAATCAGGTGGCCTTTGTTTTCGCCGTCGTCGATCATACCCTTGGAAATGGACAGCAGCGGCGTCGATTCCGGCAGCTTCGGGATGACGTTCTCGCAAAACCAATCCATACCGAAGGACGAAACGCCGCAGATGATCAGATCGGCGTCCTTGATGCACTCTTCCATTTCCTCAAAATAGTGAAACGAGACCGAAGGAGGCATCACGAACGGCTCGTCCGTACCGTTGGTATCGTTTTTCTTTCTGTACAGAGATAACGTCGTATGCTCCCGCGTTTTCTTGCCGTGCTCGACGATCTCGGTGTCGAGCGGAGAGCCGACCAAGCGAATGGTGTGACCGTTGTGTGCCGCCGGGAAGGTGATGGCAGAGCCCATCATGCCGCAGCAAACGACTGTAATAATTGCCATAACTGTTACCGCCTTTCATCCGTTTTACGGAAATTGCTACTGATACTCACAGCGTTTCACACTATGATACTACAAATCGATCATTTATGCAACCGTTTTGTAAATTCTAAGCGAAGCGTTCGTATCGGCGTTAACACCACATCTCCTCGGCGGGGATTTGAGCCGATTTGCAATATAAATGGCGAAAATCACAATGGAAAATATCGGCGTAAATCTCTATCATTAAAGGTAGGAAACTATGGAAAACGGAGGGAAAACAATGCTTAAAATCGGTGTTGCAGATTATGGCATGAATGTCTGGTACGGCGGCTTTATGGATTACGAAAAGCGCATGGAAGACATCAAGGCCATCGGTTTTGACGGTTTGGAGCGTCTGACTCCTATTGATGCAGCGGATGCGCTGAACAAGGCGACCACTCTTGCCAAGCTGCGTATGGATTTCGCCACGGTGCTCGCTCCCACGCTGGAGCTCAGGGTGCAGTGGACCGCCGCATTCAAGAAGGAATACATCTGGACCGACGTGCAGATCAATCATTTCAAGGATTCGCTGGACACCTACTGCCGTCGCGTCAACTACCTCGCCGAGGCTTGCAAAAAGTACGGCATCAAGACGGCGGTGCACAACCACCTCGGCTGCATCGTGGAAACGCAGGAGCAGCTTGAGGAGTTCATGGAGAAATGCCCCGAAGCCGGTCTCGTGTTTGACGTAGGCCATATGGCGGTTGCCGGCGGCAACGTGCGTGAGGTGTTTGACAAGTACTATGACCGCATCGTCGCCATTCACCTGAAGGATTGGGTCATGCAGGACCCCGATCAGAAGGAATGGTGGGACCGTGGTTACTTCTGCGGCCTGAAGCAGGGCAACTTCCCCGTCGATAACGAATATGTCGTCAAAAAAGCCATTGAAAACGGCTACGATAAGTGGATCTTCATCGAGCACGACACGCATCTGCGTGACCCGCTGGAGGATCTCGCCGAAAGCCGTAAAATTTTGAAAGAGTGGGGTGTCTGATTATGAAACCGATTAAACTGGGTATGGTAGGCCTCGGTCGTGCCGGTAACGGTATGCACCTGCCGGAGCTCGAGGGCAAGGACGAAATGTTCCAGATCTATGCGGTCTGTGATCTCATCGAGGAGCGCCGCAACACTGTTGCAGAAAAGTACGGCGCCAAGGCGTATGCCACCATCGAAGAACTCCTCGCCGATCCGGAAGTCGAGATCGTGGATATTGCGACTCGCTCCTGCGATCACTACAAGCACGCTTGTATGGCGCTGAAGGCCGGCAAAAGCGTGTTCCTGGAGAAGCCCATTTGCACCAACTACGAAGATGCCAAAGCGCTCATGGAGCTGGCTGACAGCCTGAAGGATAAGGTCACGCTGTACATCCGCCACAACCGCCGCTGGGAAGCGAAGTTCGAAAAAGCCATGGAGATCTGCGATTCCGGTATCATCGGCAACGTGTACGAGGTCAAGCTGACCCGCAACGGCTTCACCACCCGCAACGACTGGCAGACCATTGACACCTACGGTGGTGGCCAGCTGCTCAACTGGGGTCCCCACATCATCGACCACGCACTGAACTTTGCGGGCGGTGACTATACCGATATGTACGCCGAGACCCGTCAGATCCTCGCCAGCGGTAACTGCGAAGACCACATTAAGCTGCTCATGACCGGCGTTAACGGCCGTATCATTGATATGGAGATCAGCTCCGGTTGTGCCACCCGCACGCACGAGATCGTTGCGTACGGTGACCGTGGTATTCTGTATGACACGGGCGTGGAAAACTCTCAGCTCGAGTGGCGCTACGTCAAGCCCGATCAGGAGATCGAGCGTCTGCCCGCCAGCGACGCTACCCCTGGCACCGACCCGAACTTCAAGAAGGCGCCCGCTATCGAATGGCGCTACGGCGGTGCGTTCGTAGACGTGTTCGGCGAGCGCTTGGACGAGACGTGGATCAATATGTACGAGAACTATCGTCTCGGCAAGCCCTATCGCATCAAGCACAGCGAAGCGCTGAAGGTCGTCGAAGTCATCAGCAAGGTCAAGGAGATCATGGCGAAGAAGAACGCCAAATAAGTATTACCCATACAAAACGCCCCGACC
>JAZQSX010000055.1:0-40604 GCA_045630285.1 Acutalibacteraceae bacterium | reverse complement strand
AAATCTTGACCCCCCACCAAAACAGAACGCGCCCCCCGCTGTGGGGGGTGCGCTTGCTTTTTTGTTATAATGCCTCCAAAAAGGCTTTCAGGCGGCGGGCGATGCGCTCGTTGCCCGCATCGTTCGGATGCAAGCCGTCGGGCATAAATCTTTCTTTTTGAATCGGTACGCGCGGCTGAATCCCCGCCGTGCGGTACAGATCCAGTACAGGAAGAGAGTAGTAGGCGGCGACCTTTTGGATGAGGTTTACATACCCCTCCAGATTGGTCTGCAGTCGCACGCCGTACTCATTATACGGTCCGTTGTCCTCGCTGCAGCGGTGGAGCGGCGTGAGGAACACGATCTGCGCTGTCGGATAGCGGTTGATGAGCCGTTCGCACAGCACGTGCATCGCACCGCAGAAGGTGTTGACGGTGCGGTCTTCAAGCGAGCCGAGCGGCGCGTCACCGTGACCGAAATCGTTGGTGCCGCCGAACACGACCACAATATCCGCATCCGCATCCATCGTGTCTACGCGGTCGGCGTAGGGGACACGACCGTTTCCCTCTGCCTTTTGCTGATAGGCGATACGGTGACCGCTGATGCCGTAGCCCACGCAAGTCGCCCCCGTCAGCTGTCCCAGCACATTCCAATACACATGGCTGATGTCAGAGGTGCCGCTTCCGGCGGTGATGCTGTCGCCTAAAAAGACGATCTTCTTGCCATTCAGTTCCATACCAATACCTCCTGTAAGGTTATTCCTTATCGGTGATCTCTGCGTGAAGCTCCTGCAACGATTTGATCACACCGCAGCCCGGCTTGTTCATGGAACGGATACCGCTGGCGGCGGCTTTGGCGGCGGCAATGGTGGTGATATACGGCACCTTTTTCTTGATCGCCGCCTTGCGCAGATAGCTGTCGTCGATGGTGCTGTCACCGCCAATGGGGGTGTTGATCACCAGATCCACCGCACCGTTCACGATCATATCGTTGATGTCGGGTCGGGCTTCGCCGAGCTTGTAAACGATCTCGGAGGGGATTCCCGCCTCGGCCAACAGCCGATGCGTGCCCTTGGTGGCGAGCAGCGAGAAGCCGCAATCCAGCAGATCACGGGCGACCTCCAGCACCTCGTCCTTGTCCTTGTCGCTCACGGAAATGAGCACCTTGCCGGACAGCGGCAGACGGGTCTGGGTCGCCTCCTGCGCCTTGATAAAGGCCTCGCCGTAGAAATGGGACAAGCCGAGCACCTCGCCCGTCGAGCGCATCTCGGGCCCGAGCAGCGGGTCGACCTCGGGGAACATATTAAACGGGAACACCGCTTCCTTCACGCCGTAATACGGAATGTTCTTTTCCTTTAAGGCGGGCACGGGCGACGCTCTGCCGGTCAGCTCCGCCGTCACGATGTCGATCGCCAGCGGCACCATACGGATGTTGCAGACCTTGGACACGAGCGGCACGGTGCGGGAGGCACGGGGGTTGGCTTCCAGCACGAAGACACGGTCGCCCTCGATGGCGTACTGCATGTTCATCAGGCCCCGCACGCCCTTTTCCTCGGCGATCTTGCGGGTGTATTCCTTGATCAGCGCCACGTTTTTCTCGGAAATATGGCGAGACGGGATGATGCAGGCGGAGTCGCCGGAGTGAACGCCGGCAAGCTCGATATGCTCCATAACCGCCGGCACAAAGGCGTGCGTGCCGTCGCTGATCGCATCGGCCTCGCACTCCAGGGCGTGGTTTAAGAAACGGTCGATCAGGATCGGACGGTCGGGGGTGACGCCCACGGCCGCCGCCATGTATTTTTTCAGGTTTTCGGGGTCGTACACCACTTCCATGCCACGACCGCCGAGTACGTAGGAGGGGCGCACCATCACGGGATAGCCGATCTTCTCGGCGATCGCCAGCGCTTCCTCCACCGTGACCGCCATACCGGATTCCGGCATCGGGATCTCCAGCTTATCCATCATGGCACGGAACAGATCCCGATCCTCCGCCAGGTCGATCACCGCCGGGGGCGTACCCAGGATCTTGACGCCGTTGCGCTCCAGATCTGCCGCCAGATTCAGCGGCGTTTGACCGCCGAACTGTGCGATGACGCCAACGGGCTTTTCCTTGCGGTAGATGCTCAGCACGTCCTCCAGCGTGAGCGGTTCAAAGTACAGCTTATCCGAGGTATCGTAGTCGGTGGACACTGTTTCGGGGTTGCAGTTGACGATGATCGTCTCAAAGCCGAGCTGCTTGAGCGCCAGTGAGGCGTGGACGCAGCAGTAGTCGAACTCGATACCCTGACCGATGCGGTTCGGGCCGCCGCCGAGGATCATTACCTTCGGCTTTTCGTCGGCGATCGGGTTTTTGTCGGTGCCGTTGTAGGTGGAGTAGTAATACGCCTTATCCTGCGTACCGCTGACGTGCACGGGCTCCCACTGCTCTTCGATACCGAGCGCCGTCCGACGCTCACGTACGGTGTCCTCGGGGATCTCGAGGAGCTGACTGAGATATTTGTCTGAGAAGCCGTCTTTTTTGGCACGGATCAGCGCTTCGTCGGAGGGCAGGGCACCCTTGCCCGCCAGCAGCGCTTCCTCCTCCTGCACCAGCTCCTGCATCTGCTCGATAAACCAGCACTTGACCTTGGTGATCTCGTGAAGCTCCTCGACGGTCGCTCCCTTGCGCAGTGCCTCGTACATCATAAAGTGCCGCTCACTGGAGGGGGTGTGCAGGCGGCGGAGCAGCTCTTCCTTGGAAACGCTGCCGAAATCCTTGACGTGACCCAAGCCGTAGCGGCCCGTTTCCAGACTGCGGATCGCCTTCTGGAACGCCTCCTTGTAGGTCTTGCCGATGCTCATGACCTCGCCCACGGCACGCATCTGCGTGCCCAGCTTGTCCTCAACGCCCTTGAACTTTTCAAACGCCCAGCGGGCAAACTTGATCACCACGTAATCGCCGTCCGGCACGTACTTATCCAGCGTGCCGTACTTGCCGCAGGGGATGTCCTTCAGCGTGAGTCCCGTGGCGAGCATTGCCGACACCAGTGCGATGGGGAAGCCGGTGGCTTTGGAAGCCAGCGCTGAGGAACGAGAGGTGCGGGGGTTGATCTCGATGACGATGTCACGGTCGGTGACGGGATCGTGCGCCCATTGGACGTTGGTACCGCCGATTACCTGCACGGATTCCACGATCTTATACGATTTTTCCTGCAGCCGCTTCTGCACGTGCTCCGGAATGGTGAGCATCGGGGCGGAACAGAAGGAGTCGCCGGTGTGAACGCCGAGGGGATCGATGTTTTCGATGAAGCAGACGGTGATCATATTGCCGTCTTTATCCCGCACCACCTCAAGCTCCAGCTCTTCCCAGCCGAGAATGGACTCCTCCACCAGCACCTGTCCGACCAGACTGGCTTGCAGGCCACGGGCGCAGACGGTGCGCAGCTCGTCGACGTTGTATACCAGACCGCCGCCGGAGCCGCCCATGGTGTAGGCGGGGCGGAGCACGACGGGATAGCCGAGCCGATCGGCGATCGCAAGCGCCTCGTCGACGGAATAGGCGACCTCGCTGCGGGCCATTTCAATGCCGAGCTCGTCCATGGTTTGCTTGAATGCCACACGGTCCTCGCCGCGCTCGATCGCATCGACCTGCACACCGATGACCTCGACGTTGTATTTCTCCAAAACGCCGGCCTCGGCCAGCTCGGAGCACAGATTCAGGCCCGACTGACCACCGAGGTTCGGCAGCAGTACGTCGGGGCGTTCCTTTTCGATGATCTGCTCCAAGCGGGTCACGTTAAGCGGCTCGATATAGGTCGCATCCGCCATTTCGGGGTCGGTCATAATGGTGGCGGGGTTGGAGTTGACCAACACGATTTCATAGCCCAGATTGCGCAGTGCTTTGCACGCCTGCGTGCCGGAATAGTCAAATTCACACGCCTGACCGATAATGATCGGGCCGGAACCGATGATCAGTGCTTTTTTCTTTTGCATAAAAGGTCGCCTTCCTTGTGTTGAATAGTCCTCTGCAAGAATTAAAAGATATTATAGCACACATCGTATCAAATGTACAACAAAAAGATGAAAGAATCTGCTCGACGACAAAGAAAAAACGCCCCGCCGAGTTTGGCGGGGCGTTTTCGTTTTCCTTGGTGACGATTAGTCGCTCACGAAAGGCATCAGGGCGATCTGACGGGCACGCTTGATAGCGACGGTCAGCTCTCTCTGGTGACGAGCGCAGGTGCCGGTCACACGGCGGGGCAGGATCTTCGCACGCTCGGACACGTAACGGCGCAGACGTGCAACATCCTTGTAATCGATGCCATCCACGTGGTCCACACAGAAGCTGCAGACCTTGCGGCGGCCCTTACGGGCGCCTCCGCGGGGGCGGTCAAAGCGTTCGCTCTTTTCGACTTTATCAGACATGAGGCAATCCTCCTTCTACTTGAATTGAACTGTACGGGACGATACTCAGAACGGCAGATCGTCGTCGCCGACGATCTCTTCGAAATCACCGGCACCGGCCGTGGTGAACGCCGGAGCGCTCTCGGTGAAGGCCGGCATGGGCTGAGCATCGGAGCGGGGAGCAGAGTTCCCCTTGGATTCAGCAAAGAACGCATTGTCAACGACCACTTCAAACACCGTGCGGTTGTTACCGTTCTTGTCGGTGTAGTTGCGGCTCTGCAGAGAACCCTGCAGGGCGATGCGCTGACCCTTCTGGAAATAGCGGCAGAGGAACTCCGCCGTGTTCCGCCAGGCAACGCAGTTGATGAAGTCGGTCTGACGCTCAGCGCCCTTCGGCTGATAGGTGCGGTCCACGGCGACCGAGAAGCTGGTCACCGACACACCGCTTTGGGTGGTCTTAAGTTCGGGGGTCGCCGTCAGGCGGCCCAGCAGGCAAACAACGTTCATAATTGCGCCTCCTTACTTGTCCTTGCGGACGACCATCGACCGCAGAACGCCTTCGGTGATACCGCTGATACGCTCGAGCTCGGCCGGGAATTCGGGGCCGCTGACGAAGTTGTACAGCACGTAGTAGCCTTCGGCCTCATCGTTGATGAGGTACGCCAAGCGACGCTTACCCCATTCGTCGATCTCGCCAATCTCGGCATTTTCCGCAATCAGAGTCTTGAACTTCTCTACCATTGCGGGGACGCCTTCTTCACCCAGGGTCAGGGAGAAAATGAAGACGGCTTCGTAGGAACCTTTAACTGTGGGCATAATTTGCACCTCCTCTTGGTCTATGGCCCCCTCACTTCGGAAGGGGCAAGGATATATCACGCCTCTCATCACAGAAAAGCGCCATAATATTATAACAACCTCTTATCCGCTCGTCAAGAGGAAATTTAAAAATATTTCTTGACCGCAGACGCATACTGGCATATAATAGTGACAGCGACCCGCTTTTGAAAGGATTGTGACTATGCTTCAGTTTGAAGAATTGCGGCTGCGGTTGGAAAATACCCTGCCGAAGATCGAAGCGCTGTCTGAGGCGATCGGCCTCAAGGCGATGGAAAAGGAATTGGCGGAGCTGGACATGCGTGCCGCCGAGCCCGGCTTTTGGGACAATATGGAAAACGCCCAAAAGATCACCCAGCGTGCGGCAGCACTTAAGGACAATATTGAGCGGTACACCCGTCTCGTCACCGCCTATCACGACAACCTAACCCTGATCGAGCTTGCCGATGAGGAAGAGGATCTGTCGCTGTTGGATGAATGTGCGGACGGCGTGGCACATGTGGAGAGTGAGCTGGAATCCCAGCGTCTCGCCACCCTGCTCACCGGCGAGTACGATAAGAAAAATGCGATCGTGACCTTCCATGCCGGCTCCGGCGGAACGGAAGCGCAGGATTGGGCGGAAATGCTGTACCGTATGTACACCCATTGGGCGGAAAAGCGTGGCTTCACGTACAAGCTGCTCGACTATCTCGATGGCGATGAAGCGGGCCTCAAGAGTGCCTGTATTCAGGTCAACGGCGAGAATGCGTACGGCTATTTGAAGGGCGAAGCGGGCGTGCACCGTCTGGTGCGTGTGTCGCCGTTTGACGCCGCCGGCCGCCGTCACACCTCTTTCTCGGCGGTGGAAGTGCTGCCGGAGTTGGACGACAGCATCCAGATCGACATCCGTCCCGAGGACATCAAAATGGACGTGTTCCGTTCCAGCGGCGCAGGTGGTCAGCACATCAACAAAACCTCCTCCGCCGTGCGTCTGACTCACATTCCGACCGGTATCGTTGTCGCTTGCCAGACGGAGCGCAGCCAGTTCCAGAACCGTGACACGGCGATGAATATGCTGAAGGCGAAGCTGATGGAGATCAAGGAGCGTGAGCACCTCGACCGCATTGAGGACATCAAGGGCACGCAGGCGCAGATCGCCTGGGGAAGCCAGATCCGCTCCTACGTATTTATGCCGTACACGCTGGCAAAGGACCACCGTACCGGCTACGAAATGGGTAACATCAACGCCGTAATGGACGGCGAGCTGGACGGGTTTATCAACGCCTATCTCACCGCCTCCGCCAACGGCACGTTGGACTACAAGGAATAAAAAAACACCCCTGCGCAAGGCAACCGTTTTGGCGGCTGCCTTGCTCTTTGTCTGCGCAAAAAGATAAATTTCTTGACTTTTTCGCCACATTTTGGTATACTACCCGTTACGGGTGAAGCATCACTTGGAAAAGAGGGATGGCATGGATTTTCGGCAGATCGCAAGCTGCTTTGGAATCACGGGTCCGATCGTTGCACAACAAGAGATTCATTCCGGAAACATCAATCGTACTTATCTGGTGACCGTTCAGGATGAGGACAGAGAGCGGCAATACGTATTTCAGCGTATCAATTCTTACGTGTTCAAGAAGCCGCAAGAGGTGATGGAAAACATCCTCAGCGTCACCGAATATATCAAGAAAAAGCTGTTGGAGGAGACCGGCTCGTACGAGCGCCGTGTGTTGTCCTTCCTGCGTACGAAGGACGGCAAGCCGTATTATCACACCAGCCAGCGTCATTTTTGGCGTGTGTACGAATACGTGGACAACTCCCATGCGTACGATCGGGTACAGACCCCGCAGCAGTTTTATGAGGCGGGCTATTCGTTCGGCGAGTTTCAAGCGTGGCTGTCGGATTTTCCGGCGGAGACGCTGCACGAGATCATTCCGCATTTTCACGACACCCCCGTGCGGTATCAGGATTTTTATGCCGCTTTGGAGCGTGACGCCGACGGTCGCTGTGCCGAGGTGCAGGAGGAGATCGCCTTCCTGCTGGCACGTGAGGACGAATGTGCCGTGCTGATGAACGGCCTGACGGACGGCACGTTGCCGTGGCGTGTGACCCATAACGACACCAAGATCAACAACATTCTGTTCGATAAGGACAGCCTGGAGGCGATCTGTGTCATCGATTTGGACACCGTGATGCCGGGTACGTCGCTGTTTGACTTTGGTGATGCGGTGCGCTTCGGCGCTTCCACTGCCGCTGAGGACGAGCGGGATCTCGACAAGGTTTCGCTGGACGTTGGACTGTACGAGCAGTTCACCCGTGGCTTCCTCAAGGGAGCGGATGATCTTTTGGAGGACAGCGAGGAGGAGCTGATGCTGCAAAGCGTCAAGGTAATGACGCTGGAGCTGGCGGTGCGCTTCCTGACCGACTATCTCAACGGTGACCTGTACTTCAAGATCAACTCGCCCGACCACAATCTGGTGCGTGCCCGCACGCAGATCCGTTTGGTGCAGGATATGGAGGCCAAGTGGGAGGAGCTCAGCGAGATCACCCGCCGCTGCCGTGCCGAAACGGTATAATTTCCGAGCTTTGTAAGAGCGTACACGCCGTGTACGCTCTTTTTTTGCAAATAAAAGGTTGTAATCGGGCATAGAATGTGGTAAAATCGGAGAGATAAGGAGGGGTGAGCTATGGATAATCGACCGATAGGCGTGTTTGATTCGGGTCTCGGAGGACTGACCGTCGTCCGGGAGCTGCTTGCCCGTCTGCCGGGGGAGGACCTCGTGTATTTCGGCGATACCGGTCGGGTGCCGTACGGTACGCACAGCCCCGAGACGATCGCCCGCTATGCTGAGCAGGACAGCCGCTTTTTGCTGGGTCACGACGTCAAGCTTATCGTGGCGGCGTGCGGCACGGTGAGCACCACCGCACCGCAGGTGCTGAAGGCTCTGCCGGTGCCTGCTATGGGCGTGCTGGAGCCTGCCGCCGATGCGGCGCTGGCGGCGACGAAAAACGGAAAGATCGGCGTGCTCGGCACGTCGGCGACGGTGCGCTCCGGCGCTTTTGATGCGTATTTGAAGAGCAAGCAGGACGTTGCCGTGTTTTCGCAGGCGTGTCCGCTGTTCGTCTCGTTGGTGGAGAGTGGCTGGATCGAACGGGACAACGAAGCCACGGTGGCGGTGGCCCGTCGGTATTTGCAGCCGCTGCGGGAGCAGGGGGTCGATACCGTGATCCTCGGCTGTACCCATTTCCCGCTGCTGACCCCGGTGCTGTCGGAGCTGCTGGGTGAGGACGTCACCCTCATCAACTCCGGCGAGGCGTGTGCCAAGCGGTGCGAGGAGCTGCTGCGGCAGCAGGAGGCGCTGTGTGATCGCCGTGAGGGGACTTGTCAGTTTTACGTCAGCGACCGCCCGCAGGGCTTTTCTGCGGTGGCGGATATGTTTTTGGGTCGCCGTGTGGAGCAGGATATCCACCGTGTCGATTTGGAGGAAATGGATCGCATATGAAGGGAACGGTTACGTTTTTGACCCGCCGTCGGGAGGAAGACGGCGATGCCGAAACCCGCTTCACCGCCGTCGGTATTCTGGACGAGACGGAGGAGGGGCTGTGCCTGCGGTACGTTGAGCCGCCAAGCGACGGGGAGGACGGTGCCGCCGTGCGCATCACGGTTGCGGGTGACCGTGCCGTGATCGAGCGGCAAAACCCCACGCTGCATTCCCGTATGCTGTTCGAACAGGGACAGCGCCACGCCTGCCGCTACGATACGCTGTACGGCGGGTTGGATCTGCACCTCGTGTGTGACGAGCTCGTCAACGAATTGGCACCGCACGGCGGTCGGCTGTTCATCCGCTATCGGTTGGACACTCCGGGTGCACCGCCGATGGAAACGATATTGGAAATAACGCTTAAGGAAGTGTCTGAATGAATCCCATTGCCAAGCAAGTCGAACAACAGTTGCGCACGGCTCTTGCCGAAGCGCTGAAAGCGGCGGTTGCCGCCGGTGAGCTGCCGGACGAGCCGTTGCCGGAGTTTACGGTGGAGATCCCCGCCGACCGTGCCCACGGTGACCTCGCCGCCAATGCGGCGATGGTGTCGGCCCGTGCGTTCCGCAAGGCGCCCCGTATGATTGCGGATTGCCTCGTGGCGCACCTGGATCTGGGCGGTACCTATCTGGCCCGTGCCGAGGTGGCAGGTCCCGGTTTTCTGAACTTTTTCCTGTCACCGACCTACTACGCCGATGCGGTCGCCGCTGTGATCGAGCAGGGCGAAGCCTACGGCCGCAGTGACTACGGTGCCGGCAAAAAGGTGATGGTGGAGTTCGTTTCCGCCAACCCCACCGGCCCGATGCACATGGGCAACGCCCGTGGCGGTGCGTTGGGCGACTGTATGGCGGCGGTGCTGGAGGCCGCCGGCTATGAGGTGTGGCGTGAGTTTTACATCAACGACGCCGGCAACCAGATCGACAAGTTCGGTCTATCGCTGGAGGTGCGGTATTTGCAGCTGTACCGTGGGGAAGAGGCCGTGCTGATGCCGGAGGACGCCTACCACGGGGACGACATTCGTGAGCACGCCAAACACTTTGCCGCCATTCACGGCGACGCATATGTGGAAGCGGACGAAGCGGAGCGCCGTGCGGCGCTTGTGGCGTACGCCCTGCCGCTGAACATCGAAAAAATGAAAAAGGATATGGCGAAATACCGTATCGTGTACGACCGTTGGTTTACCGAATCCACCCTGCATCAGAACGGGGAACTGGCAGAGACGATCGCTCTGCTGACCGAGCGTGGGCTGACCTATGAAAAGGACGGCGCACTGTGGTACCGTGCGGGCGAATACGGCGAAAAATACCAGGCGAAAAAGCACACCAACCGTGACGGTGTCGAGGAAGGCATCAAGGACGAGGTACTGGTGCGTGCCAACGGCAATCCCACGTATTTTGCGGCGGATATTGCGTATCATCGCAACAAATTTGCCCGTGGCTTTGACACCTGCATCGACGTGTGGGGCGCCGACCACCACGGTCATGTGGCCCGTATGAAGGGTGCAATGGACGCCGTTGGTCTGGACGGCGAAAAGCTGCAGGTCACGCTGATGCAGCTCGTGCGCCTGATGCGTGACGGCGAGGTCGTGCGTATGTCCAAGCGTTCCGGCAAAGCGATCCAGCTGGCCGATCTGTTGGACGAGGTGCCGGTGGATGCCGCCCGCTTCTTCTTCAACCTGCGTGAGGCAAACACACAAATGGACTTCGACCTCGGTCTGGCGATCGAGCAGTCCTCCTCCAACCCCGTGTACTACGTGCAGTATGCCCACGCCCGTCTGTGCTCGATCTTCCGCACGCTTTTGGAGGACGGCGTGGCATTGACCGACACGAAGCAAGCGACGCTGTGCTTGCTGGAAGCGCCCGAGGAGCGGGAGCTGATCCGTCATTTGGCGAGCTACGAGGCGGAGATCGTTGCCTGTGCCAAGGCGCAGGATCCCGCCGGTATGACACGCTATGCGCTGGAGCTTGCCACCCTGTTCCACAAGTTCTACAACGCCTGCCGTGTGCGTGGCGTGGAGGCCGAGCTGCAGCAGGCACGTCTGGCGCTCTGTCAAGCGACCCGTATCGCCCTGAAAAACGTGTTGACGCTTCTCAAGATCGACGCTCCCGAAAGTATGTAAGTTTTGTAAAATGTCGCCCGATGACGAAAGTTGTCGGGCGATTTTTTTGTGCAATCCCCCCACAAGCGGTTGACATGTTCTATTATTTAATATATAATTTAATAAATATAACTTGGGTTATTATGTTTTGTATGCAGGATGCGAAGGGGTTGTTGAGTATGAGCGATATGGCGGACGTCAAACGGGTCATCCCGTTTTCTCCTCCCGATATTTCCGACCGTGAGGTGGAGGAGGTCATTGATGCGTTGCGCTCGGGTTGGATCACCACCGGCCCCAAGACCAAGGAGCTGGAGCGGCGCATTGCTGCGTACATAGGAACGGAAAAAGCGTGCTGTCTCAATTCGCAGACAGCGTGTGCCGAGCAGGCGTTGCGCCTGATGAATATTGGCCCGGGCGATGAGGTCATCGTCCCCGCCTACACGTATACTGCCTCCGCATCGGTCGTATGCCATGTGGGGGCTAGGCTCGTTTTGGTGGATTCGCAGGTCGACAGCCTCGAAATGGATTATGACGCCGTCGAAGCGGCGATCACCGAGCGTACCAAGGCGATCATCCCCGTGGATCTGGCGGGCATTCCGTGCGATTATGACCGTCTGTTCGCTATTGTGGAGAGTAAGAAGTCGCTGTTTCGCCCGAATGGCGAGCTGCAGGAGGCACTCGGCAGAATCGCTGTCATGGCAGACACGGCTCACGCCTTCGGCGCCAAGCGTGGCGACGTGATGTGCGGCAATATCGCCGATTTCTCCAGCTTCAGCTTCCATGCGGTGAAAAATCTCACCACCGCCGAGGGCGGTGCGCTGACGTGGCGCACGATCCCGGGCGTGTCGAACGAGGAGATCTACCGCCGTCTGCAGCTGTTGTCGCTGCACGGCCAGAACAAGGACGCCCTGGCAAAGACCAAGCTCGGTGCGTGGGAATACGATATTATCGGCACGTGGTACAAGTGCAATATGACCGACATTGCTGCGGCGATGGGCTTGGCACAGTTTGAGCGGTATCCCGAGATGCTCAGCCGCCGCCGTGCGATCATCGAGGCGTACGATGCGGCGCTGAAGCCGCTGGGCGTGCAGACCCTGCCGCATTATACCGAGGAGCATACCTCGTCGGGTCATCTGTATCTCACCCGCATCCCCGGCATCACCGCCGAGCAGCGGAGCGAGATCATTACGAAAATGGCGGAGCGTGGCGTGGCGTGCAACGTGCATTACAAGCCGCTGCCGCTTCACACGGCGTACAAGGCGCTGGGCTTTGATGCGGCGGACTATCCGAACGCTTATGCGCAGTTTGAAAACGAGATCACCCTGCCGTTGCACACCCGCCTGACGGATGAGGACGTGGCGTACGTCGCACGAGTGTACAGCGAGATCGTAAAGGAGTATATCTGACGGGGGTATAGGGGTATGTATAAGCATTTTTTCAAACGGGTGATCGATCTGATAGCGTGTCTCATCGGATTGCCGCTGTTTTTGCTGGTGTTCCTCATTTTTGCGCCGATCATCTTTTTCACCGACCGTGGCCCGGTGTTTTACAACGCTGAGCGCATCGGTAAAAACGGCAAGCTGTTCAAGATGTACAAGTTCCGAAGTATGTACGTTGATGCACCGGACATTCGCCTGGCGGACGGGTCTACATATAACGGAGAGGACGATCCCCGTGTGACGCCGATCGGTCGGTTTATGCGCAAGACGAGCATCGACGAGCTGCCGCAGTTTCTCAACGTATTGCTAGGCAATATGAGCCTTATCGGCCCGCGACCGGATCCTCCGGATTGGCTGGAACGGTATCCCGAAGAGGTCAAGGTGTTCTTAACCGTGCGTCCCGGCATCACCGGGTATTGCCAGGCGTATTACCGCAATGGTGCCGATGGGGAAGAAAAGATGAAAGCGGATGCGTATTACGCAACGCATTGTACGGCGTGGCTGGACGTTAAAATCGTGCTAAAAACGATCAAGATGATTTTGAAAAGCGAAAACGTGTACAAGGACGTTTCGAACGAAGCCACTGCTGTGCAGCAGGTGGAATCCTTGAAGCAGTAATCAAAGAAGGGAGCAGATGTCGTTGGTTAAAGAGTACGGATATGAATACGATGCTGCTCCTGTTGCGTCGTTGCTGGCGGATACGGCAGGGCGTGTGATCACTGAGCCGCAAAACGATGTGTGGTATTTGCGCAGCGGGCGTGATGCACTCAAAATGGTGGCACGGGAGCATCCCGGTGCCACGGTATTGATGCCGGCGCTTTCTTGCGATTCGATGACGGTGCCGTTTTTGTTGTACGGACTGCCGATCCGATATTATCGCCTGACCGAGCGGTATACGGTGGATACGGAGAGCGTTGAAGCGCTGATTCACGGGGACGAAACGGAACTGTTGTTCCTGTATATGGACTATTTTGGAAATGAGGCGTTGACCGACAGCCAACTGCGGTGTTTGCAATCTCGTTATCCGACCATGGTGTTTGCGGAGGATCGCACGCATAATTTGTTACAACCGCCGGCACGCACGTTTCAGCCCGACTACGTCGTTGCCAGCCTTCGTAAATGGACGAATATACCGGACGGCGGTATGCTGCGTTCAAAAGCGCCTCTGCGGCACACCAAGCTTGGTACGGCGTTATCCTTTTCACGGGAACGCCTGCGGGCGCAGGAGCTGCGTCATCGTTTTTTTGAAACGGGCGATCTTGAACTCAAACAGCAGTATCGGGAGATTTTTTCCACCGTTTCCGAGCAAATGGATGTCGATCCGTTGCCGTGCGGTATGTCGGAATATGCTTTTCGCTTGTTGCAGCGGGTCGATTGGGCGGAAATGAGTGCCCAACGCAAAGCCAATGCGACCATGTTGATGGATGTGTTGAAGGACGAACCCGTGCGATTGATCGGAGCGGCTCCGGGGCAAAGCGATCTGTACGTGGCGTTTTTGACAGAACACCGTGACGAGATCCAACGTCGTTTGTCGGCGGTCGGTGTGTTTTGCACGGTGATTTGGCCTCTCAGCGAGGAGAAAAAGGCGGCGTGTCCCGTTGCGGCGACGACCGAGGCGTGTATGCTGGCTGCCCCGTGCGATCAGCGGTATACGGAAGCGGATATGCACGTTATCAGCAGTGAAATGGTGAGGGTGCTTCATGAGTAAGAAAATTATGATTCTCGGTGCCAGTGTGCTTCAGCTGCCTGCGATCCGCAAGGCGAAGGAAATGGGGCTTACGGTCGTTGCGGTGGATATGGATCCCGGAGCGATCGGGTTTGCCGAAACCGGCATTATCAAAGAAGTGATCAGCACCATTGATATTCCGGCGGTGCTGGAATCGGCGAAGCGGCATCAGATCGACGGTGTGATGACATTGGCCAGTGATATGCCGATGCGGACGGTGGCGGCAGTTGCCAAAGAACTGGGACTTGTGGGCGTGTCGGAGGAAACGGCACTGAAAGCCACCAACAAAGCCGCCATGCGTGAAGCGCTGCGTGAGTACGGGGTGCCGATTCCGCAGTTTTTCAAGGTGTCGGATCGTCAGGAGTACGACGAAGCCGTCGGGCAGTTTCGGTCTGCATTTATCGTCAAGCCTGCGGACAACTCCGGTAGTCGTGGTATCTTCCTGATTGAGGACATTACCAACACGGCGCTGATCGAGCAAGCGTACGAATATAGCCGCCGGTATTCCCGTGGGGGCGACGTGGTGGTGGAGGAATATATGCGCGGGCCAGAGGTCAGCGTGGAAACGCTGACGGTGGACGGCACGTGCCACGTTATTCAGATTACGGACAAGCTGACGACGGGCGCACCGCATTTTGTGGAAATGGGGCATTCACAGCCGACACGGCACTGCTCCCGCACAACGGAGCAGATCCGCTGGGTGGCAGAGGCTGCCAACAAAGCGGTGGGCATTCAAAATGGCCCGTCGCATACGGAAATTATCGTGACGGAGGAAGGTCCGAAGATCGTGGAGCTGGGCGCCCGCTTGGGCGGCGACTGTATCACGACGCATCTGGTGCCGCTGTCCACGGGTGTGGATATGGTGGAGTGCTGTATCCGCATCGCCCTGGGGGAGAGCCCGGATGTGACGCCGAAGTTCAAGCGGGGCAGTGCGATCCGGTATTTTGAGCAGACGGCAGGCAAAGTGTGGCGTATTGACGGTGTAGAGGCCGCCGAGGCGCTTGACGGTGTTCAACAGGTCTGCATTGTCCACGGCGTGGGCAAAACCGTGACCGAGATCGACAGCAGTGCGGCACGTCTCGGCTTTGTGATTGCACAGGCAAGCACCGCCGAGGAGGCGGTGGCGGCGTGCGAAGCTGCGCGTGATCGGGTGACGATCGAGATTTTGTGAAGTAAGCAGGGGTAGCATGAAGATTTTGACATTTTGTTCTTATTTTGAACCGGAAATCGCAGCGAGTATGTATCTGACGACCAATCTGTTTGAAGATGCTGCCAGTTCCGGCGCAGAGGTTGAGCTTTTTGCGCCGACGCCTACCCGTGGTGTGGACAAGGAAACAATTCACCGCTATAAGAAAATCAAGCATGAGGAACGCTGTGACGGAAAACTCCATATTCATCGCTTTGCGATGATGCAGGAGGGTAAAAAAACGCTGGGACGTGCGTTTCGTTACATCTTGGTAAATCTGGCGTTTGTATGGAAGGGCTTGCGCACGAAAGCGGATGTGATGTTTATTGACAGCACGCCGCCAACGCAGGGCTTTATGGCGGCTTTCCTTAAAAAGCTTAAGCGTATTCCGATTGTTTACAATTTGCAGGATATTTTTCCCGATTCTTTGGTACATACCGGCATCAGCACGGAAAAATCGTTGGCGTTTAAGATCGGCCGATGGATGGAAAAGGTTACCTATCGCAACGCCGATAAAATCATTGTGATTTCGGAAGATTTTAAGCAGAATATCATGGCGAAGGGTGTCCCGGAGGAAAAGATCGAGGTCGTCTATAACTGGGTCGACGAGCAGGCCGTGTATCAGGTGCCTCGTGAAGAGAACCCGCTGTTTCGGAAATACGGTCTGGATCCGGAAAAGTTTTATGTAGCGTACAGCGGCAACATCGGATTGACGCAGAATATGGAGCTGCTGGTAGAGGTGGCCGAACGGCTGCAGAAATATAGTGACATCGGCTTTGTATTGGTTGGTGATGGTGCTTATTTGGAAACGCTGAAGCAACACATCGCTGAAAAGCAGTTGACCAACATCACGTTGCTTCCGTTCCAGCCCTACAGTGAGATTGCCAACGTGTTCAGCCTGGGCGATGCGGGACTTATCATTTCCAAAGCCGGTGTAGCAGCCAACTCAGTCCCCAGTAAGACATGGAGCTATATGGCAGCGAAAACGCCGATCCTGGCATCGTTTGACGAGGACAGCGAGCTTGTGCGTATAACAACCGAAAACCGATGCGGTGTCTGCGTGCCGCCGGACGATGCAGAGGCGTTGTGCGAGACAATCTTGAAGATGAAGAGCATTTCCGAGCGATTGCCCGAGTTGGGGGAAAACGGACGTCAGTATATTGACGAAAACCTGTCCCGCCATGTAGGAACGGGAAAATACATTGCTGTGATGCAAAAAGTGGCAACAAAGAAGAAAAAGTGAGGCGATTGCTGTGGATGTTATGATCGTTGCCGATGGGCATTATTATCAAACACCAGATGGGACGGTATACGCCGACTCGGTGTATGATTACACATTCTATAAGCGATATTTGTCTGCATTTGACCATGTTTACGCTGTTGCTCGGATAACGTACGTTGATTCAATACAAGGGAAGAAGGTATCCAGTGGAGATCACGTGACGTTTTTGCCGCTACCCGCTTATCGCGGCCCTGTTGAGTACGCCAAAAAATATTTTGCCATTCGTAAACGTGTCAAGGCATACTGCTACAAGTGCGATTGCGCCATTTTCCGTTTGCCGGCGGCAACCTCAAATATTTTTGCTAAAATATATTCAAAAACAAAAAAACCCTTTGCCGTGGAAATCGTAGTGGATCCGTGGGAAAACTTCAGTCCCCGTGCTACGGGTAACAAACTGATGCTGTGGTATGTTCGTCGTAGCTGGACGAGTGTTGTGAGACGCATGTGTGCCAAAGCAGACGGTGCATCGTATGTAACGCAACAGTATCTGCAAAAATTATATCCGCCAAAGGCGGCGCTGGTTCCCGACTCGGGGGCGTTCACGGCGGCTTATTCCTCCGTTGAACTTGCTGACGACAGTTTTTCTCAACCGCGGACTTGGTCGGCGGAACAGACTTCGTTTCGCATTGCCCACGTTTCCAACGCTTTCACCGGATATGAAAAAGGTCATCTTACCTTGATGAATGCGGTTAAGATCGTGCGCGAGCAAGGACACGATGTGTCGATATGTTTTGTCGGAGATGGACCCCGCCGTGCAGAATTCGAGCAGTATGCACGTAATTTAGGTATTGCGGATGCTGTGGAGTTTACAGGACGGTTAGCCAATGGCGATGAGGTTCGCAAGGTGATTCGTTCGGCTGATATGTTTGCCTTACCCACGTTGGCAGAAGGGTTACCTCGCGCATTACTGGAGGCAATGGCGGAGGGAATGCCTTGCCTTTCTTCGCCCACGTGCGGCATTCCGGAGGTTTTGGATGCGGAATATCTTTTTGATTTTGCAGATGCTACAGGCTTTGCAGGTGGTATTCTACGGTTTGTCAAGCAACCCTCGCTGATGACAGAAGCGAGCAGGAAGAATCTACAGGTCGTGAAAGAGTTTGCGGCTTCCAAGTTAAACTGCCGCAGAAAAGGGTTTTATGCGGCGTTGCGCAATGTGGCGGAAAAATGCAATTTAAAGCAAGAGGAACGACTATGAAGATTCTACACATTTGTTTTTGCGGCCCGGTGACGGACGGTTGGAGTTATCAAGAAAACATTCTGACAAAGTATCAACACGAGCTGGGCAATGATGTGATGATTCTTGCATCACGTTGGATTCGTGATGATAAAAATGGCATTTGTATTGATGAGCGTACAGCCTACGAATATCAGGGCATTCAGGTTAAACGCATCCCGAACAAAGTGGGAAACATCAATAGCAAAATCAAGCTTTACAAAGGCGTATATGCTGCCCTGGAAGAGGCAGCGCCGGATGTTCTGTTCATCCACGGTTGTCAGTTCTTGGACATTTATACCATCGCTCGGTATTGCAAGAAGCATCCGCAGGTCACGGTGTATGTAGACAACCACGCCGATTTTTCCAACAGCGCTACCAACTGGGTGTCGAAGAACATTCTGCATAAGCTGTTGTGGCGGCGGTGTGCGAAGAAGATCGAGCCGTACACCACAAAGTTTTACGGCGTTCTTCCTGCCCGTGTGGAGTTTTTGAAGACGATGTACAAGCTTCCCGCTGAAAAATGTGAGTTATTGGTGATGGGTGCTGACGACGAGCTGGTCGAAGCGGCGGCAAAGTCGGAGGTGCGCTCCCGCATTCGTGCGAAATACGGCATTGCCGAGGGCGATTTTCTCGTGATGACCGGCGGTAAGATCGACGCTTTCAAAACGCAGACCTTGTTGCTGATGGAGGCTGTCAAAAACATAGACGATCCCCGTGCCAAGCTCATCGTGTTCGGCTCGGTAACGCCGGAGCTGAAGGAAAAAGTCGAGGCGCTGGCGGACGGCCGCAAGGTACAGTACATCGGTTGGGTGCAAGCAAAGGATTCGTACGAATATTTTGCCGCCGCCGATCTGGTGGTGTTCCCGGGTCGCCACTCGGTGTTTTGGGAGCAGGTCGCTGCGCAGGGGATCCCGATGCTCGTGAAATACTGGGACGGCACGACCCACGTTGATCTCGGCGGAAACGTAGCGTTTTTGAAACAGGATACCGCCGAGGAGATCCGGGCGGCGATCGAGCGGCTGCTTACCGAGCCGCAGCGGTATGCAGAAATGAAACGGATTGCGGTCGAAGAGGGAATGAAGACCTTTTCGTACCGTGACATTGCGAAGCGAAGTATTGAATCATAACGTGCAAAGGAGGGTCGGGCTGTGTTATACGTTGTTACGGCGGTGCACAATCGAAAACCGATTACGGAAAAATTTGTGAACCAGTTGTTGGCACAGACCTATTCCGATATTCAACTGGTGCTGGTGGATGACGGCTCGACCGATGGCACGGCAGCGATGGTGCGGGAGAAGATGCCGAACGCTGTGATCCTGCAAGGTAACGGAAATCTCTGGTGGGGCGGTGCGCTGCACAAAGCATACGGTTGGATGAAAAAAGCCTCGCTGAATGACGAGGATTATGTGATGTTCTCCAATGACGACGTGACGTTGGATGAGCGTTACGTCGAAACGGCGCTTTCGATCCTGAAGGACAAGCCCGACACGCTCCTGACCGGCTACGGCGTGAGTATCCAGACGGGCAAGCAGATCGACGGTGCGGTAAAGTTTCGGTTCCCGAAGATGCTCTCCGGCACGATCCGTGCTGCGGAGGCGGAAGGAAACTGCGCATCGACCCGCAGTCTGTTTTTTCGTGTTCGGGATTGGAAAATGATCGGAGGATTTCATCCGGTGCTGTTGCCGCATTATTTGTCGGATTATGAATGGGCGATTCGCGGCAGTAAGAAGGGATTGCGCATCTACTGTACCGATCTGTTGCAGTATGGTGTGAACGAAGCAACGACCGGGTATAAAAAGCCAACGCTGAAAACGATTTTTTCCAAGCGGTCAGTTAGCAATCCGTTCTATAAGATCAATTTCGCCTTGTTGGCTGCACCGTGGGGTAAAAAACTGGCGTCGGCGGTGTGCCAAGGCTGTCGCTTTTTCAAGCGGGCTGTGGAAAAGGGGGATAATGTATGAAATACGTATATCCCAAATTATCCAGCCACGACCTTTTCCTGTTCCGTGTCGGCGGTGCCGGCCTTGGCAATTTGCTTTTTGCCTACGGCAGAGCGTTGCAGTATGCCAAGAAAAACGGCTGCCGTGTGATTTGGCCAACGTGGCCATCGCTCAAGATCGGCCCGTGGATTCGCCACGAGAGGGACAAGCGCAGTTACATAGGGTTGTTTTCAAACCGTGACGGTTCTGTGGGCGGGCTAAAAAAAGTGTGGGTACTGTTGACGAAGAAAAAGATCTCCGAGGAGCAGGCGGACATCTGCCCTGACAAGGGAGTCGTGGTGTTTGAAAAATTCATTGGCAGTTTTGCCCCGATTCGTGAAGCGCATACCGATCTGCGTGAAGCACTGAAAACCAATATGCGCAACAAAGTTGCCTGGGATTGGGATGCATCGGGTGCGGTGGCGCTGCACGTGCGTTTGGGGGATTTTGGAAAAGCCACCGAGCAGGAATTGAAGGCGGGCAAGCATGATAGTCGCTTGCCGATTGAATGGTATGTGAATATGTTGCAGCAGGTGCGTGAGATCTGTGGCAGAGCGGTACCGGCGTATGTGTTTTCGGATGGCACGGATGAGGAATTGGCACCGCTGCTTGCGCTGGAGGGTGTAGAACGCAAGACCTTCGGCAATGCGATCAACGATATCGTGGCGTTATCCAAGGCGCCGCTGTTCATTGCCAGCGGCTCCTCGTTTTCGATGTGGGCACGTTACTTGGGGCGGCATAACACGATTTGTTATACGAACCAGATTAAGGAACAAATTTTAACAGAAAACGACGCAGCCTTTGAAATTGAGGTGGAGGATACCATACCGACGGCGTATGCCTCTCACATTTGTAGTTGCTTACAGGGGAGTGCGAATAAATGAAAGCGGTATTGATCAAATGTTTTTCAGTTTTCAATGGGTTGTATAATGCGTTGGTGTTTAGGCTTCGCAAGGTACGCCGTGGAAAAAACGTTAAAATCAACGGGAAGATTTACGTTTGCGGCAAAGGGACCATCGATATCGGTGATAGTGTCGTGATCAATACGTGTCGCCGTGCAAATCAAATCGGCGGTGACACCCGCGCGATCTTAAACACCGCCCGGCGGGGTAAGATCGTGATTGGCGCACGCAGCGGCTTGTCAAATTGCACTATCGTTTCCCGTGACAGTGTGACGATCGGTGAGGATGTTCGCATCGGCGGCAGCTGCCGGATTTACGACACGGATTTTCACGCCGTTTCATTTGAAGATCGGATCATAAATGGCGATCACAACGTAGTATCGAAGCCGGTCGTAATCAAGGACGGCGCATTCATCGGTGCGTTTTCTATCATCCTGAAAGGCGTTACCGTCGGTAAGCACAGTGTTGTGGGCGCCGGTTCGGTTGTGACCAAGAATATTCCCGACGGTGAAGTGTGGGGAGGTAACCCAGCAAAGTTTATCAAAAAGCTGGAGGAGTGAGTTTGGTGCACCGGCCAACTCGCATCGGAGGTTCTGTATGATGACGGAGAAGAAAAAAGAGCATATTAAGTGGCTTCAGCTGTTGCCGTGCATTGTGTGCATCAGTTGGCTGAATCACGGCTTGTTTGCGCAGTTCGGCATTGTTAATTTTGCTGTGTTTTTCTGCTGCTTTGGGCTGTGGTTTATATTGGGACTTTCCGACCGCTACTTTGTTTCCCGTTATCTTCGGGAAAACGTGTGGCTGCTGGGGTATGTGGCAATGGTGCTGCTGTTTTCTGTGCTGTTGGACGAGTTTTGGAACAAGTATTCCTATACCGCTTTTTACTTACTGATCATGTTGATGTTTTCAACGTATTATCGTGCGGATTGTTATCGGCAGGAGAGAAAAATCCTTTGGTATTATTATTTGATTGAGATTACGGTCATAGCAATCGTCACAGCGTACACCTGTGTTAACGATCCGTATTTGGCACGTACGCTGGCCGGTGGCGTGGAGCTCGCAGAAGGGCAATCGTCATTTTTCATTGCTTCGTTTGATAATATTTATGCCTTTGCGCTGGTTGTCATTTTTGCTATTGCCGTTAGAGGAAAATTGCTCAGCAAGAAGCTGTGGATAGTCAGCGTAGCCATGTTGATTATCTGCATATATTTTGCGAACTTTGGCACCGCTGTTTTTATCAGTGTCTTATTTTTGGCGTTGATGTTCCTGGTAAAGAAGCCGTGGAAGATTCTGCTGTGTGTTGTGATAGTTGTGCTCCTGTTTTCGATTTTGCGGCAGTCTATTGCCGATTTCTCGACGATGCTGTCGAATCAGACATGGCTGTCTGATTTTTTGCGTGGTAAGCTGATGGATATTGCGAACACCTTAAACGGGGTGCACGCCTACCAGGATGCTAATACGTTGTATATGCGCTTAGAATACATCGAGGATGCGTTGACCGTATTTGGAAAGCATCCATTATTTGGTATTTACGGTTTTACGGAGTTTTACACCACGGAACGTGTGTTGTTGCGGGATCACAACGTCTGGTTTGATGCATTTGCTTATTTTGGCGTAATTCGTATCATCCCGTTTATCGGCTTCTTGCATTCCTGGTATATCAACAACAAACCCCTCTTTAAGCGGTTTAAGTACTCGCCGTTGGCGTACGTGTTTATTTTGTGGGTGATTTTGGGCTTTTTCAATCCGGTGAACAAATCGGCAATACAAGTGTTCTTGTTTGTCATGCTTCCATTGTCCGACGTATTGTTTAAGGAAGATGAAAACGCTGCTCCGGAAGGCGCATTGCCATGCCGCTCCGGTGTGTGATGGAGGATATATGAAGAAGGTCGTTGTATTCCACCACGTTTCCAACTTGGGAGGCGGAACCATCAGTTTGGTGGATGTATGCCAAATGTTGTCATCCTCCTACGAGGTGGTTGCGGTGATTCCTCGGAAGAATTCCGAACAGCTTACTGAACGGTTGCAACCGTTTGCTCGTGTGAAGCATTTTGAAGGCGTGATGCCGCAGATCTCGTATTACAGCGGCTCAAACGCCCTGATTTCCCGTGGTTTTTTTTCGTCCTTCTGCGTTCCGGCAGCCGCCGTTCGAGAGATCGTAGACAGTATCGCCGAGGAGGATCCAGATATCATTCTGGCAAACTCGATGATTCAGTGCCGCATGGGAAAGTATTTGAAGCATCTGCGTGCCAAGAAGCTGATCTACGTGCGTGAGACGTTTCGCGAGGGTCTCGTTTCTCGGCATATGATTCGATTGATCAATCGGTATTTTGACGGCGTTTTATGCATTTCACCGTACGAAAAAGACTACGCCCGCTTCGCTTTGCCGTGCGAGGTGATCACGGATTGCTACGTGCCTACCGCTGAAACGAGTCCGTCGCAGGATCAATCGCATTTCACCGTGCTGTTCTTGGGCGGTGATGCACGGATCAAGGGCTTGGATATTTTACTGCGTTCTATCGAACACGTCCAATGTGCCGACGTTCGATATGCGGTGTGCGGACATATCGGGAGCTTTGTCGGCACTTGGAAAAATCGGCTGTTGCACCCGCTTGAGATGCGCCGTCTCAAACGGATACAAACGTTGTTGGCACGCCATCGGGATAAGGTGACGCTGCACGGTTTCGTTTCCAATACGGCGCAGATGATCGTGGACAGCGACGTGGTCGTGTTTCCGTCCACCGTGCCGCATCAGGCGCGCCCGGCGCTGGAAGCAGGTGAATTCAACCGTCCGGTGATCCTTTCCGATTTTCCGCAGACGGCCGCCTTTATGAAACATGAATATAATTGCCTGACGTTTCGCCCGAATGACCCTAAGGCATTGGCTCGGGCGATCGACCGTCTGGCAGGAGATCCTTTGTTGGCACAGGCTTTGGGTGAAAAGAATCATCAAGTGAATGTGGAGTATCACGACTTCTCGCATGAGAGAGAAAGGTTTATGCAATTTATATCTCAAGTTTTGGAGGGGAAGACACAATGAATGACGTGGTGTTATACGGACACGGTAGTTCCTTGAATCATGGCTGTGAGGCGATTGTAAAAACAACCGAAGCTATGGTACGCCGTGCCGTCCAAGATGCTGATATCTACCTTTCCACGCTTGACGCGGAACACGACCGTAACGTGTTTCCGTTTATTGACCATTTCATTGAAAATCGGAGCGTGCCAGATAATCTGTTTTTTAACACGGCGCTGTATTTTGGTGCTAAATTCTTCCCGTCCCGTGATTTGGGCAATACATATCGCTACAAAGAATTTTATCGTCGCATAAAGACGTTTTCGGCGGATACGCTGTGGATTTCGGTGGGTGGCGATAACTATTGTGCTGCTGCACCGCGGTGGTTGTACCGCCAAAATGAGGCGATCGATCGCAGCGGAGCGCGCAGGATCTTGTGGGGCGCTTCGGTGGAACCGGAGACGACTGGCAGCGAGATGATGGCGGATTTGAACGGTTATCAGGCGATTTTTGTGCGTGAATCTATCACACGGGATAGCTTGATTGATAAAGGGTACACGGGCAATTTGTTGTATCATGCCGATCCGGCTTTCACATTACCGGTATCCACCGCCAAAATTCCGGAGTCGATGAAGTCCGGCGAGTGGATCGGTGTGAACTTGAGCCCGGTTGTGTTGCGCAGCGAATCGGTTGATGGGGTGACCTATGGGAATTATTACGCTTTGCTAGAGTATATTTTCAAAGAAACTTCCTACAATGTGGCGCTGATACCGCACGTTGTGTTGGTTGGAAACAGTGATTATGCGGCGATGCAGGATTTGTACAACGCTTTTAAGGAGACGGGGCGAATCCTGCAGATCCCCGACTCATATAGTGCATCTGAGTATAAAGGGATTATTTCTGCGTGTAAGTTATTTGTAGGCGCCAGAACGCACGCTACCATTGCAGCATACTCCACCTGTGTCCCCACGTTGGTGATTGGATATTCAGTGAAAGCAAAGGGGATTGCGCAGGATCTGTTTGGTTCGTATGACGGATATGTCTTACCGGTGCAGGAACTGAGCGAGAAAGGGAAATTAGCTGAGGCGTTTGTGCAAGCTGTCGATCGCGCTGGGCGAGATCGTTCCCATTTGGAGTCGGTAATTCCGTCGTTTATTGAAAGTTCGCTGTCTGCGGCAGAAAGTCTTAAAAAGGAGTATGAAAGATGATCGACCAGGTGTCACGAATTCTGTGTACCGGTTGTCGGGCGTGTGAAGCTGTTTGTCCGCACCGTGCGATCACATTTGTTTTGGGAGAAGATCGTTTTTTATATCCCGAGGCGGGAGAGCGATGCACGTCGTGTGGTTTGTGTCTTTCTGTTTGCCCTGTACTCAATGAATCTGCGCCAATTGACCGAGATGAGATTTCGTTGATTGCTGCGCGAAATCGCAACGAGGAGGTTCTGAAAAGCAGTTCCTCGGGCGGTGTGTTTTTTGAACTGGCCAAAACGGTGATAGAGTATCATGGTGTGGTGTTTGGCGCGGCGTGGAATGCGGCGTTTCGGTTGAATCATCGGGCGGTGGAAAGTCTCAAAGAACTGCCGACTTTGATGGGGAGCAAATATGTACAGAGCGATATAGGCGATTGCTATCGTCAGGCGAAGAGGTATTTGGATGAGGGGCGAGAGGTGCTGTTTTCCGGAACGCCTTGTCAAATTCGAGGACTGCGCGCATATTTGCGCAAAGAGTATGATCGGTTATATACGGTCGATCTGGTATGCCACGGCGTTCCGTCGCAAGATTCCTTCGATCGTTACATTGCGGCGGAACAGCGCAAAGTCGGCTCTCCCCTTGCGCAAGTTGATTTCAGAAATAAAAGTAGCGGATGGCGTGATTTTTCGGTGAGGCTGTCGTTCGAAAACGGCACGGTTGTAACCAATCAGGTCCGTGATGATTTGTTTATGCGCGCGTTTTTAAAGAATCTGACGTTGCGTAGTTCGTGTTATGATTGTCGGGCCAATAAGTATCGCAGCGGCAGCGATATCACGCT
The DNA here is from genome assembly GCA_045630285.1 of Acutalibacteraceae bacterium. Classification (GTDB taxonomy): domain Bacteria; phylum Bacillota; class Clostridia; order Oscillospirales; family Acutalibacteraceae; genus RGIG3009. The sequence continues at coordinate 15,019 of JAZQSX010000055.1, read as the reverse complement.
GGGAGATTTTTGGAATATCGAAAAGATCAGCGAGACCTATACCGATGACCGGGGCGTTTCGGGTGTGATGTTAAAGACCAAAAAAGGGCATCAATTGTTTGCTCGCTTAAAAAATGACTTTATGTGTGAAACTCATGAAGTCGACAGTTTTGTCAAGTATAATGCAGTGGTGGAAACATCGGTCCAACAGCCAACCACACGCGATGTATATCTAAAGCAACTGCAAACACGATCATTTGAACGTTTAGATAGTCGCTTTGTGTGTTCCTCACACAAGGAACGGGTTAAGAAACTAATAAAAAAACTCACGGGAAGGTGATGGAAATGACGGCACCAATTGTACTGTTTGCTTATAATCGGCCTGAGCACTTGAAGCAGACAATAGAAGCACTCAAATCCAATGCGGAAGCTGCGGAGAGCACGCTGTATATTTTCTCGGATGGTCCTCGTGTAAAACAAGCACCGGAAGGTGCGGATACGGCAACGGTCAAGGGGATCGCGGAGCAGAATGAAAAGACGAGGCAGGCGGTTGAGGCAACTCGAGAATATATCCATACCGTGGAGAAAGAAGGGCTTTTTCGCGAGGTCATTGTCACTGAGTCTCCTTGTAACAAGGGGTTGGCGACATCGGTAATCACCGGTGTGGATCAGGTCGTTCGCAAACATGGACGAGTGATAGTTATTGAAGACGATGCCGTTTGTGCACCGGGCTTTTTGGAGTTTATGAACAGAGCGCTCGAGTTTTATGAACCCTATCACCAAAAGATCTGGATGATTGGCGGGTATTGCCCCAAACTGGACATTCCTCAGGACTACCCATATGAGTTTTATGTGATGGGTCGTGGCTCCAGTTTCGCGTGGGCCACGTGGCTAGATCGGTGGGAAACTGTCGATTGGAAGGTTTTGGATTACGCCACATTCCGCCATAATCATCGTATGAGAAAAGCATTTAACCGCTTTGGCGAAGACCGCGCGAATATGTTGGATACACAGATGTTGGGAAAAATCGATTCCTGGGCGGTTCGCTTTGCTTATGCTATGTTTCGTCACGATATGTATGCCGTTCTTCCCACTCGATCGCTGATTCAAACTATCGGTCGTGATGGTACAGGTACGCATGCCCGGCAAATTTCGCACGATTTTGATGTTAGTCTAAACAGTGCACCGTGTGACGTTGTGTTTGCGGACATCGATCCGGATGAACGTATTGTTCGACAGCACGTGCAGTATTTCAAACGGTCTAAGCCGTATTTATTTAAGCAATACATCAAGAATTGCTGGCTGAAAAAATAAGCGATCGAGATAATGAGCGTAGCGGAGGGACGATATAGCTTGAAAAGTAAACGGTTAGCATCCAATATGATAGCCAATTTGGTGGCATTTGCCGTCAATATGCTGGTTAGTTTCTTCCTTTCCCCGTACATTGTGGGTCGCTTGGGAAGCGAAGCCTACGGCTTTGTCTCTATGATTAATAGTATGGTTTCTATGAGTCAGATCGTGACCATAGCGTTTAACTCTATGGGTTCTCGATTTATTACCATAGCGATCCACAAGGGCGAGGAAGAAAAAGCGCAGAAATATTTTTCGTCGCTATTTTACGCCAATGTGGTTATGAGCGTTTTGATACTACTTGTTTTTGGAGTAGTGGCCCTTAATGTTAATGCTATCTTTGACGTTCCGTTACATTTGGTTAGTGATGTTCGTGTTTCTTTCATCGTGATGGCGGTTGCGTTTTGTCTCTCGCTGGTATTTTCGGTATATTCGGTAGCAACATACGCCACAAACCGTTTGGATTTGTCGGCGTGGCGCGAAATGACCAAGCAATTTGTTCGTGCCGGCACCATTTTGGGTTTGTTTATGCTGTTTGAAGCCAATATTGTACTGGTAACGATTGGCTCGCTGACGATGGAATTGTATTTTGTGTTTTCTAACAGTCGATTAAAGCGAAAACTGCTGCCGACGTATCACGTGAGATCTCGCAATTTTTCTTTTTCAGCGCTGAAGGAGCTTATCCTTTCCGGAGTTTGGAACTCGATAGGACGAGCCAGTTATGTTCTGCTTAATGATCTGGATTTGATGGTTGCTAATATTTTCATCAATGCAACGGCAATGGGTGTTCTGTCCATTTCTAAAACGATCCCTGCAGCTATCAATTCTTTGGTAGTTACGGTCGTTTCCATTTTCCTTCCCACGTTCACTATACGATACGCCAAATCGGATATAAACGGGCTGTTGTATGAAATGCACAAAGCTATCAAAATTATTGCTGTTTGCATTTCGCCCGTACTTTGTTTCTTGGTGGCATATGGTAAGGATTTCTATGCACTATGGCAGCCGACTCAGAACGCAGAAATTCTGCAACTGTTATCGGTCTTGGCGATTTTTCCGGTCTATTTCACCTTGGGAATGAAGTCGGTTAACAATGTTTTTTCTGTGACGAACAAATTGTTTGTCCCTACGATTGTGACACTGATCACGTCGGTCACAACTATCTTAGTTGAGTTTGTTTTGCTGAAATACACAACACTGGGGATATTTGCCATTGCTGCAACCAGCAGCGTGTGTTTGTTGGTCAAGGAAATTACGTTTATTCCGCTATACGCGGCCAAGTGCTTAGGTGTCCCTTGGCACACATTCTATCCTCAAATAATTAAAGAGATTTGTATTGTAGCACTCTCCTTGCTTGTGTCCATGATGTTCCACAGCGTATTTGCGGCCACCTCATGGATTACGTTGATTGTGTACGGCGGATTATCTATGTTACTTGTTGTGGCATGCAATTTGTTGCTCGTGTTACGTAAGAGGGATTATGTTGCTATTCGAGATAAGGTCTGTGCTATGTTGAAGCACGGATAAAAGTTCTACCGATCACACTGGGAGGAACATATTATGAACAGCCTGACATCGTTATTTTTATCACAATCGTACAAGGACACGTGGGATGACTACAATCGTTCGCTGACGAAGGCAGGTTTTACCTGTTGGGACTATGTGGTGCTGACGGCGTCCAACGAGCAGCAGGCGGCGGGCTTCCGTGCTCAGCTTGAGGAACGCCGTGCGGCGGGCTTTTTGCCGTCGAAAACGCAGTTCGCCGTGGTACCCGACCGTGACGGCAAGCGTGTCGGCAGCGGCGGCGCTACGCTGGGTGTGCTGCGCTATTTGGCGGAGCAGATCGGCAGTGACGATTTCAGCGGCCTGCGTATTTTGGTCATCCATTCGGGTGGCGACAGCAAGCGTGTGCCGCAGTACAGCGCACTCGGCAAGCTGTTTTCGCCCGTGCCGCACGAGCTGCCGAACGGCAGAGCCTCCACCTTGTTTGACGAGCTTCTCATCGTGATGAGCTCGGTGCCCTCCCGCATCCGTGAGGGTATGCTGCTGCTGTCGGGCGACGTGCTGCTGCTGTTCAATCCGTTGCAGATCGACTACAGCGGCATCGGTGCGGCGGCGCTGTCCTTCAAGGAGGACGTGCAGACAGGCAAGAACCACGGCGTGTTCCGTGGCGGCGAGGACGGCAACGTCTGCGAGTTTTTACATAAGCAGACCGTGGATTCGCTGACGGCACGGGGTGCGGTCAACGAGCGTGGCTGCGTGGATATTGACACGGGTGCGGTGATATTCTCTTCTGCTATGCTGCGCTCGCTGTATAGCCTGATTGCCACTGACGGGCAGTTGGATCCCGACAAATACGATGCGTTCGTCAACGAGACGGTGCGCTTGTCGCTGTACGGTGATTTTCTGTATCCGTTGGCGACCGATTCCACACTGGAGAAGTTTTACGACGAGAAGCCCGAGGGAGACTATTGCGAGGAACTTACCGCTGCCCGCACGGCGGTGTGGGAGGCGTTGCGCCCCTACCGCATGAAGCTGCTGCGTTTGGCACCCGCCAAGTTCGTGCATTTCGGTACGACACGGGAGATCTTGGCGCTGATGAGCGGCGGGGTGGACGGTTATCGTGACCTCGGCTGGAGCAAGCACATCAACAGCAGTATCAACCGTGAAACGGCAGGCTATTGCAGCATTCTGTCGGACCGTGCCACCGTTGGTGAGGGCGGCTATTTGGAGGTTGCCTATGTACATAGTGGTGCGACCGTGGGAGACAACGTGCTGCTGTCGTATATCGACATTCACAACGAGACGATTCCGTCCGACGTGGTGATGCACGGCCTGAAGCAAAAGGACGGCAAGTTCGTCGTGCGTATCTACGGCGTGACGGACAATCCGAAGGAGAGTAACCTGTTCGGCAAGCCGCTGTCGGAGCTGGCGGCGGCGTACGGCGGCGCCGATGCGCTGTGGGAAACGGGTGAGGGCACGCTGTGGACGGCGGCACTGTATCCCGTGTGCGACACGGTGCAGGAGGCGGTCACGGCGGCGCTGAACGTGTATGCGTTGGCACACGGTGAGGGTGACCTCGCTTCCTGGAAGGCTGCTACCCGCAAGTCGCTCTGTGCCGGATTCAACGATGCCGACCCCGAGGCGATCATTGCGTGGGATAAGCGGATGCAGGAGCTGGTGCGTATGGATGCGCTGGCGAAGTTCATCCGTGCCGGCAAGCCCGCCCGTGAGGCGAAGGGACTGCTGCAGGCGGATCACCTGACCCCGATCCAGCGGCAGTGGCTGGACAAGCGGTTGGCGGCTGCCGATTTCAGCGAAGCAATGCGCCTGAATTACTATCTCGGCATAGCGCTCGGCGGTGCCGAGGGCGACGCCTACGTGGCAGAGTGCTTCAAGACCATTCAGTCCACCATTTTGAAGGCGACGCTGGATAATTTGCAATTTAATGAGACCTGCCGTATGGCAACCGACCGTCACACCGTGAAATTGCCGTTGCGCATCAACTGGGGCGGTGGCTGGTCGGATACCCCGCCGTACTGCATTGAAAACGGCGGCACGGTGCTGAATGCGGCGATGCTGCTTGGCGGCGAAAAGCCGGTCGAGGTGACGCTGGAGCGTATTCCGGAGCACAAGATCGTGTTTGACAGTCGGGATATGGACGTGCACGGCGAGTTTGACACCATTGAGCCGTTGCAGCGCACGGGCGACCCCTACGATCCGTTTGCATTGCAAAAGGCGTGCTTGCTCGCCTGCGGTATTCTGCCGAAGGAGGGCGGCGACCTTGATGCGATCCTGACCCGTCTCGGCGGCGGCTTTGTGATGCACAGCGAGGTCACCAACGTGCCGAAGGGCAGCGGTCTGGGTACCAGCTCGATCCTGTCGGCGGCGTGTGTCAAGGCCGTGTTTGAGTTTATGGATATTCCGCACACCGAGGACGATCTGTACGGCCACGTGCTGTGTATGGAGCAGATCATGTCGACCGGCGGTGGCTGGCAGGATCAGGTCGGCGGCGTGACGGATGGCGTGAAATACATCACCAGCCGACCGGCGCTGTATCAGAAGATGAAGGTACAGCATATCGAGCTGTCCGAAGAAACCAAACGTGAGCTGGACGAGCGGTTTGTGCTGATCTATACCGGTCAGCGCCGCCTCGCACGCAACCTGTTGCGTGACGTGGTGGGACGCTACGTCGGCAACGAGCCGGATTCGCTGTATGCGCTGGACGAGATCCAAAAGATCGCCGTGCTGATGCGGTTTGAGCTGGAGCGTGGTAACGTGGATGCGTTCGCCCGACTGCTCAACCGTCACTGGGAGTTGTCCAATATGGTGGACAGCGGCAGCACCAACACGCTGATCGACCAGATCTTCAGCAGTATCGAGGATCTGATCGACGGCAAGATGATCTGCGGTGCCGGCGGCGGTGGCTTCCTGCAGGCGATCCTGAAGAAGGGCGTCAGCAAGGACGAGGTGCATAAGCGGCTGAAGACCGTATTCCAGGACAACCCCGTCGACGTATGGGATTGTGCGTTGGTGTGGTAAGAGGTGGATGTATGTTACCGTGTAATGTATCTCTCGAAAACAAAACGATCCTGGTGACCGGTGCGGCGGGATTTATCGGTGCCAACCTCGTGACCGTGCTGATGAATACCGTATCTGCCGCTACCGTGGTCGGCCTAGACAATATGAACGACTACTACGACGTGGCGCTCAAGGACTATCGGTTGTCTGAGATCGACCGTCTGGCGGGGGAGAAGCCGGGCATTCGTTGGGAGTTCGTCAAGGGCGATCTCGCCGATGCGGCGCAGATCGACCGTCTGTTTGCGGACTATCGGTTCGACGTTGTCGTCAATTTGGCGGCGCAGGCGGGTGTGCGGTATTCCATCACGAATCCCGATGCGTATATTCAAAGTAACCTGATCGGTTTTTACAACATTCTGGAGGCGTGCCGTCGGTATCCTGTGGAGCATTTGGTGTATGCTTCCAGCTCCAGTGTGTATGGTACCAACAAGAAGGTGCCCTACTCCACGGAGGATAAGGTGGACAACCCCGTGTCGCTGTACGCCGCCACCAAGAAGTCCAACGAGCTGATGGCACACGCCTACTCGAAGCTGTATGACATTCCGTCAACGGGTCTGCGGTTTTTCACGGTGTACGGCCCGGCGGGTCGCCCCGATATGGCGTACTTCGGGTTTACCAATAAGCTGCTCAAGGGCGAGACGATCGAGATCTTCAACTACGGCAACTGTAAACGGGATTTCACGTATGTGGATGATATTGTCGAGGGCGTCAAGCGTGTGATGCAATGCGCCCCCGAGAAGCAAACGGGTGAGGACGGTCTGCCGATCCCGCCGTACCGTGTGTACAACATCGGCAACAGCAGCCCCGAGAATTTGCTGGATTTTGTGGATATTTTGCAGCAGGAGCTGATTCGTGCCGGCGTATTGCCGTCGGATTACGATTTTGAGGCGCACAAGCGACTGGTGCCGATGCAGGCGGGCGACGTTCCCGTGACCTACGCCGACACGAGTGCGCTGGAAGCGGATCTCGGCTTTAAGCCATCCACCGATCTGCGGACGGGTCTGCGCCGCTTTGCCGAATGGTACAAAGTATTTTATCAGGTATAACACCGCAAGGAGGAAACGACGATGCTGAATAACATTAGTAAGATCCTGACGGGAGATATGCTGAAGGTGCTGTGTGATATGGGCCACGGTGATGAAATCGTGCTGGCCGATGCAAACTTCCCGGCGGAGACCTATGCCAAAAACACGATCGTCGGCCGCGTGATCCGTTGCTCCGGTGTCAGTGCGGACGAGCTGTTCCGTGCGATTTTGGGTGTGTTCCCGCTGGACGTAGGATACACCGAGTCGCCGGTATGCGTGATGGATCTGACCGACGGCGACAAAAACAAGGGTGTTCCCGAGCCGGCGGTGTGGCGGGATTTCGCAGCCACCTTGCACACGGATTATTCGACCGTTGAGATCGGCAAGCTGGAACGGTTTGAGTTTTATGACCGTTCGCAGAGGGCCTACGCCATTATCCAAACCGGCGAAGAAAAGCAGTACGGCAACCTGCTTCTCGTCAAAGGCGTCGTGAAATAAGCAAAGAAGGCATCCAAACGGATGCCTTCTTTTTATATATAACCTTATTATACAATATGCAGTTTGATACCGAGATCCCGCACGGTTTTTTCAAACTGCGGATCGAGCGGACGCTGATCGTCGGTGACGATAACGTCGATTGCCTCCAAGCCCGCATAGCGGTACACCGAGCGAGCGCCGATCTTGGTGCTTTGCACGACGAGGATCACCTGTGCGGCGGTTTCCAGCATCTGCCGTGCCAGATCACCCTCCTCAATGCCGGTGGTCATCAGCCCATCGACGCCGACGGCCGATGCGGTGATGAACGCCTTGTCGGTGTGGAAGCCTCGAAGCTGGGCGGTGGTAACGGGGCCAAAGGTGTAGCCCTCGTCGGGGTGCAGTTGACCGCCGAGCAGCACGCAGCGACACCGCTGCTGTACCACAGACGCCACGGCCGTGGAATTGGTGATGACGGTGGCGGAGGCGTTGTCCAGGTTGGCGGCGACCGCCTCCATGGTCGAGCCGGTGGAAATGGCGATCACGTCGTTCGGCTCAACGAGTCCGGCAGCATACACGCCAAGCTGCTGCTTGACACGGCTGCCCTCGGAGCGGCGCTTTTGATAATCTGATTCCGCCACCGGGCGTGTTGCGCTGACAGCGCCGCCGTGTACCTTGATAAGCTTGCCCGCCTCACACAGCGAAGTAATGTCCCGTCGGATCGTCTCCACGGAAACACCGAGCTGCTTGGCAAGCGCACTGACGACGACCTCACCGTTGCGTGCGGCGAGATCCTCAATGAGTTTTTGTCTGGCACCGGTAAGCATAGGCCACCTCACATTGCTGAATTACACTTTCAGTATATCAAATTTAAACCAAAAATGCAAACAGTATTTTCGTAAAAATGTTGAAACTTTTGGGAAAGTGTGGTATAATGACCGCATAAAACCCGAAAGAGGAGTGTGCTTATGTTGCAAACTGACGTTTTGGTCATCGGCGCCGGTGCGGTGGGTACGGCAATCACCCGTGAACTGGCCAAGTATGATCTCGATGTCCTGTGCGTGGACAAGAACGAAGATGTCGGCGGCGATTGCTCCAAGAGCAACAGCGCCATCATCCACACCGGCTACGATGCCGCACCCGGCACGCTGGAATCCCAGCTTGTGGTGGCGGCCAACCCGATGTACGATCAGCTGACGAAGGATCTGGATATTCCGTTTGACCGTATCGGTGCGATCTTGCCGGCGCTCAACGAGGAGCAGTTCGAAAAGCTGCCCGCTATCAAGGAAAAAGCCTTCAAAAACCGCGTGTATGACGTGGAATACCGTTCCAAGGAACAGCTGCTGGCAATGGAGCCCGAGCTGTCGCCCGAGGTTCTCGGCGGTTTGTACATTCCCCGTGAGAGTATCATCGACCCGTTCCTGCTGGTCGTTGCCATGGCAGAAAATGCGGTGATGAACGGTGCGCGCTTCTTACTTTCCACCCAGGTTATCGGTATGGACAAAGAGGATGGCGAGATCACGGTGGTGCATACCACGGCGGGCGATGTCCGTGCGAAATACGTCGTCAACGCCGCCGGTCTGCACTGCGACGATATTGCCGAAATGGTCGGCAAGAACGACTACTACGTCAACCCCCGTAAGGGCCAGTTCTACATTCTGGACAACAACACCTCCTGCAAGGTCAACCACATCGTTCTGCCCATTCCCACCAAGCTCACCAAGGGCAAGCTGATGTGCCCCACGATCCACGGCAATATGCTGGTCGGTCCGACGGCGGAGGATCTCACCGACAAGACCGACAAGGCGATCACCTCCGAGGGCCTCGCATCGATCAAGGCGGACGTCGAAAAGCTGATCCCCGGCGTGCAGCTGCGTGACACGATCACCCAGTATGCCGGCCTGCGTGCCAACCGCAACCCCGAGGGCCTGAATATCGACGTGTACGACGACATCAAGAACTACGTCAACCTGTCCGGCGTGCGCTCCACCGGCCTCACGGCGTCGGTGTCGATCGGCACCTACGTTGTGGAGATGCTCAAGGGCATCGGTCTGGCGCTCACCTTCAAAGAGAACGTCATCACCAAGCGCCGTGGCATCCCGCTGTTCCGTGAGTTGTCCCGTGCCGAGCAGGATGAGCTCATTCGTGAGAACCCGCTGTACGGCAACATCGTCTGCCGTTGCGAGACGGTCACCGAGGGTCAGATCGTCGATGCGATCCATTCGGTGATTCCCGCTCGCTCGATGGATGCGATCAAGCGTCGTGTCCGTGCCGGTATGGGTCGTTGCCAGGGTGGCTTCTGCGGCCCGAAGGTCATCGAGATCATCGCTCGTGAGTTGGGCGTGGATGCGGAAAGCGTCTGCAAGCGCAACAAGGAAGCGTATATGATCGCATCGAAGGTGAAATAAGGAGGGGACAGCCATGAAAACAATCGTTTGTGATGTAGCCGTTGTCGGTGGCGGTCCTGCCGGTCTCGCCGCAGCGGTCGCTGCCAAAAAAGAAGGCGCTGAGCGTGTGCTGATCGTGGAACGTGACAACCGTCCCGGTGGCATTCTGCAGCAGTGCATTCACCCGGGCTTCGGTCTCAAGCTGTTCAAGAAGGAGCTCACCGGTCCGGAATATTACACGGAATTCGTGAAAGAAGCAAAGGAACTCGGTGTGGAGTTCCTGTTCGATACGATGGTGCTGGAGCTCGACGGCAACACGCTGATCTGCGCCAACGGTGAGCTGGGTATCACCGAGGTCAAGGCGGGCGCCGTGGTACTGGCGATGGGCTGCCGTGAGCGCACCCGTGCCAACATCTGCATTCCCGGCACCCGTCCGGCAGGTGTGTACACTGCCGGTGCGGCACAGCGCTTGATGAACCGCCAGAACCGTATGGTCGGCAAAAAGGCGGTTATCCTCGGTTCGGGCGATATCGGTATGATCATGGCACGCCGCCTCAGCCTGGAAGGTGCCGAGGTCGTGTGCGTGGTCGAAATTATGAACTTCCTGGCGGGCCTCAAGCGTAACAAGGTGCAGTGCCTGGACGACTTCGGTATTCCGCTGATGCTCAGCCACACCGTCACCGAGATCGTCGGTCGCGACCGTGTGGAGGGCGTGAAGGTGGCACAGGTGGACGAAAATCGCCGTCCGATCCCCGAAACCGAGCAGTTTATCGAATGCGACACGCTGCTGCTTTCGGTGGGCCTGATCCCCGAAAACGAGCTCAGCCGTGGCGCCGGTATCAAAATGCATCCCGTGACGGGTGGCCCGCTGGTGGATGAAACGATGCAGACCACCGTTCCGGGTGTGTTTGCTGCGGGTAACGTGGTGCACGTCAACGACCTGGTGGATAACGTCAGCGCCGAGAGTGCGACCGCCGGCCGCAATGCGGCTCAGTACGCCAAGGGTGCACTGCAGGCGGGCAAGACGGTGGACGTCACCGTCGGCAACAACGTGCGTTACGTCTGTCCGGCGAAGTTCTCGCCCGAGCGTGGCGGCAAGGTGGATTTCTATTTCCGTGTGCTGGCTCCCGTGGCAGGCAAGGTGGAGATCATCGCCCGTGACGGTGACACCGTGCTGGCACGTCGTGTGGCACCGTATGTCAACCCCGGTGAGATGGAGCATCTGTCGCCTGACGTTACGGGCGTGGGATCGCTCACGATCGAAGTCAAGGAGGTTTGAGTTATGGAAAAGAAGATCATCTGTACCGTATGCCCGACCGGCTGTGAAATGACGGTCACGGGCGAAGACGGCAAGGTCACCTCCGTTGTGGGCAACACCTGCAAGCGTGGCGAAGTGTACGCCGCCAGCGAGTTTTCCGATCCCGTCAGAACGCTGACCTCCACGGTGCGTGTGGAGAACGGCGCCGAGCCGCTGGTGCCGGTGCGCACCGAAGCGCCTGTGCCGAAGCGCCTGATCCCCGAGATCATGAAGCTTGTCAACGGCATCACCCTGAAAGCCCCCGTGGCGCAGAAAACCGTGGTGCTGGAAAATGTGCTGGATACCGGCGTTAACGTTGTGACCACCGGCGAGTGCGAATAATAAGACGTAAAAATGACCGGAGAGATACTCTCCGGTCATTTTGTTATCCAAACACTTCGATTGCTGCAATGACTTTCAGCATATCGGTATCAATATCCGCACGCCCGTAAGCATCTAAAAAGCGCTCACGGTAGGCGTCGGTTTTGAGATTGAACGTCAGCGTCCACGCTCCCCAGAACAGATCGACGTGACGGTCGCCAACGCCGCCGTTTCCGAGATCGATAAAACCGCTGAACCGCCAGTTGTCCAGTATGATGTTGGGCAGGCAGTAGTCGCCGTGAAGCAGTGTGTCGGTGCGCAGCTCGTGCCCATGGCATCGCACGATCTCCCACGCTTCCTCGACGGAGGTATAGCCCCAGTTGTCGGGGAACAGAGAGGCATCGTACCTCCCGCCATGGTAATTTCGTGTCGCCGTTGCCAGATACCGTGCGGTGTGATTGGGTATGGGGCAGGCGTCGGTGGCACTCTCGTGCAGTTCACGCAGCAGTGTGGCTGTGGTCTCACACAGCCGCTTGGGATCGTCCAAATACGCAGCGTGGGTGCAATCCTCACCTGCAACACGTGCGGTCAGCAGCCAGTCACGGTCAAGGGAACGGTGATCCAGCACCTCGGCAGCAAGCCCTTTGGTATGAAAAAACCGTGTCATTGCTGCCTCGGCAGCCAGCGTGCCTTGGGGTGCCGATTTGAGATAATAGCCGCCATCTCGGTCGATAAACCACACCTTCGCTTCGGGGGAGCAGCTGCTGTCATACACCGCCGCACCGTCGATCAACGGCCGATAGTCGGCAGGGAAGAGGTGAATATCGGGATGTATCCGTGTTCGCTTCATAAACGGCGGCTCCTTTCCGATGATTGATAGCAGCTTCAGTATACCACAGAACGATTTACGGGACAATAGCATTTTCACATTGCATAATCGGTGAGGATTTGCTATAATGCTATCAAAGGAAGTACCTATCGGGAGGATGTATCATGGAGAAAAAGATTCAGGAAGCGGCACGACTGCACCAGCAGGGCTTTAACTGCGCCCAGGCGGTGGCGCTGCCGTTTTGCGAGGAACTGGGAATGGACCGTGCGGCAGCGATGCGTGCTCTGGAAGGCTTCGGCGCAGGTATGGGCGGACGCACGCTGGCGTGCGGTGCGCTATCGGGTGCGGTGTTTGTAGCCGGCCTCAAGCACAGTGACGGCAATCTGGAGGCGCCCGCATCCAAGCAGCGCACCTATGCGGCAAGCAAAGCGATCGTTGATGCGTTCGTTGCGCAGTGCGGCGCTTCGTCGTGCGAGGATATCCTGGGACTGAAAACGGGAACACCGTTGCTCAGCTGCCCTATGTGCATTGAACTCGGCGTTCGTCTTGCATATCAAACGCTTGCGGACTAACGAACGAAAAAACGAGGTCGGAGAACGCTCTCCGACCTCGTTCTTTTTATTTATTCCTTCGTCGCCGACGGACGATAGGGAAGGGCGATGTTGTTTTGCATCAACGCAGCGTGAATTTGCTCGGTCAGATCGTAGTGCAGCGTCCAATAGTCGGCGGCGTCGCACCACACACGCACGGTCAGCCCCATCGTGTGCTCGCTGAAGCTGCGCAGTCGAATAAACGGCGCATCCGGCTCGGCCTTGGACAGCGGATGCTGCGAAACGACCTCCAGAACGATCTGTTTGGCAGCGTCGACATCCGCCTCGTACGCCAGCGGGATCATCATATCCAAGCGGCGTGTTTTTTCGTGGGAGACGTTGGTGATGTGGCTGTTGATCAGCACGCCGTTGGGGATGCTGACCTGCTTGTTATCCACCGTCTGAATGGTGGTGTGCATCAGGTCGACCGTGATGACCGTACCCTCGTCGCCGTCGGTAATGATGTAATCGCCCGTGACGAAACGGGGGACAAACAGGAGAATGATGCCGCCCGCTACGTTGGACAGAGAGTCCTTGAGCGCCACACCGATCGCCAACGCCGCACCGGACAGTGTAGCGGACAGGCTGGTGATCGGCACGCCGAGCGTTGCCAGAGCGGTGGTAAAGACGATGACGTAGCCGACGATCTTGACCGCTTTGCGGATAAAGCTCACCAGGGAATCATCGAACTTCGCACGGATGAACGGGCGGCTGATGAGGCGGGCGAGCAATCGCACCGCAAAATACCCGAGAACGACCACCAGGATCGTGTTGGTAAACGGCATAACGTATGCCCAGATCTTCTCCCACGGCATAATAGCAAACACTCCATATCGTAAATTTCCTTTTTAGTATACCGCACTTGTCAGCAAAAAGCAATGACACGTCTTTACTTTTTTCGACGCTCGTGATATAGTGGAAGCAGAGCCCGATACGGAAAGGGTAAAGAGGAGGATATTGAGATGAAGTTTTGCGGAAATTGCGGTACCGGTTGGGACGATACCGCCAAGGTCTGTGGAAATTGCGGCACGCCGCTGGCGCAGGTAACGGCACCGAGCCAGCCTGCAGCCCCCACGGCGGTGCAGGCACCTCCGCAGGTGCAGGCGCCGGTATACGCACCGGTGCAGGCGCCCGCTGCGGCGGCGAAGAAGGGTCTTGGTGTCAAACTGGTTGCGATCATTGCGGCGGCAGCCGTGGTGGTCGGCGTTGTGGTGACCGGCTTCCTGACGGGCTGGTTCGGCGGCTCCGGCGGCCCGATGGAGGAGATCATGGAAGCCGCTGTGGACGCTGTGGAATCCGGCAGCTTTAGGATCACCGCCACGTACAAGAGGAACGGCGGCAGCTCTGACAGTTCAAGCCGTGAAGAGATTATCGTGGCGATCGACCCCGATGATGAACTATTCTACTGTGAGTATGATAACAGCACCGACCGGACTTTGTGCACGCCAGACGGTATTTGGGAGTTGCGGTACGACGATACCGGCAGTGTCAGCAACGCCTATTATGCCGACAGAGAAGACGGCGCTCGCATGATCGATCTGATCATGCGGGCCCAAGAGGCACTGACCAGCAATGACGATGAGGCACTGGCCGACGTGCTGGATATGTTTATGGAGTTCTTGTTTGCGCGTGGCGCCAACTCGTTCGTCGACACGGATGAAGCCGTTGCCTTCCTGCGTGAGTTTGAGTCGGAGTATCTGAGCGACGAGGCGTGGCTGGAAGAGATGCTCGGCCTCGAAGAGACCGATAACGGTTACAAGTTCAAGATCAATCTGCGCAAGGTGCTCAAGGAAGTGTTGAAGAGCGCCGAGGGGTCCGATTTCATGGACGGCGAGTCGCTGTACGCTTTGGAGGCTATGCTGAGCTTCATCAATTTTGAAATCGATCTGGAGGTCGAGATTGATGAGGGCGATCGTCTGTTGGTTGACCTCTCGTGGACGCAGGGCATCTACAGCGAGGGCTTCGAAATCGAAATCAGCGAGTTCGGTGAGCACGATCTGGATGAGGACGACATCGACAGAATCAAGAATGAGGTCGTAGTCTACGAGCGTGAGCACACCTGCCCGAACTGCGGCGTGACAATCGACGACGACGGCAGATGCTGGAACTGCGATGACGGGTATTCCAACGACGAATATTACTGGTAAGTAAATAAGAAACGACCCGGGCGGACGGGGGGGGCGGGG
>JAZQSX010000054.1:0-33856 GCA_045630285.1 Acutalibacteraceae bacterium | reverse complement strand
CCCAAAAAAACATCGCTTGCTGCTCCCTTCTGCTGCTTACTTCGTTTCGCGATGCACGGTGTGCTTGCGGCAGAAGCGGCAGTACTTGTTCATTTCCAGTCTGTCCGGATCGTTTTTCTTGTTCTTCATGGTGTTGTAGTTGCGTTGCTTGCATTCGGTGCAAGCCAGGGTGATCTTGACTCTCATAACGGCACCTCCAATAAATTCCCAAACGGGTATTTTGAGCCTCCCTCAGGGGTGGCGCACCGCCGAAAAAACGGCGCAAAAAAATAAACCCCTTTTGAGGTGCTTATACTATAACACAGTTTATGCGCAAGGTCAACCCCTTTTTGAAAAAAAGTTTTTTTCGCTGTTTTGGCGCCGATAAATTATTTTTTCTGCGCATATACTCCCATTGCAGCATTGATTTTTAGAAGAAACTGTGATATGCTGTATTTAATTATGGTAAAAGGAGGAACTGTTATGGAGATCACGGTTCGCGGTTTGCGTGTCAACTATATCGATCAAGGCTCCGGTGATCTGACCGTGTTGCTTCTTCACGGTTGGGGCGTGGACAGTTCCGTCTATCACCTCATCACCGATCATCTTGCCGGCTACTGCCGTGTGGTCGTACCGGATCTCCCCGGCTTCGGCAAATCGGAAGAACCGCCCAAGCCGTGGACGACGGTTGATTACGCTGATTTCGTGTTGGAGCTGTGTGAAGCGCTCGGTATCACCGAAGCCGTTGCCATGGGGCATTCCAACGGCGGACGCATTCTGCTTGAGCTGCTCTCCCGTGACGCCTGTCCCCTCACCGTGCGCAAAGCGGTGCTGTTGGATTCCGCCGGCATTCCCGCCCACCATTCTTTTGGATACTACGCGCGCGTGTACACCTTTAAATGTATTAAGGCACTCTGCTCGCTCCCCGGCATTCGTCATTTGTTTCCCAACGCCGTGGACAACGCACGCCGCCGTTTCGGTTCTTCCGATTATCGGCAGGCAAGCGCCGTTATGCGGCAAAGCATGGTACTGGCGCTCGGCTACGATTGCACGCCGCTTCTTCCCCGCATCAAAGCCTCAACGTTGCTTATCTGGGGCCGAAACGATACCGCCACTCCCCTGTCTGACGGGCAGCTCATGGAAAAGCGCATCCCCGACGCCGGTCTGGTCGTCCTTGAGGGCGGACATTATGCCTTTGCCGAGCAATTTGCTCAATGTCGGCGTGTGCTGGACTCTTTTTTGGCTCATCAAACGTAACGAGGTGTACTCATGGAAATAACGTTCAAATGGATCATGCTGATCGCCGCTGCCCTGATGCTGGGGATCCGCTCCTTGTATTTCGTGCATATGCTGCAGCTCAATTCCTACCGCCCCGAGCGTTACACCAAGTGGTGTAAGGAAAACGACTCCCGCCTGGTGAACTGGCGTGCGTTGCTGCCGGCGTTATTGCTGCCTGCTATGTATCTCCCGGAGCTGTATTGCTACATCGTCGGCGGTGCCGCCCTGGTGCTGACGCTGCTCTTCAATCTGCCAAAAAAAGCAAAGAAGCCGCTGGTGTACACCGCTCGTGTCAAGCGCCTTCTTGCCGCTTTGTTCGGCTTCTATCTGCTGATCCTTCTGCTTTGCTGGTTCTTGGACTCCCTTCGTTGCACGGGCTTCCTCGCCCTGCTGTCGCTGTTACCGTGGTTTTGGGTCGGTCTTGCCAACAAGGTTATGCTGCCGGTCGAAAAGCATATCGCCAACGGCTTTGTCCGTGATGCCCGTCGCCGCTTGGAGGCGATGACCGATCTGACCGTCATCGGCATCACCGGAAGCTACGGAAAAACCAGCACCAAAAACTTCCTGCACGCCCTGTTGTCGGTGCGGTACAACGTACTGATGACTCCCGAAAGCTACAATACTACGATGGGCGTTGTGCGCACCATTCGTGAGCGTATGAAGCCCTCGCACGAGATCTTTATCGCTGAAATGGGTGCCAAAAACCCCGGCGATATCCGAGAGATCTGCGATCTGGTGAGTCCCCAGTACGGCATCCTCACCTCGGTCGGTGAGCAGCATTTGGAAACCTTCAAAACGCTGGAGGCGATCGTCAATACCAAGTTTGAGCTTGCGGATGCCCTGCCGGAAAGCGGCTGTCTGCTGGCAAACGGCGACAACCCGCACATTCAGTCCCGTTTGGCAGGAAAAAGTCCCCGCTGCCCCGTCGTCACCTACGGCTTGGAACAGGGTGATTTTACCGCCGTGATCAACAAGGTGGACACCACGGGCTGCACCTTTACCGTGACGGTGTGCGGCAAATCGCAGACCTTTACCACCAAGCTGCTCGGCGCCCACAACATTCAAAATCTCGTCGGCTGTATTGCTATGGCCGTACGCCTGGGGATCCCTATGGAGGAGCTCGTTTACCCGGTACGTCTGCTGCGTCCGGTTGAGCATCGTTTGCAGCTGCTTCCCAACGGCTTCATTGATGATGCCTACAACTCCAATCCCGCCGGTTTCCGCGGTGCTTTGGAAGTGCTCAGTCAGTTCGATGCACAGCGTGTTCTGGTAACCCCGGGCATGGTGGAGCTTGGTGAGCGTCAGGAAGCGCTCAACCGCGAACTGGGGGCTTACGCCGCCGACAAATGCGACTATGCCATTTTGGTCGGCGAAAAGCAGGCCCCGCCGCTGAAGGAGGGCTTGCTGTCCGAGGGCTTCCCCGAGGAACGGCTGTTTGTGGTAAAAACGTTGCAGGATGGATTGGCTGTGCTAAACGCTCTGCCACGTGCCGAAAAGCGAATTGTGCTGTTGGAAAACGATCTTCCCGATAATTTCTGAAAGGTGATGTCACTATGAAAACTAAAGTTGCCGTGATGTTTGGCGGTCGCAGTGTGGAGCACGAGGTGTCGGTTATCACCGGTATCCAGGCCTTCAGCGCATTGGATCGCAACAAATACGATCCCATTGTCGTGTATATCAGTAAAACCAACCGTTTCTACACGGGTGAGGTACTGGAACATATCGAAAACTACCGCAACCTCGGCGATTGCCTTGCGCAAGCCACACAGGTGCTTCCGGTTCCCACCGCCAACGGCGTGGATCTGGTCCGTTATCCCGCCAAGTTGTTCGGCAACAATGTCGTTGCCTCGTTCGAGGTAGCGATCCCTGCTGTTCACGGCACCAACGTGGAGGACGGTACGTTAATGGGTATGCTGGAAATGCTCAACGTCCCCTACACCGGCTGTGACGTTACCTCCGCCGCTTTGGGTATGGATAAGTTCCTGATGAAATCCGTTTTGCGGGATGCGGGTGTGCCGGTGCTGGATGCCATGGCGTTCTCCGGCAAGGCGTATGCGCAGGGCAGCGAAAAAGTCCTCAACCGCCTGGAAGAAGCGATCGGCTACCCGATGATCGTCAAGCCTGTCAACCTCGGTTCATCGGTGGGTATCGCCCGTGCCAACAACCGTGACAAATTGGCCGCAGCGCTGGATGACGCCTTCGGTTATGCGCCCCGTGTTCTGGTGGAAAAAGCCGTCACCCCCCTGCGTGAGATCAACTGCTCGGTGCTTGGCGATGCCGACGGCGCCCGTGCCTCCGCTTGTGAGGAGCCGGTCAGCTGCGACGAGATCCTGAGCTACCGTGATAAGTATTTGAGCGGCGGCAGCAAATCCGGCAACAAGTCGGGCGGTATGGCTGATCTTAAGCGCCGCTGCCCTGCGGATATTCCTGAGGAACTCACTGCCAAGGTGCAGGCGCTGGCAATTCGCACCTTCCGTGCATTAGGCTGCAGCGGCGTGGCTCGCATCGATTTCCTCAACAACCCCGAAACGGGCGAGCTGTGGGTCAACGAGATCAACACCACCCCCGGTTCGCTGTCCTTCTATTTGTGGGAAGCAACCGACCTCCCGTTTAACAAGCTGTTGGATGAAATGATCGCATTGGCATTTAAGCGTCAGCGCAGCCGTGATGCCCTGCAGTTCAGCTTCGATACCAATCTGCTCTCCACGGTGTCCCTCGGCGGTGCCAAGGGCGCCAAGGGCGGTAAGCTGTAAGAAAAATAATACAGCGGCTCGGAACCATGTTCCGAGCCGCTGCTTTTTTTATTTTACTTTACCAGCGCCGCCAGCTTGCGGTTGAGGGCTTCACGGAAGTCGAGGATCCACTGCGCTTCGTGCGGATAGTCCTTGAAGGTCAACGGACGTCCGCCGCACTGTTCCTCGATAAACGCCAGCGTCTCCTCACGTGAGGTCAACTGCTCCAGCAGCTGCAGAGCTCGCATATCCTGCAACCCTTCATTAAAAACCAATTCCCGCAGCGACGGCACGGGGCGTCCGTCGGTGCCCGGGTAAACGACGAAGGCGTCGCCCGACGGAAATGCGTCGTCGGCATCCGTTACCAGATACGGATTGATCGGGTGCAACGAATACTGGCTGAACCAGAAATTGAAGCCCCACTGAAGGAAGCCGACAATATGATACTTATATAATTGCACGCCGAGAATGCGGTTGCGTGCCGACGGCATAGCGATCATACGGTTGCTGACGTCCACCACCTGACCGCAGCAGTAATAGGTCCACAGATCCGGCACGTTGTTTTCAAGAAACGGATCAATGTGATCGATCGACGGAACGGGATGTGCCACCAAGCCTTTTTCATAGAAGGAATACTTGGACAACGCATCCATGACCGGCAGCCCCTCCAGCACGTTGGCAACGCTTTCCCGTGCTAGGCGGTAGCTTTCCTCGACCTCAACATTCGGCTCATCCGAGATATGGAACCAACAGCGCTCCAAATAGCCTGCTTTTTTCAAGAAAACACGCAAACGCTTCAAAAACGCCCGCAAAAACGCCGTATATTCTGCGGATACCGCATCCGTTTCCCAGCCGAAAATACGCTTGTACTCGCCGTCCACCGTTGCCATAATTTTAGGAGCGTGCTTGGCACCCCACTGGGTGAACAGGTGTGCGATCTCAAAATAATGGATCCCACAGCGATCTGCCATATCCAAATACCGTTTCAGTTTGCCAAAAGCAAAGCGGTACTTGCCCTTCTCCACACGCACGTCCACCAACTGAACAGTGGGACGCTCGCCGCCCACCGCCGTGTCCAGCGGCGGCGTAAATACCGGGGTCAGCAGCATCGTAATACCGTAATCGGCGGCATTCTTGACGTAGTTTTCTATGATACGCCAATGCGCCTCGCTGAAAACCGGAACGCCGTATTCCACCGCCAGGCAATCGCAGTGAAACCACTCGGTGCACATCAGCGTCTGCTTGGGCAGTGTTACAGGCAACACCTCCACAGTAAATGCGGTGCTTTCCCGAATATCCAGCCACGACACCTTGGACGTAAAGGTTAGCTCGATCGTATAGCGACCGGCAGGACAATCCTCCGGTATCGCCGCCTCGATCCACAGGCTGCGCCATTGCTTGCGAGACAGCGAGATATTTTCCGTCTGCTCAAACAGGGGGTCAGGAAATACGCCCGGCTGCTTGCGGAGGAAATAATCGTCTGCCCACGGATAGGTCGGCAGCATCACCGGAACATTGCCTACCCGGTACAGCCGCACGCCGCCGGGAAGATCGGTCTTCACCGCAACGTCTCCATACAGCTTATCGTTGCCGTCATAATACGTGGCACACTGTACGCTGAAACGCTCTCCGCGCAGCGCCGTCGCCTCGGTAATTGCCGGCGCCGCCAGCGGCTCGTCGGAAAACACCTTTTCCAGCGAGCTGATCCAACGGAACTCCATCGTCATCCCCCATTTCACTCTGTTCGATCTTATTCTAGCACATAAGCCGCAAAAAGCAAGAAATATCCGCCGATTTTTGCTGTTTCGGCAAAAAAAGAAGCACGCTTTCGCGTGCTTCCGTTGATGCGTTGCTGTTAGGTGTCCTCTTCCACCATGAAGGACACGCCTTCCATTTCGGTGATCTTTTGAACGAGTTCGGCAGTCATCACACTGGAGCGCACCAGCAGCTGCAAACCAACGTGACCGTTGCAAGTGCTTTTGGGCGCTACGATCTGCACCGTCAGCGTGTGTCCGAGCAAGCCTCGGATCTCTTCGACCAACACACCGGTACGGGAAATGTCATCCACCTCGACGTAGATGCTGCTGAGAAGCTTCCGCTTGTACTCCACCTTGCCGAGCATCGGAACAAACAGCAGACACAGCAGCGATGCGGCGATCGCACCGACGTAGAAGCCGTAGCCCACGGCGATGCCGATCGAGGCGGTCGCCCACATGCCCGCAGCGGTGGTCAAGCCCGTAACGATCGAGCGATTACGCACCAGGATCGTGCCGGCGCCGAGAAAACCGATACCGGAAACGACCTGCGCCGAGATGCGGAAAACGTCACCCGTGTAGCCCAGCGTTTCCACGGCATACAAGCCCGTCAGCGAAGTGATCGCCGAGCCGAGACACACCAAAATGTGCGTGCGCATACCGGCGGCACGGCCGTGACGGCCACGCTCACTACCAATCAGGCCGCCGAGAACCGCCGCCAAAACCACACGAAAAACGACCGACCAAACATTGAAGCCTACAAGAGTTTCCCACAATTCTTTCATTTTGAGTTCCTCCTTTGTACAGTGCCCGTAAAAATAAAAATGGCGAAAAAGGCAGAATACACCTGCTTTTTCGCTTTTCCACTCCACGGCACCAAACGATATAACACCCTCAGTATACCGACATCTTTGCAAAATGTCAAGTCTCAAAATGCAAAAAGCGTGTTTTGCCAAGAGGTATATAAAAACCGAACACCGCCCCCGACAACGTCGGGGGCGGGTGTTCAGCTGTTATCGAGGAATGGTGTAGGTTTCGATCAAAGCCGCATGGGGCGGTGTACTGCCGTAGTATTCGTAGTCGGGATTATTATACAAATTATAATTGCCCTGAGTTACATAGATCGTGGTAACGGTAAAATCATTCGCATCGGCATAGATGCTGTACGATGAATCACTAACTCTCTGCTCCCACACAACCATTCCATCAGGCACCTTTTCCGCTTCTGCCCGCTTTGCCGCTTCGATCTCCGCTTCGGTAGCCACACGCGGCGGTTTTACCTTGGAGGCATCGTATTTGAATGACCGATACGAAACCTCGACAAATTTTCCTTCGGTATCAAAGTAAAAGATGTAAAAGGAATCTGTTTCACACCCGTTGATCCACCGATTGAATACAATCCGATAGCCTTTGTATTTCTTGTTTGTCGTGTCAATCTTTCGAACTCTAAACGAATCGAAATGCTTTTCATCTGGAAAATATTTGGCAACGTACTGCCGAAAAACGGTGTAATCCTCGCTTTCATACGGAAAAGTGAACGATTCCTCTGCTTCCAACACTGTTGATGGCGGAACTGTCATGCGCGTTGTAGGCACCGTAGTCATCGGATTCGTAACCGTCGTTGTAGGGTTCTCCGCTTTTTTAGTCACTGTAGTCGTCGAGGTGATCGCAGACGAAACAGTAGTCGTTACCACAGACTCATCGGTCTGAGAGGTCGTCGATACAACATCAGCGGTACTCAACGTTGTTGCGGTATCCATCGCTTGCGTCGGACTCGCCTTATCGGCATCCATGGATTTGGACGCTGAGCAAGCAACAAGCAAAATACAAATCAACAGCATACACGCAGACAGGGCTGTGCGAACCAACTTTTTCTTCATCGCCTACACACCTTTCATTTCATCATATCGGCAGCCGTAATTTTTTCCGTATAAATTGTCATGGATTTCCATCACTATAATATAACAATTTTGTAACTATGTCAATAGAAATTCTTGTCTACTTTTATCGAATTGTTCCAAAAGAAGTTCTTTTTTAACTATTTTTATGCGCAATTATTAACAATGCAAAAACCGTGCCGAGTATCACACTCGACACGGTTTTCTCATCAGGATTCCTCGGAGGAGGTCAGCGGCACATAGAAGTGCTTGCTTTTGCATAGCGATCTCCGCTTGCTGTGCGAGCAAAACCTACGTGCAGCCAAAACCGCCATCGTGGTAGCTGCCGATACGGCAGCAGAGAGTAACACCACGGTTCCGATACCGTCACACGGTGCCTTTTTCAAAGAGATCATCCTTTCGGCTCGTTGCCGATCAGCGATTGTCTACCTTGATCTCACCACGCACGATGACCAGCACGATATTAAAGTTGTCATCCACTACCAACAGATCCGCCAGCTTACCGACACTGATCGAGCCGGTCTCGTGATCCACACGGATCGCACGGGCCGGGTTGATGGTAGCCGATTTGATCGCCTGCTTGACCGGAATACCAAAACGGATCACGTTCTTGAGCTCGTCGTACACATTCGAGGTCGAAGCTGCGATCGTGCCGTCAGCCAGAAGCGCTTTGCCATCACGGACATACACCGTCTGACCGCCCAGATCGTACTCACCGTCCACATGGCCGGCGGCACACATCGAGTCACTGACGATCACGGAGTTATCCTCGCCCAACTGGGAAAACGCAATACGCAGAGCAGCGGGATGAATATGGAATCCGTCGCAGATCAGCTCCGCACGAACACCATATTGCTTCGCTTTGTCAAACACCGCACCAACCACGCCGGGCGCACGATGCGTCAAGCCGCTTTGAGCATTGTAGAGGTGCGTCACGTGACGCACGCCCCACTCAAACGCTGCGCAAGCCTGGTCATAATCCGCCGCCGTGTGCGCCACAGATACCGGGCAAATGCCCTGAACCTGCTCTACAAACTCCTGCGCACCGTCGGTTTCGGGAGCGATGTCCACTACCTTGATCATACCTTCGCAATCTTCAAACAACCGTTTGAACTCCTCAGCATCCGGATTGCGGACATACGCACCGTTCTGCGCACCCTTCTTGGACATAGCAATATAGGGACCTTCCATATTAACGCCCTGAATATACGCACCGGTCACAGTCTCCTGTGCAGAGACAACGTTGCGGAAGATCGCCTGCAGCTCCTCGTACGACAACGTCATCGAGGTGGGACAGAACGACGTGACGCCACGCTGCACCAGGCAGCGAGACATCGCCTCCAACGCTTCCACCGTCGCCTCACCGGTATCATGCCCGCCGCAGCCGTGAATATGCATATCGATCAGGCCCGGAAGAATGGTATATCCTTCCAGATCCAGCACGGTATCGCCCGTTGTGCGGGTGTCGACCGCCGCAATGCGTTCACCCTCGACGGTGATGTTCAATTTCACCGTTTCAAATTGATCGTTGTAGATCGTTGCGTTTTTCAGAAGCATACTTTTCCTCTTTTCTCATATGATTATGTTATACCGAACGCTTTTGCGCCACTAACCACTCGATGACATCGGTATCCCGATACGTGGGGATCCACGAATCGTGATCCACGCCCGGGAACACCGTCAATTCCGCGTGTCCTCCCGCCTTGTTGACGGCGTCCGTCATCAACTGCGAGTACACGAGCGGCACTACCGAGTCTGCGCCGCCGTGGAACACACGCAGCGGCATCTGCTTTAACGCACCCGCACGCCACGTCAAGCCGCCGCCACAGATCGGTGCGGCCGCCGCAAACAACTGGGGATACGTGCAGATCATCTCCCACGTGCCGAATCCACCCATGCTGCAGCCGGTAATGGTAATGCGGTCACGGTCAACGCCGCACTCCTCCGCCACCGTTTCGATCAATTCACGAAGCGGCAGGGTGAGATGATGCCAAATATACGATTCCGGACATTGCGGAGACAGCGTGATCACTCGCAAACCGTGATACTGCGGCTGCTCGCCGAACAGGCGAGGAATCCCGTAAAACGACCGCAACGGTGCCGGATCCGTACCACGCTCGCCGGCGCCGTGCAAAAACACGAGCATCGGCAACCGTTCCGTAGCCGGATCCCAATCCTCCGGTGCCGTCAAAATGTACGGCAGCGACGGGAAAGCTCCCTTTGGCTCAAATTGTCGAACGGCATTCATCGCTTATTCCCCCGTAGTATTTCCCGAAGACGTGTCGCCCTTGCGGTTATTAATATACAACGTAATGGTATCCCCCAGGCTGAGTCGGTTACCCGCCTTCGGTTTGACATCGTAGATCGCACCGAATTCCACCTTCATATCAGGGCGTTCGATGACCTCCACCTTGTAGCCGAGATCCTCCAGAAGTGCCTTGATCTCCGCACCGGGCAAGCCGATCACGTTCGGCACTGTTGCCTTGTTGCCCATACTGACAACAACGTGGACCACCGTGCCCTGTTTCACTGCCGCACCGGGTTCGGGGAACTGCGAAACGATCTTTCCGTTGGGCTCATTGCTGTACGTATAGCCGCCCAGGATAACGAAGGGATTTTCATCCACGTCGTTCCAATACTTGCCTGTGAAATCCTCTGCAGGTACCATCGTTACCGACGGTCCGGTCGGAAGCGGAGACGTGGTAGGCAGCGTCGTCGGCATCGTGGTGGACACCGAGCTGCTTGTTGTCTCACCATCACCCGACGTGGGCAGGAAATCATCCAGAATTCCCGCACTATCCAAAACGAACCACGCACCGGCAGCCAACACAAGGATCGCTACCAGGAAAAATACAACGGCATACGGGAAATGGCGCTTTTTCTTACGTTTCGCCGGTGCTTCTTCCTCGTCAATACGGAGAGAGGCAACCGCTTGCGTCGTGGACAACTCATCCAACAGCTGCTGTGCCGAACGGGTACGCCGCTCCATCGGCAAACGCAGCGCACGGTACAAACTCTCGTGAATGTACGGCGGCAGGCTGTCCGCCACCTCCGCCGGCATCATCAGATTGTCGCCGCCACGCTTCATCCGCTGCGGCGCTTCCACCGGTACACGGCCGGTCAGGGCAAAAAACATGGATGCCGCCAAGCCGTACACGTCGGTTGCTTCGTTACAGGTCGCACCACGGTCATACTGCTCCGGTGCAGCACAACCGGCCACACGGCTGATCTTTCCGACGCCGCTGGCAGTGCGCACCTCGTTGATCGCAAAGTTCTTGAGATGCAAATGACCGTCGGGATCGACCAAAATGTTTTTCGGAGACAGCGCCAAATGCAGCACACCGGTGCGGTGAATGGTCGCCACCGCTTCAATAAGCGGCAAGAACAAACGGCGAACCTCATCTACCGGCAACCGCCCGCCGCGTTTTTCTACGTATTTTTCAAGGCTGATGCCCTCGCAATATTCACTGATGCTGTACGCTGTGCCGTTTTCCTCAAAAATATCGTACGCCGGAACGACCACCAGCACCTCACGCAATCGGGCAACCGCACGGGCAAGATTTAAAAACTTGACACGGCAAGCATCGAAAACGACCTCTTTCCCCTCAGCAGCGGAAACGCCCACCCGTTCCGTGCGGCGAGACAGCTCCGGCGGGAAAAATTCACGGATCGTCACACGGCTGTTATCGCTCGTATCCAGACCGATATACACCGCACTGTCACCGCCAATCTCCAGCACACGGCCCACCATATACCGTTCATTCAGCATGGTGCGCACCGGGAGATATTCGGCAGGGTTAATGCCGGCAGACGGATACCCGCAACGACCACACTTGGTTTCACCCTCCTGCAGTACTCCCATACAACCCATACAAATCCGATTGGACTCCACGTTGGTTCCTCCTTGAACGTTGTTTTGCAAGCAATTACTTTAACGATTGAGACATCTTCAATATTCGAACATCTGCGCCGACACACATCAACGGTTGAAACGTGCCGATAATACGGGAGGCGATCTGCACGCCGTAGCGGTCTTTCAGCTCTTTGACGTCCAGATTCGTGCTGATGATCGTCGGTTTGCCCGACAGCATCCGCTCGTTAATGATGTTATATAACGCTGACGTGTAGAAAGGACTTGAAAACTCAGTGCCCACGTCGTCCAAAATCAACAAATCACATTCCACCATAATGTCCTCACTGTTCCCGGCGGAACGGCCGAAATGCTCGTTTTCAATGCGGTGCAGCAGTCTCTGCACCGGGCCGTATACCACAGAATACCCCCGTGAGAGCAGCTCGCCGGCGATCGCCAGCGACAGATGCGTCTTCCCGACGCCCGTCGGGCCGGTAAGCAACAAACTGTCGTCGTCACCGTCAAAGCCTTTCGCATAAGCACGGCAATAATCAAATACCGCTCGCATCCGTGCACGGTCTGACAGGTTGCCCTCGATATCTGCTTTTGCCGAATAGTAATCCAGCGACAGATCGTCAAACGACATCGGACGCATACCCGACAGCTCAGACAGCGACTGGCAGGACAGTTCCCGAAGAAGCGTGCTGAAGCACTCGCAGCGCTTGTTGCCGGCATAGCCCGTGTCCTCACATTTGGAGCACGTATACTGTGGTTCGAAATTGGAAACATCTTTGCCGATATCATGCAGCAGCATCGACATCTCTACCTGCAGTGATAAGTTCTCCGCTTTGATGCGTTCCACCTCTTGCTCAACGTTACTGCCGTTGAGAATGGCGGTGACCACCTTACCGGAGGAGCGTGCCATTTGCTGCTCGATCTCCCGCAAGCGGGGGATCTCCCGCAGCGCCTGCTGCCGCAATGCGGCCGCACGTGCCTGCGCATCGGAGCGACGCTGCTCCAGCACGGCCTGGGCTTTCTTATAAATTTCCGGACTGTATGCCACGTCACTCACCCTTTCTTTCGCTTTTCGTAAGACGGAACATACTGAGAAACCATCGTCTCAAGCCCGCTTTCCGCTTCCGTTTTCGTGTCCGTCTTCTTGCCGCCGGATAGCGCCGCAATCTTCTCGACGGTATCCGCCCCCTGTGCATGCCAATTTTCCAGCACACGGTTCATATACGGCGTTTCAAACTTGCCTGCCTTCTCGCAGCAGATACCGTACGCACGGCGCAGCACCTCGTCCGAAATCCGCCAATCGTACAGCCATTTGCTTACCGTCGGAGCCGCCGAGCTTACAAGCGGCTTCTCCAGACCGCAGACCTTTTGCACGTGGAGAAGGGCTTGCTGTTCCCGCTCCAAGCGGCACAAATGCTCCTCGGCCGCCGGGATCGTCACGATATCCCGATCCGCCCAGTCCAGTGCCACCTTTTCGATGTAGCGCATATTCAGCTTTTTGACAGCTGCCGCATACCCGATCACCATAAGGATCACACTCGCAGGCATCCCGGCAGTTTGATACAAATACATCAGCGTTTCCCGATCGGCGGGTGCCAGAGCCCGACCCAATCGTGCACCGACCTCGTCCTCGAGATACGCAAACTCCGCATCGTTGTTGCGCAGATCGACCACCTCCGGCAGCTGCGGCTTGACCGCCTGCGGCCGTGTGACCGAGCGTTTGGGGATCGAGGAGGCTTCTGCCTTCGACTTCACCGCCTCCGTTGTCGGTGCCGCTGCCTCGTCACCGAGCAGCACGCCCTCCTGCACCCAATAGCGGACGGCGTCACGGCATTCGGGAATAGAAACGCCCACCGCTTGTGCACACGCTTCCTCCTCGTAGACGCCGTTGTGTCGAGACAACCACAACAACACCTTCAACTGCTCCGCTCCCGCAAAGCGCAGGTGCTTGTCCGCCACCTCTTCGGGCAGGATAAACACATGGCGAAGGAGCGATGCATTCCATTGATATTCTGCCAAGGCATATCCCCCCATTCTGTAATGTAACACCATTATACACACCTTTCGACGGGAAACGCAAGTCCCTTTTTCATAATTGAAGGATTTCCCTCAAAAAATCAGTTGATTTTTGCAAAAAAATGTGTTATCGTAGTATACGCTAGAAAAAGGAGGTGCTGGAACATGGCTTACAAAATTTCTGACGAGTGCATCGCTTGCGGCGCTTGCGCTGAAGGCTGCCCGGTGGGTGCGATCACCGAAGGCGACGGCAAATATGTCGTTGACGCGGAGACCTGCATCGATTGCGGTGCGTGCGGCGAGGTTTGCCCGGTGGGCGCTGCTCAGGCGGACTAATTCAGCTGTACTCTCAGGGGCTGTCGTAACCTGGCGGGATGACCGCACTGTTTACGGCAGCCTTTTGCTATATCGGAGGTGAAACGATGACGCACACGGAACAACTCGGCGGAGGACGGCACATTACCGTCACAGAGGCGCACACCTTTGGAACGGATGCCTTGCTGCTGGCGGCGTTTGCCGAGGTGCGGCCACACGAGCGTGTTTGCGACCTCGGTACGGGCTGCGGCATTTTACCGCTGCTGTTTCATCGCACTTCCCCTGCTCCCTCGGTCGATGCAGTGGAGTTCTCGGCACAAGCCGCAGCACTTGCCCGAGACAATGTGGCACAAAACGGTCTGCAGGATTCTATCACGATACACGAGGCGGATTGGCGGTCGCTGACTCTGCCGCCGGGTACCTACGACCGTGTGGTGTGCAACCCGCCGTATTTCCCTGAAAACAGCGGCAAAGCGTCGCTTTCCGCAGAACGACGTCTGGCACGTCAGGAGCAAGGAAATACACTTTCGGACGTTACTGCCGCAGCGGCATGGCTACTACGCAACGGCGGACACTTCGTGCTGTGTCACCGCCCCGAGCGTCTTGCGGACGTCCTGGAAGCCCTGCGCAATCACCAACTGGAGCCAAAACGCCTTCAGCTGGTACACACACGGGCCGAGCTGCCGCCGTTTCTTCTGCTATGCGATGCCGTACGCAACGCCAAGCCGTCGTTGCGTGTACTGCCGCCGTTAATCTTAGAAAGTGAGGTGAGGACATGCCCGGAACTCTGACACTGGTGGGAACACCCATCGGTAATTTGTCCGATCTATCTCCCCGAGCAATCGAAGCGCTGAACGCCTGCGATTTCATCGCCGCCGAGGATACTCGTGTGTCCTTGGTGTTGCTCAACCATTTTTGTATCCGCAAACCGCTTGTCAGTTATTACGAGCATAATAAGCGGGAACGTGGCGAGATGATCTGCCGCAAGCTGGAAGCGGGCGAAAACGCCGTGTTGGTCACCGACGCCGGTATGCCCGCCATTTCCGATCCCGGTGAGGAGCTGGTGGCGCAGTGCCACGAGCGTGGCATTCCCGTCACCGTCGTTCCCGGCCCCAGCGCTGTGATCACCGCTTTGGCGGTCTCCGGCATGCCGACGGGGCGGTTCACCTTTGAAGGCTTTTTAAGCGTCAGCCGCCGCAGTCGGCGGGAACATCTGGATTCGCTGAAAAACGAGCGACGTACCATGGTGTTTTACGAAGCACCCCACAAGCTGGCTTCTACGCTGGAGGATATGCTGGACGCCCTTGGCGACCGCCGTATTTGTCTGGTTCGTGAGCTGACAAAGCTGCACGAGGAGGTCATCCATTCCACCCTGGCCGAGGCGGCGGTTCGCTATCGCAACGAAGCCGCCCGTGGTGAATTCGTATTGATTTTGGAAGGGTGCACGCCCGAGGAGACCCCGCCTGCCACACCGGAGGATGGTGCACAGCTTGCCCGCACCTTAATGGAGGAGGACGGCCTATCCGCCTCCGAGGCTGCCCGCCGTGCCGCAGCAGAAACAGGTCTCAAAAAAGGAGATATTTACCGCTTGCTGACGAAAGGAGAATGACTTGTGCTTCCACTGATGTTCGGTAACCTGTTAGAGCCCGGAACGCTCGTTTTGATCGCCCTGGCTCTGCTCATCGCCGCTTACCTGGTGTTTCTCGGAAAAAGAGAAAAGAGCGACAAAACAGCCGCTCTTTGCAAAACCTATGCGGTTATGACCGAAGACCTGCTTGCCTCCGTCCCTGACGACGAGGTAGTTCACGCCGTCATCGCCAACCTGATCAGTAAGCAGGATAAAAAACGCCCTGACCCGGCGTCCCAGCTGCCGCTTCTCTCCCGTGGACGCTCGGCCGTATACAGCGTGTGGCTGCTGTGCCACGAGTTGGAAAAGCAGGAATTCGACGCCTTTTTCCGTTCTCCCTCCGCCCGTTTTGCCGACCCCGCCGTCGACGGCTTGGAGCGCATCGGCGCTACCAATTCCGCCACGGCGCTCCGTGCGGCAATTCGCACCGCCGAGGATGAGACGGAATCCCCGTTGTGGGAGGCGGTCACCACAGTGTTCCGTGAGGCCGTCGCCGCCGAACAGCCGTTCAAGCTGTGTGTGCAGTACATCCGTGATAACCCCGACGAGTTCGTGGATTGATCACATTCCCACATACAGGAGTGCCAATACCAGCTCCAGCGGTGCACCGTTTTTGGCGAGGATCACCGCCAGCAGCAACACCAGTGTCTGTTCACTGTCGCCCTGCAACAGTGCCGCAAGACCGCTCTCGGCGGGTGTTTCCCGCACGGCGGTCGGCTCGTCGCAGGGCGTTGCCGTATCTTGAGATGGCGTCACTTCCGGCGTCATCGTTACACCACGGTACACATTGATCGGATGCTCCTGTACTAAACGGCGTGAGCGTTCCTGCATCCGCTTGACACGCTCTGCCGCTTCCTGCTGCATTTGTATGGTATTCTGTCCCCGATTCACCCGAACAGTCCTCCTTTTTGCTGTAACAGCGGCAGAAGCTTCAACAGCTGCATCAGCTTCACCGATTCGTCCAATCGCTTCTCCCGACCGCCATGCAGATAAGGGCGCAGTGCTTTGAGCAGGGCGGTATTCTGATCGTCTTTGCCGAGCGAACCGAGCAACGGTGCAAGAGAAAGCAACCCAGACAGCATCCCGCCGTCTTCGGCGCCGGGGGGCGGGGGCGGCGGATCCGGCGGCGGGGTTTCCTCTGCCGGTACTGCCGGCGCTTCGGAAACACCAAGCGCCTGCATCATCTCCAGTATCTTCCCCATACTCTCCGGCGAACTCAGCAGATCGTTGATCTTGCGTCCCAGTTCGTCATCCATACCGTTACTTGCCCCCTAACAGTTTGCTGAGCACCTGCTGCACCTCAGGCGAATTTATGAACTGCTCCGCCTGCTGGCGATTTCCGACCAGTTCATTGATCCGGCGGGCATTTTCGGGGCTAACACTGTTTGACAGCGCCCCAAGACCGCCGTTTTTTACCGTTGCCGCCAATTGCTCCGGCGTCATTCCCAGTTGCTTTGATGCATACCCGACAAGTGCTTTTAGTTGATCCGGCGTGATTTGACCCACACCCTCACCCCCTTGCTTCAAACTATGCGGTTTGCGAAAGGAATAGTCTCTATGATCCGTATTCTTGTGGTTTCCGACTCTC
Source organism: Acutalibacteraceae bacterium (assembly GCA_045630285.1). Lineage (GTDB taxonomy): Bacteria > Bacillota > Clostridia > Oscillospirales > Acutalibacteraceae > RGIG3009. The sequence goes on along the minus strand of JAZQSX010000054.1, from coordinate 16,804 downwards.
ACGGTGACTCCCGAGCGTTGATGCGTGCGCTGGACGAGCAACCGACGGCGCAGTACATCCTGCACCTCGGTGACGGCGCCTCCGAAATGCGTGCTCTCGCCCCCACGTGCACCGCCACGGTACATCAGGTGCGTGGCAACTGCGATTTCTCATCAACACTCCCCACCGAGCAGGAGCTTCGCATCGGCGGGATTCCGATCCTTATGACACACGGTCACCGGTACAGCGTCAAAGGTGGGCTCGGCGCTTTGGAGGAAGAAGCACGGCGTCGGGGTGTCAAAATCGTGCTGTTTGGTCACACCCACCAATCGCTGACGCGGTACGAAGACGGGTTACACCTCATCAACCCAGGTTCCCTCGGGTATAACGAAACCTACGCCACCATTGACATCGTCGACGGCGAGGTCGCACCCAATATCATTCGTATCCGCTGATACCATCGTATGCAACCGTTGTAAAAGCGTGCAAAAACCCCGCATTTATCACACGATAAATGCGGGGTTTCTTTACTTACAGCCGTTCCAACAGCTCCGATAACGAGTGAATCTCCTCCACACCGTCCGGGCATAGTTTTCTGCCATGAACATCAATGTACAGCGGGATCATACCCGCCGCTTGTGCACCGGCAATATCGTTTTTCGGATAATCACCAACATAGATACAATTCTGCGGCGCGACGCACAACCGTTGTGCCGCACGAAGGAATATCTCTGCTTTGGGCTTCCAGGCATCTTCCTCACCGGCTACCATCGCCACATCCAGCAGGGGGCGAAGTCCCGAATAATCCAACTTGAGATTTTGTTGCGGCATCTCACCATTGGTGATGATACCGAGCCGATAGCCACGACGCTTCAGCTCGCACAACACCTCCACCGCATCGGGGAACAGCACGGAATGGAAAGGAAAGCGCCGCTGGTATTCCCACCAGAGCAAGGCATTATCCGCCGGCCAATCCCACCTCTCACGCAAAGCATCAAAGTACGCAAGATAGTTCACATACCCGTGGTTGTTTTCTTTCAACATCGTTTGTGCCCGTTGCTCGAGTTCCACCTCCGGCAGTGCCGGAAATGCACGGCGCAGCATCTCTCGCGCCACGTCCAAAAACGCCTCAACACGATCCTGCAGCGTATCGTCAAAATCAAACAAGATCGCTTTATCACCACGCTGACCGCTGATCGTTGCATTTGCTGCTTCAATGTCCCGTGCAATCTGCTCACGCAGCGCTTCGACCGAGTCAAACCGCTGTTCCTCACGCAAAAACGAAACCAGCTCCACCGACACGGTCTCACCGTACAGATCGCCGTCATACTGAGCGATATACGTCTCTGCCTGCGGGATCGGCACGGTCCCTACCGTGGGATGCACGCCGATGTTCGTGATCGCACGGTGCTGCACACCGTCTAACGTGACGAGCGACGCATAGACGCCGTGACGAGGCACGGCGTAGCCCTCCGAGAAGGGCTGATTCACCGTCGGAATTCCCCAGGAGGTGCCACGGTGATCACCGGCACGAACGGGACATTCAATGGCATACGGACGGCCCAACAACCCCCGTGCCCGTTCCATATCGCCTGCTATCAATGCTTGGCGGATCGCCGTGGAGCTGACGGTCTCCCCGTCACGCTCCACCTCGGCAATCACCCGAACCTCAATACCAAACGGCTCACACAGCCGCTGCAACGTCGCAGCATCGCCGGTGCCGCCCTTGCCGAAGCGGAAATTGTAGCCACAGCACACGACCTCAGCCCGCAAGGCTTCATGCAGCACGGCTTGTACAAAGTCGTGGGGCGACAATTCACGGATCGCCTCAAACGGCACGCTGAGCCACTCGTCCACACCCAGACTGTTTGCCTGAACGGTTTCCTGTGCCTCGGTGATCAACCGTCCGCCCGATTTGGGAATACCGACGATCGAAAAAACCGTGACGGTCGGGAATGGTGCGGATTGTGAGGGAGAAGTAACGTTGCGTGCCGCACTGATAACGGCCCGATGCCCAAGATGCATCCCATCAAACACGCCGAGCGCCACCGAACGGCGTACGGGCGGCAACGCCGTCCCCGGTTGCCACTGCTGTCGTATCATAACCCCTCACCTCCATTTCTCTGCCAGTATACCACATCTTCCTCAAAAACAAAAGCATTTTATAAAAAACACACAAAAAACACAATAATTTTATATACTGAGTTACACTGCGGAGGTGTATACACTGCACACTCCCACTTTTTGCAAGAAAGGACGTGTTTCTATGATCGAAGTACAGAACTTAACCAAGCGATACGGTTCACACTGTGCGGTGAATGACATCAGCTTCAAGGTTGAGGAAGGCGAGATCTTAGGCTTCCTGGGCCCCAACGGCGCCGGTAAGTCAACCACTATGAACATTCTGACCGGGTATCTGTCGGCCAGTACGGGCGTTGTCAAGATTAACGACATTGATGTTCTGGAGGACCCCAACAAGGCCAAGGCATATATCGGCTATCTGCCGGAATTGCCGCCGCTGTATCTGGATATGACCGTGCGTGAATACCTGGATTTCGTGTACGATCTGAAAAAGTGCACGATCAACCGCCGCAAGCATATTGCGGAGATCTGCCGCCTGGTACATATTGAAGACGTTTACGGCCGACTGATCAAGAACCTTTCCAAAGGTTACCGTCAGCGTGTCGGCTTTGCGCAGGCGCTCATCGGCAATCCGCCGGTGCTGATCCTCGACGAGCCCACCGTCGGTCTCGACCCCAATCAGATCATCGAGATCCGCACGCTGATCAAAAACCTCGGCAAGCATCACACCGTGATCCTGTCGTCCCACATTCTTCCTGAGGTGGAAGCGGTGTGTGATCGCATCATCATTATCAACGAGGGCAAGATCGTGGCGGACAACACCGCCTCCAATCTGTCGGCGGAGTTCTCCGGCGACCGCCGCCTGATGGCTCGCATCGTCGGTGACGAGCAGCGTGTGTATTCCCTGCTGAAGCACGTTCCCGGTATCGCCTCGATCACTACGCTCGGCGAAAAGGAAAACGGTGCGTTTGAGTATGCACTGGAACCGGCGCCGGGAGCCGATTTCCGCCGTGCGCTGTTCAACGCGCTGGCCAAGGAAAACTGCCCGCTGCTCGGACTGAAATCCATGGAAATGTCGTTGGAGGAAATCTTCATTTCCCTGACACGAGAAAAACTGCCTGAAATCACTCGCAAAGGAGGTAAACGGAAATGAGAGCTGTTTTTAAACGTGAGTTTAAGGCCTTCTTCATCTCCCCGATCGGCTACTGCGTTATCGCCCTGATGTTTGCCCTGACCGGTATCTTCTTTATCAACTTTAACGTGGCGGCCGGTTCCACCGATCTGACCTACGTGTTTCAGAGCTTACAGTCGTATATGCTGATTCTGGTGCTGCCGATCCTCACCATGCGTTTGATGAGTGACGAAAAGCGTCAAAAGACCGATCAGCTGCTTCTCACCTCCCCCGTCGGACTCACCGGCATCGTGGTCGGTAAGTTTCTGGCAGCGCTTTTGATCTTCACGATCAGCTGCTCCATGACGTTGGTTTGTGCGTTTTTCGTTGCCTTCCTCACCACCCCTGACTGGCTGGTCATCCTCGGCAACTATCTTGGTTTGCTGCTGCTCGGCGGTATGGTCATTGCGATCGGTCTGCTGATCTCCTGCCTGACGGAAAATCAGTTCATCGCCGCACTCGGCACCTTTATCGCCTCGCTGCTTCTGCAGTTGGTGGATAACCTCACCGCCTGGTTCCCGGGCGTCGGCTGGGTCGCCGAGGCCACCGAGTTTTTGTCGGTTACCCAGCGCTACGGCCACTTTGCGATCGGCACGATCCAATATGACGACATTATCTTCTTCCTGTCCATGCAGGCGCTGTTCCTATTCCTGACCGTGCGCGTGCTGGATCGTAAGAGATGGAATTGAGAGGAGGGGCTTTGTGATGAAAAAGAAAACCGAAGAAGTCAAAGAGATCCGCGCCGAAGAAGCGGCTGTCAAAGAAAAGCGCTCCTTCCTCAAAAGCAACCGTAAGCTGCGCCTCGGCGCTACCGCCACGGCTGTTACCGCCGTCGTGATTGCCGTTGTCGTGATCTTCAACGTAATCATCGGCATCGTGTACGACCGTTTCCCGCTTTCGCTTGACCTGACGACTGACGACACCTATACGCTGTCGGATCAAGGCCGTGCCGTTGCCAAAAACGCTGACAAGGATATTGAGATCATCGTGTTTGCCGAGGAATCCTTCTTCTCGGCACCCGCCATGACGGATGAGCGTCAAAATATCATTTTGCGCCAGTTCTATCGCTTCACTCAGGAGTATAATGCCCTCAGCGGCGGACACATCACCACGACCTATCTGGATCCCGTCAACGAGCCGGCTGTGCTGACCAAGTATAAGGAATACAACGTAGACTACGGCAGCATTCTGTTTCTCTCCGGCGACCAGCACCGTCTGCGCTATATGGACGGCCTGTATACCATCGAATACAGCGGCTACGATCAGGTCTACCGCTCCCGTGTGGAGGAGGTCCTCGCTTCGACCGTCAACTCGCTCTGCGGCGGCAAAAACGTCACCGTCACGTTCCTGACCGGTCACGGCGAAAACACCGATCTGATCGGCCAGATGAGCGTTTTGTACGAGCTCAACGGTTACACTACCGAAATGCTCAACTTTAAATCGGCATCCGCCGAAAAAATCAGCGATAACACCGAGATGCTGGTCATCGCCGGCCCGACGACGGACTACTCGGAGGAGGAAATCGATATACTCCGTGAGTGGCTGAAGAACGACGGCAAGATGGAGCGCAACCTCTTTGTGCTGTGCAATTTCGAGTATGACGACGATACCCGAAACCTGTACGAGTTTTTGGAAATGGAAGCCAAGATCAAGGTAACGGATCAGTTGATCGTGGAGACCAATTCCAACAACTATATTTCCGGTCCGTACGGCGAATTCCAGCCCTTCTCCACTATTAACGATTCCGACCTGACCGACTCGGTCGGTACGGTACTGATGCCGTACACCGTCCAGCTGGAAATCCTCGGCAACACCGAGGCCAACGATGACGGCTTCGCCACGTATCCCCTGGTCGAGTTCTCCGAGGATGCCGAGCTGGTCGACATCAAGTCCTACATTGATTCCGGCAAAAAGGATTCGCTGCCCACCGGCGACGACACCGTCGGTATGGCGTATACGACGCAGGTCTCCGGCACGGTGCAAAACCACATCATCGTCAGCGGCTGCTACCTGTTCCCCGCCTTTGGCGAAAGCTATGTCAACTACGACAACGAAGCCCTGACGCTGGAGCCGGTGCTGAACACCTGCGACCTCGGCGACACGATCGTCCTGTCCGCCAAGACCTATTCCACCCCCACCTACCAGTACGGTGAATCATTGGCGGATATTGCTCAGTACACCTTCCTGCTTTTGCCGATCCTATTGATCCTCATCAGCCTGATCGTCTTCTTCAGAAGGAGGCACTTATGAGTAGTCGCACACGTACACTGCTGCTCTCGGTCATTGCCTTGGCGGCGTTGATGGCGGTGCTGTTCGTTTTCGTTCTCCCCATGGCGGACAATCCCGAGGGAGAGGGTACGGCAACGACCACCACCAAGCCGACATCGACCATTGAGTTCAAGCCGCACGAGTCGACGGCACCGATCACCAAACCAACCGGCACCACTCCCTCAAAATCGGGTATTGACTCGGTGACGGTCACGCTTCCGGATGAAACCTTCGTTATTGAACCCAACGAAAAGGGATACCTGCGTGTGAAGGGTCACGAAACGCTGGAAAAATACGTCAGCGCCGCGGACTATTCCTATCTGATCGAGGAATTGACACACATCACCGCACTGCGGATGATCAACCGTGCCCCGGAGCATCCTGAGGACTTCGGCTTCGATCCCAAAAAGGGCTGTGCCGCCAAGCTGGACGTTGTCTACGACGACGGTAAGACCATTTCGTTCGAGATCGGCGACGAGGCACCCAGCCGCGAGGGCTTCTACTTCCGTGAGGGTAGCTCCGATGCGATCTATCTGGTGGATGCTGCTTTTGTAGATACCGTGTCGCAGCCCTCGACCGGGTATCTGTCCAAGCTTCCCATTGCTGCTCCGGCGACGACGCAAACCAACTCCGGTGATACGGCCGTCGTCCGTGACGTGGTGCTCGGCGGAACTGTGCGTCCTGCACAGATCAGCTTCCAAATCTCGGAAGAGGCCAAAACCACCGGCGAAAATGCGCAGATCATGACGGGCTATTATCTGACGGAGCCCTACTACCGCACCTTGAAGAGCGGTACCAACCTGTTGGCCGTGACCGCCTATTCCGGCTTTGTTGCCAGCGATATTGCCGCTCTTCACCCCACGGATGAGGATCTCAAGAAATTTGGGTTGGATAATCCGTACTCCACCTGTACCGTCAGCCTGTCGATCCAGAAAACTACGATTTCGCAGGACGAGGACGGCAACGAGGTAACGTCGATGTCCTTCTACAACACCTCGCCGTATACCATTAAACTCGGCAACACCCTGAAGGATGACGAGGACTCACGGTACGCTATCGTGTACAGTGGTGATACGCTGATCCCGCTGGTGTATGAGATCGTCACCTCCAGCCTCCCGTGGGCAGAGGTACAATACGATGAGTTGTCGGATCCGCTGCTGTTCTTCACCTATATTGATGAGATCGACACCTTCTCCGTGACGCTGAACAATGAGACGACCGCTTTCAAGCTGACGCATTACGCCGATGAAGAGGACATCAGCAAGAATATGAAGGTCGTTGCCAACAACCGCCGTTACAGCACCACGGCGTTCCGTGACGTGTTTGAGGCATTTATCAGCATCAAGCGGCATGAGACCACCACCGAAAAGCCGACCGGCGAACCGGAGTTGATTCTGGACATCAAGACCAACATTGAAAGCTCGCCTGATCGCCATATCAAACTGTACCGTCGCTCCGCCTCCACCTATTTTGTGGAGCACGATACCGGCGAACTCTATTTGGTCATGGCGACCGATGTTGTCGATGCACTCGCTTTGTATAACAGCCTAATCCAATAAACAGTATACTCCAAAAGGGACCCCAAACGGGGTCCCTTATTTTTTTGCTTTCCACCGCTCCAGCTCCCGAAGGAGACCGTCGTAGGGCAACCCCCACACACGGTGTGTCCGTTTCTTTTCTCCAAAGCACCGAACCTTGACGGAGCACGTCCCTTGACGGCGTTGCAGGCAGGAGCGTGTCACCACTACACAATCCGTGACCTCCTGCGGCAAATAGACACGGTAAAGTGCCAGCCCTCGTGAGTAATACATCGTAAAACAGCCGTTATCATAACCAAAACCGGCTTGTCCGAAGCCGAGTAATCGCACCAGTAGCCACCACAGCCCCACCGTGAGTCCCACCACCGCAGCCCCGTGCCACCACCTACCCAACAGCCACAAACCGACGTCACACAGCAAAAAAAGCAGCGGCAACCCGATATAGCGCCACACGGAACCCCGAGCAGGCCGCAGACGGCAATCACCAACAGGAAACTCGGGCAACAAGCGCTCCAGACTCGCTCCCAACTCTCTCGAATGTGCCGCCGGAATCAGTACAGGGCGTGTCCCGAGATCCCGACCGTAGCCCGCTGCCGTCACGACCGCCGTATACAATGAAAACAACCGCATCGTCAAGGTTTGACGCAACTCCAACGCTGTGATCTTATCCCGATCGATAAAGACGTCACGGTGCGTAAACAGGCCTGACGATACGTGAATATGCGATTCGCTCCGATGCGCCCGAAACCCCACGTAACGCAAAAAGATCCGCACGGCAGAAACGCCCCAGCCGATCAACAAAACATTTCCCGCCGCTCTGAGCGCCAGCGGCAGTTCCGGTGTGATCCACCCGTCCACCAAACCAATAACGCCCTGCGCCACCTGCTCGCCGAGTACCGTTCCACCCTGCCGCAACAGCGGTGCGATCGTCAGCAGCCCCACGGCGGCATTCGAGCCCGTCAGCGACAGCACGATGATCGGCCACCGTGGTGCACGGTAGTCAAGTTGTCGCTGTTCCAAGGGAAACAGCCTGCGTGCTTGCTTTGCCGAAACGTACAGCTTGGCGTCGGCACGACGCCGCAGTCCCGCCGTACTTACCAGTACACGACGCCCCCGGAATAACCACAGCAACGGCGTCCGTTCCACCTCAACCGACGCCGCTTCGTCGGCAGAGACGTGCAGGGTGCGACGAACGATAATGCCTTGTCGTACCCCGACGGTACAGAACTGCCCGTTTGCCGCTGTTGATAAGCGGTAACGGCAGCAGTACCATTTCATCCCCGCATAGGAGATGAGAAGCAAGGTGAGCAGCAGCTCATACCGATACAATTGCGGTGTCCCTCCTTGTAAAAGTGAGGCGCCCACGCGCACGAGCGGAAGAAGAAACAAGATACGCCATCGCTGCAGATCGTAAAAGGCATAGGCGAAATACGGACGCTGTTCCATTAGTGCTGTCCCTCCAGTTCTTCCAATCGGGTGGTCAGATGATAGGCGTCAGCACTGTCAAGCAACGGTAGCCACGCTGCACCTCCCGCAAAACGAAGCACCACGGTACGACAACCAAACAAACGATGAAGCGGCGGCGTCCACACCTCGTACGTGCGCAGCGAATCCAACGGAACGAACACGTCCCGACGCCACAAAAGGCCGTAGCGTGCTCTGACAGCGTGTGCGTCGAACACGCCGTGAAATGAGCTTACGAGCCGTGGTATATACCGCACCGTAAGCAGTCCGAGGATCGGCAGCGGTGCGACGCACACCCACCACGGCCACCACAGCCACCACCGAGAGGGCAACCACAGCAGCACTGTGATCACAATGCTACCAACAACAACTGCCGTCCGCAGTACCCGAACCGCTCCCCGCCCCGCACAAAACGTCATCATCTCCCCTCCGTTCTCAAGTTTTTGCTGATGCAGTATATTTATACCCAAAACACAACAAACTATGTCAAAGCGACTCCGTCGCATTGCAGGGAGGAATCGTATGGCAGCATCATTTCGGGGAGGAATTCGTTTTTCCGAGGTTCTCTGTCAAGCTAAGCGTGAGGCACTGCATCAGCCGCTGCAGGTGTTTATGCCCTCAGTCATCCGTCTGCCGCTGCAAGACGGTAAGACCCACTTCACGCCGACAGTGGAACCGGGCGCAACGGTGCGGATCGGCGATCTGCTGGCACACGACCCTACCGGTGCTATGCCGCCGCTCCACAGCGGCTTGTGCGGCACGGTCAGCATCGAAAACGCAAGCCACCTGACGATCGACGGGCACCCTGCCCCCTTGATCACCGTACACGGCAACTCGCAAAAAACACCCGCCACACCCCTGCCGTCGTTATCGACCTCGGCGGATGCCGAGGCGATCGTCCAACGAATGTATGACGGTGGTTTGGTAGGGTTGGGCGGTGCCGGATTTCCCACCTTCCGCAAATACAGCGGTGTCACCGCTCATCATCTGCTGATCAACGCCTGCGAATGCGAACCGTACCTCGCCTGCGACGGGCGACTCGCCATCGAACAGACCGACACCCTGCGTGAGGGTATTGCTTTGATGGCACGGGCATGCCACGTGCCGTCGGACGGTGTGCGGCTGTGCGCCGAATCCGCGGTGGTCGCCCGTGCATTGCATCGCATCGCTGAAACCACCTCGTGGACGGTCATCCAACTGCCGGAACGGTATCCACAGGGCTGTGAAAAGCAACTGATATACGCCGTTCTCGGAATCGAGCTTCCTTTGGGTGTCTATCCCTCGGCGTGGGGAATCCTGGTCTCCAACGTCGCCACCGCCGCCGCTATGGCTGATGCCGCCAGAGGGCTCCCCCTGACGCACCGTGCGGTCACCGTGTCTGGTGCTGTCAAGCAACCCTGTAACTTATTTGTACCCATTGGCACGCCGTTTCGTGAGTTGGTTGCGCAGGCCGAGCCTCTGATTGTGGGAAATAAAACGCAATGGATCGTCGGCGGCATGATGACGGGCAAACGGTTGGTATCCACGGAGGCCGGTCTGCCAAAGCCCTGCGGCGGCGTGCTGGTCTTGCCGACGGAATCGCAAGAAGAGACCCCCTGCATCCGATGCGGTGCGTGTGTCCGTACCTGCCCGTCAGGCTTGATGCCCTATCTGATCGACCAGGCATGGCTACATCAAGACGAGGCGCTGTGTGCCGATTTGAAAGCAACAGCGTGTATTTCTTGCGGCTGTTGCTCCCGAGTTTGTCCGGCACGGCGCCAGCTCGCCGCACGCATCACGCAGGTCCGTCGCAAAGGAGAGTGCCGATGAGTTCTTCAAAAAAATACCTGGCGCCGTTTCTGCGTAATCAGCGTCGCACACCGATGATCATGTACGACGTCTGCATCGCTCTAACGCCGCCCTCCATAGCGGCGGTGTGGTTTTTCGGGAAAAATGCCGCCTTGCTCATCGTGACGGCTCTCGCCGTGTCCTGGCTTTCCGATCGCCTTTCTGCCCGCCTGCACGGTGCGACGCATCCGTTCGACGGCAGTGCCCTGGTCAGCGGACTGATCCTGGCTCTCTCCTGCCCCGTCGGTATACCGCCGTGGCTCCTGTCGATCTTCTGTGCCGTTGCCATTATCATATTTCGTGACGCCTTCGGCGGTATCGGTGCCAACGTATTCAATCCCGCTATGGCGTCACGGGCGTTGTTGTTGACGGTATTTCCTGCTTATCTCGTCGGTTACACCCTGACGGATGCTGTCTCCTCCGCCACACCGTTATCCTCCGAGACCGTCTCCTATTTGTCTTTGTTTGTCGGACGTGTCAATGGATCAATAGGCGAAACCTCAGCACTGCTCATCCTCCTTGGTGGCGGGTACCTGCTTGTGCGAAGGGTCATCCATTGGCGTATACCCGTGCTGGCAATCGCCGCCTTTTCCGCCGTCATCGTCGCCACGGGCGGCAATGTACTGCGTCAATTGTTATCCGGCAGCTTTTTATTTGGCGCAATTTATATTTTCACCGATTATACCGGCAGCCCGACCACGCCGTTCGGCGAAGCACTGTTTGCTATGGGTGTCGGCATAGTCACTGCCATACTGCGTGTATGGGGGCCGTACCCCGAAGGTGTCTGCTTTGCGGTACTCATCATGAATCTGTTCACGCCGCTGCTGGATCGGTTTTCCAGACCACGGGTGTACGGTACCAAACGAAAGGAGCGCTCGCCTTGAACTCTGTGACAAAAACGTGCTTATCCCTGCTCGTCACCGCCGTGGTTTCACTCGGACTGTTGTGGGGAGGTGATCTGCTGACACGCCGTCAGCTTCTGCGTCAAAGCAGTGAGCAAGTCCGACAAACGTTCAAAAGCTTGCTCAACGCCGCCTATTTTGAGGAAATACTCACATCGGACGATCCGCACGTCACCGGTGCCTGGACAGCATTGGATGATGACGAAGAAACGGTCGGCTACGCTGTCACCTCCGTGGTGCAAGGCTACGGCGGAAAAATGGAGGTTCACACAGCCGTTTCCCGAGATAAAAAGACGGTCATCGGCGTACGTATCGGTGAACATCGGGAGACTCCCGGTTATGGCGCACGGGTAACCGAATCGGCGTTTCTGGATCAGTTTTCTTCACGGCGACAACCGTTCCACCTGAACAACGGAAAACAGCGTGTTACCTTGCGCAACGGAACCTACCGTGCCACCGCTAAGGCGTACGATTCCTCCGGGTTTCGTGACGTTGTTACTCTGACACTTTCGGACGGAAAAATCACCGAGGTCACGTGGGATGCCGAACAGAAAAACAGCACCGTTACCAAGCGTGAGCTTTCCGAAGCGGGCGAGTATGTGATGAGCGAAGACGGGCTGCCGTGGCACGAGCAGGCGGACATCATGGAAAATGCCTTGCTGTCACTGCAAGACCCATCCCGCATCGTCTATCAATCGGACACCGGTAAAACGGATGCCTACACCGGCGCCACCATTAGCGTGACACCGTTTATCACCTTGTCGAGTGAGGCGTTGGCTATGGCACGAAGCACCGACGGCAGCAGCATCGACGGCGTCAGCGGTGCTACCACCTCCTCGCAGGCTGTTATCAATGCCGTTAACAGTGCTGTTACCTTTATCGCTTCGCTAGACTAAAAGGGGGTTGCGTATGACCATCGTTCCCCGTGCCGACACCGTGTGGCTCATTGCACTGGCTGTCGGGTGTACCTCCCCGCAGCAAGCCCTGCTGCGTATCGGCGTTACCGCCGTAATAGGCCTTCTTACCCGTCTGTTCCACTCGGTATTGTCTCGCCTATCGCTCCCGCTGTCCCTTCCCGCTGCCTGTCTGTTCTCACTCGGTGTAGGTGCGGCGCTTGCTCCGATCGCTCAGGTGACATTTCCGGCACTCCAACCGTTGGAGCTTGCCGATCCCATCACGGCGCTGCTGTTCGCCGTATGCGGGCCGGTCGCCTTGCAGGAGAACCGCCCGCACGGACGCTTATTCCCCTCTTTCATTGTCATCGGCGTACTTCGGGAATTGCTGTCCGGCGGTACACTGTGGGGCATCACGGTATTACCGCTCGGCATTTCACCGACCTTGGAAGACGGAGCGGGCGGTTTGTTGATTGCTGCTGTAATGTTGTGGATGTTCTGCCTGAATTCACCGCTGCTCGGTGAGCATTCTTCCCGCCACCTGCCTCTTATCATCCCCCTACTCGCCGCTGTCGGCTCCACCCTCGGCATCGTTACCCGCATCCTGCCCGACAGATACAGCGTCTGGGGAATTACCGCCCTCGGCGTTCTGATCCTCTCTCTGCTTCCCGCCCGCTACGACCCCCGTGAATGGATCGTCCTGCTGCCCGTGTACACGCTGCTGACCCGCAGGGCCGCTTTGTGGTGGCCGCCCGTTCTCATCGCCCTCGGTGCGTTTGTGGGTCTTTCTCTTCTCACCGGCTGGCATCATAAGCTGCGTCTGACATCCCTTGCCAAGCGGTTTCACGGTGCACCCGCCACCTTGGCGGTTGCTTCGGTGCTGTCCTGCATTTTCTCTTCACTGCCACTGTAGAAAGAGATTTACTTTTCTCCACCGTTGTGATATAGTTTGCTCAAGGGGGAATGACTATGACAACGGTATCCAACGCACGTTTGGGAACATCCTGCTCGTTTCTGGGGGCGATCGACCGTTCGGTACTGCACGCTGTTCACGAAAACGGCATTGACGCTGTCGAACTGATTTGGGGTCCGGTCCGCTATCCTGCGGTATTGGATGATCCCCACGCCGCCTCTCAGCTCCGCACGATAGCGGCTGAGGAAGGGGTGGAATTGTGGTCGTTACACCTGCCGTTCAGCGAGGTGCTGGACGTTTCTACCGAAAACTGCGAAGAGCGGCAACACATTATCAACGATAATCTTCGCTTTATTCGTTTCGGTGCGGCGGTCGGTGTGAAAACCATTGTACTGCACCCCTCCTCCGAACCGATTGCTCCGGAGGATCGCCCCCGTCGGTTGGCACTAAGCCACGACGCTATTCTGACACTGAACGAAGCGTGTCGTAACGAAGGACTCACGCTGGCGGTGGAAAACTTGCCGCGCACCTGCCTGTGCAACCGTTCTGCCGAGATGATCGAGCTGTTGAAGGATACCGGCGCATCCGTCTGCTTTGATTTTAACCATTCACTCGACGAGGACAATGCGGCGTTCCTGACCGCCCTGATCGACAGCGGTCTGCCGATCGCCACGGTGCATATCTCGGATTACGATCATGTCGACGAGCGGCATCGCCTGCCCGGCGACGGCTGCAACGATTGGAAGCAGCTGCTCGGCATCCTGGAGACCGCCGATTACAGCGGACCGCTGATGTATGAGGTCTCACGCAAGCCGTATCAGCGTGAGGAGATCACGCTGCAGCAGCTGGCGGCGAATATGCGGGAGCTCCGTGCAGGCAGGATCTAAAAAACAAAAAAATAATACTTTACAATTCCGAATTGTTGTGTTATAATACCCAAGCACGCTATGTGTAGCCCTTACCCGGATCGCGGAGTATGCCCCTGTGGGGACACACCGATTCCCCTTCTGGGTTTGCGGAAAATATTTATTAAAGAGGTGTTTTACATGCTGGCACAGGAAAAAACCGAAATCATGAAGGCGTACGCCACCCACGAGGGTGACACCGGTTCTCCGGAAGTTCAGATTGCCGTGCTGACCAAGCGCATCAACGATCTGACCGAGCACCTGAAGGTGCACAAGAAGGACCACCACTCCCGTCGCGGTCTGCTGAAGATGGTTGGTCATCGCCGCAACCTGCTGAACTACCTGATGAAGAAGGATATCACTCGGTATCGTGCAATCATCGAGAAGCTCGGCATCCGCAAATAAGATTGCGCTGTGAGGCAGGCGGGCGACCCCGCCTGCCTCTAACCACATTTCTTATCTTTTTTCTGCCGCTTACGGCACGGACAAGCGGTTTTTTAGCAGTGAAACGAGCGTTTTTTCTCCAAAACGTTGGTTTTATTGCTAAAAATCCTGCCGCGTGCCGATCGGAAATATATTTTGAACGGAGGATTTTATCATGTTTGAAAACTACCGCGTGTTTGAAACCACACTGGCCGGTCGTCCCCTCAAGGTTGAGGTCGGCAAAATGGCTCAGCTCTCCAGCGGCTCTTGCATGGTGCGCTACGGCGACACCTCGATCCTGTGCAACGTTACGGCATCGGCAAAGCCCCGTGAAGGCGTGGATTTCTTCCCCTTGTCCGTGGACTACGAAGAGAAGCTGTACGCCGTGGGTCACATCCCCGGCTCCTTCCAGCGCCGTGAGGGTCGTCCCACCGAGAAGGCCATTCTGACCTCCCGTGTGATCGACCGCCCGATCCGCCCCCTGTTCCCGAAGGATATGCGCAACGATGTGTCCATCGTCTGCACCGTGATGTCGGTTGACCCCGATTGCCCGCCGGAAACCACCGCTATGATCGGTGCTTCCATTGCGATCTCCATCTCGGACATTCCGTGGGACGGCCCGATCTCCGGCGTCGTTGTTGGCTTGATCGACGGCGAGTACGTCATCAACCCCACCGCCGAGCAGGAGAAACGCTCCGAAATGCACGTAACCGTTGCTTCCACCGCTGACTTGGTCGCTATGATCGAAGCCGGCGCCAACGAGATCGACAACGAGACGATGTTCGACGGTATTATGGCAGGTCACGCTGCTAACCAGCAGATCGTGGAGTTCATCAAGGGCATTCAGGCGGAAATCGGCAAGCCGAAGTTCTCTTTCCAGTCCAACGATCCCGACCCGGTAATGTACGAGGCGATCAAGGACTTCGCTATCGAGGACGTCCGCTATGCGCTGGATACCGATGACAAGCTGATCCGTGACGAGCGTCTGCGCCCCGTGTACGACAAGGTACACGAGAAGTTCGACGAGCAGTATCCCGAAGAGATCGCCAAGATCGACGAGTGCCTGTACAAGCTGCAGAAGTACGTTGTCCGCCGCTGGCTGCTGGATGACGGCAAGCGTGTTGACGGCCGTGCCATCGACGAGATCCGCCCGCTGGCTGCCGAAGTCGATCTGTTGCCCCGTGTGCACGGTTCCGGTATGTTCACCCGTGGCCAGACGCAGGTGCTGACCACCGTTACGTTGGGTAACCCCGACGATGCTCAGCTGCTCGACGGTCTGGATGATGAGACCGAGAAGCGCTATATGCACCACTACAACTTCCCCTCCTACTCGGTGGGCGAGACCAAGCCGTCTCGTGGCCCCGGCCGTCGTGAGATCGGTCACGGTGCCCTGGCTGAGCGTGCGCTCGTTCCGGTGCTGCCCTCTCAGGAGGAGTTCCCCTACACCATGCGTCTGGTATCCGAGGTGCTGTCCTCCAACGGTTCCACCTCGCAGGCTTCCATCTGCGGCTCCACGCTGGCTCTGATGGCTGCCGGTGTGCCGATCAAGGCGCCCGTTGCCGGTATCTCCTGCGGTCTGGTCACCGAGGGCGACCGTTTTATGACCATGGTCGACATTCAGGGTCTGGAAGACTTCTTCGGCGATATGGACTTTAAGGTCGGCGGTACGCACAAGGGTATCACCGCTATCCAGATGGACCTGAAGGTGCACGGTCTGACCCCCGCTATCATCAAAGAGGCGCTGGAGAAGACCTACAAGGCACGTCTGTACATCCTCGACGAGATCATGCTCAAGGCGATCCCCGAGGTTCGCGCAGAGCTCTCCCCCTACGCTCCCAAGATGCTGACCACCAAGATCGACGTGGATAAGATCCGCGAGGTCATCGGTAAGGGCGGTGCGGTCATCCAGAAGATCCAGGCTGACTTCAACTGCGACGTCACCGTCGAAGAAGACGGCACCATCTTCATCTCGGCTGTCAACACCGAGAACGCCAACCGTGCGCTGGCTGTCATCGAGACGATTGCGAAGGATCCCGAGATCGGTGCGATCTATAAGGGTCGTGTTACCCGCCTGATGGCGTTTGGTGCCTTCGTCGAGATCGCTCCCGGTAAGGAGGGCCTCGTCCACATCAGCAAGCTGGATGTCAAGCGTGTGGAAAAGGTCGAGGACATCGTCACCGTCGGTGATGAAGTGCTGGTCAAGGTCACCGAGATCGACGAGCAGGGTCGTATCAACCTGTCCCGCCGTGATGCGCTGATCCAGGTCGAGGGTCTGACTCCCGAACCGATCGCTCCCCGTGAGGAATCCTCCCGTCCGGCCTCCCGCCAGGGCGGCTTCCGTCCCCGCAACAACCGTCGCCGTGACGACTAATCTGTAACCCAAAGCGTCTCGAAAACGCTTCGGGTCTGGGGGTGTTTTTGGCTGGATTAGGATTTTTT
>JAZQSX010000053.1:0-6617 GCA_045630285.1 Acutalibacteraceae bacterium | reverse complement strand
ACCTTCGGTGGGGGGGGCTCCGGTGCGGGGAGCTTCGCCCGCTGCGGGAGCGGGCCCAGCGGGGGCCACGGGGGTGCCGCACTCGGCGCAAAAGCGCATGGCTTCGTCAAGCGGAGCGCCGCACGATTCACAAAATGGCATACGAGGTACCTCCTGTGTGAGTTGTTGAGTTTATTGTATACCCGCCGTCGAAAAATGTCAACGGGTGGGGGCTTATAAGAGCAGGGTTTTGAGCTCCGAGAGGGCGTGGACGGTGGGGATGCCGTCGGGCAGGTCGGCGGGGGCGGGGGCGCCCTTGAGGTTGACCCAGCACGCCTGCAGACCGAAGCGGTGTGCGCCGAGCACGTCCGCTGCCAGCGAGTCGCCCAGCATCATCACGTCCTCCCGAGGCGGATCGCCCAGCGCTTCCAGACACGCACCGTAAAACAGCGGCGACGGCTTGTCGTAGCCGAGACCGCCCGAGGTGAACACGTGGGTGAGGTAGGGGGCAAGCCCTGCTTGCTCCAGGCGCTCCACCTGCTGAATATGGGGGGCGTTGCTCGCCGCCGCCAGCGTGTATCGCTCTGACAGCGCCCGCAGCGTCTCCAACGCACCCTCCTCCGGCTGCGCACTTTCCCGCAGCCGCACACGAAACCGCCGCTCCAGCTCCGAGCCGTCGGCGTAGATGCGCATGGCGTCCAGCGCCCGCTGAAAGCGGATCTCATACAGACGCTCACACTCCAGACGCCCCGCCGCTACCTGCGCCCACAGCTCGCCGTTGATGCGGTGGTACAGCGCAAATTGTTCCTCGGTGAACGAAAGCCCCATATCCGCCAGCGCACGGCTGATCGTGTCGTCCACCGTGTCACGGAAATTGAGCAGCGTATCGTCAATGTCAAACAGTAAGTACCGAATCATACGATCCAATCCTCCAATGGCACTCGTTTTTGGTTGACCGCCGCATCGTTGAGCGGCAACCCCTTGATATGAGAGGAGTAACACAGCATAATAAAGAAAAATTTCAGCTTCTTTTCCAGCGCACGCAGGAAAATACGGGTGCCCAGCCAGATGTCCAGCTTCGGGACACGGCTTTTTTTCACCCATTTGTACGTGCCGTTCGGGGTCTCGGTGACAAGCTCGCCGTCCCAGTCCGAGACGACGAACGCATAGCCACGGTCGAGGAACTCACATTCGGTGTCTTCGGTGTCGAAATACATCTCGATGACGCCGTAGTAGCGCCACTTGGTCGGCTCGACGCCGAGCTCCTCCTGCACCAGGTCCTTCATCGCAAACACCGCCGGCTGATGACGGTCCTTCAGCTTTTGCAGCGCCGCCCATTTCGTCTGCCGTTTGTTGCGCACGGCGGCGGTGCGGCGGCGGTGGAGCAGCAGATACTGATCGTCCTTCTCCAGCAGCACCACCACCACGTTGTACCGCAGCCCCAGGGTCAGCGGGTAGCGGATCTCCGGTCTTCGTCTCATCGCTTACCTCCTGCGCCGACGGCGCTGCTCCACCACGATGCCGGCAATGGTGACCGGCAGCGTGCGGACGTCGTGGTTGGTGTAGCTGCGAATGGGGTAGTCGGGGTTTAAGGGGCGCAGCTGGATGCCGCTGTCGGTGCGGGTCAGGCGCTTGTGCGTGGCGTCCGAGCCGCCGATGTAGGCGACCACGTCGTCCCCCGTTTCAGCGCTCTCCTGCACACGCAGGATCACGATGTCGCCGTCACGGTACTCGGGGTACATACTGTCCCCCGTGACCAGCAGGCCGAAATACTCGTAGCCGTCGGAGGCGTAATCGGGATCCAGCTCGATCTCCTCAATGATGTCGGTGACCGCCTCCAGCGGCACGCCCGCCGGCACCCGCCCCAGCACCGGTACACGGCGGCGGGGTAGCAGCGGAGTGATCTTGCAGCCGTCGTCACGGAAGCGGACGGCGTTGTACGAGGCGGGAAGGGGGGTGACGTTGCTCGGCTCGGGCAGCACCACGTTGCCCAGCAGGACGTCCCGTGGGGCGAGGAAATAGCTTTCAAACGCCTGCAGCTCCTGCTCGGTGGGGGAGGCGAGCCCCCGCCGCAGCTCCAGCAGCCGCTGCTGCGAGAATTGCAGGTCACGGGCGACCCTTTCGGGGGTATAATCCCACGCACGGCACAGACGGTCAAACGCCGCCGCAAACGCCGACGGCGTCGGCGGCAGATCGTCCAAAACGGCGCTGTTGGGAATGCCGAAATACCCGGCGATCTTCGCCACCGCTGTCATGCGGGGCGCCTTCAGCCCCAATTCCCAGGTGGACACCGCCTTGTCCGACACGCCGGCGATCGCCCCGAGCTCCTTTTGGGTCAACCCGTGCTTCTCCCGCAAACGGCGGATGTTTTCTCCGATCGACATACGTCTCACTCCTTACTCTACCGTTATTCTACACCAAAAGTAGAGGAATGGCAAGGTTTTTTTACAAAACTCCCCTTTTCCACCTTGACATTCTACCAAAAGTGGAGTATAATGGGAGTCACCTGAGGGAAACCCCGATGTTTTGGCATCGGGGCTTTCTTTGGCACTATATATCTACCAAAAGTAGAGAAAGGAGACGAGGTATGGCGAATCGGATCTTGAAGGAGACGGTGTGCACCAGTCCGAACATTGAGATGCTGGATTGGTTTGAGGAGGTGTGTTTTTATCGGCTGATCGTGCAGTGCGACGATTACGGGCGGCTGGACGCCCGTCCGGTGCTGCTGCGTGCCAAGCTGTTTCCGCTGCGGGAGGACATCAACACCGCCGAGGTGGAGTGCGCTATGGCGCACCTGGAGGAGGCCGGGCTGATCGAGCGGTACGTCGTGGAGGGGCGGGATTACCTGCGGCTGCCGTCGTGGAAGCGCCACCAAAAGGTGCGCTCGCCCCGTGCGAAGTTCCCGCCGCCGCTCGCCGAGACGACCTACGACGAGTGGAGCGAGGACAATCTGACGTAAATCACGTCTGTTACACGCTGCAACAGCCCGTTGCGTACGGGATCACGGTGTGTCACGGCGTGTAACACGATGTTTCAACCGCAATTCACCGTGTTTCCACCGTGTTTTCCCCTGTAACAGCTTGTTGCAGGCGGCGGTTGATGACTTGAGATATTCTCAAAAACGGTTTTCCACATGTTTCAACAGTCGTCACTAATCCAATCCGAATCCGAATTCGAATCCAATCCGTGTTCTATCCAATACAACGTGGTTTTGACAAACACGGTTTGGGACTTTTGCACCGTAAACACGGTGGAAAGGTGGAAAACGGGGCGGATACGGGGTGACGACGGCAGTAACAACGAAAGGACGGATAACGAGCGAATGTGTACGATCTGCGGACATTTGTGGTGCGTGCGGGGGTGTCCCGCCTACGTGCCGGAGGAGGATCCCGCTGTGACGGGGGAATGTGAACGGTGCGGTGCGGCGGTGTTTGGGTTTGGAACACGGCTGTGCGATGCGTGTAAGGAGGAGCAGGACGATGATCAGTAAGCAGGCAGAGGCGATAAAGCAGGAGATGATGCAGGCGGTGATCCGTCGGCGGGAGCTGTTGATGCTGGAGGACGAGTGGCGGGATCTGCTGTCGGTGCTGGAGGACGCCGTGGGCGAGACGGCGGCGAGCGGGTTTGTGGTCGCGCGGACGATCAACGCCGAGCGGATGCAGCTCCGACGCACCCTTGCCGAGGCGCAGCTGCGAAATTGGGCACGCATCACGGCGGCGCCTCTCTCACCGCTTCAGCGGCGGCTTCTCGGGCTGCGGTACGTGCTGGGGTGTACGTGGGGTGACGTCGTCCTGCGGGTCGATAAGGCGAAGCAGTACCTGCTGCGGGAGCATAACAAAGCCTTGGAGCTGCTGGCGTTGACGGCAGTTTCCGAGGCGAAAAAATAAGTGAAAAAAGTTTTCGCAAGTGTCTTGAAGGTGGCTGGCGGGGGTGTGGTAGTATACGGGAGACGGATACGAACTTCCTCCGTGAGAACAAATGAGGTGAACGTATGACACAACCCAAACGAGTTAAGGACATCCAGCCGGTGATCAACGCCTGCCGCAGTGCGTGTGCGCTGCGGGGGGAGCCGTTCCACGCCGATGCGCTCGCTGCTGCTCTCGGTGTTTCCTACGAGACGCTCGTCGCCATGGCCGAGGGGCGGCACACCCCCGCCACCGTCGCTGCCGTGCTGACCGCCGCCTTGCAGGAATGCACCGCCGCCGTGGTCGCCGCCGCCCTGGCCGCCGATCCCAAAGCCCATGCGCTGTGGACCTTCTACCTGCGCAACCGTGCCGGCTTTGCTGACAAAAGCGACCGCCGTGACACCCGCACCGAGGCGTGCGGCGTCGTGTTCGTGGGGGAGGAACGCATTTGAAGACGTCCGACACCCTCACCGTTGACCTCGCCGCTGCTGTGGGCGGCGGCTACACCGAGTTCTGGAACAGCCGCCGTCGCTATCGGGTGCTCAAGGGCGGCAAGGCGTCGAAAAAATCTACCACCGCCGCCCTCAACTTCATCGTGCGGCTGATGCAGTACCCCGACGCCAACTTACTGGTGATCCGTGCCGTCATGGACACCCACCGCACCAGCACCTTTGCCCAGCTTCGCTGGGCGATCGAGCGGCTGGGCGTCGGGCATCTGTGGCGTGCCACCACCAGCCCACTGGAGCTGACCTACCTGCCCACCGGACAGAAGATCCTGTTCCGTGGCTTCGACAACGTCTATAAGATCGCCTCCACCACCGTCACCCACGGGCATTTGTGCTGGGTGTGGGTGGAGGAGGCCTACGAGCTGGAATCGGAGGAGGCGTTCGACACCTTCGACCTCTCGGTACCCCGTGGTGAGGTGCCGCCGCCCCTCTTCAAGCAGACCACCCTCACCTTCAACCCCTGGAGCGACACGCATTGGCTGAAATCCCGCTTTTTCGACACGCCCCCCGCCGACGCCGACGTGTTTACCACCACCTATCGGTGCAACGAGTTCCTCGACGACGCCGATCGGGCGGTGTTTGAGCGTATGAAGCGGGACAACCCCCGCCGCTACGCCGTGGCGGGGCTGGGGGAGTGGGGCGTGACCGAGGGGCTGATCTTCGAAAACTGGGAGGTCGCTCCCTTTGACCTCAACGCCCTGCCCGAGCCGTGGCGGCTGCGCCGTGTGTACGGTCTTGACTACGGCTACGCCGCCGATCCCACCGCCTTTATCGCCGCTGCCGTGGACCCGTTGGAGCGGCATCTCTACGTGTTTGACGAGTTCAAGCAGCACGGGATGCTCAATCGGGACATCGCCGAGCGGCTGACCCGTATGGGGTATGCGGGGGAGCGCATCCGTGCCGACAGCGCCGAACCGAAATCCACTGAGGAGCTGCGGCGGGACGGTATCCACCGTATTCTGCCCGCCGACAAGGGGCCGGGGTCGCTGCTGTACGGTATCACCCGCCTGCAGGAGTACCGCATCACGGTGCATCCGAGCTGCCGTCACACAGCGGCGGAGCTGGCGACGTATGCGTGGGACAAGCGGGAGGCGGGCGGCGCACAGCGACCCCGTGCGGGGGACGACCACCTGATGGACGCCCTGCGCTACGCCATGGAGGATATCACCTATTTCCGTCCCACGCCGCCCACGCCGCCGCCCCGTCGGCGGTACGATTCCGTCCACCCCGACGATTTCCGTGGCGGGTGGGGATGATTGGTTTTTGATTGGGAAGGCTTGAACTCCCCCAGTCAGCCTACGGCTGAGCTTCTCGCTGCGGCTCGGTCACCTCGCGGTTCTGACAGTCCCCCGGACTGTCATTCATTACCGCTCGGCCGCTTCGCTACCTCGTCGAGGGGGCCATATAAGCCTCCCTCACAGAGGGAGGTGTCACCGAAGGTGACGGAGGGAGTTTAAGCCTTCCCCTCAAGGGGAAGGCTTGGGAGACCTCAACGAGGAAATCTGAAAGGAGTAACTGTATGACGTTTATTCTTGGATTTATTCTGGGGGCGGCGGCGGTGTATTTTGCGCCGCTGATCCCCCGTATCCGCAAGTCCGAGGCGGCGCCCGCCGCCTCGGAGGACGATGCTCGCCGTGCCGCTCGTGCCGCACGGGAGTATCGCAATTTTATGACCTACGACGGCACCGCCCAAGGCGATGACTGATCCCGAAACCAACCAGAGTGAAAGGAACGTGAAGTATGGAACTCATCCAACCAGAGATGACCCCGACGCCGGACGTGCCGTCCGCAGACACGGATACGGCTCCCGACACGGCTGCGGCCGTGTCCGCACCGCCGACAGAGCCCGCCCTGACGGTAAAGTTTAACAAGCAACAGGTCACGCTTTCGCATGAGGATGCGACACGCTATGCCCAAAAGGGCATGAAGTACGAGGCGGTCGAACCGTTGTTTGCCACGCTGCGCACGCTTGCCGAACAACACGGCACGTCGGTGGCAGCCTACGTCGAGGGTCTGGCCTCCCCGCCTGCGGCGAGCACACCTGCACCTGCGGCGGGCACACCTGCGGCGGGCACACCTGCGGTGGGCGTTGCCACCCCATCCGCCTCGTTGCACTCGGCACCTGCGGTGGGCACACCTGCGGCGGGCGCCACTCCCTCCCTCGCAGGGGACGGTGTGACGGCGCCTGACGCTAGGGAGCAGACCGCTGACCGCTTGGCGGAGGAGT
>JAZQSX010000052.1:0-35523 GCA_045630285.1 Acutalibacteraceae bacterium | reverse complement strand
CGCCGGCGTTCCAGCGGACGTACTTCGGGGGACCCTTGTTGGGAGGGGTGAGCGCCCATTTCCGGCGGGGGGGGAAGCCGCCCCCGCCACGGCCACGCAGACCGGAATCGGTGACGATCTGGATGACCTGCTCGGGGGTGTACTCAGTCAAGCACTTAGCCAGAGCCTGGTACCCGTCGTTCGCAACGTATTCATCCAGCGACTCGGGGATGATGACACCGCAGTTACGCAGCGCCACACGAACCTGCTTTTTGTAGAAATCCGTTTCGTCCAACGCCTTGATAGCGCCGTCCTTATCCACGGTCTCATCATACAGCAGACGGGTCACGATACGACCCTTGAGCAGATGCTCGGAAACGATCTCCGGAATGTCCTCGACCTGCACGCAGGAGTAGAAGCAGCCTTCCGGATAGACGATCATAATCGGGCCCAGCGCACACAGACCGAAGCAGCCGGTGCGAACAACCTTGACTTCTTCGGTCAGGTCGTTAGCCGCGATTTCTTTTTCAAGAGTTTCGATAATAGCTTGGCTGTTGGAGGAAGTACAACCGGTACCGCCGCAAACCAGCACATGAGAACGATACATTCTTATTCCTCCTGTTCTTACTTCATCAAATTGGCGACGGTGTATTCCGCCACCGGGTTGCCGTTGACCAGATGATCGGTCACGATCTTTGCCACCATCTCAGGGGTGACTTTACCGTAGGTGACCTTCTCTTTGCCGGGAGCGATCACTTCCACGATCGGCTCGAACTGGCACATACCGATGCAACCGGTCTGCACAACAGCGACGTGGCCGAGGCGGCGCTTTTCGATTTCTTCGGTGAACGCCTTGAGAACAGGGCGGGCGCCGGCGGCGATACCGCAGGTAGCCATACCGACGACAACGCGCGTACCGTCATGAGGGCCTTCGCGCACAGTCATCTTTTCGCGGGCTTTGTCACGAAGAGCTTGCAGTTCCGCAATGGATTTCATACAAAAAACCTCCTAGTTTTATCATCGTGTTGATCAGGCATTACTGCCCAGTGATTGGATACCTTCCGCCAAGTTGGCGTCGATCCAATCCATAATATCCGGTTCCGAGAGAGGAACGCCGTCCAGCACTTCGCGCAGAGAACGGGTATCCAACTCAAAGGACTGTCCATCCACCGTGTGACGGTAGAGGAAATCAATATCCGGATTCAAGCGAATCAGCGTGTCCATCGTGCCGACGATATCACCGAGCGGCATGCGATCGATATGATCCAAACGAAAACAAGCGGTGACGGTGGTGCCGACACCCACTTTAGAATCGATCGTCAGCGATCCTTCTGCCATTTCAGTGGCCATACGGAACAGCGGGATTCCCAAACCGACCCGACGGGTTTTCCGCGTGGTATAGAAAGGATCACGAATCCGTTCCAACTGCTCGGCAGTCATACCGCGGCCGTTGTCGCCGATGCGAATGGTGAGCATTTCTTCGGCTTCTTCGACCTCGATTGTAACCAGCGTAGCAGCGGCGGCGATGGAGTTCTGGGCAATGTCCAGAACGTTCAACGACAACTCGCGCATGGATTATTTGCTGTACTTGGCGACGATACCGGGAATATCATCCACGGTGAGCTTGCCGTACACATCCTCGTTCACGGTGAGAACGGGAGCCAGACCGCACGCGCCGATGCAACGGCAGGCGGTGAGGGAGAAGCGACCGTCGGGAGTGCACTCTTCTGCGTCGATACCGAGGATCTCCTTGAGCTTGTCAAACAGATCGCCGGCGCCCTTGACATAGCAAGCAGTACCGAGACACACGGAGATGTTGTATTCACCCTTCGGAGACAGCGAGAACTGCGCGTAGAAGGTGGCGACACCATACACCTTTTCCAACGGCACATTCATACCGTCGGCGATCATCTGCTGAACCTCGATCGGCAGATAACCGTAGATGTTCTGCGCTTCGTGCATAACACCCATCAAACGGCTGGAATCGTGCTTGTTTGCATCGATGACCTTCTGCAACGCTTCCTTCTGTTCAGGGGTGCCTTTGAAAGGAAGGTTGCTGATTTTTTTCTGCATTTGCCTGTTCCTCCTTAAAAGAATTCATACCTGTCTGCTATTATACAATATAAAAAACTTTTTTGCAATGGGAAAGTATAAAGAAAGGTGCAAAATTTGTCACTATTTTTTGGTGTTTTGTCAAAATAAGACGATTGACAAATGCTTAAAAACCCGTATACTATTTGCTGTATTGTCATTTGAAGGATTGAGGTGATCTGCGTGACCGTGAATTACCGCAGAACGTGGAAGGGTTGCTATTGGGGAGCGGCGATCCAGGCGCTTGCCATTAACGTGGTTCCCTTGTTTTTTGCTACATTACATACGCAATTTTCTGTATCTTTTGAAATGTTGGGGCGCCTGGTTCTCATCAACTTTTTGACCCAGCTTACCGTTGATCTGGTGTCTTTGCTTTTCGTCGATAAATGGGGCTATCGCACGTGCTATTTGCTCGCACATAGCTCGATGATCGTTGGCTTTATACTGTTTGGCACGTTACCGCTGGTGATGCCGTCTCCCTATGTTGGGATGATCATTGCCACTATCGTATATTCTATCGGCTCCGGTATGCTGGAGGTGCTGATCAGTCCTATGGCGGATGCGCTGCCGAGCAGTAATAAGGCGACTGCCTTGACGATGGTGCATGCGTTTTATCCGCTGGGCCAGGTGGTGACGATTATTGCTACCACCGCCGTGCTCGCACTGCTCGGGCGGGAGTATTGGTGGCTGATCATTATCGTTTGGGCACTGATGCCGTTGTCCAATCTGGTGCGTGGTCTGCGAATGCCGTTTCCTGAGGTGGAAAAGGTATCCGACAACGGCGGCATCGGCGGGTTGTTTCGCTGCGGTCGGTTTTGGCTCGCTTTGATGCTGATGGTATGCGCCGGCGCTTCCGAACTGGCGATGTCGCAATGGGCGTCGCTGTTTGCGGAAAAAGCCCTTGGTATTTCCAAGGTGACGGGCGATTTGCTCGGCCCGTGCCTGTTCGCCGTGTTTATGGGAATCGGACGGTTTTGGTACGGCCGCTTCGGCGACCGCATTTCGCTGCGGCCGGTGCTGCTCGGTAGTGCGGTGCTGTGCGTGGGATGTTATGCGTTGTCGGTGCTGACGCCGTGGTCGGGCGTAGCGTTGATCGGCTGTGCGGTGTGCGGCTTGTCCGTCAGCTTGATGTGGCCGGGCACGATCAGTTACGTTGCACCTAAAATGTCGCACGGCGGAACGGCGCTGTTCTGCTGTTTGGCCTTGGCGGGAGATGCCGGCTGCTCGCTGGGCCCGTGGCTGACCGGTTTCGTATCGGATGCGGTTCAGCCGTATTGCACGAGCGGTGATCCCGTCCAATTCGGCTTACGTATGGGGCTGATCAGTGCGGCGATCTTTCCTGTTTTAATGATCGTTTTTCTGCTGCTTTTCACAAAAGAGAAAAAAGAACGTCAAGCATAAAAATTGCGCCTGCGAAATCCCTTCGCAGGCGCATCTTTTTTTATTTATTTTGCCGAGAGGAGTGCTTCGGTTTCGGCAACCAGTGTGGCAGCGACCTCAGCGGCTTTTTCGGGGGTAGCACCCGTAGCGGTCACATAGCCCTTGATCTTTGGCTCGGTGCCGGAGGGGCGAACGATGAGACCGTTGTGATTTTCCAGTTCATAGGAAAGCACGTTGGATTTCGGCAGGTGGATCGGTTTGACTTCGCCGTCCGCCGTGCGACGCTCGGAAAGCTGATAGTCGGCAATGCCGAGCACCTTGAGACCGGCGATCGCAGTCGGCGGCGTCTCACGCAGGGAGGTCATCAGGTTATCCATGGCGATCATGCCTTGAGCGCCCTCAAACTGGACATTGACCAGCTTGTGGCAATACACGCCGTGTTCCTCACACAGACGGCGAAGAATATCCAGAAGCGATTGCCCACGATCGGCATAATACGCCGCCATTTCACAGATCAGCATGGAGGCGACGACGGCGTCCTTATCACGGGCGTGCGTGCCGGCAAGATAGCCGTAGCTTTCTTCAAAGCCGAGCTGATAGCGCTCGGGATGTCCTGCCGCTTCCAGTTCGCCGATCTGTTCGCCGATATACTTGAAGCCGGTCAGCACTTCACGCATTTCACAGCCGTATTTTTCAGCGATACGGGTGGCAAGATCGGAGGTGACAATGGTTTTGACAACGACCGGTGCTTCCGGCAGGGTGCCGTTGGCACGGCGGCAGGAGAGAATATACTCGAGCAGCAAACAGCCGGTTTCGTTGCCTGTCAGCAGGACGTAATCATTATCCTGACGGACGGCAATACCGACACGGTCACAGTCGGGGTCGGTGGCCAAAAGCAGATCCGGCTTGACGGTGTCAGCCAGCTTTAAGGCACAGGTGAACGCCTGACGGATTTCAGGGTTCGGATAGGGAGCAGTGGGGAAGTTGCCGTCGGGCTTTTCCTGCTCAGGAACAATGACGACCTGTGACAGACCGATGCGGTCGAGGATCGCACGCACCGGCTTGTTGCCCGCACCGTTGAGCGGCGTGTAGATGACCTTGAAGCCGCCCTTGGCGCAAACTCCGGGATTGATCTGCTGCTCGGCAACACGGTCGAGATATTTGTCCACCAGATCGGTGCCGACCATGGTGATGCTGCCGCTGTTCACGGCTGTTTCAAAATCGGCCAGCTTGATGCCGTCAAACATATCGACACGACGAATGTATTCGGTGACGGCGTTGGCGTCATCATCCGTCATCTGGAAGCCTTCCGAGCCGTAGCATTTATAACCGTTGTATTTGGCGGGGTTATGACTGGCGGTGACCATGATACCCGCCTGACACTGCAATTCACGCACGGCGAAGGATAGCACCGGCACGGGCTGAAGCTCCTCAAACAGGCTGACGGCAATGCCGTTGCCCGCCAGCACACGGGCCGCTTCAAAAGCGAATAGATCGGATTTGATACGTGAATCAAAGCAGATCGCCACACGGGCGGTTTCGTAACGATGGTTGAGGTAATCGGCAAGACCCTGCGTTGCTTTGCGCACGGTGTAGATATTCATGCGGTTGTCGCCCGCACCGATCACGCCGCGCAGACCTGCCGTGCCGAATTCCAGTTCACGGTAGAAGCGCTCGTTGATCTCGTTGTCGTCCTCAGCAATGGCTTTCAGATCGGGAATCAGATCGGGATCGTCCACCGCACGGTTCAGCCACAGGGCGTATTTTTCAGCAACAGTCATGGTCAAGCATCCTTTCCTCGTCTAATTATAATATTAGTATACCAATTTCTTCCTCAAAATGCAAGGGGCGTGTATCGGGGGATTGCGACAAAAAAGGAGCAAGCGATGCCTGCTCCTTGTGCATTATGCGAGATGATATAACCGCCGGGCGTTTTCGGTGGTGATATCCAACAATTCTTCGGTGGAAATACCACGCAAAGCGGCAATGGTATCGGCGGTGTAGCGGATCATCGAAGAATCGCAGCGCTGACCACGCAGGGGAACGGGTGCCAGGTAGGGGGCGTCGGTTTCCAGCAACAAACGATCCAACGGAAGCTCGGCAGCCACCTCGACGGTCTTGCGGGCGTTTTTGAAGGTGACAACGCCGCCGATGCCGATATACAGGCCCAGCTTTAACAGCTCACGTGCCATTTCTACGCTACCGGAAAAGCAGTGCACCACGCCGGCAGGACGGTATTCCTGCAAGAAGCGGAGGGTGTCCTCGTGTGCCTCGCGGTCGTGCACCACGACGGGCAGCGTCAAGCGATTTGCCAGCTCCAGCTGTGCACGGAACCAGTATTGCTGCGTCTCACGGGGACAGCAATCCTCGTAATGATAATCCAGACCGATCTCACCAATCGCTACGGCCTTTTCATCGGCGGCAAGCTGCTCCAAAACGGCGAGATCGCCTTGGACGGCATCGGCGGCTTCGCCCGGGTGGATGCCGACGGCCGCCCACACGCCGGCGTGACGGTGAGCGAGAGCGATCGCTTCGTGCGAATCGGCGGCGGTCGTGCCGTTTTCGATAATGCCGCACACGTCGTGGCTTAACAGCGAGGACAACAGTATTTCACGGTCGTCGTCGAAACGGCCGTCCAGATAATGGGCGTGAGAATCAAAGATAGGCATGGCAAAATCTCCTGAAAAAGGGGATACCTTGCGGCATCCCCTTGGGTCGTGTTTAGTGAATACGGCTGCCGGGCTTCAGTCCGTCGACAAAGAGCACACGGGCGGCATCGCCGTCGTCGGCAGCGAGGATCATACCACAGCTTTCCACACCGCACAGCGTAGCGGGCTTGAGGTTGGCGACTACGATGACCTGGCGGCCTTTGAGATCTTCGGGAGTGTACCACAAGGCGATACCCGAAGCAACCGTGCGAGGCGTACCGCTGCCGTCATCCAGTGTCAGCTTCAGCAGCTTTTTCGCCTTCTTGATCGGTTCGCAATCCACCACACGTGCCACACGCAGATCGACCTTGGCAAACTCGTCGATGGTGATCTCGTCAAGGAAGGCGACATTTTCCGCAGCTTCTTCCTCAGCGGCGGCTGCAGCGGCCTTTTCTGCCTCCTCGGCCAACGTTTTTTCTACGTCAATACGAGCGAACAGCGGCTCGGGCGTACCGACCGTATAGGTGGTACGGGCGCCGAACTGCAACGCTTCCAGCGTCAGATCGTCTGCTGTCAGGTTCATCTGTGCCGCCATACGATCGGTGGTTTCCGGCAGGGAGGGACGCAGGCACACCGTCAGCAGACGGATGCACTCCAAGAGATTGTACAACACGGTTTCGAGCTGACCCTTGGCAGCTTCGTCTTTGGCGAGCGCCCACGGGGTGGTCTCGTCAATATATTTGTTGCAGCGCTTGGCAAGCGTCATCACCGCCGCCAACGCCTCGGCGTTGTGGTACTGATCCATTTTCTCAGCATAGGCGGCGATCGCCTTCTGTGCCGTGGCGATGAGATCGGCATCCGCCTCGGAAGCGACCACGTCCGTCTTGCAGACCGTGCCGCCGAAATACTTATTGGTCATCGCAATGCTGCGGTTGACAAGGTTACCCAGTGTGTTGGCAAGATCGGCGTTGTACAGATTGAGGAAGCTTTCCAGCGTGATGGTGCCGTCCTGCGCAAAGGGGATCTGCGAAAGCAGATAATAGCGCACCGCATCGGTACCAAAGCGGTCGGCCAGCTCGTCGGCGTACAGTACGTTGCCACGGGATTTGCTCATCTTGTCCTCACCGGACAGCAGCCACGGATGACCCAATACCTTCTTCGGCAGCGGCAGACCCAGTGCCATCAGAATGATCGGCCAATAAATGGTGTGGAAACGCACGATATCCTTACCGATGACATGCAGATCCGCCGGCCAGTTCGCCTCAAAACGGTCGGTGCTGCCGTCGGGATGATAGCCGATGCCGGTGATATAGTTGGACAGCGCATCCAACCACACGTAGGTGACGTGCTTCGGATCAAAGGACACGGGAATACCCCAGGTGAAGGTGGAGCGGGAGACGCACAGATCGGACAGACCCGGCTTTAAGAAATTGTTGATCATCTCGTTGCGGCGGGACTCCGGCTGAATGAAATCGGGATGCTCCTCAAAATACTGCAGCAGGCGATCCTGATACTTTGACAGCCGCAGGAAATACGCCTCTTCGCTGGCGTCGATGACATCACGGCCGCAGTCGGGGCATTTGCCGTCCTTGAGCTGCGAGGGGGTGAAGAAGGACTCGCAGGGAACGCAATATTTACCTTCATACTTACCCTTGTAAATATCGCCCTGCTCATACAGCTTCTTAAAGATCGCTTGTACCGCCGATTCGTGATCGTCATCGGTGGTGCGGATGAAACGGTCGTAGGACGTATTAAGCTTGTTCCACACGTCTTTGATCTGCTGCGAGATGCCGTCGACGTACTCCTTGGGGGAGATGCCCTGCTCCTCAGCGTATTGCTGAATCTTCTGGCCGTGTTCGTCGGAGCCGGTCAGGAAATACACGTCGTACCCCTGCATTCGCTTATACCGCGCGATCATATCCGCCAGGACGATGTCGTAGGCGTTGCCGATATGCGGCTTGCGCGAGGTGTAGGCGATGGCAGTGGTCAGATAAAACTTGTTGTTTTCCATGTTCCGGAACCCTCCTATAATGGTATCTTATATATTTTAGCAGATTTTTGCAAAAAAACAAGTCTTTCCGCACAGGAACTTGCAATTTGACGGCAAAGTTCGTATAATAAGTGGTATGGAAACGTTATTTTTTACAGTACCAACTGAATATGACGGCGCTTCGGTGCAGACCTTTCTGAGGCAGGGGTGCGGTTTTTCGTGGCGTATGGTGGTGCGTCTCAAGCATCAGGACAGCGGCATCACGGTAGACGGCGAGAAGCGGCGCAGCATTGATCGGATCAACGCCGGCGAGCGGCTGTGCCTGCGCTTCCCGGAGGATGCGGTGCGGATCGAGGAATCGGACCTGCCGCTGTCGGTTGCCTATGAGGACGAGTCGCTGCTGGTGGTGGACAAGCCGCCGTATCTGGCGGTGCATCCGTCGGCCGGAAAACCGGAACCGACGTTGGCCAATGCAGTGGTAGGATACTATCGCCGTCAGGGGCAGCCGCATTCTTTTCGTCCCGTCAATCGCTTGGATCGCAATACGAGCGGTCTGCTTCTTGCTGCCAAAAATGCGCATATCGCCTACGCCTTGACGCATAAGGCCGAAAAAACCTATCTCGCCATTGTATTGGGTGAGCTGCACGGGCAGGGTACGGTGGATCAGCCGATCCGTGTCAAGGAAGGCTGCTGTATTACCCGTGAAGTGGGCGAGGGCGGCAAGGAGAGTGTGACGCATTACGAGGCGCTCGGCACCGACGGCGAGATCACGCTGGTACGCTTGCGGTTGGAAACGGGGCGTACTCACCAGATCCGTGTGCATATGGCGTGGCTCGGACATCCGCTGGCCGGGGACACAATGTACGGAACCGACGAGACGGTGCTTCCCAGACACGGGTTACACTGCTGTGAAATGACCTTTACGCATCCGTTGACGGGGGAGCGGTTGGTATTGACGAGCCCCTTACCCGAGGACATGGCAGCGTGCTTGCGCACGCACGGATTGGAGGAATTGTTATGAAAACCATTCAAAGCTTTCGCATCAATCACGACACCCTGACGCCGGGATTGTACACCTCCCGTGTGGACGGCGACGTGACGACGTACGATCTGCGTTTCGTGCATCCCAACACCCCGCCGTTTCTGGAGGTGGCGGCGATGCACACGCTGGAGCATTTGTTTGCAACCTACGTGCGTAACAGCAAGTATGAGGATCAGATCATTTACTTCGGCCCGATGGGCTGCCGCACGGGCTTTTATTTCCTCACACGGGGTATGACGGAGGAGCAGGTCATTGCGCTGACGCAGGAGACGCTTAAGTTTATTGTGGCGTATGAGGGAGAGATTCCGGGGGCGTCGAAACGGGAGTGCGGCAACTACCTGGAGCACGACCTTGACGGCGCACGTGCCTATGCCGCTGCGCAGGTCAAAGCGTTGGAGGCGTGGACGCCGAGACGGCTGGTATACCCTGACTGATAAGTCAATATTTTGAAATAACAGGCCGTATTTTTGATAAAATAGCGGCAAATTGACCAACCCTTTCCAACTTTACTTGCTTTTTTCGGCAAAACCCGTTATAATGTGCGCAATTCGAGTGTGAAAGGAGGCGGTGCTGTGAAACGGCGCAACCAACGCACTTCGTCGAAGCCGTGCACGGCACCGTTTCGTTTTTTGGGACGGACGATGGAGGAATGGCGAGACTCTTTCGACGAGTTTTGCCGCTTTTGCTACGTCGTTGGCGTGCGGTCCATTCGCTGCGCAAAATCCCTTGCTCGCTTTACCCGACATTTGTGGCGCCCGTTGGTGCGGTTCGTTTACCGCCTCGTGGATGTGCTGGTTTTACGCCACGGACGCAGGGTGGCAAAGGAATGGCGTGCGCTGCGTGCGGATTTCGCTGTTGCCAAGCAGCGGGTGCAGGGCGTTGAAAAAGGACAAAAGCTGCAGCTGCTGCGGGAATTGGCAGTTTTACCGATCATGGCGGTGCGCCGCCACCGTCCTTTGTTCCGTGCCGTGTTTAACGGCACAGCGCCGATCGTTGCAGCACTGATCTTGATCAGTACGATCGGTTATTGGCGTGAGGCGAATTTCGTGCTGGCGCTGGAATACGACGGAGAGGCGCTGGGGTACATAGCGAATGAATCGGTCTACAATGAGGCGATCGCCGCTGTGGAGAATATGGTGATCGACGCCAACGATTCCTTCAATGCACAGCGTTCCCCCCGTATGGTGTTGAAGGTAGCCTCCGGCGTGGAGCTGCTGGGTGTACAGGAGGTCAGTGACCGTATTTTGGCGAGTGTCAGCAATTCACTGACAGAGGCTTCGGGGCTGTACGTCAACGGGGAGTTTCACGGTGCGTTGCCTCGGGAACGCCTGGAGCAGCTGATGACGACGGCGCTGGCAAAACGGACGCAGGATCCTACGCAGACGCTTCGCTTTTTTGCGGAAATTGAGATCGTTGACGGGTTGTATCCGATCTCGGTGTTGAGTACGGAATCGGAAGTTTCCTCACTGCTGGACGTGTTGCCGGTGCAGGTCAGCCACTATATCGAATATGAGGAAACCGTGAAATATGACACGGTGATCCGCTGGGATGCACAAGGCTTGCCGGGCGAAAGCCGTGTTGAGGTCAAGGGAAAAGACGGAAAGCGCTGGGTGAGGGTCGAGGTTATTACCGTAAACGGCAAGGAGCAATACCGTGCCGTAGAGTCGACGAGGGTCATTCAGGAACCGATAAACGAGGTGGTTGTCAAGGGCGGTTCACCGGACGATGCGGTCGGTGACGGCGTGGCAACGGGTAAATTTAAATGGCCACTGCCGTACACGAAGGTGATCTCCTCGCCGTTTGCGTCCCGCTGGGGCAGCTTCCACGGTGCGATCGATATTTCCAACGGCCGTGTACACGGTAAACCGATCATCGCCTCGGACGGCGGTACGGTTATCGAAGCGGGTTGGCATAACAGCTATGGCAATTACGTGCTGATCGATCACGGTAACGGCTTCAAAACCCGATACGCTCACTGCAGTTCGCTGAACGTCAAGGCAGGGCAGAAGGTGGCGCAGGGCGAGTATATCGCTGATGTGGGCAACACCGGCTACTCCTTCGGAGCACACCTGCATTTTGAGGTGATTTTGAACGGACAGCTGGTTGACCCGATGAAGTACGTAGAATATTAATGAGAAAACGCCCCGAAAGGACATCCTTTCGGGGCGTTTTTATTGTGTGATTCAGTGAACGATCTCTACGGTGTAGCCGCGGCTTTCGAGAAGCTGTGCTATCGCACCGTCACCCACCACGTGGACGGCGCCGACGCAGATGAATACCTCTTTGCCGGATCGGAGAGCGTTCTCGGCATAGTCGGTCATTGCCAGGTTACGTTCCACGACCATAGCGTTGTTGTATTCTTCATACAAGCGCTTGTCCTCGTCGTTCTCAAAGATGACGTCCTCCTTGACCATATCGGTCATTTCGTCCTCATTGCCGTGCTGCCACGTGTTCATCATCTCTTCGAGCTGTGCTTTGTTTTCTTCCGCCTTGCGGTAACCCTCAATGGAAGACTCCAGCAAAGCCTCCTGTAAGGCGGGAGAATACTCAGCCATCACACCGTACTGGAGTTTTGCTGATTCTACATCGAGGACCGGCTTCTGCTTTTTGTATGCAAGGTCGATAAGGTGGCGATCGACACCGAGATCCAGCTTGGCGCCGATCTTCTCGAGGGTCAGACTGTCAATGAAGCTGGACCACATCGAAGGAATATACAAGTCAAGGGCGCTCATATACGTGTTGTTTTCCTTCAGGATCTTGACGGCATCATCGTAGATCTTTTCATCAACGTGATCGCGAATGGAGGTGCCGTCGACGTATATCAATTGCATCATAGCGTCCATTTGGGCGGACATATCGTTTTCAAAGGCAACGATGTCAAACTCTACCGCCAGCGCATCGGCACTGTTGAAGGCGTTCAGAACGTAGTCGGGCAGGGGGTAGAAGGAGTCCTGACCCGCATGGATCGATCCCAAAAGCCAAACAACGTCACCGTCGGCATCCGTGACCTTGTACAAAAGAGGGGTGCTGCCGGTCGGCGTTTTATCGGGGGTGGGGGTCACTGACGGCGCCGTTGTGGTGACGGTGCCTGCCCCTGTTGATGAAGTCGTTTCGTTCTGTGTGGAATCGGGCACAGCCGTGGTTGGACGTGCAGTGCAAGCCGACAAGGCAAAGCACAGGACGAGAGCGACAAAGGCGGCAAGTATTTTTTTGATTTTCATAATAAAACCTCACAATTACGGAAGAAGCTGCTGCCGGTGAAGGTCAGCTCCGGAAAGTGCGACGTAGGCGGGATTACCATATCATCCACATAGCCTCCGCTGCAATGGCTTTGGATCAG
This sequence comes from Acutalibacteraceae bacterium, assembly GCA_045630285.1. Taxonomy (GTDB): domain Bacteria; phylum Bacillota; class Clostridia; order Oscillospirales; family Acutalibacteraceae; genus RGIG3009. The sequence continues at coordinate 23,053 of JAZQSX010000052.1, read as the reverse complement.
GAAAGGGCGTATTTCTCACGATACGCAGTGTACGACTGACGGAAATGCTCGTCATCCGCCTTGATAGCACGCAGATTTTCGTGAATATTCATGTCATGATGCGACAGGTCGACGATGCCGATAGCAATATTAGAGCAGTGGTCGGAAACACGCTCCAGGTCGGTAAGAAGATCCGACCAGATGAAGCCGGCATCGATCGTACAATCGCCCTGCTGCAGACGGCGAATGTGTGCCGAGCGAAGAGCATCCTTCAGATCGTCGATAACCTCCTCCAGAGGGGAGATGGAAACGATGGCGTTAACGTCGCCCGTTGTGAAGGCGCTGAGTGTCAGATCCAGAATTTCCCGCACAGCACAAACCAGTTTGTTCATCTCATTGGCGGCGGACTCGGAGAAGACGATCTCTTTATCCCGCAGTTCTTCAATGGATTCCAGAATGTTGACGCCGTGGTCGGAAATGCGCTCGAAATCACCGATTGCTTTCAGCAGCATAGCGGCCTCAGCGTTGTGGGCATCACCGATCGACATCGAGCTGAGCTTGACCAGATACGAGCCCAAAATATCCTCATAGTGGTCGGTGGTTTCTTCGTTCTCACGCACGAGCTCTGCTTTTTCCGGCGTGTACCCGTCGACACAATCCAAGGCACCGCAGACGGTTTGTACAGCGTGCTGCGCCATTTCGGTGGCAACCGTGCGGCAGCGTTCCAGAGCAATCGGAGGCGTGTTCAGCAAACGGCTGTCCAGCTCGGCTGCCGTATCCGGCGATTTGTCGTCGGGAATGAGGCGGATCACGATCTTTTCGAGCAGGCCGCCCATCGGCATCAGGAGTGCCGTACATAAGATATTAAACGCCGAGTGTGCCACGGCGATATTAAATACATTCGCATTTTGGTCAAATAAAGTCGGGTGAAGCACCAGATCAACGATCCAGAAGATCGACAGCCAGACGGTGGTGCCTATCACGTTAAACAGCAGGTGCACAAGCGCCGTGCGGCGAGCGTTTTTGTTGGTACCGACACTGGACAGCAGCGCCGTGATACAGGTGCCGATGTTCTGACCCATAATGATCGGGATAGCGGCACCGAGAGAGATCTGACCGGTGCTTGCCAACGCTTGCAGGATACCGACGGACGCCGAGCTGGATTGGATGATGGCGGTAAGAATTGCACCGGCAAGCATACCAAGCAGCGGATTTTGAAAGAGCAGAAACAGCTCGCGGAATGCAGGAACGTCCTTAAGGCCTGCCACGGCGGCGGACATCGTGTCCATACCGAACATCAGGGTGGCAAAACCCAAGAGAATCATACCGGTATCCTTGGTTTTGTTCTTTTTACAAAAAATGAAGAAAATAACACCGATCAGTGCTAAAATCGGCGTGAAAGACGTCGGCTTCAGAAGCTGCACAAAGACGTTTTCACCGTCGATGCCGCTGAGGCTGAGGACCCAGGCGGTGACGGTGGTGCCGACGTTGGCACCCATGATAACGCCGATTGCTTGCTTCAACATCAGCAAACCGGAGTTGACGAAGCCGACCACCATAACAGTAGTGGCGGAAGAACTTTGAATAACGGCGGTAACGCCGACTCCGGTCAAAAAGCCGGCGGCGCGGTTTGAGGTCAGCTTTCCGAGCACCGTGCGGAGACTGTTGCCGGCACGGCGTTCCAGAGCTTGTCCCATGACGGTCATGCCGAACAAGAATAGGCACAGACCGCCCACCATCGTTAAAATGTCGAATACATCCATAAATCACCAAATCTCCTTTACGTTGATATTCGATATGCAGTTGTGGGCCTACTATGTGAAAGCTAAAACGCTTAATATTCCTCAAATATCTCCAAAATACATTATAAGAAAACGAGCGACAATTGTCAAGAAGACGGGAGACGGTTTATTGTGAGAAAAGCACTGTAAAAAAGGCTTGTTTTTTGTGATATATTGTGGTATAGTTGGTCGGAAATTGTTTGGGACAGAGGTGACGTATGAGGACACGGGTTATCAAGCTACCTCCGATGCGGATGAGGCATACGCATCCCGTGCGGTTGGACGGTGTACGGCATTTTCTGAAAAACAACGTGGTGATGACGGTAGCGCTGATAGCGGCGCTGATCACCTGCGTTATCGTGCCGCCGGATCACAAGTATCTGGAATATTTCGATCTGAAAACATTGACCTGCCTGTTTTGCGTGCTGGCGGTCGTGTGCGCTTTGAAAAACATTCGCTTTTTCTACACGCTGGCCAAGAAGATCGTGTGGGTGTGCGGCAACGCCCGTATGAGCGTTTTGGCTCTGGTGTACATTACTTTTATCGGGTCGATGTTTATTGCCAACGATATGGCGTTGCTGACGTTTTTGCCGCTTGGGTATTTCGTGCTGTCCACCACCGGAAAAGAAAAGTATATGGCGGTTACGTTCATTCTGCAGAATATTGCCGCTAATCTCGGGGGGATGCTGACGCCGTTCGGCAATCCGCAGAATCTGTATCTGTACACCAAGTTCCAGATTCCCAACGCCGAGTTTATGGGGATCATGGCGCCGCCGTTTATTTTGTCGGTCGTGCTGATCACGGTGTGCTGTCTGCTGTTTGTCAAGCCGGAGCCGCTGAAGATCGAGGATGAAGCGGTGCGCCTGCCCATTCGGCGTACGACGGTGTACCTGTTGCTATTCGTTCTGTCGATCGCCATTGTGTTCCGCGGGATCCCGTATTGGATCGGGTTGATCGTGATTCCGGCGTGCTTGCTTGTGATGGATCGCAAGGCGCTGAAAATGGTGGATTATCCGCTACTGCTGACCTTTGTATTCTTCTTCATTTTTGGCGGCAATATGGCACGGATCGAGGCGGTGCGTGAATTTTTCTCGTCGCTGCTTCAACAGAACACGCTGGTGTTCAGTGCGATGTCGTGTCAGTGCATCAGCAACGTCCCCTCGGCGATCCTGCTATCCCAGTTCACCGGGAATTACAGTGAATTGCTGGTGGGTGTCAACATCGGTGGTGCCGGTACGCTGATCGCCTCACTGGCGAGCTTGATCACCTTCCGTGAGTATACCGGTCACTATCCCGAAAAGACCGGACAGTACGTCAAGCTGTTCTCTGCTTTCAATTTCGGCTTCTTGTTCATACTGATCGTCTTCATGTTGCTGTGGAACCAGTGGCTCGTGTGACGAAAAAAGTTTCTATACAAAAAACATCCCCCGATGTGCAGCCGCATATCGGGGGATGTTCGTTTAATTAGGAATATGTCTGTTTGCTATGGCGTCGGTTCAACCGAGAATCATCGACGGGCGCAGGACAGCAAACCGATGATACGCCAGAATCTTGTTGAGAACCGTGGCGCTTTCGGTAGTCTCACCGCTAAGAAGATCCAGTGCCGAGTCGCCGGTGAAGAGGTACAGCCGATACCGATCCGGGTTCTCAATGTCATCGCCGTCGAGAGCAGCGATAATATCGCCGACGATCAGATCACGGGAGAAGGGGAGACGGGTGCGAGTCGACTCAAGACGATCCATGTACTCGCCCTCAACGCGGGGAGTGATGCCTCGCCCACCGAACATACCGGGGACGACCATGTCGAGATAGCCACCCTCGTCGTTCAGAATGTACTGTGACAGACCGTACATTGTGTACACGCCGTCCATCAGCTCCGCAAAATCACCGGGAAGAAGATCGTTGTAGCCAACGACCTCATTATATACGGCATTTGCCAGCTCCAGGCCACGCTTGCCGGAAGCAGCGAGCGACGATGCGGCGGTCTTCAAGGCGGTCTGCTCATCTTCGGTCAGCGTGTTGGCAATGTACACCTTCGGGCAATCCACGTCCACACCTCCGACTGTGCCGGCGTCGCTGTATACCACGTCACCGATGACGGCGTCCTCCTTGACCTTCACGGTGTAGGAGACCGAGATGGTCGTTTTGGCGGGAACGGGGAGATTCCAGGAGACGGTGCCGTTCTTCTCGGAGGCGGCACCGGATACATACGTCGTATTAGAGGGAATGGTATCCTTGACCTCCAGCGTGACGTCTTTCTCGTTTTTATTGTAGATTGAGAAGGTGAAGGTCATCGTATCGCCGGGGTTGACGGTCATACCGTAGGTGTGGCTGGAAAGCTTTTCCGCCACGATGTTTTCCATGTTTTTGACACGGTTTTGGGTCTTCTCCGGTACGCCGCCGGTATAGACGTTCAGCGGACGAATGATCGCAATGCTGTTCAGATTCTTAAAAATATAGCGGGTCTTCGAGGGGTCAAACAGCGAATCGGTGGATGTGATTTGTACCGAACCGTACTGCTCGGCTTTTTCGGTATAATTGCTGTAGCTGTAGCTGCTGCCGGTGCTGTGGATGATATCGTAGGTGATCTGCTCGACGCTGCCATCCTCCTCGGTGTTCTCAGCCGCCGTGCCACGGTAGCCGTCGTTGCCCTCCAGCACCTCGGCACCGACGTACAGCATTGCGTGACCGTTGCCGTTACGACTGCCGTTGTAGCGGATGACGATGATGTCGCCCATCTTCAATTTGGAGCGGAACTCCGCCTCCATTGCCGCCATTTCTTCTTCTGTTTCGTCACCGGACGGCCAGTATTTGTACACACGCTCCGGCTCACCTTTTTGTGTCAGCGAGGAGGTGGTGTAGGAGAGAATATCGTAGTCCAATGCTTCCAGATACACGTCGTGAGTAAAGGCGGCGCAGTTGGTATAGCCGAGGAACTGAGTAGTGTAGTCCTCGGGAGATTTCAGGCTGTGCTGCCAGCGGTACTCCACCGGCTGGCTGTTTGGCGAAAGGCGGGTATCGTCGTACTGAATACGGTCACCACGCGCCAAAAAGGCCAGTGCCGTTTTCACGACCGCCTCCTGCTCGGGTGATTCGTACTGAATCGTGTCGTCAGGAGTTTGAGGCGTGTCGGGGACGGCAGGCTTTTCTTCTGTCGTGCCGCAGCCGCTGAAGCACGCAAGAACCATAACGGTGACCAGCAACAAAGACAGGATACGTTTCATTACGACCACTCCTTTGAGAGATTGTGTATTTTAATGGTATCATTAACGACGCCAAAAAACAAGATGATGTCAAAAAATGGCATAGTTTTTTCGAGTTTTGGCAATCTTCGATCAACCCATTGATTTTTTGGGTAAAAAGGAGTACACTTATCCCAGAATGATCAGCAAAGGAGAAATGTACTTATGCAGCTTATTGATATGTTTTATGACCAGATCCAGGATGCAGTGGATCGCAAGGTGCCGTTCGTAATTCCGATCGGCACGCTGGAGTATCATGCGCATCACGCTTCCTGCGGCACCGACACGATGGTCGTGACCGGTTGTCTGCGTGAGCTGGAAAAGGAAAAGGAAATCGTGGTGTGCCCGCCGATCTGGTACGGTGTGGCGTCCTATGCGGTGTGCGAGCCGAAGCCGAGCCATTTTCACGTCAACGAGGACACCTATGCGGCGTACCTCTATGACGTGCTGAAGTCGATGATTTATGCCGGTATCAAGAACATCTATCTGGTCCCGCATCACCAGACGGAAAACGCCGGCCTGATGCCGATGACCATTGCGTGCCATAAGGCGGCCAAGAAGGTCACCATGGAATATATGGAGGAGACGCTCGGTAAGGGCTGGTGGGGCAGCGATTCCTATGCCAGTTACTATGAGAACTGCGGCACGGGCGACGATCCGTTCTCCTATATCAAGGTAATTCCGCTGATCGGTGCCGAGGCGCAGATCAAGTGCGGCGGCTTCGACCACGCCGGCAAGTGGGAGACCTCGCTGATGATGGGTACCTGGCCGGAAAACGTCGACCTGTCCCGTTGCGAGCAGAATACCGAGTGGTTCGCCGAAAGCGCGAAGGAGGCGTCGGCAGAGATCGGCGCCCATATGGTCAAATGCACGCTGGAATGGCTGCGTGAGACGATCGTATAAGCAATACGGCAAATTAAAAACACCGTGGCCTTGAACAAAGCCACGGTGTTTTCTTGTACGGTGCGAAAAGTCAGTTTTGTCTTGAGCCGGTTTTATTTCGCGTGCGGATTGGCACTTTTCTCCTTCCAAAAAGCATAGAAGCGTTGCTGCTTCTCCAGCCGTCTGCACAGGGCGTTCACGGCGTGGTCGGGCGAGACGAGCCAGATGTCCTCGGGATGGTGCCAGGCAAACTGCATGGCAGCATAAGGGTCGGTAATCACGGATACCTCCACCAGCCAGTTTTTTGCAGCACCGAGTATGTTTCCGCTTATAGCCTTTCTTTCTTCGTCGGAAAGATGTCTGACCCGAATGCGAAGCTCATCGCCGAAATGGCTTTTGAGCTCGTCGATCATCCACCGATAGCACAAAAAGGTGCAAAGGGTGGGTTTTCCGTTCAGATTGTCCAAGGCGGGATGCTCCCGCAAAAACTTCTGCCAGTTAATGCCGTGCTTGAACTCCGGAATAGAATGGACGTCTTCGGCGGGCAGATCTGTGATTTCTACCTGCGCCATATCGGATAGTTTGTAGGAAATCATAGTAGGTTTGTCATTATGGGAGCAAATGGCAACCAGATAGTAGTGATGCTCCTTCACGAAAAAGCGAACGGGCGTGCAGGTCTCGTTGCAGTAATTGGACAGGACCTTTTTTCCGTCGCTTCCGGTGCGGAGCAGCGAAAAACGGATCTGCTTATGCTCGGCGATCGCCTCGTCGATGATTTCCAATGCCAGCATCAACATTTCGTTTTCCGTCTTGTTGCCTCGACTGACGAACTGATATGAGGCCATTTTCTTTTGAAAATGGCGGGTGGACAGACGAGCCAGTCGATTTACCAGATCCTCGGTCTCCCATTGACTTAGATAGTGGCTGCCGGAAAGTGCGTCGATAATCATACGCAGCTCCAGCTCGGAAAAGGCTCGGTCGGCCAAATAAAAGCCGGCGCAGGCGTTCTTTTCCACGTTTTTTGGCTTTACCGTTACCCGACGGATATCGACGTCCTCCAGTCCCTTGAGGTGTTCGATATGGCGAAAAAAGGCTTTGCGCTCCATAGTGATGCCGTATTCATCCGCTAAAATGCGTTCAATCTCTTCTCGGGTGATCGGGTGCGCTTCGTCGCTGTATTCTTCTAAGATTCTCAGAATCAGCAGCGGTGCCAACGTCTTGGATCGTATGCCGGCCATAACGATACCTCCTGCAGCGTGATTTCTCTTACATTTTCTATTATCATTTAACTGAGTACTTTTTTTGGTACATTATCAATAGCATACTACTATTGCCCCGAAAAATAAAGGGGTAAAGGCAAAAAATCATTCGCAAATTGTTGAATGATTGGGAAAAGTGCGGTAGAATGAATATAGATTTGAAGAGTTTGCCTTGCTGGGTAAAGGAGAAAGAAATGTTTACGTTTATCAATGAAGCACAAATACCGTCTTGTCTTCGCAAAGATGATTTTTGCATTTGGCACCGAAAAATCAATAACGTTTTGGGTGCTGTCGGTCTTTTGCCGAAGGTGACGGATTGTCTGAATATCGAATTTTCCGAAGAGAAAAAAACGGTTACTCATGGGACACTGTCTATCGGGGAAATCAAAAAGCAGATTCGGGAACTGTGGAACGTTGACGAGCGAGTCGACGATCTTCTTTCAGAAATTCGTTCTGCCGCCGACTACCGTGATAGGCAGTTGGGCTCTGCGTTGGCAGAGCTGATTCATGTCTCCAACCCTGCCGAGTCCTACAAGGCGATCCGCAAACGACTGGACGAGTTGTTCGGTGAGGCCCAATTTGACGAGTATATTTTGGGAGAATACTGCCATAGCACAAAAACGGTTATATTGTACACCAAAAATATTGCACGGACGCTGAGCGCCGGCCGAACTGCTGAGCAGGGTTTTGAAGCGGTGTTTGCCCACGAGCTGTTCCATGCGTACCACTATCAGGGGGATGAGTCGGAGCTTACCTTACGTCGGGATTACACCGGCAAGGTCGTGAAGGAATCGCTTGCTGCGGCATTTGAGTGGATGTACTGTGCGCTTCACGGCATTGCGGGAGGCGACGGGTTGCGCCGCTCTTGGGAGACGCATCCGGTGTTGTCATATCCTTATTCCGGAGCCTGTTATTTGATAGATTGGTGTAAAAACGCAGTGCGGGACGTCGATTTCGTAAACATCTATCGAATGTCGCTGACGGACATGGACGGTGCTTTGCGCATATTGGTGTCCTCGGAGGAGTTTTACGGTATCAAAAACCGGCTCTGCGTTTGCGGTGGAAAGCCTGCAAAATCGCCGTCCAAGAAGCTGACACGAGCAGAACTTGAGGCGCTTTACGTCGGGAAATCCGTGGGGCAGATCGCAAGGGAAGAAATCCCGCCGATCATCAGAAGCAAGCCGAGCTTGATCAGCGAGTTGCTGGATTCGGAATACGGCAAAAGTACCTTTAAGATCTCCTATGCTGTGTTGGCTACCACCCGAGTTTACAAAAGCGGTAATTACCGCTATTTCCCGGAGAGCACCACGATTTCCGCAACCGAGTATTTCGTGTGCTCTCAGTGGCTGCCCAAACACCGTGACGCTTTGCTGGATTGGGTATGGAAAAACAGAGCGTAAATTTCGAAAAAAATCAAAAAAACCACCGTTTCTGCGACAAAACGGTGGTTTTTTATACGTCACGTCGAGGTCAGCGATGCAAACACCGGCTGTGCCGCTTTCATATCCCGCAGAGAATAGGCGCACAGTGTGACGTCGATCGGATACGCCGGATAGTCAACGATGAATGCCTGGTAGGCGCGACAGCACTGCCTGGCAGACTCTCCGGCCGGATCGGGCAGCGAACCGCCAAAGATCCCGGCACTGATGAGCGGAAAGGCAACGCTGTTCAGGTCGTTGTCCATTAACACCTTCAGCGAATTGTAGTAAGCGTCAAACAGTGCCCTAAAGGCGGTGGGGGTTTCTCCAAAGTCCGGGCCGACTGCGTGGATGATAGCCTTGGCGTTTGTCATATGGAATGACGGTGTGATCACGGCCGAGCCGTCTGACAGCGGTGTTTTATAGGTTTCGCAGGCAGCGGCCAACGAAGCCGCTCCTGCTTTCTTGAATATTACGCCGCAGATACCGCCACCTTCCCACAGGTCATTGTTGGCTGCGTTCACTACGGCATCCACGGTTTGATCTGCGCAGGATGCGTGGATTAAAATAATACTACTCATCGTGGGTCCTCCTATACAGCAAATCTCGTCAGGCCGTTGAGCGGCGTTACGATTTGCTTTTGCATCGCACCGACGTCAGCGGTCGGATCGGGATGATCGAGGAAATGCTGTGCTTGTAGATGACGCTTTGCTTATCCTCACAGCGCAGTACGATTAACAGCAGATCAAAGCTGTCGATCACACCCTGTTCCCGGAAGCCGTTTGTCAGGAACACCGTAACCGGTACCTGATCCCGCACGAGCTCGGTCATAATCGCAAGCTCGACTCGTCGTTCATTCAGTTCCATGGTAGACCTCCTCCTTATTCGTGTCCGTAATCAATAGGATGCCGTCGGCGCTTACCCCAGTTTTTCGATCTTCTCGATCGTGAAAAACTGACCGGCATACTGTTGCTTAAATGCCCAGGATGCTTCGGACTGCGTTGCTGCCTGGACAAAGGCTACGCCGCGAATGCTGCCGCCCGTCCACTGCTCAGAGGGTAAGAAGTAAACCACCTTCCATGTATACGTCATACGATGACCTCCTTTCTGTGTAATTCGGTTATCACCAATAGGGCTGACTTGCTGCCGGTTTTGGTGACAATGGAAGCATAGAACATACCATGAGACTTTTTTGGTACACGGCTTGTGGTATACATAGTGGTGTAAGAAAAATCACGTTCGAATGGGAGGCTCGAATATGTTGTTTTACAAAGTGGAAGGCATGTTGAACGGTAACGGTGCGGAAGCTGAGGAGGGACGGCGCACTCAACGGGAAAACGCCCGCAAGATTCTCGTCAAGACGGAGGGCTTTAATCAGAAACGTAACGGGGAAGTGTTTTGCTTCATTGCGGAATCCTCCGACGGATTGGTGACGGCGGGGATGATTATCTGTTGCGCAGAACCCGCTGAAGCGGTTTTGAAGGCGTTTTTGAAGCACATTGATTGCCCGCTCGAAAGCATCTCGATTACTGAAACGACGATCTTCGGCATTCAGCAGCTTTTGAGTCGGGCGGATCGGTTTGATTTCATTGACGATGATGAAGAAATCATCGAAAGGTACGGCATCGACAAGATCACCGGCAGACGGGGGCGAGGCATCCAGTTCGGAGAGAATATGGTGGATGTACTTAACCGCAAGGAGATCTTTACCGGCGCACAGCGGTATTTGATGAACGAAACGCTCCTGCCGGAATTGGAGCGCATTTATGCTGCTGTCCCTGCCGTAAGACCGCTGGGGCATCCGGTGCACTATATGGTCCAGACCGATGATATGGATACCCGCAGAGAATCCTGTCGGCTGCTGCTTCAGGCGTTGTATGTCAACGGCAGAGTCAGCAGCAAGCGGTACTGTTATTTGGATTTTCGCCCCGGTGAAGCCTTCTCCGTTATGGCTTACGATGCCCTGTATAATGTTTGCTCCGGCGGTGCTGTGATCGCTCGTTATTTGGCGAATGACGACTCGGAAGACGAAAATGTTGCCGGCGGGGAGCGAGATACGATCGAGCGGATCTGTGAGGTAGTGAAGCGTCATCGCAATCGGGTGCTTACCATTATCTGCCTGCCTCGAGAGTGCCGAAAGGCAAAGACGCTTTTTTACGAAAACCTGGGCTCTGTGGCTTTTGTGGAAATTCAGGAGGATTTTGCGGATTGTGTGCGGGCCGAGGCGTACCTGAAGCTGCTTGCCAAGGATCACCGTATCCGTACCGATAAAGCGCTTTTTTCCACCTTGGAGCCGGAGAAGAGCTATCTGGTTACCGAGCTTCGCAGCGTGTTTGACGAGTGGTATAACAAGAAGCTGCAAACCACGGTGTATCCCCAGTATAAGAACCTGAAGGTTGTCAAGCAGGAAATGATCAAGACTGCACCTAAGGGGGTTGCCTACGATAATCTGCATGAGATGGTCGGTTTGACCGAGGCTAAGGCGGTGATCCAGAAGGCGCTGAATTACTATAAGATGCAGCGGCTCTATGAAGAAAAGGGCGTGAAACGAGACAATCCGGCGATGCACATGGTGTTTACCGGCAACCCCGGCACCGCCAAAACCACGGCGGCTCGTCTCTTCGCTCGGATCATGCGGGATAACGGGCTGCTTTCCAGAGGACAATTGGTAGAGGTCGGCCGAGGCGATCTGGTGGGGAAATACGTGGGGTGGACGGCACAAACCGTACAGGCTAAGTTTCGGGCAGCTGTGGGCGGCGTTCTGTTTATCGATGAGGCGTATTCCTTGGTAGATGGGCACAAAGGCTCTTTTGGCGATGAAGCCATTAACACCATTGTTCAGGAAATGGAGAATCACCGTGAGGACGTGGTGGTGATCTTTGCCGGTTATCCGGACGAGATGGAGCTCTTTTTGCAGAAGAACCCCGGTCTGCGCTCCCGCATCGCTTTTCACGTGCCCTTTGCCGATTATAACGCCGACGAGCTCTGCCAAATTGCCGAGCAGATGGGCAAGAGTAAGGGTGTCTGTTTTGATGCGGATGCCAGGGAGAAACTGTATACCGTGTTTGAGCAGGCGCGAAAGCAGGACGATTTCGGTAACGGCCGCTTTGTCCGCAACGTTTTGGAGCAGGCGAAGATGAACCAAGCCTCTCGGTTACTGGAATATGATTTCGAGGATATTACCGCCGAGGAAATTAAAACCATTAAAGCGGTGGATATTGCCCTGCCGCCGGCGGCGAAAAAAGAGGAACGGCGAACGATTGGCTTCGCCAGCTAAACAGGGCTGACTATCCGTCAGCGGAGTAAAGCTATTACCGTAGCACGCCTCGTTGTGAGGTGATCAAAAAAGCAGGAAAGGGTGGTCTTTATGGGATTTTTTTCGATTTTGGCAATGGACGATGTGCTGTGTGCGCACGATTTCAGTTATATTCCGCCGGAGCAGCAGCTGCTGTGGCGACTGGAGGATCTGGAAAGTCGGCTCAGCGAGCTGGTGGCACCGGGAGAGGGGGACGAAGGTGCCCGCTTTTCCGAAAATGATCTGCGGTATGTACCGCCTGAGCAGTTTATGTCGGTATCCGACGTGCGCAAAGCCATGGATTTGGCGATCCGTGACCTAAGAGAATACTACGGCATGTATGTCGACGAACAGCCGAGATCGGCTGATGAGACGATCGCCGTTCTGTTCGCCTTTTCGGCGCAGAAAGCTTACGGTATATCACCGAGGGTGGCATAGCATCGTGTTAAGCGATACGGCAAAGAAAAAACACCGTGGCTTTTTTCAAAGCCACGGTGTTTTTGATTGTCAGATGTGATCTTCGTATCGCTCGGCGGTGATCACGCCGTCAGCAACCGTTAACTTGCAGATTCGGGCGGTGCGACGCTCCACATAGCCCTCGGAGGTCGGTTTTGCGTAGTCTCTGCCGTGATAGATCGCATAGTAGTTGCCTTTGTATTTGATCACGCTGTGGTGACCGGTGCCTTCCTCAAACTCGTTTTTGATGATCAGCGGGGCAAAGGCACCGTTGTTTTTCACCTTTTGGAAATCGACAGCTTTCAAATTGCCATCTGTGGATTTGGCGACCGCATAGCCGATGTGGTAGGTGTCGTCCTGATAGCAGCCGGCACTGTACATGAGATATTGCCATTCGCCTTCCTGGAACCAGTAAGGTCCTTCCAACGTGTACCAGACCTTGCCGTCAACGCAGGCCGGCGTGAATTTTTCTTCGTCGAACTCCGGAAGGAGCACTTCTTTGGGATCATGCTCCGGTGTGTACGGGTCGATGAAGCGGTCGACAAAAACGCGTGTGCCGGGGAAATTGGTTGCTCCGTTTTGGGCATACCACAGAAATAGACCTTTATCTGTCTGTACCATATGGGCATCGATGGAAAAGCAGTCATACAGTGCCTTGTCATCCGTGAAAGGTCCTAATGGAGAAGCGGCGCGCGCCACGCGCATAGGTCGTTTTCCATCGTGCCAGCAGGACACGTACATATAGTATATATTTTCGATCTTAATGACCGCCGGTGCCCAGAAATCACAGCCTTCCTTAAACACGGTGACTACGCCTACGTATTGCCACGTGCCGAACGGATCGTCGCTCTCGTAGGCTTCAACACCGTCCATGGCGGTGACGTACAGGTAAAACTTCCCGTTGTCCTCAAAAATAAACGGGTCGGGTTGGTTCCTGTCTTGTACGTTAAAATTCAGTTTCATAGCAGACTCTCCTTTGTAAAGCGGTCGCTTACAGTACGGTGTTAAGAGGAATTTCTACAGTCACTATAACAGAGAACTTGCGGTTTGTCCATAAATGTTTTGTGCATGTATATTGAGGTTTGTTGCGTTAATCGGGGAACAGGTGGCTCTTTCGGTGCAAAATGATGAGAAACGCTTGTTTTTGTATGGTGGCTATGTTATGATATGTTTACTGCATTTCCATATTGCTGAAAGAAGGGGAATGACAATGAAAATCATAGTATCTTTATTTCTCGTGCTTATTATGCTGCTCAGCCTCTGTGCTTGCGGCAAAAATCACGATCAGAACACAGACTCCGGCGCTAATACCGGTCACACCACCACAAAAAGCACGGAAAGCCCCACGGCCGACGCTACTGAGGACACACAAGCTCCTACCCAAGAACTGACCACGGTACCTACGAAAAAACCCGCAGACAGCATTACCTTGGGAACACAAGCTCCTACCCAAGAACTGACCACGGTACCTACGAAAAAACCCGCAGACAGCATTACCCTGGGAACACAAGCCCCTACCCAAGAGCTGACCACGACACCTACAAAAATCCCCGCCACAACACCTCCCAATAACACGCAAACGACTACTGATGAACCTGATGAAAATCCAACAGACGAGCCTTCTGATTGTGAGCATACCTATCCAACAGTGACCTGTACCATGCCAAAGATGTGTACCAAGTGCCACCACTTCGCGGGTAATGCATTGCCTCACAACTACCAAAACGGCTTCTGCACCGTTTGCGGAAGGGCGGAAATGCTTGAGACATTCCGAGAAGGCTATTGGGTAGCCCATACGGTTAACGCCGGCACAAGTGAGCAGGGAGAGGTTCTGTCACAATATGTATTGGATCCCAAGCTGCAACATTATAGCAGTTATATTTGTTATTCAAACGCAGCTGCTTGCACGGTGAGTACCGGCAAAATTATTTATAACAACAAGGGGTACCATTCCGATTGGTATTACACCTTGTATATGGGCTGTACCAGTAAAGAAAATGGGAACACCATTACTGTTACCGTGGATGGCAAGAATCCCTATGAGTTCGTTTTGACCAAAATAAGTGAAACACAGCTTGCTGTCATTTCCAGCACGAATACAGCCTATGTTCCCGTTGGAATCGTGTTTGTGAAACAGTAAGCGACAGCGTCTGTTTATAGCACAAATAAGGAAAGCAAAGCCAAAAGGCCGCCCGTCGGGCGGCCTTTTTGTGGTTGCTGCTTTACTTGAAAAAGCAACCCCGAATCTTTCACCGAATGGCGAAAGATTCGGGGCTGAATGCTTTGGTGCGGGCGACAAGACTTGAACTTGCACGCGTAAGCATCGGCTCCTAAGACCGACGTGTCTGCCATTCCACCACGCCCGCTTCGGTGTCAGTTTAGCACATTCCCGACGAAAATGCAATCGCTTTTCGCATATCACGAAAAATTTTGGTGAACGGGAATATCTATGTAAGGGAAATATTCCCACTGCCTTTTTGTCGAAAGCGGTTGAAATTGTTGGGTAAATTTGATATACTATTGCAAAATGGGGGTGTGTAGCGTGGCGCAGATGCGGATGATCTTAGCCGTGGCGTTGGTATGCTTGCTGTGCATGGGCTGCGCTGCGGCACCGAATCACGGGGCGACGCACCCGACTGTTCCGATTGTTGCAGAGCCTGCCGTTTCGCAGGGAACGGGCGCTGTGAGCACCACAACGACCGATCCTGCCGTGTCGCAGACGACCTTGACCGATGGCACATCGACAAGCGCAACGACCGAGAGCGAGGTGACGTCCACCTCCTCGTCGACGTCCGGCTCGTCGACGGTGTCTACGTCAACGGCGACGAAGCCGACCTTGACTTCACCGACAACGACTACTACCACGACAAAACCGACCTCAACCACTACAAAGCCGACAACAAAGCCGTCGGTACCGCCCTCAACGGAGGGGGAGGAGATGCGTGGTGCGTGGGTCTCGTATATTGAATTGAACGAGCTGTTCAAAGGCTGCGCCACACCCGCTCAGGCGAAGAAGGCGCTGGATGATATGATGACATCACTGGCGTCGTATAAGATCAATACGGTGTTCTTCCACGTGCGTGCCAACAGCGACGCCTACTACGCTTCCGACCTGTTCAAACCGGCTTCTGCTGTGAAAGCACTGCTGAATGCGGGGTTTGATCCCTTGGCCTACGCCGTGCAATCGGCGCACGCACACGGGCTGAAGCTGCACGCTTGGGTCAATCCGTATCGTGTGGGAACGCAGACGGCGTATCTCGTCGACGGTATTCCCACGATGACCGACGGGCAGGGACGGTATTACTATGTGCCGACCTCGGTGGCGGCACAGACGATGATTCTGAACGGCATCCGTGAATTGCTCAATCGCTATGACATTGACGGCATCCAATACGACGACTATTTTTATCCCGAAAATCTGTTGGCGGAAACGACCGTGTACGGCTTTGAAAGCGCCGATTATGAGGC
The DNA here is from genome assembly GCA_045630285.1 of Acutalibacteraceae bacterium. Lineage (GTDB taxonomy): Bacteria > Bacillota > Clostridia > Oscillospirales > Acutalibacteraceae > RGIG3009. The sequence goes on along the minus strand of JAZQSX010000052.1, from coordinate 7,273 downwards.
GTACAAGCAAAGCGGAGGAACGTTATCGGTTGGGAACTGGCGTCGTGCGGGTGTGGATATGCTGATCGCCGGCACCCATACGCTGACCGCTGCCAAGAACGTGGTGTTTGGCGTTTCGCCCGCCGTCAATGCGGACAAGACGTACTCGTCGCTGTATGCCGACTGCCGCAAGTGGCTGTCGCAACCGGGATACGTGGACTACCTCTGCCCGCAGATCTACACCGGCTTTGAAAACAGCAGCAGTGCGTTTGATAAGATGGTGAACGTTTGGCAGGGATATCAGCGTCACGCATCGGTCGATCTGTATTTCGGCCTGGCATTGTACAAAATCGGATTGAAGTCGGACGCATATGCAGGGGCAGGAAAAACCGAGTGGGTGGATCACGATGACGTGATGAAGCGGTCGGTGCAATACCTGCGCAGCAAGAACGTTCGCGGCTTGGCATTTTATAGCTACAGTTATTTTAAGCCTGCACAAAAGGCGGGCTTGTCGGCGACGGCAGATGTCGCTGTTGCTGAACGGGAGATCCAAAATCTGCTTTCGATTTTATAATCAAGGAGAGTGTGTATGGGGAACCATTTCAAACCTTCGGCGCACCGTGCCAGGATTGGGATCATTGTCGGCGTGACGGTGTCGGTTTTGGCGCTTCTCGTTGCGTGCTTTGCCGTGGCGAACAGTGGCGCTTTATACACGATTGCCGGGTGGTTTTCCGGTGAGGAGGCAACTGCCTCCACGACCAAAACGACCACCACAACGACCACTACCAGAGAGCCCACACCGGTGCCGGACGACCCGATCGTCGAGCCGGAGCCTGAGCCGGAGTATGCAGTGCCGAATGAAATGAAGGGTGTATGGCTGACGCCCGGTACTGATTATCTGATAAGCGGTAAGGAAACGGCCGCGACCGTCAAGCAGCAGATCGATACCGCTTTTACGGTGATCGACGAATGGGGCTTCAACACGCTTTTGTTGCCGCTTCACCGTGGCGAAAAGGCGCTGTATCCGTCTGAGTACATGGACAGCGTCTTGCTGACAGACGCCGACGGTGAGCGGTTTGATCCGATCGTGTATATCGTGGAGCAGGCACGCACACGGGAGCTGTACGTGTACGGCGTGCTGGATCTGCACATTCGTGACGGTGTGGCGTGGAATCCCCGTCAGGAAGGCGTGACAGACCGTACGGTGAGCATTGCCGAGGAGAGCGCACGGCAGTACGAGCTGGATGGCATGTTTGTGGATGGCTTTGCCTTTGCACTGGGCGATGTGAAGGCGGATGAGCGGGAGGAGACCGTGGCGGCACTGGATGATCTGGTGACTCGTGTGTCTCAAGCGCTGACCGCTGTGGATCGTGATTTTTACGTGGGCTTGATGTCTTACGGCATCTGGGCGCATCAATCGGTGGATGAACGCGGCTCAAACACCCGAGAATATTACGAAGAGTTCACCGACGGCTGTGCGGATACCCGTGGTTGGTTGGAAAAGGGACTTTTCCACTGCGTGATGGTGAAAAACTACGCTTCGACTAGCCACCCGACGGGATCGTTCCAAAAGGTGCTGGAATGGTGGGGGGAGACGGCGCTGTCGTTTGAGTTGCCGCTATATATGTCCCATTCCGCTAAAACAGCGGGCTCGTATTTGGCGGGCTGGAGCTCGCCCGACCAGTTGGCGCAGCAGTACTTATATTGCAAGGACAGCATGGCGTGGTGCGGTAGTACTTACGATTCGCTCGCAGCTCTTCGTGCTGATAAACACAAGTTGGCTTCCACGCTGAAGCGAGCGTATGCCGGTACGCTGAACGAGGAGTTTATTTATAACCAGTTGACGGTGTCCTCGCCGTCGAAAACGACCTTTACTACCACCGAATCGTCGGTGACATTCAACGGCGGCGGTGACACTAACTTCCCGCTGACCGTCAACGGACAAGCCGTGGAGCTGTCGGAGCACGGCTTTTTCGTGCAAAAGATTCCGCTGAGGGTGGGACTGAATACCATCACCTTCTCCCACAAGGGAAAGACACGGGTGTATAAGATCACGTACAAGCAAACGCTGGTCAGTGCCGTGTCTCCGGCGGAGGATATGACGGTTGACGGCGGCAGTATGTTCCTGATCCGTGCGACAGCGCGCCGAGGTTCGAGCGTGACCGCTGTCATCAACGGACAGAAGATCAAGCTGGAGGCGACCGACGACAAGGTGGATGAAAGCGGCAACTTGCCGACGGATTTCCAAAGCTACGTGGGCAGTTACACGCTGCCGAAGGGCGTTGTCGGGAAAGAGCAGGCGCTGGGCGCTGTGAAGGTGACGGCGTCGTACAACGGTCTTACCGAAACCATGACGGGCGGTAAGGTGACGGTGGAGGCGCTTCCCGTTCCGGTGACGACGACCACCACGACGACCACCACGCAGCCGGGTGATCCTACCACGCCGTCTAACCCGAGCGGCGAGCCGACGATGCCGCTGCCGGGTGACAAAGAAATCGTGATCATTACGGCGGAGTATGCGGAAACCTTCAACGGCGGCACGGCGATCGAGGACTGGTCCCGTCCGTACAATTCCTATCTGCCGAAGGGGACGCAGGATATTCTGGTCGGCAAGGTGTACAACGGTAATTTGTCGTATTATCTGCTTGGCTCGGGAAAACGGGTGTATCAAAAGGATGCAAGGCTGGTTCCCAACGCTTCGCTGACTGCTGCACCGTTGAACGGTGGCACGGCGACGGTGGACGGTATGTATACCGTTCTGACGTTTGAGGCGGGTTGGGATATTCCGGTGTATATTGCGGCGTATCCGCAGAAATACTATGCTGATACCGCTACCGGCACACCCAATTACAGCCTGGAAAAATACGGGCAGACGGCGGAATACGTCGATATGACGTTCCATTACGTTACCACCGTGCCGGCTGTTCCCGATCTGACGGGAAATACGCTGTTTTCGTCAGCGCAGTGGGTGGATAACGGCAACGGTGTCTGGACGTTGCGACTGACGCTTAAGAAAAAAGGCGACTATTATGGGCATCAGCTCGTGTGGAGCGGCGATACGCTGACGGTCTCCTTCCTGAATCCTGCTAACGTCGCTCAAAATGCTGCTGCAGAGCGGCTGAAGGGCGTGCGTATCCTGATCGATCCCGGTCACGGCTCCAGTGATGATAAGCCGTGGGAGGGACCGTTCAATCTGCTGTATGCCAATGAGCTAAAGACCAAGCTGGAGGCGTTGGGTGCTACGGTCGTTATGACACGTGACAAGGACCTCGGTGACGTGGGGCTGTCGTTGCCCGACCGTGTGTCGACAGCGCATGCTGGTGATTTCCATTTGGTGATCAGCGTGCATATGAACGGCTATGACGGTACGGCAACAGGTGCAACGGTGCATTATTACAACGAAGCCGGGTATACGTTATCCTCGTATATTTTCCCCAAGATGCACGAGGTGGAAGTGACCTACGGCGTGGGAACGACCGCCAACGGGCGTCCTCGTTCCTCCGGTACGGTGTGGGGGACGCTGTATATGACACGCAGTATCTTTGATTGCCCGTCGGTGCTTTTGGAATGTGCATTTTTGGATAATCCCAAGGATAAAGAAGCGCTCATCGATCCCGTGTACCGTGACAAGCTGATGCAGTCGGTCACCGACGGTGTCGTGGCGTATTTTGAGGATATGCAATGAGTTTATCGGTCGAGACAATCTATCGGCATATGAAAGCGCCGTCACGCTTTGCGTTGACGGCGCATTCTCAGGTTACCTCGACAAGCACGTTGCTCCGTGAAGCCGCAGAAAACGGTGCAGCGGAGGGGACGGTCATTCTGGCGGACGGGCAGACCGCCGGTCGGGGTCGTCAGGGACACAGCTTTTGGTCGCCAGGCGGCACGGGGTTGTATTTTAGCGTGCTGCTGCGACCGAAGGGACAGGCGGTCGGTGCGTTGCCGTTGACGGCAGCCGCAGCGGTGGCAGCGGCACGTGCTATCGAGACGGTCAGCGGACGACAGGCGGACATTCAATGGGTCAATGATATTTATTGCGACGGGAAAAAAGTCTGCGGCATCCTGACGGAGGGCCGTCTGGAGCCGCAGAGCGGAACGTTGTCGTATGCGATCGTCGGTGTCGGGATCAATGTGGCAGCGCCAATCGGCGGATTCCCCGAGGAGATCCGTGACCGTGCCGGTGCGGTACTCCCGTATGCCGAGGAAGGCGTGCGGGAGAGGCTGGCGGCGGTGTTCTTGGAGACGCTGTGGGATAGCTATGTCGCTATGGGGCAACAGCCGTTTTACGAGGAATATCGGGAACGGTGCTTGCGTCTCGGTCGGTCGGTGCGGGTGCTGCGTGGTGAGGGCAGCTTGCCGGCGCAGGTGCTCGACGTGACCGATACGCTGGCGCTGCGTGTGCAGTTTGAGGATGGCAGGGTAGACGAGCTGACCTCGGGTGAGGTGAGCATCCGACCGCTGTTAGCCGGCGTGGGTGAGTGACGACAAATACTTGCCCGGTGAGACCCCTTTGTGTCGACGGAATATCTTGATAAAGTAACTAATGTCATTAAAACCGCAATCAAGCGCCACTTCGGTGACGCTTTTTTCTGTTGTACTGAGCTGCTGACAAGCGCACTCGATGCGGTAGTAGTTGAGATAATCCACCGGCGTGCGGCGTGTCATCTGGCGGAAAAAACGGCAGAAATATTTGGGGCTCATATGGGCGGCATCCGCCATTTGCGTCAGCGTGATCGGCTCGGTGTAGTGTCGTTCCACGAAGGCGAGCGCCTGCTTGAGGTGACGGATGCGACGGCTGTTTTGCGGTAGCTCCAGCTCGGTATCGGTGTATTCTCCCGCTTCAAACACCCACCCGAAAAACTCCAACAGTGCGCCGAATACCAGCAGTGCATTGGGCTGACGGTCGGAGATAAAGGCGGTGCCGAACAGCCGCTGCATCGCTTCACGAACCGGCGTACAATCTGCACGGAAACACGGTGTCAGCGTGACGCTGCCGTGCTGCACACGGTGAAGATACGCCTTGCAGGCGTCGCCGCTGCGAAACAGCATCGACGGGTCAAAAACAACACATTCATAGATGCAGTTTTCCGGCGTTGCGGCGTGCGGCTGACCGCCTATGACGAAAGCGGTATCGCCCGGGCGGAGACGGTGCTCCGTACCACCGAGTGTCACGCACAGCGTGCCTTCCAGAATACGGATAAGCTCAAACTCATCGTGCCAGTGGCAATCCATGTAGTAGCGTGGGTGATGCTCATCCACGTGGTAAAATTCCAGCGGAAAATCGGGGATGCCGCGGGGAAGATCCTCATGGTAGTTCGAAACCTGCATAATTCGCCTCCAAGGTGAATATCGTCCTATTTTGTGATAGTATAGCATGAGACAGTCGGGGGCGTCAATGATAAAATTAAAGTAACGATTTTAATATTGAAGGAGTGTATCAGCATGTTGTATCCAAAGATCGGCATTCGCCCGACCATCGACGGTCGCTGGGGCGGTGTGCGTGAAAGCCTGGAAAAGCAGACGATGGGTATGGCGGAAAACGCCGCAAAGCTCATCAGTGAAAATTTGAAGTATCCCGACGGTACGCCGGTTCAGTGCGTTATCGGTTGCACCACCATTGGCAGCGGTGCGGAAGCGGCCCGTGTGGCGGAGCAGTTCTCCACCGAGAACGTCGTCGGTACGCTGACGGTAACTCCCTGCTGGTGCTACGGCACGGAGACCTTTGATATGGATCCCACCACGATTAAGGCGGTGTGGGGCTTCAACGGCACGGAGCGCCCGGGTGCGGTGTATCTGGCAGCGGTGTTGGCAGCGCACGCACAGCGTGGTTTGCCCGCCTTCTCGATCTACGGTCACGACGTACAGGACGCGACCGATACCACCATTCCCGAGGACGTGGCGGAGAAGATCCTGCGTTTTGCCCGTTGCGCCGTGGCTGTTGGCTGGATGAAGAACAAGGCATATGTTAACATCGGCGCGGTCTGCATGGGTATTGCGGGCAGCTACTGCGATGCAAACATTATGCAGAAGTATTTCGGTCTGCGTCCTGAGTGGGTGGACGAGGTTGAGATCCTGCGTCGTATAAAGATTGGCATCTACGATCACGAGGAGTACGAGAAGGCACTCGCTTGGATCAAGGCCAACTGCAAGGAAGGTATTGACAAGAACGCCGGCAAGAATTTCCCCGAGGTTATCACCAAGTCCAAGGTGGTTCCCGCCGATCAGGATTGGGAGTTCATCGCCAAGATGACGGTTATCATCCGTGACATTATGCTCGGCAATCCGAAACTCAGCGAAATGGGTTGGCACGAAGAAGCTTTGGGCCGCAACGGTGTTGTCGGTGGTTTCCAGGGTCAGCGTCAGTGGACTGACTGGCTGCCCAATGCCGACTTTACCGAGGCGATCCTGTCCTCGACCTTTGACTGGAATGGCGCTCGTCAGCCGTTCCCGCTGGCTACCGAAAACGACGTGTGCAACGGTATGGCGATGCTGCTGGGTACGTTGGTATCCCACTCCGCCCCTTGCTTCCACGATGTGCGTACTTACTGGAGTCCCGAAGCGACCGAGCGTGTCACCGGCAAGAAGCCGGAGGGCGTGGCGAAGGATGGCTTCATTCACCTCATTAACTCCGGTGCAACGGCACTGGACGGCAGCGGTGCGGCGAAGAACGCCAAGGGCGAGAGCTGCATGAAGCCGTTCTATGAGATGACCGAGGCGGATGTTTCTGCTTGTGCCGAGGCGACCGACTGGCGCCGTGCCGACTACGAGTACTTCCGTGGCGGCGGCTTCTCCAGCCACTTCCGCTGCCGTGCTGAAATGCCTGTGACGATGCTGCGTCTGAACGTCATCGACGGCATTGGTCCGGTGCTGCAGATCGCTGAGGGTCACACCGCCGATCTGCCGGATGAGATCCACGAGCCGATCGACAAGCGCACCGACTTTACCTGGCCGACGACCTGGTTTGCTCCTCGTCTCACCGGTGAGGGTGCGTTCAAGGATGTCTATACCGTGATGGCTCGCTGGGGCGCGAACCACGGCGTGACCGTGTACGGCCACGTGGGCGCTGACCTCATCACGCTGGCTTCTATGCTGCGTATTCCGGTCGCCATGCACAACGTCCCCGCCGACAAGATCTACCGTCCGCATTCCTGGGCGGCTTTCGGTACGGAGGATGACGAGAGCGCCGATTACAAGGCTTGCGCTGCGTATGGCCCGCTGTACAAATAAGTCATAACACAAACGCCGACCGGCACTCGTTTGAGTGTCAGTCGGCGCGTTTTAATTGATCATGCGT
>JAZQSX010000051.1:0-1296 GCA_045630285.1 Acutalibacteraceae bacterium | reverse complement strand
AGAAGGCGCCGCCGCCCATTTGGATCAGCGATTCGGGCAGATCGATACTTTCCAGATTCGTGCTGGCAAACGCATTATCGCCAATGCTCTCCAGCGTGTCGGGCAGCTCCACGCTCACGAGCTTTCCGTTGCCACGGAAGGCGTTTTTGCCGATCGCCGTAACGGGCGTGCCGCCGGTATGGCTCAGCACAGAACCGCCTATACTTTCCGGAATGCTGATTTTTTCATGATTTCCGTCATAACCGGTGATGGTCGCCGTGTTCTCATCCTCATTTATGCTGTACAGGAAGCGATCCCATCCCCGCGACGTATGCACAAACTGCAGCTTTGCACAGTTGAAAAACGCTTCCTCGTCGATCTCGATATACCTGCCGCCAATCGTCACCTCAGACAGTTCGGTACAGTCACCGAATGCATACTTTGCAATCTGCTGCAGGCTGGCCGGAATGCTGACCTTAGCAAGCTTTGCGCAGCTTCCGAAGGCAGATGTACCGAGCTTTCGCACCCCGTACGGAATCGTCACACTTGTCAGGCTGCCGCAGGAGCAAAATGCCCAGTCGCCGATCGTTGTCACGCCCTCCGGAATCGTCACTTCCGTCAGGCTGCTGCAGCCGGAAAATGCCCGGTCGCCGATCTCCGTCACGCTTCCGGGGATCGTCACGCTCGTCAGGCTGTCGCAGCCGGAAAATGCCCATTTTCCTATCGTCGTTACACTATCGGGGATCGTCACGCTCGTCAGGCTGCTGCAATCAGAAAATGCCCATTTCCCTATCGTCGTTACTCCCTCCGGAATCGTCACGCTCGTCAGGCTGTCGCAGCGGGAAAATGCGCTACCTCCGATTGCAACAACCTGCTTTCCGTCAATCATTGCAGGAATTACCAGTTCGCTTGCCGAACCCTTGTACTTCGTGATGGTCACCTTGCCATCCCATACTTCCGTTTCGAAATCCGAAGTTGCTGCGATTACTCTTTCACCATACTCTTTGCGCAGTTGTTCCAAGAGGGGAGACTCATCCTCTATACGGATGGCAAGCTCATCGCAGCCGGAAAATGCCCAGTCGCCGATCTCCGTCACGCTCGCAGGAATCTCCACGCTCGTCAGTCTTCTGCAGTAGGAAAATGCGAAGTCGCCGATCGTCGTCACGCCCTCCGGAATCGTCACCCTCCTCAGGCTGCCGCAGCCAATAAATGCACCTCTGCCAATCGCTGTCACGCCCTCCGGAATCGTCACTTCCGTCAGGCTGCTGCAACCAGAAAATGCACATCCGCCAATCGCTGTCACGCCCTCCGGAATCG
>JAZQSX010000050.1:0-4216 GCA_045630285.1 Acutalibacteraceae bacterium | reverse complement strand
TGTTATATGGTTTTCTCCAAAATTTTGACCAGTGCTTCAAGTCCTGCTTTATCTTCTTCGGTGAAGCGGCCGATGGAAGGGCTGTCAATATCCAGCACGCCCCAAACGGTGCCATCCTTGAAGATGGGAACGACGATCTCGGAGTTGGAGGCGCTGTCGCAGGCAATGTGACCGGGGAACTGATGCACATCGTAGACCAGCTGGGTCTTTTGCTGGGCAACGGCGGTGCCGCAAACACCACGACCCACGGGAATTTCGATGCAGGCGGGCTTGCCCTGGAAGGGTCCCAGTACCAGCTTGCCGTTTTCCATTACATAAAAGCCTGCCCAGTTGATGTCCTCCATAGCCTGCCAAATGGCGGCAGAGGTGTTGGCCAGGTTGGCGGTCACATGGGGAACGCCTTCCGTCAGCGCCTGCACCTGGGCAAGTAAAGTCTTGTAGTCCATAAAAAACCCTCCTTTTTTCGTATTGTACTAAATTTGCCGTTCAAACGCAAGGGCACAAATTCCAATTTATCGGTCTGTCATTTCGATGCGCCGTAGGGGAGGGTCACTGACCCTCCCGTAACAAAATCGGACCTCGATGGGCCGATTTTGTTACATGCAACCGCAAACGATATTGTTTTTCGCCCATGGAGGTCGAAAAACAATGAGGGAGGGGCATGCCCCTCCCCTACGGGGTGTGGTGCAACACACCGACAAATTGTAATTTATTTTTATTCCATGTTTCTCCTTATTTTTCGTCTTTTTCATAGGTTACGGTGGCGGCGGTGTTGGCATATTAAAGGCGGAAGGAGGAAGCGGCATGAAGAAGCTTTTCACTCGGTGCGCTTTGTGCGTATTGATACTTTATATGATGGCGCTGCCGGTGGCGGCGGCAACGGCGCTGATCCCCGGCGGCAGCGTGATCGGCCTGGAGCTGCAAAACGGAGCGGTGACGGTGGCGGGATTTTCTGACGGCTCACCTGCGAAGGCGGCGGGACTTTTGGAGGGCGATCAGATATTGACCGTGGACGGCAAAACGGTGGGCGGCACGGCGGATGTGCGGCAGGCGCTGGATCACAGCAAGGGCAGCGTGACCCTCACGGTGCGGCGGGAGGGTAAGGAGCAGACCCTGCGGCTGTCACCCGCAATCACCGCCGACGGGCCGAAGCTGGGGGTCTATTTGAAGGATGGCATCACCGGAATCGGCACAGTGACCTTTTACGAACCGGAAAGCGGCAGCTTCGGTGCGCTGGGTCACGGTGTCAACACCACCGACGGCAAGCTTTTGGTGCTGAAAAGCGGCAGCATCTACGGCGCAAGGGTGGCATCGGTGCGCAAGGGCGAGGCGGGCAAGCCGGGGCAGCTGATGGGAGCGGTCACCGGCGCTGATACCATCGGCTCGCTGGAACGCAACACCGCTTGCGGTGTGTTTGGCAAATGCAGGCTGCCTCAAAACGCAGAGGCGATACCCGTGGCGCAGCCTGAGGAAGTCCACCCGGGCGAGGCCTGCATCCGCAGCACCGTGGACGACGGAGGTATTCGGGAATATTCTGTGGAGATCGTGAAGATCTATTCCGGCAAGCGGGGCGAAGGGCGCAATATGCTCCTGCGGGTCACCGATGAGACCCTTTTGCAGACCACCGGCGGCATCGTGCAGGGCATGAGCGGCTCGCCGATCATCCAAGACGGCAAACTGGTGGGCGCCGTTACCCACGTGCTGGTGAACGATCCAACCACCGGATATGGAATTTTTATTGAAAATATGTTAGATGCAGCTGCCTAAAGCCTCCCTTGTGTAAAGGGAGGTGGCTGCCCGAAGGGCAGACGGAGGGATTGTAATGTATCGGTGAGTGACAATCCCTCAGTCAAAAATCAAAGATTTTTGCCAGCCCCCTTTACACAAGGGGGCCTTTCTGGGCGGTTATCAACCGCCCGCTTTTTGTTGCCAATCTGACCGCCGTGTGATATGATAAAAGAAAAGGGCGGTGAGATATATGAGAAACGACGCATCAACCCAAATAATCAAACAGCTAGTCTTAAGCTGATATCACGAATAGAAGCATCCCTTTACACAACGGTTACTACAGCAATATGTATTCTTTGTGGTGTTATCGCATCGCTGATATTCCGCGAAAGAAACAAAGTGTACGCATACATCGCGGCAATTCTTGCAATTATTGCAGTCGTAATATAGGAGTAAATAGTATGTTCAACATTTTAAACACTTCAACATTATACGTATCACAGACACAGGGCGGCGATATGGCAAACGGATTGGCACCGATGGACGACGGCTTCAATGCTCCGTTCAAAACACTTGAGCGTGCGATACGTGCGGTGCGGGAGCTGCGCGTTACGGGCAACAACCGTCCGATTACCATAATGCTGACGGACGATCAGTATTTAACTTCACCGCTCAACATAGACGTAAGCGCTGTAACTATTGACTCATACGGCGAGCAAAGGAAAATAATCGGTGGCATAAAGATAGAAAATTGGAAAAAAGATACCTTTAACGGCGTGGAATGTATGTCAGCAAAACTGCCCGAAGGCAAGTGGGATTTTACAGACCTATGGGTGAATGGACGCCGTGCACAGTTGACGCGCTATCCGAAATCAGGCGATCTCAAGGCGCTTGACGTCGAGGTGAACTGCGGATCGAATCTCTTTGATTCTTCAAAGTGGTTTATTGCAGACACGAACGATCTGAACGGTATAGATGGGATAGAGGATGCGACCGTCAATTTCTATCACTACTGGGTAGACGAGCATACGCCCGTTGAAAGCTACGACCGAGAAACGGGAAAGCTTATAATGAAATACGCGTCACGCTTTTCCATCACAACCAACGAGGCGCACACATCCTGCCTGAAATATTATCTTACCAATATCCCCTCGACCTTCAGCGAGCAAAACGAATGGTATCTTGACCGCAAGGAAGGCATAGTATACTACGTTGGTGACAAGGTCGAGTCGGCCTACGCACCGACTGTATCTGCTCTTATGAACATTCGGGCAAATGACGTACGCATACGCGGTCTTGAACTTCATTGCACACGCGGTGACTACATGAGCAACATGGTTTCCAGGGATGGGAAATGGGTGCGTTCGGACAGCAAGACGTACGCATCCGATATACAGTCGTTATGCTGGGCTCCGGGCGCGATCTCCTTTGAAAACGCCGACAGATGCGGTATAGAAAACTGCTACCTGCACGGGCTTGGAATACACGCAATAGAAATAAAAACGGGCTGTAAAAACATCCGAATTGAGAAAAACAGAATAGAGGACATCGGCGCGGGCGGCATAAAGGTCTATGGAGGCGAGTACGGCGAGGATGAGCTGCTCACCACGTCAAACTGCGTTTTTCGCGGCAACGAGATCTCGTATTGCGGCAAGCGGTACGCGGCGGGCTGCGGCATACTCATAAATCACGCATCCAATATGGAAGTGTCTGACAATCACATTCATCATACGGATTACACGGGCGTGTCGGTAGGCTGGGTATGGGGCTATGCCAACAGCAGTACGTACGGAAACATTATCCGCGGAAACCACATACACCATATCGGTATGGGACGGCTGTCCGATATGGGTGGAATATATCTGCTCGGTAAGCAGTCGGGTACTGTAGTCAGCGATAACCGTATACACGATGTAACAAGCGCCAACTACGGCGGCTGGGGCATATACACCGACGAGGGTTCAAGCTTTATAACGATAGAAAACAACGTTGTTTACAACACAAAGGATGCGAGCTTTCATCAGCATTACGGCTCACAAAACGTGGTACGCAACAACGTATTTGCGTTCGGCGGCGCAGCCGTAGAGATCACCCGTTACGAGCTTCACGACACGATTTTATTTGAAAAGAATATTTTCTTTACAAACGGCGCACCGATATATTTCCAACACCTCCGGAGCATGGGCGTAAATTCAATTAACAGTGCGCAGAACATTATATGGGACATAAGCGGTAACGTGCAGATGTTAAAGGATGTACCGTTTGAAAAGTGGCAGGCCACCTCAGGCAAGGATCAAGGAAGCATAATTGCAGACCCGCTGTTTGAAAACGCAGGGGAATACGATTTTAGATTAAAGCCTGACTCACCCGCAATAGCACTCGGCTTTAAGCCGCTTTCGGGCTTTCTTGCAAGCGGTAAAGAATAGAACAAAAGTATGGATCGATCAGGGGAAGTCGGATCGTAGCCATGTCGTTCTGTGGGCCAAGG
>JAZQSX010000049.1:0-47391 GCA_045630285.1 Acutalibacteraceae bacterium | reverse complement strand
GCATCGTGACCGACGAGGTCGATCCCCGCACCATGATGTCCCGCCGTGTCCCGCATCTGTACCTCATCGGCGAGGTACTGGACGTGGACGGCGACTGCGGCGGCTTCAATCTGCAATGGGCGTGGGCGTCTGCCTATATGGCGGCAAAGGCGGTGGCCCGATGATCGAGATCAGTTCTCTGCGCCTGCCGCTCTCCTATACCGACGATGAATTGCGCCGTCTGGCGGCAGCCCGTCTCGGCATCTCCCCCCGTGAGATCCTCACCTGCCGTCTCCACCGCCGTTCGGTGGATGCCCGCAAAAAACCGAATCTGCTTTTTGATATTACCGTGGGCGTCACGGTTGCCGAGGAGGAGGCCGTGCTTGCCGCCTGCCGTCATCCGTCGGTCAAGCGCTACGCCCCGACTCCGTATATTCTGCCGACTCCCACCGTCACCCCGACCCACCGACCCGTCGTGGTCGGCAGCGGTCCTGCCGGTCTGTTTGCGGCACTGATGCTTGCCCGTGCACAGCTGCGCCCCCTGCTGATCGAGCGGGGCGAGCCGGTGGAGCGCCGCACCGAAGCGGTGACCCGCTTTCGTCTGACGGGCGTCCTCGACACCCACTCCAATGTGCAGTTTGGCGAGGGCGGCGCCGGTACGTTTTCCGACGGCAAGCTGAATACCGGCATTCGTGACCCCCGCTGTCGGCTGGTGCTGGAAGAACTGGCGGCTGCCGGAGCACCCGAAGAGATTTTGTGGCAAGCCAAGCCGCACGTCGGTACCGATCGTCTGACGGCAGCCGTGCGTGGCTTGCGTGAGCAGATCCTCGCCCTCGGCGGCGAGGTGCGTTTTGAAACGCAGGCGATCGGCATCACCTGCGAGCACGGTGCGGTAACGGGGCTGACTCTGCGCACCCCGAACGGCACCGAGGAACTGCCCTGCGACCGTGTCATTCTGGCGATCGGGCACAGCGCCCGTGATACGCTGACGATGCTGCACGAGCTCGGCATCCCCATGGAGCAAAAACCGTTTGCGGTGGGCGTTCGTATCGAGCATCCCCGCAAGCTCATCGACCGCAGCCAATACGGCGCCGCTGCGGGACATCCCGCACTGGGCGCGGCGGATTATAAGCTGAACGTCCCCCTGCCGCAAGGCCGAGGCGTCTATACCTTCTGTATGTGTCCCGGCGGCGAGGTCATTGCTGCCGCCTCGGAGGAGGGCGGCGTGGCGGTCAACGGTATGAGCGTGTTCGCTCGGGACGCCCGCAACTCCAACAGTGCGCTGCTGGTCGGCGTCACACCCGAGGATCTTCCCGATGCATCCCCGCTGGCGGGCATCGCCTTGCAACGGCACATGGAGCGTGCGGCGTATACCCTCGGTGGTGGCGACTACCGTGCGCCGGTGCAGCTGGTGGGTGATTTTTGTGCGGGACGTGAAACGCACGCCCTCGGCGACGTCGAGCCGTCCTACCGCCCCGGCGTCACCCCGTGTGACCTGCGGGAGTGCCTCCCTGCGTTTGTAGCGCAGTCCTTGCGCACCGCCCTGCCGCAATTCGGCAAAAAACTGCGTGATTTTGACCGCTACGACGCCGTGCTGACCGGTGTGGAATCCCGCAGCTCCTCCCCCGTGCGCATTCTGCGTGACGAGCAGTGCCAATCGTCACTGCGTGGCCTGTTCCCCTGTGGCGAAGGCGCCGGCTATGCGGGTGGCATCACCTCGGCGGCCGTCGACGGCATCCGTTGTGCCGCCGCCCTCATCGAAAGTCTGTAACAAAACGAAACACCGCTCTTGGAAGCACTCCAAGAGCGGTGTTTTTTCTTTGTATGTGACAAAACTTCTTCGGCTCCGACAACACGTTTCCCCTAAAAAAGCGGTGGACGAGCCGTATACTGGTACTATACGAAACGGAGGAATGATGATGGTAATACGAATGGGCACCGACACCGACGGGATCACCGTGTGGCTGTCGGGCGAGCTGGATCATCATGCGGCACGCACACTGCGTGAGCAGGTCGACAGCGCCGTCGACCGCTCGTCGGCGAAGCATCTATGTCTCGATTTTTCGGGCGTCACCTTTATGGACAGCTCCGGCATCGGGCTGATCATGGGACGCTACCGCCTGATGCTCGCCCGTGGCGGAACACTGTCCGTGGTCGGTGCCTCAGAGCGCCTTCGCCGTGTGATGAAGCTGGCAGGACTGGAAAAGCTGCCGATTTGGGATGATACGAAGGAGGTAACGCACCCATGAAACGACCCAGCAACGAAATGAAGCTCACCTTCCCCAGCCGCTCGGCAAACGAGGCGTTTGCACGCTCGGCGGTCGCCTCGTTTTTGTCACAGCTCGACCCGGCGGTGGACGAGCTTGCCGACCTGCGCACCGCCGTGTCGGAGGCGGTGACCAACTGCATCGTCCACGCCTACCGTGACACGATCGGCAGCATCACGATCCGTATGCGGCTGTACGACGACGGGCGCACCGTCATCAAGATCAGCGACCGTGGCTGCGGCATTCCCGACGTGTCGCAGGCCATGGAGCCCCTCTACACCACCGGCGGTGACGACCGCTCCGGCCTCGGCTTCTCGGTGATGGAGAGCTTTACCGATCATCTGCGTGTTTCGTCACGTCTCGGCAAAGGCACCACCGTCACCATGGAAAAATACATAGCGGTACGTGGGAGACGGCAGGGTGACACGTGACGAACGCATCTGCCAAAACCTCGGACTGGTACACACCTGCGCACGCCGCTTCATCGGGCGTGGCATCGACTACGACGATCTGTACCAGGCGGGGTGTATGGGGCTCGTCAAGGCGGTGGACGGCTTTGACGACAGCCGAGGGCTCAAGCTATCCACCTACGCCGTTCCCGTCATTCTCGGCGAAATACGGCGGTTATTCCGTGACGGCGGCACCGTCAAGGTCAGCCGCAGCCTGAAGGAGCTGTCGATGAAGGTCTCGAAGGAGCGTGACACGTTTCAGGCACGGGAGGGCCGTGAGCCCACCGTCGGCGAGCTGGCAGACTGTCTCGGGCTGGAGCGTGAACAGGTGGTGGAAGCGCTCGGTGCGGCGCTGCCGGCGCTGTCGCTGACACGGGCCACCGACGACGCCGACGGCGACGAGATCGACCTGCCGGTCGCCGCCCCCGAGGAGTCGATCACCAACCGTCTCGCCCTGCGGCAGGTGCTGGAATCGTTATCCGACCGTGACCGCACCCTCATCGAGTTGCGGTATTTTCGCCGAAAAACGCAGCAGCACGTCGCCGACACGCTCGGTATGACGCAGGTGCAAGTCAGCCGCCGTGAGCGTGCCATTCTCCGTGAACTGCGCCAGCAACTCACCTCATAAAACCACAAAAAGCGCACACAGTCACCTGTGTGCGCTTTTTTATATCACCGTATATCCTGCCCGATCCAGCGCCGCCGTCATCTGCGGCACGGTCGTCTTATCGGGCGAGAAGGTCACACGGGCGGCATCCCCACGCACCGTCACCGAGCGTACCCCGGGCAACTCCCGCAGTACCTGCGCCGCCGCACGGCGGTCGGCGGTGTCACGGACTCCGTCCAATTTCATCGTGATGCGTTCGGCATCGGACAGCATCGCCACGCCCCCTTTTCACGGGGTAGTATGCCCTGCCGTCAGCCGTCTATTCACGCACGGTGCCATTTCACGCCCTGCGGCGTATCCTCCACGACGACACCCATCGCCTTCAGCTCGTCACGAATGCGGTCGGACTCCGCCCAGTTTTTCTCGGCACGAGCCTTGGTACGAGCTTCGATCAGCGCTTCGATCTCGCTGTCGTCGCCCTTCTCCTCACGGGCATACAAAAGCCCCAGCACGTCCGCCAGCTCGTTAAACGCACGAAGCGCCGCCTCACAGCTGCCCTTCGTCGGCTGACCCGCAGCGATCATGCGGTTGCAATCCTTCGCCAGCTCAAACAACGCCGCAATACCGTCCGCCGTGTTGAGATCGTCGTCCATTGCCACAATGAACTGCTCCCGACGCTTGTCGCAGAACGCCGTCACAGCGGCGTCCGCCTCGCCGTCCGCCGCATTTTTCAGCGCAAACTCCAAACCGTTGCGGCAATTGTAAAGACGCTCCAGAGCGGCAGTCGCCTGCTCAATACTTTCGTCGTTGTAGTTGATCGGGCTGCGGTAGGACGAGGAGATCAGGAAGAAACGGATCGGCTCATACCCGAATTTCTCCGCCACGTCACGCACCGTGAAGAAATTGCCGAGCGATTTCGACATTTTCTTGTTGTCCACGTTGATATAGCCGTTGTGCATCCAATAGCGGGCAAACGGTGCTTCGTTGCAGCACTCGCTCTGAGCGACCTCGTTTTCGTGATGCGGGAAAATCAGATCTTGACCGCCGCAGTGGATATCAATGGACTGGCCGAGATACCGCCGAGCCATGGCCGAGCATTCAATGTGCCAACCGGGGCGACCGTCGCTCCACGGAGAAGGCCAGAACGGCTCGCCGGGCTTCGCCGCCTTCCACAGAGCGAAATCCAGCGCATCCTCCTTCTCCTCGCCCACGCCGATGCGTGCGCCGGACTCCAGATCGTCGATCGGCTGATGCGACAGCTTGCCGTAGCCGCTGTCACGCCGTGTGCGGAAATACACGTCGCCGTTGTCGGCACGGTAGGCGTAGCCCTTTTCCTCCAACGTACGGATGATGTCGATGATCTCGTCGATCTCCTGCGTCGCACGGGGATGCACCGTCGCCTCACGCACACCGAGACCCTTTGCATCGATCTTGAACTCCTCGATATACCGCTCCGAAATGGTCTTGTAGTCGGTGCCTTCTTCGTTGGCACGGCGGATGATCTTGTCGTCAATATCGGTAAAGTTCTGCACGAAGCGCACGTCCCAGCCACGCCACTCCAGGTAGCGGCGAAGCACGTCAAAGACGCACAGCGGGCGGGCGTTGCCGATGTGGATATAGTTGTACACCGTCGGACCGCAGGCGTAGATACGCACCACGCCGTCCTCTAAGGTAACCAGCTCTTCCTTATCCCGAGCCATGGTATTGTAGATCTTCATATCGTTGTCTCCTTTGCTTGGTTTTCCAATATCGTCAGGCGTGCTTTCAACGCCTCGATCTCCTGTGCCAACGGATCGGGTACGTGTACCTGATCCAGCTGATCCACGACCTTCTGACCGCCCACACGCACCACCCGCGCCGGCACGCCGACAGCGGTCGCATTTTCGGGGATCTCGGTCAGCACCACCGCACCGGCGGCAATACGGGCGTTATCGTGGATCTCAATGGGACCCAACACCTTGGCGCCGGCGCCCACCATGACGTGGTTGCCGAGCGTGGGATGTCGCTTACCGGTGTCCTTACCCGTACCGCCGAGCGTCACACCCTGATACAGCGTACAATCGTCACCGATAATGGTCGTCTCACCGATCACCACACCCGTGCCGTGGTCGATAAACAACCGCCGACCGATCGTCGCCCCGGGGTGGATTTCAATACCCGTGCGGCGCACGCAGCGCTGCGAGATCCAGCGTGCCAGGAACTTCAAGCCGTGGTGATAACACCAGTTAGCCTTGCGGTAGGAACGCACCGCTTTGAAGCCGTTGTACAGCAACACGATCTCCAGTGCCGACCGAGCGGCAGGGTCTTTGTCACGGATCACCGCAATATCTTCTCGAAAATGGTCAAACATCATCTCACCAACTTATAAAAAAATCACCCTCGCCACGCCAAACGGCACGGCGAAGGTGCTCATCACACGGTTCCACTTCGCATTTTACTCAACTACCGATAACGGCGGCGTGCCGGGCAGGGATACTGGGATACCGTTCCCCCTGCCTGCTCACGGGTGCATTTCGCCGCCGCCCCACCGAAAGCGCTTCCAGCCGTCGACGCTTTCTCTCTGTTGTGGTGCCGCACGGGTACTTCTCCCGCTCAACGCAGTTCACATTCTTATTATAGCAGACTTTTTGAAAAAATCCACCCTTATTTTTCGTTTTTGAAATAGTGCTTGTAGCTCCACACGTATTGCACGCCGGAAGCCACCGTCAGCACCACCGACACCCACAGCAGCACGTAGCCGATCGTCAACGGAATGCTGAACACGGCATCGGACAGCCCGCACGAAGCGAGGACGGTTCCCTGCCACGTGGCAAACTCCAACGCCGCCAGCTCAAAGAGGATCGCCACGAACTGCGCCACCGTCTTGAGCTTACCCCAGATATTGGCAGCGATAACCGTGCCGTCCCTAGCCGCCAGCAGGCGCACCGACGTCACCATAAACTCACGTGTCAGCACCAGCATGACCGCCCACACGTCCAGCCGACCGATCGCCAGAAAGGAGAGCAGTGCCGCCGTCGTCAGCATTTTATCCGCCAACGGATCAAGGAACTTGCCCAAATTGGTGATCAACCCCTGCGAACGGGCGATGCGGCCGTCGTACATATCGGTCAACGCTGCCGCACCGAACACCAGCCCTGCCACCAGATAATGGAACGGGAAATCCAGCACCGTCAGCAGCAAAAACAGCGGCGCCAAAATAATGCGGATGATTGTCAGTTTGTTTGGTAAGTTCATACTCGTTCCCCCAGAAGATCCCAATCCAAACGATCAGTAATGCGAACCTCCACGAACTCACCCGGCTCGACCGGGTCCTCCGTGGCGAAATAAATGCGAGGGTCAATATCCGGCGCATCGGCAGCGCTGCGTCCAAACCAGCACTGCTCACGCTGATCAAAGCCTTCCGTCAGCACCATCACCGTGCGTCCCACCTGCGCATCGCCGTAGGCGTCGGCAAGACGGGTCTGCAGCTCCATGACCAGGTCACGGCGATGCTCCTTCACGTGCTCCTCCACCTGCTCCGCCATTTCAGCGGCACGGGTCCCCTCTTCGGGTGAATACGCAAAGCAGCCCAGCCGCTCAAACCGCACCTCGCGGATAAACTCGCACAGCTCCTCAAAATCCTCCTCGGTCTCACCCGGGAAGCCGACCATCACCGTGGTACGCAGTACCAGCCCGGGAATCCGCTCCCGCATACGGTGCATCAGCGCCGTCAGGCTCGCCCGATCGCCGGGACGATTCATCGCACGCAGCACCCGTCCACTGGCGTGCTGGATCGGAATATCCAGATACTTGACCACCTTATCCTGCCGTGCGATCACGTCCAGCAGCTCCTCGGTGATATGCTCGGGATAGCAATACAGCAAGCGGATCCAGTGCAATCCCTCGATCTCGCACAAACGCTCCAGCAGCTCCGGCAACAGCGAGTGTCCCGCACGGTCCACACCGTACAGCGTGGTATCCTGCGCCACCAGCACCAGCTCTTTGACACCGTTTGCCACCAGTGCTTCCGCCTCAGCCACCACGGCATCCAACGGCCGACTGCGCAGCCCACCACGGATCAGCGGAATGGCACAGTAGGTGCAACGGTTGTTGCAGCCGTCGCCTACCCGCAGATACGCAAAATAAAACGGGGTCGTCTGCACACGGTCGCCTTCCAACGACCAGCAGGACAGCGGCGGGAATTGCGCCACCGTTTTGCCGTCCAGCACGGCACGTACCGTGTCGACGATATCGACGTTTGCGCCAAGACCCAACACCGCATCGCACTCCGGCAGTTCACGTGCCACCTCATCACGGTAACGCTGTGCCAAGCACCCCGTCACCACGATCGCACGGATCTGACCGGCCTTTTTCAACTCCGCAAACTCCAGAATGGTATCGATCGCCTCTTGTTTGGCATCGCCGATAAAACCACAGGTGTTAATGATCACCACGTCCGCCGTTTCGGCGTCGGCGACGATCGCAAACCCTGCGTTTTGCAAGGACGCCAGCATCAGCTCGGCATCCATTTGGTTTTTCGGGCATCCCAACGATACCATTCCGACCTTATTCATCCGGTAAATCCTCTTCCTGCCACAACGACAGCGCCCGACGCACCACCTCGGCGGTGTAACCGTAGCGTGCCAACGCACCGGCGATCCGTTGCAGCTCTTGTGTACTCCTAGGAACAGTATACCTTTTTTTAGCAAGGAATGCAAGGGCTAATTCTGTCTCATCGGTTTCCGTTTCAGCCGCCGCCTGACGGGCGGTCTCACGGTCGATGCCGTGACGGATCAGCTCCTCTGTTACACGGCGCTTGGGATACAGCTTAACACGCACAAAACGCTCGGCCAGCCGACGGGCATACGCCTCGTCGTTCACATAGCCGAGCTGCTCCATACGCTCTGCCGCCGCCTCCGCCGCCTCACGGCGATCTGCGTGATAGCGTCCCTTTTCACGGCACAGCTTTTGTTCCAATTCACGGCGGGACAGGTCTCGCTTCGAGAGCAAAAACACCGCCTTGCTCTCTGCCCTCCGCCGTGCCGATGCGGCGCGCAGTTCCTCCAGCGCCGCATCAGACAAAGAGGAATCCACCCCGTAGGGGGATTCCTCCCAAATCGTCTTATCGATCATGACCTCGCCGCCGTCGTCAAGCATCAGCTTCACCTGATGCCCCCGCACGGGGCGCACTGCCGTGATGATCATTGGTCATCCACCACGATGTCGATCGACGCACGGGCCGTACCGGCCGTATACTGCGCCGCCGCAGCGATCGGGATCTCCACCACCGGCTCTGCAGGCGTCGCAGACGCCGCCTCACGCTCACGGTTGGCGTTGATGATCGCCACGACCTCCTCTTCGATCGCACTGCTCAGATCGGGATTTGCCTGCAGGAAATCACGCACGCTGTCACGACCCTGACCCAGGCGCTCCTCCTTGTAGGAGAACCAGGAGCCCGACTTCTGCACCACATCCAGCTCCACCGCCAGATCCAGCAGTTCACCCATACGGGAAATACCCTTGCCGTAGATCACGTCAAACTCCGCCTCTTTGAAGGGCGGCGCCACCTTGTTCTTCACCACACGCACACGGGTATGCGAGCCGTACGCCACGCCGCCGTTTTTCAGCGTTTCCTGACGGCGAACGTCCAGACGCACCGACGCATAATATTTCAGCGCATTACCGCCGGCGGTGACTTCGGGATTGCCGTACACCACGCCGACTTTCAGACGCAACTGGTTGATAAAGATCGCCACGCAGCCGGTCTTGCCGACCGCACCGGCG
Organism: Acutalibacteraceae bacterium; assembly: GCA_045630285.1. Classification (GTDB taxonomy): domain Bacteria; phylum Bacillota; class Clostridia; order Oscillospirales; family Acutalibacteraceae; genus RGIG3009. Next base: position 38,326 of record JAZQSX010000049.1, on the reverse strand, counting down.
AGCTTACGCATTGCCTGCGACATCAGACGTGCCTGCAAGCCGACGTGGGCATCGCCCATATCGCCTTCGATCTCCTGCTGCGGCACGAGCGCCGCCACCGAGTCGACGACCAGCATATCCACAGCGCCGGAACGAATCAGTGCCTCGGCGATCTCTAACGCCTGCTCACCGGTATCCGGCTGTGAAACCAGCAGAGAATCTACGTCAACGCCAAGCGCACGGGCATACACCGGGTCCAGTGCGTGCTCCACGTCAATGTACGCCGCTTCACCGCCACGCTTTTGCGCCTCGGCAACGGCGTGCAGCGCCAGCGTTGTCTTACCCGATGCTTCAGGGCCATAGATCTCGGTGATACGGCCACGGGGCAGGCCGCCCACGCCCAACGCCATATCCAACGTCAACGAGCCGGTGGGAATGGTCTCCACGTTCATCTTCGCATTTTCGCCCAAGCGCATAACGGCGCCCTTGCCGTACGCCTTCTCAATCTGTGCCAATGCCGTTTCCAGTGCCTTCTGCTTATTGCTTGCCGGCGCCGGACGCTCCACCGCCACCTTTTTCTTGTCTGCCATACCCTTCACCCTCGTTTCCCGTTCGGTATCGAACGCATTTCTCGTCTGTGTCAGCCGTGTCCGTTGTATCAATTGTATCAATCGTACTAACCGTGCCGACCGTATCAGCCGTACCAACTTTGCCGGCCGTATCGTCTGTGATGTACCCAGTATACCGCATTTTTTTGCGAAAATCAAGGGGTTTTGTGAAAAAATCGAACAAATGTTTCGTTTTTTATAAAGTGAAACGACGCACCGTTACAGTGCGCCGTTCCTTCCCGAGAGACAGGAGGGGAGCGCTGCGAGTTGCAGCATCCTGTCCTCTTATACTATACCTCACGCTTCTCCCACCCGCCAGTAACATTTCGTTCCGCTTTATGGAAAATTGTTGCTTTTTGCAAAAAACAACACCCCGCAGTTTGCGGGGTGTTGCCGTTTGACATATCAGACTGTCAGATCGTCGTCGTTGTCCTCAACGGTGGGCTCGCTCTGGATGACCGCCGCCAAGGCCTCGTCTGCCGTCAGCTCCAAGACGTCTACAAGGGGTTTCGTATACTGTTTCATAGTCGTCTCCTCCTTACAGTGCCGCCGAAGCGCCGTTAACGCTGTTGGTCAACTGCGTATCGCACAGAACCGTCGTCTTGTTGCCGTTCGCATCCGCAAGCACGATGTAACCGCGTGCGGTGTACTGACGTGCGTTGAAGGCTTCGGTAGAAACGTTAGCGCCCTTGGTCATGATAACGGTGAAGTCGATGTAGGAATCGGTGTAGTCGACGAGCGACATATTGCCGCCCTTGACATACGCCTTCGATTTCCACTTGTAGTTATCCAGCGTCAGCTCCACGCCTTCCGCATAGCGCATCAGGAGCGAGCCGATCTCAACGACCTCGTATTCCGCACCGTTGTACTTGACCGTCAGCGTGCTGGCATCGGGATCAAACGTCGTCGCCATATTCATACGGGTCAGGAAGCGGATACCGTCGTAACCGACACCGTCCTCACCCACACGGAGCGACGTGCCAATCGTATCAGCCGCAAAGCTGGTATTCTCGGCCGAGATGAATTCTGCGGTGATCTTCGCAACGCCGGCAGGAGCCTTGAACTCGAAGATGTTACCCTCACCGCCGCCGAAAGTCATATCGGTCAGGCTCTGGTTGAGGATCTTAACCTCAGTGCCGTCCTCCAGGACGTACTTCAGCGAGCCGGGCTTCATGATGTAGCCGTCGGCAGGCTTCGCATTGACCGTAATGGTCTCTGCTTCCTCTACGGTGAACAGATCGGTCTCACCCAAGTCGATGTCGCCGCCTTCCACGGTGGTATCGGCATAGACATAAGGATCTTCCTCGACCTCTTCCACGTTCTGCCAGACGTAGACATAGTCGACTTCCAGCGGGCTGTCAGCAGAACCGCCGAGGATCAACGCCTGCATCAGGGTATCCATACCGGTAAACACGCCGTTCGCCAGCGTACCCTCGTTGGCATAAGCCTTCGGGCTACCGGTGCTGTCAGCCGCATAGGACTGACTCATAACCTGCTTACCGTCAAGGTAAGCGGTGATCTTACCGGTCTCCCACACGAAGCCCATCGTGTGCCAAGCCTGATCACCCAAGCCATTCTGGCTGTAGTTGCTGTTACGATACCAGTGCTCAGTCGTACCGTCAGCGTTCAGCTTCTGGTCGTGCATGGTGATGGTGTAATAGCCCTTCGTGTAACGCCAGTACTTGAGGCCCTTGCCCCAATACTCCATCCAGTCCATTTCGACCCAGGCGGCGGATTTACCCGTGATCTTTTCGGGCGGCAGCGACCAGATCGCCGGCACGCCGCTCTCGCCTTCGCCATTGACCGCCGGATCCGGAATACGGAAGCGAACCTCCAGATAACCCTTGTTGAAGGAGAAGCCATTGCCGGTTTTCGGGTCAACGGTAGCAAGACCGTAGTTGTAGGTAGGATCGCTGAGCTTCAGCGTCAGGATGCCGTTCTCCACCGTCAGATCGCTTGCCGTTACGGTAGAAGCGCCGTACGGACGGCGGACATACCACTTGTAACCGGACTCGCCGGTGGCGTTCATATCAATGGTGTTAATGCTGTTGAAATCATCCGCGAAGGTCAGCGTATCGAAGCCGGCACTCTGCGCATAGGACGGCAGGGTCGGATTCGAGGTAGCCACACGGACTCTCTTGGCAGCCGTGTTGTTCAGCAAGCTGGCATCCAAGACCGCCAGGTTGCTATTGACCTTCACCGAAACGGAGTAGTCACCCTCCACAGCCGTCCAGGCCCTGTCAACCAGAACAACCTTCGTTTCGCCGGGCTGCACCGTGCCGGTGTAGTCCATGGTGTACCAGGTCTGACCGTCCAGACGATATTCGATCGGGAAGGTACCCTCGATCGCCAGCGTACCATTGTTGGTCAGCTTGACGCCGAAGATCACCTCTGTGCCGGGCTTAACCTCGCCCGTCACGCCGGGGATCAGCAGCTCTTCGACCACCAGGTCGGAGCTTGCCTCACGGACACTCACATCGTCAATATACGTTCCCTCGGTGCCGCCAAAGGCGGTGTTGCGGGTGAAATTGAGCAAATAGTGGCTGTTCAGACTGGAATCCTGCGTGGTTGCCGTATAGGCATACGTGACGTAATCGTCCGACTGCGCCGTCTGCTTCCAACCGCTGCCCGACTGGAAGTAACTGGGATGGATGTACAGATCGATCGGTTCGCCCTTTGCTTTGAAGGAGATCACGTACTCGGTGTTCTTCTTCAGGTTCAGCTCCTGCATAAATCTGTCGCCAACCTTGGCGTCTGTGGCGGGAATGTACAGTGCTTTGTTGCCGTCGGCCTCAGTCACCACGTTCCATCCGTTCTTAAAGAAGGCGTTATTCCAGTGCTGCGGGCCGGGGACTTCGAAATCACCGCCGATAATGCGTTCGCCCTCCAGCGGTACCGTCTGTACGATGCTGAAGTTATCAATGTAGGTTACAGCCGTGGTATCCTCCAGCGTCGCCGAACGGTTCGGTATGAAGAAATAGTTCTCATAGCCTGCTGCAGGATAGAAGCCGTTCGCACCGGTGGTAAACTGTACCTTGTACTGCGTCCAGTCACCGTCACACTCCTGCGTATAGGGAATCGACCAACCGGAAACGGAACCGGCGTATTTCCACAGATTGATGAAGATCTGCGGGCCCTTTGCCACAAAGCTGAGCTCGTAGGTGGTGTTGGGTGCGAATGTCGGCCACTTGATGAGACGGTCAGACTTGCGATAGTCGATCGCCAGCGCATTACCGCCGCCAAAGCCTTGGCCCTCGGCAATGTACCACGTCTTGGAGCTATCAGCACCGACGTTTGCAAACGAACCGATGCGACCTTCCTCAAAGTCACCGCCGGTAATCAGGTCTTTCAGAACCGTAACCGAGCAGGAGGTGGCCAGATCGCCCGCCGTCACACCGATCGTCGCCGTGCCGGGGCCGACCGCCGTGATCACACCGTCAGCCACGGTCACCACGGTCTCGTCACTGGTAGTCCATACCGGGGTATCATACCAACCGCCGGTCGGCAGCGGCGAAATCGTCAACGTTTCGCTCAAGCCCGGGAACAGGGTAACTGCCTGCTTGTTCAACACGATCTCGGTCGCCATCAGCTTGTTGACCGTCACAGTAACGGAAGCGGTAACATCGCCGGCAGTCGCCGTGATGGTTGCCGTACCCTCACCCTTAGCGGTAACAACGCCGTTCTCCACGGTTGCCACCGTGTCGTCGTCAGACGTCCAGGTCGTGTTCGGCACATACGCACCGACAGGCGTCGTGTTGATCTCCAGCGTCTCGGTGTCGCCGATCGTCAGGATCAGTTCGCTGGGAGACAGCGTAAATTCGGTCGCCGTCTGCAAGCGAACGAGCTCCATGTCGTCGATATACACGTCGCCGGTCGTCTTAAAGTCAAAGCCGTAGTTCGTGTTCTGAGAGGTCGGGTTGATGAGATAGTACGCCGTAATGGTCTTCCACTCATCGGACGCCGTGCCCGGTTCGCCGAGCAGTGCCACACGGGTACCGCCGCCGGCGGAGAGAATGCCGGGGTTCGTGGTACCGGTACCCTTCTGACGATAGGTAAGTCTGTAGTAATCGCCCACCTTCAGACGAGTGGACGACTTATCGATAATCGTAAGGTCGTTATAGAAATATGCCTGCGCGGACGACTTCGTCATATGCAGCACGTGATTGGTGCTGTCATCGGGATCCACCGTGACCACACCGCCGTCGTTGTGCAAGCCGCCGGAGCCGTAGTCGTTGATAGAGGCGATGTTACCGTCCTCAAAGTCACCGCCGTAAAGCAGGTTAAGACCGTAGGTGTTCTTGCCCTCCATCAATTCGATCTCGATATCGTCGAGATCCACGACCTGGTCGGCAGCCGTGTTAGCGGACAGCGTACCGAACAGCATATAGAAGTTCGAGGTCGTGTAATCCGCTTCCAAATAGAAGTTGTAGGTAAACCACTCGCCGTTGCCGCTGGCACTGGTGGTGGAAGTCGCCGGGATCCAGTCAGGCTGGGCATAGCCGTCCACCACGTTATACAGGCGGACAATATGGCGCAGCTTACCGGTGTAGTTCTTACGAATCTTGAAGCTGACACGAATGACGTCATCCTTCTGGACCTGGTAATCGATCTTCTGGCCCTTGATCAGCACACCGTTTGCGGGGATCTGGATGTACTTGTTGCCGTCCACGGAATCGGTGAGGATTGGCACGGCGTCACCCGCATTAAACTTGTCGGCCACCGTGGAGTTATACGTCCAGCCGGACTCCTCAGCATCCTCAAAGGTGCCGTTGGGCAGTACGAACTTCGGAGGCGGGTTAACGGTTACCACGCAGATAGCGGTCAGCGTACCGCTGGTGGCGGTAATGGTCACCGTACCCTCGCTCACGGCGGTAACAACGCCGTCCTGGGTCACGGTGGCGATCGCTTCACTGCTGGTGGACCACACGACGTCCTCATACTCCGCATTTTCGGGGTCTGTCGTCACGGTCAGGTTCAACGTGTCGTCAATGTCCAGCGTTGCCGAGGTTTCGTTCAACGTGATCGACGTAGCCTTCGGCTTTTTCACCGTCACCACGAAGGTGTCGGTCAACGTGCCGCAGGTCACGGTAATGGTTGCCTCGCCGGCACCAACCGCCGTTACCACACCGTTCTCGACGGTGGCAACCGCATCGGAGGTGCTGGTCCACACGATCTCCGGCACGTAAGCACCCGCCGGATTGGTGGTCACGTTCAGCTCGACCGTATCACCAATCACGACCGTCGCTTCGCTCTGATCCAATTCCATCGAGGTGGGATAGCCGATCTCTTCAAGCGCAATGTAATCAACATAGGTCGCCTCGGTCGCCGAGGTCCTGAAACCGAAAGACCATACCAGGTCGTTCGTCGAATTGCTGTTCAGATCAACGATCTGCTCAAGCGTCGTCCAGCCGTCCTCACCCACTGTCGTCTTGGTGGACAGATAGTTGGAGTTGCCGGCAATTTCGTTCTGGAAATAACCCTTGTAACGGATCGTGTACTTAAACAGACCCGTCAGGTCAAAGAAGCCGTTGCCGGGATGCTCAAACTTAAGGCGCACGATCTCCGAGGTGCCGTCCGCCGGGAAGGCCATGACCTTGTTGTTCGCATCGTCGGGATCGGCCGTGATCACGCCGCCGCCCTTCTTGACGAGCTCCGCGATCGTCGCCTTGTAAATGATACCGTTCAGCACGTCGCTGTCGAAATCTTCTTCGGCAACGCTCCACGCCGCCGGATCGATCTTCTCGATGCAGATGTTATCGATGTAGGTATCCGCCTGCGACGCCCCACTGTCAGCACGGTAGGTCTTGAAGTGGAATGCCCAGTCGCTGTTGATCCAATTGCCGCTGAGGTCGTCAGCGAGTTTGATCACGCTGTAATAACGAGCCCAACGGTTGTTGGAGTCGGTATAGGTTGCATGGTGGGAAATGGAGCGGGTCGTGGTGCAGGAGATACCACTGGCGTTGGCGGTCATAAATATGATCTCGTCGCCCTTGGCATCAAAGCTCACCAGGTAGTAGCAGCCGCCCTCCCAGTCGAGCTTCTTCATACCCTTCCAGTAGTAAGCCGCATTGTAGCTCGTACCAGAGGGAATCTTGATCATACCGTCCTCAACGGCAGGCATGCCTGACCAGTTGCCGGTCTTGCCGCCGTCGATACCGCCGTCGGACAACAGGTTGGTGCTGCCCGTCACCACGCAGGAAGCCGACAACTCGCCTGCGGTTGCGGTGATCGTCGCCTGGCCCTTGCCAACCGCCGTCACCACGCCGTTTTCGACGGTAGCGACCTTGTCGTTGGAGGTGGACCACACCACGTCGCCGTATTCCGAGCCCTCAGGGATTGCGGAAACGGTGAGCTCAGCCGTGTTGCCGACACGCAGCGTCAGCGCCTCGGCATTCAGCGCAATTGCCGTTGCCTTCGGACGGTTTACCGTCACGACGCAGGAAGCGGAAAGCTCGCCCGCGGTAGCCGTGATGGTGGCCACGCCCTTACCGACAGCGGTAACCACACCGTCCACGACCGTGGCGGCGTCCTCGTTGTTAGAGGTCCAAACGACATCCTCCGCCGGAAAAGAACCGGCGGGCGTGGTGGACACCGTCAGATCCAGCGTATCACCCACGGTGATCTCCGCCGCCGTCTTATCCAGCGTCATACCCGTGGCATACGTCTTCTTTTTCAGGCTGATATTGTCAATATACGTGCCCTGAGCGGTGTTCAGCGTGGACGCCATGTTACGGGTGATATTGACGATATAGTTGGTGTTCAGGTTACTGGCGTTGGTGGTGAACTCAAACGTGTACGTCTTGTACTCGTCCGAAGCGGTCGTGGTGCTCCACTTGCCGGCGTCCCCGCCGGAGATGCCGCCGCCACCGTACAGGTAAACGTTGATCGGATCACCCTTCACGTCCATCGACAGCACGTAATCCGTGCTGACCTGGAGCGGAAGATTGAAGATGAAGTGATCACCAAGATTTGCCGTCGCCGTCGGCACAAACATCGCTTTGTTGCCGTCGCTTTCCTTCACGACCGACGCCTTGATCGTGGCGTCGTTCCAGAACTGCTCACGGAACTGAGCCATACCGGGCACAGTAAAATCGCCGCCAACAATGTAATCGTTGGCAGGATCCCACACCGTCAGCGCCACGTTGTCGATGTACGTGGGAGTTGTTTCTGCGGTATCACGACGGAAATAGAAACCCCAGTTCGCATCGATGGTGTAGCCCTCAGCCGGCGTAAACAGCACGCGGTACGAGGTCCAATCGTTCTGATACTCGTACGTGTACTCGGTAAAGCCAAAGCTGGTCACGCTGTTGGTGCAAAAACGAACCTGCGGACCTTTGGACACAAAGGTGAACGCATACGTCGTTCCCGCCGTCAGCTCAGGGCGGAAGCCTTTCCAATAGATTTCCGCAGCGCCACCGGCGGCAAACTGCAGTGCTTTACCGCCGTCGATACCGACACCGTCTTCGACGGTCACGGTGCCGCCGACACCGGTCCAAGGCGCCACAGCGCCTTGCTCAAAATCGCCGTTGGGAACCAAGTTCTCAACAGCCTGCGCCGAGCCTTCTGCCGAAACCGGCAGGACGAGCCCGGAAATCGCGCACGTGATCGTCAGCGCCAGTGCTGCGATCAAGGACACGATTTTGCGTGTCTTCGCTTGCATAAAATTTCCCCTTTCGATTGTTCTCTCAGGAAACAGAAACGGCCAATCCAGCCATTATCTCATATTAAAGTATATGGCACCCTTTCACAAAAGGCAAGGTTTTTGTGAAAGGTTGACAAAACTGATATTTTTTACACAAAAACCCTCCGAAACGATTCCGTTTCGGAGGGAAAGATTACAGTATGCTGCTGTCCAACAGGTTTGTCAGCATCAGCACGGCAAGTACGACGCCAAGGGCGATGCGATACCAGCCGAACGGCTTGAAATCGTGTTTTTTGATAAAATCCATCAAGAAACGAATGACGAGCAGCGACACCACGAAGGAAACAACCATGCCGACCGCCAGCACCAGCCATTCCTGCCACGACAGCGACAAGCCGTCCATCAGGAATTTCAGCACCTTGAGCCCGCTGGCGCCCGCCATGGCGGGAATCGCCATAAAGAAGGAAAATTCTGCGGCGGCGTAGCGGGAACAACCCAGCAGCACCGCTCCAAGGATCGTTGCGCCCGAACGAGACGTCCCGGGGATCAGCGCCAGCGCCTGGAAACAGCCCATAAGAACGGCGGTCTTCCAGCCAATGTCGCCGGGCTCGTGGAAGCGGGGCGTGCGCGGACGGCTTTCCATCCACAGGAACAAAACGCCATACACCACGAGCGTCAGCATAATCACGAACGGGTCGGACAAATGCTGATCCACCACGTCGTCCAGCGGCAGACCAATTGCCATGGTCGGTACACTGGCGATCAGCACCATCAGCCACAGTTTCCACGTTGCCGTGCGCTCGCTCGACGTTTTGGACGGGGCGAACGGATTGAGCTTTCGGAAAAACAGTACCACGACCGCAAAGATCGAGCCCAGTTGGATCAGCACCTTGAACAGATCGAAGAAATCCTGCGAAAAGGAAAACGGCAAAAATTCTTCCACTAAAATCAGGTGCCCTGTGCTGCTGATCGGCAGCCATTCGGTGATGCCCTGCACCACGCCCTGCAGCACTGCCTTCAGCACTTCCCAGATCACATCCATACCGTGTTCCTCTTACAGATCGATCTCGCCAAGCAGGTCACGCAGGAGGATAACCTCATCCGCAGTCAGCGTTACGCCCTTGCCCATCTTGGCACGGTCGGGAGCCCAATCACGAATATCATACTTCGGATCGCGGTCATTCCAGCTCACCAGGTTGATCTCCTTGCGCCAGCCGGTGGGAGACTCCGACAAAACGCCCAATTCTTTAACGACCTCATACTTCAATTCTGCCATGTTACCTTACTCCTTTATCTCTGCTTTTTAATAAACTGTATGTGTAAACGGTTAAAATAACCACCGTTCCATCGTTTTTTCTCCGGATTTTTCCTCAACTGCGGGTGCTCCACCGAGCTCGGCACGCAGCTCTGCGAGCTGTGCCTGCAACGTATCCGCAAACGCACCTGCCACAGCAAGCTTGCGCTCCAGCGCTTCCTTATCCTGCCACAAGGCGGCAACCGCCTGGTGCGTTTCCACCAGCTGCGAGTTTAGCGCCGTTTCCCGTTCACGGAACGACTGCACCTCCGCACGCACCTCGGCCAGCGTCTCAGCCAGCTCCTGCTCACGGCTGGAGGCGATCGTCTCTTGCGCCGTTGCCAGCTGCGCCGTCAGCTGCTCGTTCTGCGCCGTCAGCGCACGGGCCGCTTCCTGCGCCACCGCCAATTCGGCACGCAGCTGCTCTTCACGCTCCGCCGCCGTGGCAACCTCCGCCACCTTGGCACGGGCTTCGTCGAGCTGCGCCTTCAGCGAAGTGATCTCCTCGTCACGCCCAGCGACCTCTTCGTGGAAGGTCGCACGGATCTCATCAATATGTGCCAACACGTCCTGTCGGGAAAACCCGCGAAAACTGGTGCGAAAACCGTTCCGTTCGCTCATACCTTGTCATCCTTTCCGCCATGTCTTGCTCATTTTACCATGTTTTACAGCAAAACGCAAGAGTCTTTCTTACAGCGCCAAAAACGGGCGCCGTTCCAAAGAACGACGCCCGCTCGGTTGCTTTGATCAGAAGTTGTTTTTCTTGTTCTGCTGATCCTGCTTATTCTGCTTATTCTGTTTGTTCTGCTGATTCTGCTTGTTCTGGTTGTCTTGCTTGTTCTGCTTATTCTGATCCTGCTCGTACACTGCGATGTGCCTCCTCGGTTAGTTTCTGACGTCATACGGCGTCAAAGCTAGTATGTCCGAGACACGTGGCGCTATGCACGTCACTTCGCTTTCGTCTGATCAGCGGCAAACTTTTCCAACAATTTCATCATTTCTTTAGCCCGTGCCACGTCCTCGGCGTCGGCGTTTTCCCAATTGGCAACGCCCCAATACAGCACCGGCGGCATCGTGACCAGCTCCTCGTCAGTCTCCAGGATCGACAAGCCTTCCCAGTTCCAGTACAAGCCCTTTTCGTCCACGCCGGGAATATCCTTATTGTTCAGCGGCAGAAAGAACTTGGACTCGTCCCCCAACGCACTGCGAATGGAGGTGGTGTAATATTCAGGCGCAAATGCCCACAGATCCACGTCCTTCGACGCCATATGTCCCAACACCGCCTGCTGGGCGGTGATCGCCTCGGGATTGGTGATCTCCCCGTCGTTGGCCGCCACGTTCAGGCATTGGATCTCCACCCGCACCTCGCCGTCGCCGTTGAGATCCTCACCGTACTGCGTCAGGATCTCCTCCAGACGGGCATCGGCATACGGATTAACGCCCTGCATCGACACCATACAGATCATATAGTCCGGCTCGGTACGGCTCAGCGTGTGGAACAGCATGTACACCCCGATCGCCAAGAAAGCAACGGTGCCGATGACCTTCCATTTGTGATGATACCAAAAGTTTTCCCAACGCCCCTTCGGCGTTTGCGGCGCTGCCGCTGCCGGACTCTTTTGCAATTCCTCCGGGTCAACGCCTCGAAGCAGCCATTCTCGTGCCATACGTTTCAATCCTTTTCCTTTATCTTGCTTGGCGGATGATCAGTTTTTTCACCTTAACCGACGCATGCGCCGCCAATTCAATCGTGTGCTCCTCATACGGCAGCGAGATGCGCTGTGTCGCCGTCACCGACGTACCGCCCGTGTTGGACACCGTCAGCACCACCTTACTGTGCCCGTCGATACGCACCCGCAGCTCCACCTGTGCCAGCTCCTCGGCGTCACAGGTGTAGACGACCAGCACCTCACACGGCTTTTCGTGACCAAACGCACACGGGAACACCGTGTCCAGCGGCGGGTTTTCCCACTGCGCCACCATGATCAGCATATCGTCCTCATCGGGGAACGGCGGCATACCGTCACGCATCACACGCTTCATCGCCTGCGAGTCGAGCATATACCGCAGCAAATTGGCAGCACAGCGCTGCAATTCGCCACGCTTCAGCGTACCGTCCGCCAGCGATTCCTTCAGGTTGTGCTTTTGCGCCAAGGTATCGGCGCAGACCATAAACACATCGTTTTGCGAGCGCACCATTGCCCGAAGATTTTCCGTGCTGCCGTCACCGCCCTCGTCGTTGCTCTTTGCCCACCAGTCGGTCATCACGAACCCGTTGAAGCCCCACTCGCCGCGAAGGATCGTGGTGTTCAGGTCGTACTGCGAAGCATTCCAACGCCCGTTCACACGGTTGTACGACGTCATGATCGACAAGTTGGCGCCTCCCTCACGCACGGGAATCTCAAAGCAGCGCAGGTACAGCTCACGCAGCGCACGCTCCGACGCCACAACGTCCAGCGAGCTGCGCTCATACTCCTGGTTGTTGGCGCAGAAATGCTTGATCGTCGCTCCCACGCCGTGCTTCGCAATACCACGGGTGATCGCCGCCGCCATTTTACCGGTGAGCAGCGGATCCTCCGAAAAATACTCAAAATTGCGGCCGTTGAGCGGATGACGGTGCAGGTTGATACCGGGGCCCAGCAAGCTGTCCACACGATATGCCTGCATCTCCTCGCCCGCAAAGGCGAACAGCTTCTCCGCCAGCGCATCATCCCACGTTGCCGCCACCAGCGTCCCATTGGGGAACGACGTCGCCTTAGAGCCGTCGTCCATACGAAGCCCCGACGGGCCGTCTGCCACGCACATCGGCGGCACACCAAGTGCCTGCAGTGCACGGGTCATACCGCCAAACGCACCCACCGCACCGGGATTGGCCTTCGGACTGCACGGACCCTCGCCGCACATCAGCGCACACAGATCCGTATCGGTCAGCTGTGCGATAAACATCTCCATCGTTTGGCGACCCTCTGCCACGTCCGCCAGCCGAATACCAACGTCACCGGTAAACGGAATATCCTGCGGCACACGCTCCCGCATACGGGTCTCCACGTCCACCGTGCGCAGCGGTGTAGGACGGTAGACCGCCTTACGGTCATCGCCCTCAGCACACAAACGGTCAAACGCCTGTACCGGCGCCAACGCCTCTTCGCACTGACGCACCACGGTCTCGTCGAGCGTCAACGTCAGTATCGGCTGTGCCGCACGCACGTCGGTACCTGCAAAAATCACGTACTCGCCCGCTTCCAGCACATAGCAGGAGCGGTGACCCGTAACACCGCCGTCATCGTACGACGCCATCTGTGCAACGGGGAATGTCACCGTCAGCACGTCGCTCTCCCCCGGCTGCAGCACACGAGTCTTGGCGTAGCCCGCCAACTGGCGTGCAGGCGTACCCAGCCGTCCGCAGGGTGCGCCGTAGTACACCTGTACCACCTCACGGCCCTCACGGTCGCCGCTGTTGGTCACCGTTGCCGTGACGGTCACAGCATCGTCCTGCGCCTTTGCTGCATAGGCAATATCAAATGTCGTATACGACAAGCCGTAACCAAACGGATACCGCACCAATTCGGGTGCGAAGGTCTCAAAATAGCGATACCCGACGTAAATGTCGTCACAATACAGCAGCCGCTCACCGTTTCCGAAATCGGACATGGCGGGGTGTCCCTCCAGCGTGCGAAGTTGAGTATCGGGCAAGCGTCCTGCCGGTGCCGTTTTGCCACACAGCAGATCGGCAGCGGAAAGTGCACCGTACATACCGCCCTGCCACAAATACATGACGGCGGACACGCCGTACTGCTCCGCCCATTCCAAATCGATCATATTGCCGACGTTCAGCAACACGACGACCTTGTCAAACGCTGCCGTAACCGCCGCGATCAACGCTTCTTCCCCGTCGCTCAGGCGATAGCTGCCACGCACGTCGGCGTTGTCACGGCTTTCACCCGCCGTACGGCCCAGCACGACCACCGCCACGTCGTTGCGTGCAGCAGCGGCCGTCACGATATCGGCGTCCGGCACCATTTCTACCTGACACCACGGCTCTGTTCCCCAACCGCAACCATTATCAAACGGGTTTTCGGCGATCCACGCCTCGTACACTGCCGCCAGCGTTTCGTCCACGCACAGAGAGGACTCCTCACGCAACGCTTCCAGCACACTCGGCACATAGTCCACGTTGACCAAACCGCCCGAACCGGTACCGCTCTTATAATAATCAGTCTGGATACGTCCAAACAGCGCTACACGGGTGCCGTTATCCAACGGCAAAACCCGACCTTCGTTTTTCAGTAGCACAGCGCCGTCCGCCGCCGCAAAGCGGCTACATGCTGCCACGTCGGTCAATTTTTCCATTCTACATCCCCTCCGATTACAACCCTGCCCTTATTGTAGCAAAACGCCGCCCCGCAAACAAGTACTAATTGTAAATTTTTATAGAGTCTTTCGCCTTTGCTTTTCGGTGATCTATGTGCCCTTTATTGATCGTATTTTTGACAAGAAAAAGCGACCAAAGCCGCAGCTTTGGTCGCTTGTATGATTACTGACGCTCCAAGGCACCCAACACCGAGTCGGTAAACGCTTCGGTATACAGCGTCGTACCGTCCTCCAGCACCACATAGGCACAGGTGGTGTATTCACGGTTCAGGAACGAGTAACGATTGGCGATCGAGGAGGTCATGATAATGGTAAAGTCCACATACCCCTCGGTGTAGTCTACCAGATGCACGTTCTCGCCGACGCAACCGGTCGATTTCCAGATCTTGGTCGCACTACTGTCGGACTTGTGCGCCTCGTAGTTCTCCAACGTCAGCTCAACGTCCGTGTTGGTCGAACGCTTGAGCAGTGCGCCGAACTGGGCGACCTTCTGCTTCTGACCGTTGTAGGTGACGTACACACCGTCGCCGTTCGGATCCCAATCCGTCACGTACAGACGGTTGAGGAAGCGAATACCGGTAACGTCGTTTTCATCGTTCTTGAACACCGACGTACCCAGCGTTGCCGCCGGCATCGTGTTGGTCGAAATCTTCTCAAACGCCGCACTCAACGTCACGTCCTCAGCCGGCATCACCATACGGAAACTCAGACCGGTGCCATAGCCGAAGGTGCTGTTGTTCTTGTTCAGCACCTCACGGGTGACAGCATAGCTGCCGTCACGGGCGGGCTGCGCATACGCATACTCCAGGCTGCCGAGCTTGAGCTGATAGCCGCTCGACGGTGCCACGGTAATGTCGACGTAGGTGCCCGGCGTCAGCGCCGCACCGCTCGAGATCGTACCGCCGTTGGCCTTCATCGTCACCGAGCCGTTGGTCATCGGATCCACCGTCACGGTGTAGGTGCTCTGCGGCACGTCGTCCACGGCGGTCATCACCAGATCATCCAGGTACGTGCTGGCGCTTGCGCTATTATTACCAAACGCCAAAATATAATTCCGGTTCCAGCTCGAGGGCTCTGCTCTGGTCGTAAACTCAAAGGCAAACGTCTTCCACCCGTTGGCATCCGCCGCCGAGCCTACCAGACTTTTCCAACCGCTGGCGGTGGAATCGCTGGCGGTGTTCAGATCGTCGATCGAGGACGTATACGTGCTGCCCATGTGAATACGCATATACGTCGTGCCCTTGTACTTGCCGGTCACACGGTACGTTTTTCCCTTTTCTACCGGCAGGTTGTAATAATACCGTGACATGCTGCTGTCCATCGGTTTCAGCTGCAACACCTGATTACTTGCATCAGCAGGATCTGCCGTCAGCGTAGCATAGCTCGCATTGCTCGTTATACTGTAGATCCAGTGCTTATGCAGCAGGTCGTTATCCCACTCAAAGTCCGCACCGGTCAACAGGTTATGCTCCACGTTTACGGTACACCAGGTCGAAACGCCGTTGGCGTTGGTCGCCGTGATGATCGCCGTACCGGCGTTGCGGGCATACACCTCGCCATTGCCGTGCACGGTAGCGACCGTCGGATCGCTGCTCTTCCACCGAAGCGTACCGGCATCCTCGCCGCTCGGGACCGATACCGTCAGGCGCTCACGGTCGTGCTCCGATATCGTCAGCTCGCTTTGATCCATCGTGATATTGTCGGAGACAGTCTCCGGCTCGCTGGTCTGCCACACACGGACGTAGTCGATCTCCAGCGGGTTATCCTTCGCACCGCCGAGATACAGCACCGCCGCTTCCTCGTTGGCCCAGGAGAACACACCGGGATCGGTGCCCTTGCCACCGTAGGTCGTGGTCGTGGTCGTGCCGTCTTCATTCTCAATCGTCGCAGTTTTTGCAGACGCATTCGGCACCGCCGAAGCATCGGGATCCCAGAACAGATTCATCGTCTCAACGCCGTCGAGGAAGCAACGAACACCGTTGTAATCCCACAGCCAGCCCATGGTATGCCATTCGGCATCGCCCAGACCATTCAAGCTATGGTTGCTGTTACTGTAGAAGGGCTCTTCCTTCTGCGTCGTGGAATCGTGGAAGGTAATGGTGTAATATCCGCCCTTCCACTGCTTGGTAATGCCCCAGTATTCGAGCCAGTCAAGCTCGACCCAGTCGGTATCGTTGCCCGCCGTCAAGCCATGGCTCAACATGCCCTGCTCCAATGCTTTATCCTGCGTAAATGACCACACGGCCGGAATACCCTCTTCGCCCGCACCGTTGGGACTGGGACGCACGATGCGCAAGCGCACCTCAAGATATCCGTGCTTGTAGCGGAAACCGTTCAGCGTCTTTACGTCAACGCTGTTAAAGGCAATGCCGTACGTCGGGACCTCGTTCATCAGCGTCAGGACGCCGTCGTTGACCATATAGTCGTTGACAGTCAGCGTCGTTCCGCCCCACGGACGGGTCACGTACCACTTGTAGCCTTCGACACCGCTGGCGTACATATCGACCGTATCCAAACTGTTGAAATCGTCGCTCAGCGTCAACCGATCCATACCCGCCTGCTGCACCACCTGCGCCACGTTATCATACGTCGGAGCCAAGCGATCCGCCGCCACACGCAGGTTGAGCTGATAGGTGTTATTACCCTCCATATGGGTTTCGATAATATCCCAGCCCGCATTAACACGCGCTGCGATCATATGGTCGCCTGCCACCGCTTCCCACGGCTCGGCAGCGATCACAACCTCGCCACCGGCAGGCACGCCGCTGGTGTAAACCACCGTACGGACGACCTCCAGACCGGTCGAGAAATCCACTGTGAACTTCTTGCCGACCGGGATCGGATCGGTACCGTTGTTTTTCACAACCACCGAGAAAGTCACCGGCGTGCCGGGGGTTACCTGACCGTTATCGTCACCGCTGTATTTGAGATCGGTGATCGTCAGGTCAATATCACTGCCGATCGGCTCATACAACAGCAGATCATCCAGATAAGCTTGCATACTTGCCAGGACTTCGTCTTCTTCGTCGGTCAGGTCGTTGTCGCCCTGCACGATGTCGCCCGTACCGGGGTTCGTACCGGTCACAAGCTCGGTAACGGGCTGCTCGCCCTCCTCAAGCACCGAGAAGATCACCGTCACCGTGCCGCTGAAACCTTCAGCGGGGGTGGTGAAGGTATAGCCCTCCGAAAACGGGGCCACCATGGTGTTTTCTTCATCGCTCCAAACCGTGTCCCAATCCAGCGTGTACGGATCGCTTACCCGGCTGAACAGCACCGTGTCGCCGTCCATAACGGTCACACCGAGATACTCGGCGTTCACCAGCTTGGCAGAGCCTGCCAGCGTATAGGTCGTGCCCGCAGCCAAGCCGCTGACAGTCTGTGCCACCGGGCGATAATATCCCAGCTTCAACGCACGGTCGCCGTCGACCATGGCATACTGCACCAAATAGCCTTTGTTGGTCTTCCACATCGAACGGCTGGATTCTTCCATATCGCTGTTCTTGAACAACGAATTGTTATCGACCTCAGATACAGTGACAACGCAGGTAGCGCTCACGCCGTTTCTCGCCGTTGCCGTGATAGTCGCCGTGCCTTTGCCGACCGCTACGACGTAACCGTTGGAAACGGTCGCCACGTTGTCGTTGCTGCTTTCCCACGTCATATCGTTCAGGTTGCCGCCGTACGGATCGGAATACGCCGTCAGCACCTGTTTTTGGCCGGCATACATATTCATCTTCGGATGAGAGAGGATGAGCGTCTCCACTTCCAACGCAGAAACGTACTCACGCACCGAAATGTTGTCGATCACGATCGGCTCTTCCGGGTCGGCTTTGGTCGCCTTGATGACCAGATCCCAACCCGTGGACAAACTCATCGTCTTGGAGGTGGTAAACACCGTGGTATAGGTCTGCCACTCACGGGTGGCGTTTTCTCCATAAGTATGCGTTTTGCGGCCGGTCTGGAAACGGCTACCCTCCACGTAGAACGAAGAGTTCTTACCCGGCAGATAATCGTAGCTGAACACATAGGTCGTGTTCGGCTTGACCGCAATGGCATTTTTATAGTACTGACCGTCGCCGGCGGCAGTCAGCTGGAAGCCGTAGCTGCCGTCTTTGCCGACACCTGCCACAACCTTCTCGCTCTTGCCCCAGTACGTATTTCCCTGCTCGAAATCACCGTTGGCGATGTACTCCGTGTCGCCCAGCGTGTGCGGCACGTCGGCATACACGTACTTCGAGCCGTCCACCACGTGCAAAACGCAGGTCGCTGTCACCGCATTGCCCGAAGCATCGGTGGCACCGGTCAGCGTAGCGGTGATCGTGGTTTCACCCACCTTGATCGGGGTGATCAAGCCGTCGGTGTCGATCGTCGCCACCGTATTATCGGCAATCTTCCACGTGATCGCATTGCCCGCCACGGTTGCCGTCGTCTTGTCACTGTACGTGACCGTCGAGCTTCCCATGGAACGCACGCGTCCCGTCATAATCCACAGATTTTCATAGGTCAAGGACAAGCTGCTGGGAGTCACCGACGCCGCCGATACGGGCAGAACCAACCCGGAAACGGCGCAGGAGATCAGCAACACCAATACGGTGAAGCCAGCCAGAAGGGCTCTCAATTTGCTCTGTTTCATACTCTAACCTCTTTCACGCTCGACCTTATTGGCCGATATGCCATTTTATTATAGCACGCGCATCATACAAAAGCAACAAAATTTTTGCTCTGTGCATAATTTTAATTCGACAATATGCTTTCTTGCGCCCGGTGTGCCACTGTATTCAAAAAAAGCGCGGCCGCCGGTGCTTCCCCAGCGTCCGCCACCGAACAGATTAGCGGTTAGGCTTATTTCTTGTTCTTTTTCTTGCGTCTGCGGGCAAGCCACAGGATCACCGCACTCAGAGCCATGATCGCCGCCGCAATGGCAGGCCATACCATGTGCTCACCGGTATCGGGAGATCCGGGTGTGCCGCCCTCAGCGATGATCAGCGCATCAGCAAGCAGCTCATCGTAGGTGGGCTGACCCAGGCTTTCGAGGTACGCATTGATCTCTGCACGGCGATCCTCGGACAGGTTCTCCCAGATCTCCTGACCGTTCAGGATGTTCAGGTAGTTGTCCTCAGTCGCTTCGACAATGGGATCGCCCCAATCGTCGGTGCAGTAGTTGTACCAGAAGTCCTCAGTTTCCATGTCGACGATCTCCTCGTCGCCATTGCCACCACCGATATCGATGCTGCCACCGCCGGTGCTGGTCCAGATGCGGATGTAATCCATCTCCATCGGGTTATCCTTCGAACCGCTGATGTGGACAGGCAGCCACTGCTCGTTCATGTAGGAGAACGCACCGACACCGCCCTTATCACCGGGCGAAACGACAGAGCACATCGGATCGGAGAAGCCTTCGGGATCGTACTTCAAGCGGAACACTTCTTCGCCGTCAACGTAGGCAACAACTGCGTTCTGCACCCACAGCCAACCCATGGTGTGCCACTCGCCATCGCCGAGACCACGCTTCGAGTAGTTGGAGTTCTTGTTGTAGTACGGATTCGGAGAGTTCACAGCATCCTGGTCGTGCAGGGTAATGGTGTAGTAGCCTTCCGGCTTCTTGCCGCCATCCAAGCCCCAATACTCGAGCCAGTCCATTTCAACCCAGTTAGCATCCTCGTGGCCCTGCAGCTTATCAATGGGCAGCGACCAGATTGCCGGGATACCCTTTTCACCCGCCTGATTCTCGCGCGGACGCGGGATGCGGATACGCACTTCCATGTAACCCTGGTTGTAGGAGAAGCCGATACCGCTGTTGTACTCAGCAGTGGTCAGGGACATGTTGTAGGTCGGGAGAGTGTCGACCAGCGTCAGAACGCCATCTTTGATGAAGTAGCCGTCGGCCGTGACGGAAGGCGTACCGTACGGACGGCTGACATACCACTTGTAGCCATCAGCGCGGGTGTCGCCGGAGTCGATGAGGCCAATGTTGTTGAAGTCATCGCTGAAGCCGAGCGTATCGAAGCCGGCGTTCGCAGCGACATCCGGGATTTCCAGGAGCACGTCGTTGACGCGCAAATCCGTCTGGAAGCGGTTGTTGTTGGTGGGATCAAACTCCAGAACCGACATAGTGGAGTTGACACGGGCGGAGATGACGTGGTCACCTTCCACCGCAGCCCACGGGGTCGTACCGGAGATCAACACAGTCGAGCCGGTGGTCATATCGGCCGGCACCAGATAGCTGATGGTCTGGACAGGTTTACCGTCCACACAAATATCGGTGTCGATGATGGAGCCATACTTGACCGGATCGTCGCCCTGGTTCTTGATCATCACGAAGAAGGTCAGCTCGGTACCGGGCTTCACCTGCTCGTTGCCGCCGTCCCAAATCAGGTTCTCGACGACCAGGTCGATCATCGAAGCCTTCTGGGACAGGAACACGTTATCAATGTAGAGAGCGCCGCTGCCACTCGTCTTGACGAAGGACAGGACAGACTCCTCATCGATCTCGGCAGGCGTGGTAAACTCGTAGGTCACCTTCGTCCAGGACGCAGTAACGTCCACAGACTTCTCAAGCAGTGCGAGCTCTTCACCGTTGATCAGCGAGATCGTCATCTTGCCGGCGGCAGCGCCGCGATAACGGATGAACAGCTGATAGGTGGTCTCCGGTTTCAGGCCGGTGACCTTCTGGCTAAGAACGTCGGTCTCAGCAGTGGTCAGTGTGCCGGAATGGGTGTTCTGCACACCGGTCTTCTCGGTTATCGAAGCACCGCCGCCCAGGATCCACGCATCGTCCTCGGCATCCTCGAAGGTACCGTTGGTGATGAATGCGGGCTCACCGGCAACCGTGACTACGCAAGTGGCCTTCAGGCCGCTCAGCGTCTCGGCGGTGATGGTGGCGGTACCCTTACCGACAGCCGTCACGATACCGTACTCGACGGTCGCCACGTTTTCGTCGCTGGAATACCACTTGGAACGGTTGATGTCACCGTCGACCGGCGTCGCCATGATGGCGAGGTTCTCGGTACGACCGGGCATCATCGTCATCGTCTGCT
Organism: Acutalibacteraceae bacterium; assembly: GCA_045630285.1. GTDB lineage: Bacteria > Bacillota > Clostridia > Oscillospirales > Acutalibacteraceae > RGIG3009. The sequence continues at coordinate 17,395 of JAZQSX010000049.1, read as the reverse complement.
TGTTCAGCTTAATGGATTCCGCCTCAACGCCGGAAGCATACAGCTTAATGGAGATGTTATCCACGACCGCCTTGTCGTCGGCGCCGCCCTTATCGCTGGTAACCGAGAAGATCCAGCCCTTCAGTGCTGCGCTATTGATCTCCTGCATATTGGACGGCGTGGTAAACACCTTGGAGCCGTGCTTCCACTCGCCCGGGTTCTTGGAGTTGGCACTCAGCGAACCAAGGCCTATCTTGTCGCCCCACAGACGGAACTCGGACTCAAAAGCCGCCTTATAATCCCATTCGACGATGTAGGTCGTCCCGGGCTGCAACGGCAGGGTGCCCTTGTAGAAGTTATCCTGCTTGGAGTTGCCGTTATTCAGGATCATACCGTAGGAGCCGTCCTTACCCACGCCGGGCTTGATGACGGAGTGCGATGCCCAGTAGGTGTCGCCCATTTCGAAGTCGCCGTTCTCCAGCAACTCAGCATAGTCGTCGATCGTCACCTTGATAGTATCGGTCAGGCCCTTATCGTTGGTCACGGTGATGGTCACCGAGCCTTCAGCACCGACAACCGTGATCTTACCATTCTTATCCACCGAAATGATGGTGGGATCGCTGCTTTCCCAAGTCAGCTTACCGGCACCTGCCTCAGCAGGCTCGGTGCGGACGTTCAGCGTCGCAGAGCCTTCCGGACGGATGGTCATTTCATCGGAGGTTCCAATGACAATGCCCGTGGCCTCCGGCAGCTCAACCATCGAGAAATCATCCAGATACACGATGAAGTCCTTGTTGTTGTCGATACCGAAGAGGTAGTTGCGGTTGAGGGCAGCAGAGGTGCCGTCATCCAACGCGTTGGTGGTGAAGACGTAGGAAACTTCGGTCCACTCGTTGGTGAGGTTGCTGACATACTTCCAACCGTTCAGGCTGCAGGAGGTCGGGTGGAAATACGCTGCGAGCTGCGCCGCACTCTCACCCTTCACCTTGAAGGAAATTCTGTAGGTCTTGCCGGCGTTGACATGCAAGCTGTTCATCCACAGTGCACTCAGCGCATCGTTGTCTCTCGGGAACGCCAGAACCATGTTATCCATGTCATCGGGATCAGTAATGACATAGCCCTTACCGTCCTTGATGATGCTGGACCAGGTCCTCACATTCCAGTCGCCGCTCTCGAAGTCACCGCCGGGAATACGCTCGCCATCCCAAGCAACCGTTACCACGCAGGTATCGGTGATGGAGCCGTCGGCGTTCTTCACGGTGATGGTGGTCTCGCCTTCCGCCAGAGCAGTGACCAGACCGTTCGCATCCACGGTAGCAACCGCTTCGTTGCTGGAGGTCCAGGTCAGATCACCCGCAGTGGAGTTCGGAGGCGTGGTCACGATCACCAATGTCTTGGTGATCGTGCTGCTGCCGCGTTTCGGAGCAAGCTTGATGGTCTCGTCCTTCAGCTCGAAGCTCTGGGCAGTGCCCGGAACAACGACCTTGCAGGTAGCGGTCAATTCGCCGGAGGTCAGGGTGATAACCGTCTCGCCTTCCTTGTCGAGAATGGTCACCAGACCGTTCTGATCCACAGTCGCGATGGTCTCGTCGCTGGAGGTCCAAACGAGATTCTTGTAAAGCGCGTTGGCCGGCGTGGTGGACATCGTGAGCTGCAAAGTGGAATTCTTCTTCGCGTAGTGAGTATCGTGGTTCAGCTTGATCTCGGTCGCATAGTCACCGGCGATAGACACGGTGCAGGATGCGGACAGAGAACCGTCGGCGCTCTTCGCAGTGATGGTAACAGAGCCTTCACCGGCAACCGCCGTGATCTTACCGCTCTGATCCACCGAAATGATGGTGGGATCACTGCTCTCCCAAGTGAGTGCGGGAACGTTGGACTCGGCAGGAGTCGTCGTCAAGGCCAGATCCTTGCTACCCTTGACACCGATCGAGGTATCTTCCAGAGCGATGGAGGTCGCATCCGGCAGCTGTACCATCGACACGTCATCAACAAACATCGGAGCGGCGCCCAGATTGGTGCCGAAGCCGTACAGATAGTTACGGTTCAAACCGGTGGAAACCGTATGGATGATGTAGCTGACTTCCGTCCAGCCCTCGGTGGAAATGGTCTTGGAGACCCAACCGGAATCCGAGGCGCCCTGGACATACGAAGGAGTGATGTGGATCATCGATTCACCGTTGGCGCTCTTCACCTTCATGGTCAGCTTGTAGACAACGCCCGCATCCACGTGCGCAGGCCACATCCACTTCGCCTGCGACTGCGCAGGAACCATCAGCACGGTGTTGTCCGGGTTCTCCGGATCAGCAGTCAGCGTGCAGGCGCCATCCTTAATAATGGAGGAGGTCCAGTAGGTAATGTTCCAATCGTCACCCTCGAAGTCACCGCCGGTAATGCGCTCACCAAACGCATCCACCGTCACAGTGATGCTGTCGGAAAGCGTGCCGTCGGTCACGGTGATGGTAGCAGTACCGGCGCCGATCGCCTTGACCTGACCCTTGGCATCCACGGTCGCCACAGTCTCGTCGCTGGACTTCCAGATCAGACCGGAAATATCCGCATCGGCGGGTACGGTCACGAGATCGATCGTCTCGTACACCCACAGGCGGTTGGAATTGGTAGAAGGAGCCAGATGCAGGGAATCCTGCACGATCTCAAAGCTCTCTGCCTTGACAACGACCTTCACAGTGCAGGTCGCGGTCAGTGCGGTGTCGCCGACCATCACAGTCACAGTGATGGTAGCAGTACCGGTCGCTTTACCAGTCACAACGCCGTCAACGACGGTCGCCACGTTCTCGTCGCTGGACTTCCAGGAAACGGAATCGTACTTGGCACCGGTCGGCGTGGTGGTAAAGGTCAGCGTCTCGGTCGCGTTGACGCCGAGCGAGGTCTCGGTCTTGTTCAGCGTGACAGCAGTCGCATCCGGAATAGTCGTCAGCTTGATGCTGAAATCGTCGATGTAGGAATCGCCGGTAACGTCCATATTACGGGAGACGTTCAAAATCCAGTTCGCCTCGGCATAACCGGCAGCGGTGGCGGTAGTCGTGAACGTATAGGTATAGGTCTTCCAATCGGCAGACTCTTCCGTGTGGAACCAAGTATCACCGGTCAGCGTACCGCCGGAGGTCTGCTTCTTGGGCATGAAAACACCGAACGGAGCACCCTTCGCCTTGAAGGACAACTCATACAGACGACCCGCCTCCAGGTACACGCCCTGCAGGAAGTTATCACCCAACTGGCCGGTGGAAGCCGGGATCTTCAGGACCTTATTGGTCGCATCATCGGGATCCGCCACGACGACGTAGCCGTCAGCAGTGTTGCTCAGGTGTTTGCCGTACCACTGCTGCATACCGGGATAGGTGAAGTCACCGCCGACGATACGGTCGGTGGTCTCATCGGTCTTCGCGATCTTGAAGTTGTCGATGAGGGTCACTTCCGTGGTATCCGCAAGCGCAGAGGCACGGTTGAAGAACATACCGTAGCCCGCATTCGCCGGGTCATAACCGAAGCCGTTGGCGCCGGTGGTAAACTCCAGGCGATAGGACGTCCAATCGTCCTGATACGGACGGGTGTACAGGTTGAAGGAACCACCCTTAGCATCCACCGAGCCGCTGTACTTATACACGCCCAAACGGACCTGCGGACCCTTCGCAAGGAAGGTGATGCTGTAACGGGTGTTCGGCTCGAAGGTCAAGGTGTTCCACTTGAACCAACGGTCGCCGTTCTTATAGGTAATGGCAAGAGCCTTGCCGCCGTCCACGCCACCGTCCACGATCTTCCAGGACGTGCTGGTATCGGTAGCACCGGCGAACACGCCCTGCGGGCCGTTCTCGAATTTTTCGTCAACCAAAACGTCGGGATCAACAGCAGCCTTCGCCTCGACTGTCACAACACAGGTGGCCGTGATATCACCGACCTTAGCAGTGATCGTCGCCGTGCCGGCTTTCAGACCGGTCACAATGCCGCCCTCAACCTTGGCAACGGTCGCATCACTGCTTTCCCATGTCAGCGCCGAAAGATCAGCGCCATCGGGAGTTGCCGTTACGGTCAGTGCCACCGTGCTGTCTACCTCAACGGTAGCTGTTGTCTTGTTCAGCGCAATACCTTCCAAGGCAACCTTAGGAGCCTTCGTCAGCTTAAAGTTGTCATACCACACTTCACCGACACCGCCGCGGGCACGGATGGAGAACTCCCAACCGGTGTTCGGGGTAATGGTAGCCGGCGTGGTAAACTTCACTGTCTGCGTCGTCCACGACGAAACGCCTGCAGGCAGATCAAAACCGGAGTTGAAATCTTTGCCGTCAGAAGTCTTGCCGAAGTTCACGTCAAAATAGAACTGACCCAGCGCCGCACCGGACGTTTTGTAATCAAACGTCAGGATGTACTCCGTATTGACTTCCAACTTACCGGCCAAAACCGCCTTGTAGCGAACTTGAGCCGTTGCGGCCCACTCATCGGCTTCGGTGCGGTTATGATAGTAGCCGTAACTGCCATCTTTGCCAACACCGCTTTGTACATAAGAGCTGTTGCCCCAAGCAACCGAAGCACCCTGCTCGAAATCGCCATTGGTGAAGAGGTCTTCAATAACCTCGCCCTTCGCCTCAACCGTGACCGCGCAGGTCGCCGTGAGGGTGCCGGAGGTGGCCGTAATGGTGGTCGTACCGGCCTTGAGAGCCGTCACAACGCCATCGGCAACCGTTGCCACCGTCTCATCACTGGAAGTCCAAGTGATGCCGGCTGCGAAAGAACCTTCCGGCTTCGCCACAGCATTCAGCTTCAGCGTTTCGCCTTCCGTAACCTTTGCGGTGGTCTTATCCAGCTCGACGGAAGTCGCCGGCTGAACCATCTTCAGCGAGAAATCATCCAGATACACTTCGCCGCTGGTCTTGAAATCCCAACCATAGTTGGGATTGATGGAAGCCGCCGTCTGGTAGTACACGGTGATGGTCTTCCACTCGTCGGAAGCCTTGCCCGGCTCACCCGCCACCGAAAGCACCGTGCCATAGGACGACGTAATACCGGGCGTCGTGGTGCCGGCACCCTTCTGACGGTAGGTCAGCTTGTAGAGCGCGTTCGCTTCCATACGGACGTTCTTCTTGGTATTCGTGCCGTCCGGAACATACGTGTAGTTGATCGGGTAGAAGTACGCCTGCACCTTGGCAGCAGTACCGTCGAAGTACAAGACGTTGTTCTTCGCATCAGCGGGATCGGCAACGATCTTACCGCCGTCGTTGAACAGACCGCCGAAGCCGTAGTCGTTCAGCGCGGAGGACTTCTCATCAAAGCCACTGCCGTCGAGCAGCTCAAAATCGTACTTCGTGGTGCCCGCAGGCAACACTTCGATCTGGAAATCGTCGATATCCACCGTCAGGTCGGCGGTCGTCTTGTTGGAAAGCAGGAACGGAACGGCGTAGAAACCGGTAGTCGCCTGCTGTGCCTGTGCATAGGTCACGTAGGTAAACCACTCGCCGTTACCGGTCGTACCGGTCGAGGCATCTTCAATCGTCCATTCCGGCTGTGCATAGCCGTCGAACATACCGCCCTGCAGCTGCATGGCAAGCGTCGCCTTACCGGCGTCGTTCTTACGCATCTTAAATTCAATGCGGATCCAATCGCCCTTCGCCAGGTTATACTTCACCAGCGGAGAGCGGATGTACTTGCCGTTCGCAGGAACGGTGATGTACTTGTTGCCGTCCGTATCGGTCTGCGTCGGGACAGCATCGCCCGCAGCGAACGAACCGGCGAGGGTGGAGTTGTAGGTAAACCCGTGCTCACCCGAGAAATCCGGGCTGGGCATCTCAAACACCGGATCCGGCGTCTCAACCAAGCTGAAATCGTCGATGTAGGTAACAGCGCCGGTCTTGGTCGCCGCCGTGTTACGGGTGAGATTCAACAGGTAATCGTCGGTAGACGCAACACCGGACCCTGCCGTAAAGACATAGGTATAGGTCTTGTAGGTATCCGACTGCTCGGTCGTCGCCCACGTACCGGTGTCGCCGCCGGTAGCGTACGGGTCAGCGGAGGGACCGCCGTAGATAAAGAAATTGATGGGCGCACCCTTTGCCTTAAAGGTAACGGTGTACTCCACGCCGGGAGTCAGATAGGGGTCGGTGACCCACTTATCGCCCGACAGATCCGCAGGGATCTGGAGAGCTTTGTTGCCATCCGCCTCGGTCACGACCGTCGCACCGGCATTCAAATGGTTATACCAGTGGTCTCTGCCGATGGCATCAAAGCTGCCGCCGACGATATGCTGCGTCTTATCCGAATACTTCGTCATCACGACGTTGTCGATATACGTAGCCTCCGTCGCAGCACCGTCGCGGCGGAAATAGACACCCCAGTTGGCATCAAACGCCGGGTTGTCCTTCGTTTTCACGATAGAACGCACCGTCGTCCACTCGCCCTCTACTTCCTCGGAATACGAAGTTTCGATCGAAATATCCGTCAGGGAATTACCGCTCAAACGGATCTTCGGACCTTTGGCAAGGTAGGTGATCTCGTACACCGAGTTGGGCTCCAACGTGGGAGCAAAACTCTTCCAATAAATTTCGACAGCAGCGGTGTGTGCACCGAGCTCCAAGCCCTTGGTGCCGCCAAAGCCGACGCCGTCTTTGACAGAAACATACTCATTTGTTCCTGTCCAAGGTGCCACAGCACCCTGCTCAAAATCGCCGTTGGGAACCAGGTTCTCAACAGCTTCACCGGTAGCTGCCGCCGGCAGTACCAGTCCGGAGATAGCGCAGGTCAACAGCAAGGTCATTGCTGCGATCCACGATACGATCCGGCGCGCGTTTGTTTTCATACGCACTCTTCCCCTTTCAAAGTGAACTCCCGGGAACCACGGCGGTAATATGCACATTCCGCCGTGCTAATGGGTGCCAACAGCTCCGAAAAAGGGTATACTTTCCCCTTTTTAGAGACCATTGACCAAGTTAAGCATAACACAGCGCTTTTGAAAATGCAAGACAGGATGTTCAATTCTACAAATGCGACTAAAACCACTGTCCCAATTTGGTTATATTGCACAAAATCTATGCATATCTCGTCACAAGGTGCCTTTCGACCAAAAAACTCGGATTTTGCCGTTTTTCAGGCATAAAACCCGGGATTTTTCGCCTTTCGGATATAAAAAACGGCAGCCGATGCCGTTGCATCGACTGCCGTCGCAAGAACTATGCTATCCGTTAGGACTTATTCTTTTTGCGTTTGCGGGAGATCCACAGGATCACGGCACTCAGCGCCATAACGGCTGCTGCGATTGCCGGCCACACCATGTGCTCACCGGTATCCGGAGAATCGGGAGCCCCGGGCTCGCCGCCGGCGGCAATGATCAGTGCCGCTGCGAGCAGCTCGTCGTAGGTCAGCTGACCGATGCTCGTGAGATATGCGTTGATCTCCTCACGGCGTGCGTCGGAGAGCTTCTCCCACAGATCCTGACCGTTCAGGATGTTCTGGTAGTTATCCTCGTTCGCTCCGACAATGGGATCGCCCCAATCGTCGGTGCAGTAGTTGTACCAGAAGTCTTCCGCTTCCATATCGACGATATCGTCTCCGCCTTCATCGCCGTCCTCGCCGGGAGCCGGAGGCGTAATGCCGTCACCGTTACCGGCCCAGATGCGGATGTAATCGACTTCCATCGGATTGTCCTTGGAACCGCCGAGGAACAGAACCAGCTCTTCCTCATCCAGGTGCGAGAACGCACCCGTCATCTGATAGTTGCCGTCCTTGTTTTCAACAACGGTCGGCCACGGATCGGGAAGTTCATCCTCGCTGAAGGTCTGGCGCAGCACTTCTTCGCCGTCGAGATAGGCGATGATTATGCCCTTCTGCCACAGCCAGCCCATGGTATGCCACTCGGCATCACCCAAGCCGCTCTTGCTGAAACCGGCGTTCTTGTACTGACCGAGCGTATCGCCGCCGACCTTGTAGGTATCGTGGATCGAGATGGTGTAGAAGCCGTTCGGGCGATTCGTGCCCATACCGTTGATGCCCCAGTATTCCATCCAGTCCATTTCCACCCAGTTCAGGTTGGCGTCGCTCTTCGCATGCAGCTTGCTGGGCGGCAGCGACCAGATCGCCGGCACGCCGTCTTCACCCTTTTCGTTCTCGCGCGGACGCGGGATGCGGAAGCGGGCTTCCAGGTAACCGTACTGCCAATCGAAGCCGAGCTGCGTGTTCATGTCGTGGGTACCCAGCGTGTAGTTGTAGGTCGGTACCACGCTGTGGAGCGTCAGGACACCGTCCTTCACCGAGTAGTCCTCACCCAAATGCGCCGTCGCATTCTTGTTGTCCCACGGACGGATGACGTACCACTTGTAGCCGTCGCCACCGGTCGCCATGGTATCGAACGTATCGGTGGTGTTGGAGTCATCACTGAAGATCAACTCATTGAAACCGGCCATATCGGCGATTTCGGGAGCCGTCAAGATGACGTCGTTGACACGCAGATCCTTCTGCTGCGTGTTGTTATTGGTATCGTCGATTTCCAGAACCGACAGCGTAGCGTTGACGCGAGCGGAGATGACGTGGTCACCCGCCACTGCTGCCCACGGGACCGTGGAAGCGATCGTCTCGTAGCCGCCCGACTCCATACCGGTAACAAAGGTATAGGGGATCGACAGGACCGGCTCGCCGTCCATGCAGATGTCGATCACGATCGACTGCTCTGCCTTCACGGCGTCGGTGCCCTGGTTCTTGATCAGCACGTAGAAGGTGAGCTCCGTACCGGGCTTAACCTGATCGGTTGCCGCCATCGGATCGTCCAGCAACCAGAACACGTCTTCGACGATGAAGTCGATCATCGTGGCCTGCTCTGCCAGCAACACGTTATCCACCAGGATCGGACCTGCCTGGCCGGCATCGGGAGCGATCGTCAGCGTAAAGACGTCCGTCTCGGTAACCGTCGCATCGGTCGTAAAGTCGTAAATACCCTTAGTCCAGCCTGCAACAGAGCTCAGCGTCTTGTTGTACAGCGTGGCAGCGGAGTTGGAAAGATCCACAACCAGCTTGCCGGCCTTATCGGAGCGGAAGCGTACGAAGAGCTGATACTTGGTGTCGGGCTTCAGACCGGTGATCGTCTGCTGAATAGAACCGTTAGTCTTCAGCGAAACCGCATTGGAATCTAACACGCCGACGCCGGAAACGATCTCTGCACCGCTCTCGCTCAAGGTCCAAGAATCGTCTTTTGTATCCGAGAAGGTACCGTTGGTGATGAATGCCTCATTACCGGACACACGAACCTCGCAGGAAGCAGTCAAGCCGCTCTTCAGCTTGGCGGTAATCGTCGCCGTACCCTCACCGATACCCGTGACCACACCGTATTCCACGGTCGCCACGTCTTCGTTGCTGGAGGTCCAGGTCACACGGTTAACGTCACCGTTGATCGGCGTTGCCTGAATCGTCAGGTTGCCGGTACGACCGGGCATCAGCGTCAGCTGGTTCTTGTTCAGTTCGATCTTTTCAGCCTCGACGCCGGAGGTGTACAGGCTGATGGAGAGGTTGTCAACAACGACGTAGCCTTCCTTACCCATCGCCTCACCAACGATCGAGAGGATCCAACCCACGTTGGAGAGATCCATACCCGCAGGGGTGGTGAACACCGTAGTCTTGGTCTGCCAACCGGTGCCCGTGGAAGAACCGGCGTTGTTGTTAAAGCCAAGTTTGGAGGACCAAACCTTGAACTTTGCGCCGGCAACCGGCAGGTAATCCCAGCTCAGCGTGTATTTCGTGCCGGGCTTTGCGGGGATGTCGCCCTTGAAGAAGTTGTCGCCGGTAGCGGTCAGGACGAGACCCCAACTGCCGTCTTTGCCGACACCGGGCTTGATCTTGGCGTTGTTACCCCAGTTGATCGAGGCACCCTGTTCGAAATCACCGTTCCACAGCAGGTTCGCATAATCCGAAACCATAACCGTCACGGTCTTGGAGAAGGTGCCGTTAGTCACCGTGATCTCAGCGGACTGGCCGTCCTGACCGAGCGCCGTGACCTTGCCGGTTTCTGCATCCACAGCTACGATCGTGGGATCACTGGAAGACCAGGTGATACCCTCATCGCTGATATACGCATCCGAGGGAATCGGAGCCCAGGCCAGCGGGTTGGTCGTGCCGGGGAGCAATTTGATCTCACCGGGAACGATCTCCATACCGGTTGCCGCAGGAAGCTGCACGAGCGAGACGTCGTCGATGTACAGATCCTTGGAGGAACCGCCCTGATTGCTCAGTGCCACGACGGCGCTCTTATTGCCGCCGGCCTTATAGGTGAAGGAGACGGTCACGGTCTTCCAACCGGTGGTCGTCAGTGTGGTATCGGTCTCACCCGCACCGTTGATGACGTTGTCACCGTTGATGTGCGTGCGAACCTTCGTGCCCTTCGCTTTGAAGGTCAGACGATAATCCTTGCCGTCCTCCAGCATCAGCGAGCTGAGATACAGTGCGCTGTTGGCGGAACCGGGAAGCTTCAGCACCAGGTTGCCTTCGTCGTCAACCACCGTGCCGACAGTATCCTTAATAATATTGGTCGTGAACGTACCGTTGTTCCAGTCGTTCATCTCGAAGTCACCGCCGATGATGCGCTCGCCGAACTCATCCACCGTAACGGTGCAGGTAACGGTGACGTCGCCCTTCTTACCGGTGATCACTGCAGTGCCCTGGGCAACCGCCGTGACTTTACCCGTTGCTGCGTCGACCGTAGCAACCGCCGGCTTATCGCTCGTCCAAGCAATGGCACCGGGCTTGGTGTTGGCGGGGACCGTAGCCAGCGTAGGCGTCTTGGAGACGCCGGGGGCCAGATGCAGCTTATCCGTCACCAGTGTGAAGCTGACCGCTTCATCAACCACGGTAACGACGCAGGTCGCTTTGAGCTCGCCGCAGGTCGCCGTAACGGTCGCCTTGCCGACACCAACGGCCGTCACGGTACCGTTCTTAACCGTCGCAACAGCCTCGTTGTCGGAGGTCCAGGTGACCTTACCCATCGTCGCAAAGGACGGATTGGGGGTCACACCCAGCTTCTGAGTGGCATCCACGCCCATCAGCAGCTCGGTCTTGCTGATCGTCAGCGATTCCGGAGCAACCTCTTTCTGGATCAGCGTAACATTGTCAATATACGTTGCCGCCGTAATGTCGGAATACTCTGCGGCATCCTCGGCGTTCTTGGCAAAGGCAAAGAGCTTGTCAAACGCCTTAGTGGTCTCATCGGTATAGATCGTGAAGGTGTAGGTCTTCCAGCCGTCCTTGGTAGCGTCGCCGCCAACCTGATACCAGCCGTCAGCACCCTTCTCCGCCGTGTGATCGAGCACGGAAACGCCCTTGGAGGCATCGAAGAAGACACCCATTGCCGCACCGTACACATCCATCGACAGGGTGTACGGTCTGCCGGCGTAGAATACGCCCGTCTGCAGCTTCGTCGTGGCGCTGTCCAGATAGAACGGCGCATTGCTCGTCGTTGCGTAAGGAGCCGTCTCGGAATCCTTCTTCGTCGGGAAGGACAGCACCTTATCAGTAGCGTCCTCGGTGTTCAGCGGGTCAACGACGATGTCGCCGGCAGCAGCCACATCCGCCAAAGCGGTCAAACCGTATCTGCCGCTCTCGAGATCGAACGAACCGACCTGTGCGATCAGATCGTCAACCTTGATAAGAACAACGTCGTCGATATACACCGGCGTGTTGTCAGCATCAAACTTCACACGCAACCAGGTGAAGTTGAAAGCAGAGGTGGTGGGACGGATCACACGCTGATACGTGGTCCAGTCCGCATTGCTCGGCGTAAAGGCCGAGGGGTTGCTGTAGGTTTCGGTCAGCGGGATCTGATAGTAGGTGCCCTGCGGACCAAATTCCAGACGCATGGGGCCACCCTTGGTCTTGAAGCGCAGGATGTAGGTCTCGCCCGGCAGCATCATGATATTGGCATCAGCAGCGAACTCGACGTAGTCGCCCTTGTCGCCGGAAACCATGAATGCCTTGCTGCCGTCGATGCCGACGCCTTCCAGAATGTAGTTTTCATTCTTCAGGGTAGCAAAACCCTTGGGGGCGTGATCGAAATCGATCTTGGCAACGTAGCCGTCCGCATCCTCATCGGGAGGCAGGATGCTCGCACCCGTGACCTTGACCTTGCAAGTCGCAACGAGCGTGCCGGACAGGGCCGTGATCGTGGCGGTGCCGCCGCCGATCGCCGTGATCTTACCGTCAACGACGGTAGCGACGTTGGCGTCGCTGGTCAGCCACTGCACACGGTTGAAGGTCGCACCTTCCGGAGACGCCGTCACCGTCAGCTGCGTTTCCTGACCGGGATCCAACTCGACCTCGGTCTCGCTGAGCTCGATCGACTCCGCCGTACCCAGTTCGGTAAGAGAAATATTATCGTAGTAGAGGAGCGTGTCTGCGACCGTGTGGTCGAAACCAAACAAATAGTTGCGGTCGACGCTCGCACCTGTTTTGATCGTATATTCCACACGAGTCCACTCGGTGGCCTTCATAGGAATGGTCTGCCAGCCGCCGACAGGGCTATCACCCACATTCGTACTCAACACGGTACAGCCCTTGGCGCCGGTCTTGAAGTACAGTGCCACAGCGCTGCCGTCGTAGCCCTTGACATCCATACTGAATTTATAAGTGCGGTTCGGCTCAATAGTCAGGCCGGCATAATACTCGGCATAGGCGCTTGCGGAATTGCAGGGCCACGCCATAACCGTGTTGGCAGGATTCTGCGGATCCGCAACCATCTGGCCCTGTTTGCTCGCAGTCTTCTCTTTGAGCAAGTTCTTCCAACGAGAGGTGTCGACGTTTTCGGTGCGGTGCTCGAAATCGCCGCCCACGATAAGCTCACCGTCAAATGTCACAACGACCTTGCAGCTTGCGCTCTCGCCCGCCGCATTTTTCGCAGTGACCGTTGCTTCACCGGAAACACCTTTAACAGTCTTGAACAGACCGGTTTCCGCTTTGGAAACCGCCAAAACCGACGAGTTACTGGTTGACCACGTCAGAGGCTCGGTATACAACTCGCCCTCCGGCGTGACCGCATGCGTTGCAAAATACGTAACGTAACCACCGGAATCACCAGGTGCCACGTACACCAGTTCATCCGCCAGCTTGAAGGATGCTTCCGGAACGGTGACGTTCACCGTGCAGGTCGCAACGAGCGTACCGGACAACGCCGTGATCGTGGCACTGCCTTCGCCGATCGCCTTGATCTTGCCGTTTTCCACCGTGGCGACCTTGTCATTGCTGGTCATCCACTTCACGCGGTTCATGGTCGCGCCGTCCGGAGACGCTGTCACCGTGAGGTCAAGCTCGTCGCCAACCTCCAGCTCCGCTTCCGTCTCGCTGAGCTCGATCGACTCCGCCGTGCCCAGTGCGGTCAGCGACACGTTGTCGAGGTAGAGGAGCTGATCGGTGTTGACGTTGTCAAAGCCGAACACATAGTTGCGGTTGGGATTGGCAGCAATCTGAACAACGTACTCAAAGTGCGACCACTCGTTCGTCTTCGTGGTCAGATACTGCCACGAACCGGCACCGGTGCCGGAAAGCTCAACGTTGGCGCTCTCAATGGTCGCATTGGCCTTCTGTACCCAGAAGATAGCCGAGTTCGCATCCACACCCTTAACGTCAAAGCTGAACTTGTAACGCTGATTGGGATTCATGGTAACGCTGCTCATAAAGTTCGCCGATGCGCTGGTGCCGTTGCAGGACAGTGCCAGCACCTTGTTGTTCGCATCGTCGGGATCGGTCACGACCTCACCGATACCGGACTTGATGATGTTACCCCAGCGATTGTGGCGAGCCAGGGCATACTCAAAGTCACCACCCGAAATGGCTTCACCGTCAAACGCCACGGTAACCTCACAAGAGTGGCTCTCACCAGCGGCGTTGGTCGCCGTAATGGTGGCCTTACCACTTGCGTTTTTCACAGTTTTGAACAGACCGGTAGAAGCGTCGTGGATCTTCACGATGCTTTCATCGCTCGTGGTCCAGGTCAGCTTCTCGGTATACGGCTCACCCTCCGGGGTGAGAGGCTGCGTTGCGTTAAACACAACATAGCCGCCCGCATCGCCGGGCGCCAGATACATCGCTTCATCCTTCAGTTTGAAGCTGGCTGTCTCGGCTGCCGCAGGCAGTACGATGCCGGAAATAGCGCAGGTCAGCAGCAATGTCATTGCTGCGATCCACGATACGATCCGACGCGCATTGTTTTTCATACTATCGTCTCCTTTCAAGTTATCTCCCAGAGAATACAGCGGCGCCAATGCCAAGCCACTGCAAAATAGATGCCGACTTTTCCGATTTGTACACAATATACAAAAAAAGAGTAGTCACGCAATTTAATTGTAGCATAGTGCTTTTTGGATTTCGTGCCATTTTTTGACTTAGCCGTGCCAATTTTTCGCCTTTTTTTGAATTTTTAAGAAAACAGCCAACTCGAGCCTTTCAATTGCCTCGATTACAAGCTATCGGAGAAGTCTGCCAAGTGTCGGCATTATCCGCATCGAGTTATTGCAAAATCCCGCTTTTTGCAATTTGGGGACATAGAAAAAGCCCCCGCAGCGACCTGCGGGGGCTTCCGTATTCCTATCTTTTAGGATTTTTCTTCTTTTTTCTTGCTGTGAGCCCACACGATGAAGGCACACAGCATGACCAACGCAACGAAGCCGGCGGTGATCGCACAGATCGCCCAGTCGGGCAACGTGTCACCGTGGTACTCCGGCGCTTTATCGAAGCCTATGCCGAGATTGGGACCCACTGCCGAATCAGCGGCCGTCTGCCAAATGCGCAGATAATCGATCTCCATCGGTACGTCAATACCGCCGGCCAGGTACAGCACCAGATCCTGCGAATCCAGAATGTCAAACACGCCTTCAAACTTCAGCTCACCGCTCATGTTCTGGTTCATCGGGATCGGGATCTCCCCTTCGCCGTAGGTCTGATTGAAGATCTCCTCACCGTCGTAGTAGCCGATGATAAGATCCTCTACCCACAGGAAGCCCAGCGTATGCCATTCGCCGTCGCCGTAGCCCGCCTGCTTGGCGCCGCTGTTCTTATACCAGTTCTGATCGGCACCTTCAACCTTTTCCTGCTCGTGCACCGAAATAGTGTAATAATCGTCGCCGTAGTACTCGATCCAGTCGACCTCTACCCAATGCTTGTTCTCACCGGGAATCTCCAACCATTTTCCCGTGGGCAGCGACCACACGGCAGGCTTGCCCTTTTCGCCCTCTTCCTTCTTTTCGGGGCGAGGCATACGGATGCGGAACTCCAAGTAACCGTGGTTATAGGTGTATCCCGCACCGGTGACCGGATCCATCGTGCTGGCACCGATCGCATAGAGGCAGTCCTTGTGCTGCAGCGTCATCACGCCGTCTTTGACGAAATAGTCGTCACGGGTCATATCCGTCTGCGCCCAACGGCGTGCGGTGTACCATTTGTATCCCTCACGCCCGCTTGTCAGCACGTCGACCGTATCCAGCGTATCAAAATCGTCGCTGAAGGTCAGATTGGTCAGCCCGTATTGCTCGACGATCGCCGCCACCGCCTCGTCTGCCGGCGTCAAGCGGTCGTCCGCCACACGCAGACCGATCTGGTAGGTGTTGTTGGTCTCTTCGTTGGTCTCTGCCACCGCCAACGTCGGGTTAACACGCACCGCCATCATATAGTCGCCGGCAACCGCTTTCCACGGCGCAGACACCACCGACACCGTCTCGCCCGCTTTGACACCGTCGGTGTGCTCCAGGCGGAACAGATGCTTTCGGCCGGTGGAAATATCGACGAAAAACGGCTCGGTAACGTCCTCGGTGCCCTGGTTGGTCACCTTGACCTCAAAATTGATGTACGTATCGGGCTTGATCTGACCGTCACCGCCCGTCCACAGCAGGGCGTCCACAACCAGGTCGGCATCCGACGTGGCCTCTTCCACGACCGTGACCGTGCAGAAGTTGCTCTTGCCGTTCGCCACCACCGTGACCGTTGCCTTACCGGCGCCGACCGCTGTGACCTTGCCGTTCTCCACCGTGACGATGGATTCGTCGCTGCTGCCCCACTGGGCGGACGATATATCCGTATCCACAGGCAGCGGCAGCGCCTTCAGCGTATAGGAAGTGCCGACACGCAGTCGAAGCGTCGGGCGGCTGATGTCCAGAGCTTCCTCGATGACCTCTTCCTCGACCGTTTCATCAACCACCTCGTCGGCGGCGTCGCCTGCGACCTCGTCAGCCACGACCGTCATCGTGCTGCCGCACAGCAGCAGAAGTGACAGCAGCAACGGTAACGCCCGTTTCCACAGTTTTCTCATTCTTTCCGTCTCCTCTCAAGTAAGGAACGTAAAAGGACAGCACGAGTCCTCGCACCGCCCTCCCTCTCTCTCGGATGTCGCAGCGCTATTATAACACATTAAAATAAGCACCGTCAAGATTTTCATTGTCTTTTCCGTAGACAACGGGTTATATGGTCTTCGGCAGCTCCGTCACGAGGTCTCCCAAGTGCTCCACCATACCGCTGCGCACGACCCGAAACACCCCGTCGGTGTACTCCACCTCCGACACCGAGGCGTTGGGCGCCCAAGCGCCGTGCTGCATCGCCCGCACGTCACCGTGCTCCCACAAGGCGAGCAGCGCGCGAATGATGCCACCGTGGGAAGCCACGATCACCGTATCGTTCGGTCGCTCCTCGGCGATCTTCACCAACGCCGATTGCGCCCGCAGTGCCGCCCCCTCGACAGACTCTCCGTTCGGGAAGCAAACGCTGCCGATGTCGGTCTTCCACAGATGATACTGCTCCGGGGAAACCTTCGACAGCTCGGTGAATCGCATACCTTCCCATATACCGGCGGACACCTCTCGCATCCCGGGCTCGGGGATCACAGGCAGTCCGAGCATCTGCGCCGTCGGCCGTGCCGTGTCCATCGCACGGGACAGCGTCGAAGCATAGACGGCATCTACCGCCATTCCCTGAAAAAACGTTGCAACGCACGCCGCTTGCCTATGACCCAGCTCGGTCAACGGCGCATCCAGCTGCCCTGCAAAATATCCCAGGCGGTTGGATTCACTTTCGCCGTGCCGCACCAAATACAGTTTCATCGTTACCAGACTTCCTTTTCTTGCGATTTTCTGCTTGACATTTTTAAAACAGTTGGCTATAATAGCATAGCAACTGCATACGAACCATTAGCTCAGTTGGCAGAGCACCTGACTTTTAATCAGGGTGTCCGGGGTTCGAATCCCCGATGGTTCACCAAAAGAACGCATTACCCGCCAGGGTGAGGCGTTCTTTTCATTCAACGGGGATTCGAACTCTGAGAGGGTGAGGAGCGCCCGAAAAACAGTCCGGTGGACTGTTTTTCAGCGACGAAGTGCGACGGCGGGCACCGTTCCACGAACGGTCGCCGAGCACGAAAGACGCAAAGCGGCTTTATCCCCGATGGTTCACCAAAAGA